>NZ_BMPJ01000016.1 GCF_014647535.1 Thermus composti | reverse complement strand
TGTATTTACCCAAGCCCCCTTCTTTATTGGCGTGTCAATGGATATGCGGGTGAATATCCGAAAGGGGGGCCAGAAGTTACATAATGGTCAAGTCTGGATTTTCCCGTGGCGAGGCTTCTTTTGGTGGAGGACGACCCTTCGGTCCGCTACCTTCTGGAGGCGGTGCTTTCGGGGAGCGGCCACGAGGTGGTGGTGGCGGACTCGGCCCGAAGCGCCCTCGCTTACCTCCGACAAGAAACCCCCGACCTCATCCTTTTGGACATCATGATGCCGGAGATGGACGGCCTCACCCTCCTGGGGCGGATCCGGGCGGTGAAGCGCCTAAGCCGGGTGCCGGTGGTGATCCTCACCGGGGGCGGCCGGGAGCTGGAGGGGGCGAGCCGGGCTTTGGGGGCCGACCTCTTCCTGGAAAAGCCCATCACGGGCCGGAGGCTCAAGCAGGCGGTGGAGGCCCTTCTGGCCAAGGAGGGCTACCTCCTCCCCGAGGGGGAGCGGGTGGATTCTTTGGAGGAAGTGCGAAAGCGACTCCGCCGGGCCTTGCCCGAGGAGGAGCGGTTCCGGGCCCTCTGGCTTAAGGCGGCGGGCCGCAAGGCGTTTCTCGCCAACCTCCTGGCCAAGGGCTGGACCGAAACCCTTCTACGCCGGATCCTCCCGGGGTCCTACGACCTTTACGATCTTCTGGGGCACCTGGCCTACGGCTGGCCCCTCGTCCCCCTGGAGGAACGGGCCCGGCGGGCCCAGGGCCTGGGGTACGAGGACCTGCTTTCGGCCTACCGGAAGGAGGGCCGCCTGCCCCTGGAGGGGGACGAGCGGCTAGACGCCCTGGCCCAGGCCCTGTACGCTTAGGCGGTGGAGCTTTTGGAATACCACGACCCCGAGGCCTGGAACCGGCTGGTGGCGGGGTTTCCCATCACCAGCGCCTTGCAATCTTGGGGCTGGGGGGAGGTGAAGCGGCTTTCCGGGTGGGTGCCCCGGCGCTTCGCCGTCTATGGGAAGGAGGGGCTTCTTGGGGCGGCTCAGGTTCTCCTTAGGCCCCTTCCCGGGGGGCTTCGCCTGGCCTATGCCCCCCGGGGCCCGGCCCTTTTTCGCCTCGAGGACCTCCCCCGGGTGGCCCGGGCCTTGGCCCAAGGGGTCAAGGGGACCCACCTGGTCTTGGAGCCCGAGGCGGGCCTTCCTGCCGAGGTGGAGGCTCCCCGCTTTCCCGGGCTTCTTCCAGAAGAGCCCGTTCAGCCAGGCTACTCCTTGTGGCTGGACCTCACCCAGGGCGAAGAGGCCCTCCTCAAGGGCATGAAGGAGATGCACCGCCGCAACGCCCGCCTGGCCCTGAAGCGCACGGAGCTTTCCGTGGAAGGGGAAGAGGCCTTCCCCGAGTTTTTCCGCCTCTTTGAGGAGACGAACCGGAGGGCTAAGCTCCTCCAGCACGCCGAGGCCTACTACCGGGCGGTCCTCAAGGAGATGAACCAGCCCTTGGGGGAGGCCTTCCTCGCCCTGGCCCGGAAGGAGGGGGAGGCCTTGGCGGCGGGGCTTTTTGTGGCCTTCGCCGGCAAGGTGGACTACCTCTACGGTGGCAGCACCCGCAAGCACCCCGAGGCCAAGGCCCCCATGGGGATGCACCTCATGGCCATCCGCCACGGGATCGCCCGGGGCTACCGCATCTACGACCTGTGGGGCGTTCCCAGGCGCCCCGAGGGCAGCCACGCCGAGGGGATCTGGCGCTTCAAGGAAGGCTTCGGGGGCCAGCGGGTCCAGTTTCCCGCCTACGCCCTTCCCCTCTCCCCCCTCTACCGCCCCTTGAAGGCCCTCCTCCGCCTGCGCAAGACCTGGGTGAACCTCAAGGTGCGGGGAAACCCCCGGGATGTCCTGGGCTAGGCGTCATCCTTCTCAAAGGATGGTTCTTTAGGGTGGAAGGCGTGGGGCGCTACGTACCTCTCCTCGCCCTTCTGGCCCTTGCCCTTGGGGCCTTTTTCCTTCGGCCCAGGGAGGGGGCCTTGCCCCAGGGAGGGGTCCGGCTCTACGGGGTGGAGTTTTTCCTTTTCCCCGAGGAGGAGGGGGTGCGGTGGCGCTTCCAGGCGGCGGAGATGGTGGAGGTGGGGGGGGTGTACCGCCTTCAGGGAGGGCTTAGGGGGGAAAGGTACGTGGCGGGGCGGCTGGACCTGCGCCTTTTCGCCCCCGAGGTGGTGGTGGAACCCGGGGACAACCTCCGGGCCCCCTACGCCCGGGTGGAGATCCTCAAGGGGTGCTACCGCCTGGAGCTTTCCCGGACCGGCCTTGGGGACGTCCTCATCCGGCAGAAGGAGGGGTTTTCGGCCCCCTGGGTGCGGATTGAGGCCCCCAACCTCCGGGGCGAGGCGGAGCGCTTCCGCTCCGACTTCGCCCTGGAACGGATTGAGGCGGAAAACCCTCGGTTTGAGTTTCCCGCCGGGGGGAGCTTTGGACCTTGCCAGGTGGAAGGAGGAAGCGGATGAAGCGGATGGCATGGGTGCTTTTGGGAATGGCCTTGGTCTTCGCGGCCTCGGAGGTGCGGGTGATCCGGGTGGAGGGAGGGCGGCTTTCCGGGGACCTCCGCTACGGTCCTTGGGTTTTTGAGGGGGAGGTGCGGGGGCGGGTGAAGGACCTCACCATCCTCGCCCCCAAGGCCACCCTCATCGCCCCCAAGGGCAAGACCATGCAGGAGGCGGAAGGGGAGCGGGAGGCCCGGTTTGAGGGGGGCGTGGTGGTGCGGAGGGGCCGGGTGGAGGCCCGGGGGCCCGCCCTCGTTTACCGGGAGAGCACCGGGGAAGGGGTTCTCCTGGGCCCGGCCCGGATGCGCCAGGAGCCCAAGCCCGGGGAGGACCCCGTGGAGGTGGAGGCGAGCCGGATGACCTTCCAGGTGGACACCGATACCTCCACCAGCGAAAGCGCCCTCCTCCGAAGCGGCCACCAGGAGGGGCGGGCGGGGCTTGTGTACTACGAGGAGGAGCGGGGCCTTGCAGTCTTCACCGACCCCAAGGAAGTGGTCCTCACCCGGAAGCGCAAGGAGGGGGACCTGGTGATCCGGGCCAAGGAGGTGCGGAGCCTCACCGGCCCCAAAAGGCTCATCGCCACCGGGGGGGTGCGCCTGGTGGACGGGGATCTGGTCACCACCGGGGAAAGCCTTTACTACGACGACACCACCGGCGAGGCCATTGTCTTGGGGAGGCCGGCGGTGAGCGAGAACGCCAAGGAGGGCTTCAAGCTTTCGGGAAGCACCCTCCTTCACAACGTGAACCGCCACCAGGTGCGGGTCTACGGCCGGGCCTTCCGCCTGCCCGTGGAGGAGTTTAGGAAACTCGGGGAGCGGTGATGCGCCCCCTCCTCCTGGGCATAGGGCTTGGCCTCCTTTTGGCCCTGGCTCAGGAGGTCTTTCGCCCGGAGGTGGAGCTCCTCCGCAAGGACAAGAGGGTGGTGGCCTGGGTGAGCGGGGAGGAGGAAAGCCTCTTCTACGCCGACTACGGGGACCTCCACGTGGGGGAACTCCGCGAGCTTACCCCTGCCAAGGCGGTGGTGGGGGAGCGGGCCTTTTTCCTGGACGCGGGAACGGTCCTGGAGGAGGGGTTAAAGCCCGGGGACCGGGTGGAGGCCGCGTACAACCCGGACTGGGAACGGGAGGGCCTTCCCTACCTGATGCGCCTGCGGAAGGCGGGGGAGGAAAAGGGGGAGCGCTATTTGCGCCTGGTCCTCTTTGACCCCAAGGGGGTGGAGGTGCGCCTGGGGGAGGAGGTGGAGGCCCGGGGGCCTTTGGCCCTGGTGGAGCGGGGGGGAAGGGAGGAGCTCTTCCTCTCAGGAGGAGAGGCCCGCTACCTGGAGGAGGAGGGGCGCCTCGAGGTCCAACCCCTCCCCGGGCGGGTGGTCCTCACCCAGGGGGCGACCCGGGTGGAAGGGGTCCGCCTCCGCTACCAAAACGACACCGGCGAGGCCTTCCTGGAAGGGCCCTTGGCCTTGAGCCGGGAAGGGGAGAAGCCCCTAAAGGGCAAGGCCCAGGCCCTCCGCTACCTCCTGGACGAGGACGCCCTCTGGCTTCTTGGGGATGTGGAGTTCGTCCAGGGAGGCCGCACCACCCGGGCGGAGCGGGCCCTTCTGCGGGAAAAGGAGGGCTACGCCTACCTCTTCGGCGGCGTGGAAAGCCGGGACGAGAAGGGCTTCGTCCGGGGGGAGCGGGTGCGCTACGCCCTGGAAAGCGGGGCGGTGGTGGTCCTGGGGCGGGTGGCGGGGGAGTTCCGGGAATAACCCCTCAAGCGGGGATGCCGGCCATGAGGAGGCCGAGCCTTTCCTCCGTGGCCTCCTCCGGGGTGAGTTCCCCCACGATCCGCCCCCCGTGCATCACCAGGATCCGGTCGGAGAGGGCGAGGATCTCGGAGAGGTCGGCGGAGACGAGAAGGACGGCAAGCCCCTGGTCCCGGGCCCTGACGAGCTCCTTGTGGATGAACTCAATGGCGCCCACGTCCACGCCCCTTGTGGGCTGGGCGGCCACGAGGAGCTTAGGACCCCGGAGGAGCTCGCGCCCCACCACGATCTTCTGCTGGTTCCCCCCGGAGAAGCGCCGGGCGGAAAGGGTGGTGGAGCGGGGGCGGACGTCGTAGGCCTCCACCAGCTTCCTGGCGTGGGCCTCGGCCGCCCGGTCGTCCAGGAAGCCCAAAAAGCCCCGGAAGGGGGGGCGGTGCTGGTCCCCGAGGACGGCGTTTTCCTTCACGGAGAAGTCCAGGACCAGGCCGCGGGCGAGCCGGTCTTCGGGCACGTGGCTTGCCCCCAGGTCCCGGACCCCCCGGGCCGAGGGGGGAAGGGGCCGGCCCAGGAGGAGGGCCTTGCCCTTAAAGGGCCTGAGGCCGGTAAGGGCCTCCACCAGCTCGGTCTGGCCGTTGCCTTCCACCCCGGCGATGCCCACGATCTCCCCGGCCCTCACCTGGAAGCTCACCCCCTTGAGGCGGGGCGGGGCCTCGAGGCCCTCCACCTCCAGGACCACCTCCCCGGGCCTTGCCGGGGTCTTCTCCACCCGTAGCACCACCTCCCGGCCCACCATCATCCGGGCCAGGGCCTCGAGGGAGGTCTCCTGCGTCCGCACCGTGCCCACCACCTTGCCGTCCCGAATCACGGTGATGCGGTCGGAGACCTCCAGCACCTCCTTGAGCTTGTGGCTGATGAAGATGGCGGCGTTGCCTTTGGCCACGTAGGCCCTGAGGAAGCGGAAAAGCTCCTCCGCCTCCTGAGGGGTGAGGACGGCGGTGGGCTCGTCCAGGATGAGGATCCGGGCCTCCCGGTAGAGGGCCTTGAGGATCTCCACCCGTTGCTGCAACCCCACGGGGAGGTTTTCCACCTTCTCGTCCAGGGGGATCTCAAAGCTCAGCTCCTCCATGAGCCTCTCGGCCCGTTTCCGGGCGGCCTCCAGGTCCAGGAAGAGGGGGCTTCCCGGTTCCAGGCCCAAAACCAGGTTCTCCAAGACGGTGAAAGGCTCCACCAGCATGAAGTGCTGGTGAACCATGCCGATCCCCGCCCTGATGGCGTCCACGGGGCTTTTGGGCCTATAGGGCTTCCCGTCCACCCACATCTCCCCGGCGTCCGGGGGCTGGAGGCCGTAGACGATCTTCATGAGGGTGGACTTGCCGGCGCCGTTTTCCCCCACCAGGGCCAGGACTTCGCCCCACTCCAGGTCCAGGCTGATGCGGTCGTTGGCCAGGACCAGGGGGAAGCGCTTGGTGATGTCCTTGAGGACCAGGGCCTTCGCCACGCCCGAAGTATACAAGGGGCCAGGGGCTTACCCTGGCCCCCGGGAAGCCTTCGCCTTAGCGGGTCTCGGGCACCTGGATCTCCCCGTTGATGATGGCCTGCTTCAGCTCCTCGAGGCGGGCCTTCACCTCCTCGGGGATCAGGGCCTGGTTGTACTCGTCCAGGGCGTAGCCCACGCCGTCCTCGGCGAGGCCCAGGTCCTTGACCCCGCCCTGGAAGGTGCCGTCCACCACGCTCTTGATGGTGTCGTACACGGCCACGTCTGCCCGCTTGACCATGGAGGTCAGGCCGTGGTTGAGGGTGGTGGGGTCGTTGTCGGTGTCGCCCAGGTAGTTCTGGTTGGCGTCCACGCCGATGAAGAAGAGGGGCGTGGTGCCCTCGCCGCACTTCGCCTCGTAGGCGGGGTACTTGGGCACGTCGGCGAAGCGGTCCTCGCGCACGAAGCGCACGGCCCCGCCTTCCCTCAGGCACATCTCTTCCTTCACGAAGTCAATGAGGCCGAGGCCGGAGCCGCCGGCGGCGGCGTAGATGATGTCCGCCCCTTGACGGGCCTGGCTGGAGGCGATCTCCTTGGCCTTGGCGGGGTCGTTCCAGGCGGCGGGGGTGTTGCCCACGTACCCCACCAGGACCCGGCCCTGGATCCCGTCCTCCTGGAAGGCGTACTCCGCCCCGGCGCGGAAGCCCGCCTCAAACTTGTGGATGAGGGGGATGTCCATGCCGCCGATGAACCCCACCACGCCGGTGCGGGAGAGCTTGCCCGCCACGTAGCCCACGAGGAAGCTCCCCTCGTGCTCCCGGAAGACCACGCCCAAGGCGTTGGGAAGCTGGCCCTCCCCGGGAACGGCGTCAATCACGGCGAACTTCACGTTGGGGAACTCCTTGGCGGTGGCGGTGATGGCGGGCTCGTTGGCGAAGCCCACGCCGATCACCAAGTCAAACCCCTCCTCGGCGAAGGTGCGGATGCCCTGGCCCACCTGGGAGGGATCGGCGGGCTCAAAGTCAAAGATCTGGACGCCAAGCTCCTGGGCCGCCCGTTGCGCCCCTTCCCAGGCGGACTGGTTGAAGGAGCGGTCAAACTTGCCGCCGGCGTCAAAGGCAAGCCCCACCCGGACGTTGGCCCCGGGAAGGCTCGTTTCCTCGGCCGGAGCCGTCCCCGCGCCGGCCTGCTCCTCTGCTTTCCTGGGGCAGGCCGTAAGGGCCACGGCGAGCGCGCCTAGGGTGAGCAACCACAAAAGCCTCCTCATAACGCCTCCTTTCGGGATAGGGGATGCGCCCCTGTCCAAAGGAAAGTATAGCCCAAGGTAGACTAGGGCCATGACCCTGGAAGAGGCGAGGAAGCGGGTAAACGAGCTCAGGGACCTGATCCGCTACCACAACTACCGCTACTACGTCCTGGCGGACCCCGAGATCTCCGATGCCGAGTACGACCGGCTCCTTAGGGAGCTTAAGGAGCTTGAGGAGCGCTTCCCCGAGCTTAAAAGCCCGGACTCCCCCACGGAGCAGGTGGGGGCAAGGCCCCTCGAGGCCACCTTCCGCCCCATCCGCCACCCCACCCGCATGTACTCCCTGGACAACGCCTTTAGCTTTGACGAACTCAAGGCCTTTGAGGAGCGGATCGGGCGGGCTTTGGGGCGGGAAGGCCCCTTCGCCTACACCGTGGAGCACAAGGTGGACGGCCTCTCGGTGAACCTCTACTACGAGGACGGGGTCCTGGTCTACGGGGCCACCCGGGGGGACGGGGAGGTGGGGGAGGAGGTGACGCAAAACCTTCTCACCATCCCCACCCTCCCGAGGAGGCTCAAAGGGGTGCCAGAGCGCCTCGAGGTCCGGGGCGAGGTCTACATGCCCATAGAGGCCTTCCTCCGCTTAAACGAGGAGCTAGAGGAAAAGGGGGAGAAGGTCTTCAAAAACCCCAGGAACGCGGCGGCGGGCTCCCTACGGCAGAAGGACCCCAGGATCACCGCTAAAAGGGGCCTAAGGGCCACCTTCTACGCCCTGGGGCTTGGCCTGGAGGAAAGCGGGCTTCAAACCCAGTACGAGCTTCTCCTTTGGCTTAAGGAGAAGGGCTTCCCCGTGGAGCACGGCTTTACCCGGGCCGTGGGGGTGGAAGGGGTGGAAAGGGTCTACCAGGACTGGCTGAAGAAGCGGCGGGCCCTTCCCTTTGAGGCGGACGGGGTGGTGGTGAAGCTGGACGAGCTTGCCCTTTGGCGGGAGCTGGGCTACACCGCCCGCGCCCCCCGTTTCGCCATCGCCTACAAGTTCCCCGCCGAGGAGAAGGAGACGAGGCTTTTGGACGTGGTCTTCCAGGTGGGGCGCACCGGGCGGGTGACGCCGGTGGGGGTCCTCGAGCCCGTCTTCCTAGAGGGAAGCGAGGTTTCCCGGGTCACCCTGCACAACGAAAGCTACATAGAGGAGCTGGACATCCGCATCGGGGACTGGGTTTTGGTCCACAAGGCGGGCGGGGTCATACCCGAGGTCATCCGGGTCCTCAAGGAGCGGCGCACCGGGGAAGAGCGCCCCATCCGCTGGCCCGAGACCTGCCCTGAGTGCGGCCACCGCCTCCTCAAGGAGGGCAAGGTCCACCGCTGCCCCAACCCCCTTTGCCCCGCCAAGCGCTTTGAGGCCATCCGCCACTACGCCTCCCGCAAGGCCATGGACATCCAGGGCCTGGGGGAGAAGCTCATTGAGAAGCTTTTGGAAAAGGGCCTGGTCAAGGACGTGGCCGACCTCTACCGCTTGCGGAAGGAAGACCTCTTGGGCCTGGAGCGCATGGGGGAGAAGAGCGCCCAAAACCTCCTCCGCCAGATAGAGGCGAGCAAGCACCGGGGCTTAGAGCGTCTCCTCTACGCCTTGGGGCTTCCCGGGGTGGGGGAGGTCTTGGCCCGGAACCTGGCGGCCCGTTTCCAAAGCATGGACCGCCTCCTGGAGGCCTCCTTGGAGGAGCTTTTGGAGGTGGAGGAGGTGGGGGAGCTCACCGCCAAGGCCATCCTGGAGACCCTAAAGGACCCCGCCTTCCGCGACCTGGTGCGGAGGCTCAAGGAGGCGGGGGTGGAGATGGAGGCCAAGGAGAAAGGGGGCGAGGCCCTCAAAGGGCTCACCTTCGTGATCACCGGGGAGCTTTCCCGCCCCCGGGAGGAGGTGAAGGCCCTCCTGAGGCGCCTTGGGGCCAAGGTGACGGACTCGGTGAGCCGCAAGACAAGTTACCTGGTGGTGGGGGAAAACCCGGGGAGCAAGCTGGAGAAGGCCCGGTCCCTTGGGGTCCCCACCCTGACGGAAGAGGAGCTTTACCGGCTCATCGCCGAGCGGACGGGCCAGGCCCCGGAAGCCCTTTTCGCTTAGGGGCCGAAGACCTTCTCCAGGGCCTCCCTTAGCCTCGAGCCCGATAGACCCAAGGCCTTTAAGGCCTCTTCGTAGACCTCGGGGGTGAGGAGGCCCTTCAGGGCCCTTAGCTCGGTGCGGGAGAGGGTGGCCCCGTGGAGCACGTGCTCCTCAAAGGCCTGCCAGGCGAGGGGGACCCTCTCCTTGAGGATTTCGGCGATCGCCTTGGCGTACGCCCTTATCTCCCACTGGGCCTCGGGGGCCAGGCGGAGCTTGAGGAAATGGAAGAGGTTGTGGAGGTCCTGCTTCCAGTAGAACTCCGTGTAGAGGTTCAGGGGGAGGACCATCCGGGCCATCTCCCGGGCCACCCCCCTTTCCAGAAGGGCCTGGTAGGCCCGGTAGGCCTCTTCCTCCACCCCCTTGAGGAGGGCTAGGGCCTCCTCGTCGTGAAAGGCCCCTTCGGAGGCCTGCTTGTTCCCCTTGGCCTGCCTGCGGAAAGTCTCGGGCTCGTAGAACTCCTCCTTTAGGACGGAGTAGCGCCCCGAGACCTCGTTGACGCTGGCCGTGCGGTGGCGGAACCACTGCCTCGCCACGAAGAGGGGGGCCTTGACGTGGAACTTGAAGACCACCATCTCAAAGGGGCTGGTGTGGCGGTGGCGCATGAGGTAGTCAATGAGGGCGGCGTCCTCCCGCACCGTCTTCGTCCCCTCTCCGTAGGAGACCCGGGCGGCCTGGACGATGGCCCGGTCGTCCCCCATCTGGTCCACCAGGCGCACGAAGCCCTTATCCAGGACGGGAATGGCGGGGGCGGCTTCCATCCCCCCAAGTTTACCGGTCCGAGCCCCTGGGGTTAGGATGGGGGAAGTCTTTGGCGCTTGAGGCGCCTTTGGGAGTGGAGATGCTAACGCTACCGGAGTTTCCCCTACCCGATGCCCGGGGGCGGTTCGGCCCCTACGGAGGGCGGTACGTGCCCGAGACCTTGATCCCCGCCCTGGAGGAGCTGGAGGCCGCCTACCGGGAGGCCAAGAAGGACCCCGTCTTCTTGGAGGAGCTGGATTACTACCTAAGGAACTTCGCCGGGCGGCCCACCCCCCTCTACCACGCCAAGCGGCTTTCCCAGTACTGGGGCGGGGCCCAGGTCTACCTCAAGCGGGAGGACCTCCTTCACACCGGGGCCCACAAGATCAACAACACCCTGGGCCAGGCCCTTCTCGCCAAGCGCATGGGCAAGCGCCGGGTCATCGCCGAGACGGGGGCGGGGCAGCACGGGGTTTCCGTGGCCACGGTGGCCGCCCTCTTCGGCATGGAGTGCGTGGTCTACATGGGGGAGGAGGACGTGAGGCGTCAGGCCCTGAACGTCTTTCGCATGAAGCTCTTGGGGGCCGAGGTGCGGCCCGTGGCCGTGGGGAGCCGCACCTTAAAGGACGCCACCAACGAGGCCATCCGGGACTGGATCACGAACGTGCGCACCACCTTCTACATCCTGGGCTCGGTGGTGGGCCCCCACCCCTACCCCATGATGGTCCGAGACTTTCAGAGCGTCATCGGGGAGGAGGTGAAGCGGCAAAGCCAGGAGCTTTTCGGCCGCTACCCCGACGCCCTCATCGCCTGCGTGGGCGGGGGGTCCAACGCCATCGGCCTCTTCGCCCCCTTCGCCTACCTGCCCGAGAAGGAGCGGCCCAAGCTCATCGGGGTGGAGGCCGCCGGGGAAGGGCTTTCCACGGGCAGGCACGCCGCTAGCATCGGGGCGGGGAAGCGGGGGGTTTTGCACGGGAGCTACATGTACCTCCTCTACGACCACGACGGCCAGATCACCCCGGCCCACTCCGTCTCCGCCGGGCTGGACTACCCCGGGGTGGGGCCGGAACACAGCTACTACGCCGACATGGGCATCGCCGAGTACGCCAGCGTCACCGACGAGGAGGCCCTGGAAGGGTTTAAGCTCTTGGCGCGGCTTGAGGGCATCCTCCCCGCCCTGGAGTCCGCCCACGCCATCGCCTACGCCGCCAAGGTGGTGCCGGAGATGGACAAGGACCAGGTGGTGGTGATCAACCTCTCGGGCCGGGGGGACAAGGACGTGACCGAGGCCATGCGCCTTCTGGGAGGGGAGCTATGACCACCCTCGAGGCCTTCGCCAAGGCCCGCTCCGAGGGCCGGGCCGCCCTCATCCCCTACCTCACCGCGGGCTTCCCCAGCCGGGAGGGCTTTTTGCAGGCGGTGGAGGAGGTCCTGCCCTTCGCCGACCTTCTGGAGATCGGCCTTCCCTACTCCGACCCCTTGGGGGACGGCCCCGTGATCCAGCGGGCGAGCGAGGTGGCCCTGAGGAAAGGGATGAGCGTGCAGGGCGTTTTGGAGCTCGTCCGCGAGGTGCGTGCCCTCACCCCTAAGCCCCTCTTCCTCATGACCTACCTGAACCCCGTCCTGGCCTGGGGCCCCGAGCGCTTCTTCGGCCTCTTCAGGGAAGCGGGGGCCACGGGGGTGATCCTTCCCGATCTCCCCCCCGATGAGGACCCGAGCCTGGTGCGCCTCGCCCAGGAGATCGGCCTGGAGACGGTCTTCCTCCTCGCCCCCACCTCCACCGACGCCCGCATCGCCACCGTGGTTCGCCACGCCACGGGCTTCGTCTACGCCGTCTCCGTCACCGGGGTCACGGGGATGCGGGAAAGGCTTCCTGAAGAGGTGAAGGACCTGGTGCGCCGCATCAAGGCCAAGACCACCTTGCCCGTGGCCGTGGGGTTTGGGGTCTCCAGCAGGGAGACCGCCGCCCAGGCGGCGGTGGCGGACGGGGTGGTGGTGGGAAGCGCCCTGATCCGGGCCCTGGAAGAGGAGAGGCCCCTTGCGCCCCTTCTCCAGGAGATCCGCCAGGGCCTCCAGCGCCTCGAGGCCAACCCCGGCTTGAGAGAAGGTTAACTTCGTTTTAATAAAAAGCCGCTACCCTGAGCCCTGGAGGGCAAACCCATGCGGCAGTGGCCTTTAGTTTTGGCAGGCGGCCTTCTCCTCGGAGCCTGTGGGCTTATTCCAGGTTTTGGGGGGCCTAAGGTTTCCGGGCAGTTTCAGGGCAACTGGTCCGACGTGGCCCAGGGCCTGCGCCTGGCCCTGGTGGGCCTTACCACAGAGGGGCAGGTGGACTACAGCAACCAGCTGGAGATCAAAGACCCAAGCCTCGCCAAGGGGTACCTGATGGAGCTCCCCCCGGAGGCCACGGAAGGGAGCTACCGGGTGGTGGCCTACCGGGACGAGGACAACAACGGCCGCTATAGCTCCGGGGACACGGTCTTGGGCCACACCTGCAGCAAGTACCTCCTCTACGCCAACGGCTCCGGTGCCAAGTTCTACTGGGTGGGAAGCCTGAAGCAGCTCAAGGTGAAGCACGGCTGGAACGGGTACGATGCCCGGGAAGGGGGCGACCCCTACCAGGCCTCGGTCTACAGCGACTACGACCTTTACCGCTCCGGCCAGTGCCCCTAAGTACCCCAAAGGGGCTCCCCAAGGCCCATTTCGGGCACCCCATGTTGCGAAACCACCGTGGGGCCACTTAGGCCAGGGGGAGCTCCAAGGGCTCGGGCTCCTTCAGGATGGCCTCGGGGTCGGGGTAGCGGAGGATGCGGTAGAGGGGGTCCCGCTCCGCCGGCCTAAACCCGGCGTCCACGATGTGGCGGACGATCTGGCGCACCGTGGCGTGGGTGCGGCCATGCCCCCCGGCCGCCGAGACCACGTTCTCCTCCAGCATGGTGCTCCCGAAGTCGTCGGCCCCGTAGTAGAGGGCGGCCTGGGCCACCTTGAAGCCCAGGGTGGGCCAGGAGGCCTGGAAGTGGGCGAGGTTGTCCAGGGTAAGCCGGGCGATGGCGAGGGTCTTCAGGTACTCGTGGGCCGTGGCCCCCGGGGCCTTGCCCTTTAGGCGGGTGTGCTCCACCTGAAGGGTCCAGAGGGCGAAGGCGGCGAAGCCGTTTCCGTAGCGCTCTAAGGCCCTATCCTGCTGGGCGCGGAGGCCCAGGAGGTGGGCGGCGCGCTCCTTCGGGCCTTCCCCGAAACCGATCACCATGGTGGCCAGGGTGTAAAGCCCGAGGGCCTGGGCGGCGTCCATAATGCGGTACCAGTCCGCCGTCTTGATGCGGGCGGGGGCCGCTTTTTGGCGCACCTCGTCCACCAGGATCTCCGCTCCCGCCCCCGGGAGGCCGTCCAGGCCCGCTTCCTTTAGCTTCTCCAGGATGGCCTCCGCCCTAAGCCCCGTGAGGCGCTCTAGGCCCAAAATCTCCTCGGGGCTGAAGGCGTCTATGCGGAGGTCGGGGAAGCGCCCCTTCAGGTAGCGGAGGAGGTCCAGGTACCAGTCCAGGGGAAGGTCGGGGTTCACGCCCCCTTGCATGAGGATGCGTCTGCCCCCCACCTGGTAAAGCTCCTCCACCTTGTGGGCGATCTCCTCAAAGCTTAGGGTGTAGGCGTCCTTCTGTCTCTTGGTGCGGTAGAAGGCGCAGAAGGCGCAGGCCACGGTGCAGACGTTGGTGTAGTTGATGTTGCGGTCTATGAGGAAGGTGACCACCTCTGGGTCGGTCTTCCTGAGGCGCACCTCGTGGGCGGCGGCGGCAAGCTCGGGAAGGGGAAGGTCAAAGAGGCTTAGGACCTCGGTCTCGGAAAGCCTCTCCCCGGCCACGGCCTTTTCCAGGACGTCCATGCCCCCCATGCTATCAGAGGAAGGCTCCGCCCAGGGTGGCCCCGAGAACCGCCAGGGCCCACGGGGGAAGCCCTAGGCGCAAAAGGCCGTAGAGGCCGAGGGCCAGGGCGAAGGCCTGGTGGCCATCCACCCCGTGGCGGAAGAGGGGGTCGTAGAGGGCGGCCAGGAGGAGCCCCACCACCCCGGCCCCCGCCCCCGCCAGGGCCCGGCGGAAGGGGGGGCTTTGGGTGAGGAGGGCGAAGGGGAGGGCGGCGAAGAGGAGGAGGGCCCCGGGGAGGAAGAGGGCCAAAAGCCCGAGGAAGGCCCCGGCCCAGGCGGGAAGGCCCAAAGGGGCCTTGGCCCCCAGGTAGGCGGCCAGGCTAAAGAGGGGCCCGGGGACGGCCTGGGCGAGGCCGTAGCCCGCAAGGAAGCTTCCCGGGTCCAAGAACCGGGGGACGAGGGCCCTTTCAAGGAGGGGAAGGACCACGTGCCCCCCGCCCAGGATGAGGCTTCCCGCCCGGTAGAGGGCGTAGAGGAAGGCGAAGAGGGGGTGGTGGGGGGCAAGGAGGTGGAGGACGAGGAAAAGCCCCAGGAAAAGCCCCAAGGCGCCAAGCCCCAAGGCCTTAGGGGGGGCTTTGAGCCCCGCCAGGGAGGGTGCGCCCTCGGGCCCAGGGAGGAGGAGGCCAAGAAGGGCCGCCCCCAAAAGGGCGGGGATCTGCCAGGCGGGGTTTAGGGTGACGAGGATGGCCACGCCAAGGGCGATGGCCAGAGGGGCCCCCTTGGGGGCGAGCCGCCCCATCATCTCCCCCACCGCCTGGGCCACCACCACCAGAGCGAGAAGCCTAAGCCCCTGAAGGAGGCCTGGGGGAGGGGGGAGGGCCTCGAGGGCCAAGGCGGCCAGGAAGAGGAGGAGGGCCGAGGGGAAGGTGAAGGCGAGCCAGGCCAACAAGGCCCCCCAAGGCCCGCCCCGCAGATAGCCGATGGCCATCCCCACCTGGGAGCTGGTGGGGCCGGGGAGGGCCTGGGCCAGGGCCACCAGGGCGGCGTAGGCCTCCTCGCTGAGCCACCGCCGCCTTTCCACGAAGGCCTTGCGGAAATAGCCCAGGTGGGCCAAAGGACCGCCAAAAGAGGAAAGCCCCAGGGCCAAGAAGGCCTGGAAGACTTCCCAAGGACCCACGGGGAGGAGTATACATGGGGCATGGAGCTCAAGCTCATCCCCATAGAGAAGCCCGAGAACCTCAACGTCATCCTGGGCCAGGCCCACTTCATCAAGACGGTGGAGGACCTGCACGAGGCTTTGGTCACCGCCGTGCCCGGGATCAAGTTCGGCCTCGCCTTCTCCGAGGCCAGCGGCAAGCGCCTCATCCGCCGCTCGGGGACGGACCCGGAGCTTACCGAGCTTGCGGTGAGGAACCTCCTGAACCTGGCCTCGGGCCACGCCTTCCTCATCGTCTTGGGAGAGGGGTTTTACCCCATCAACGTCCTCCACGCGGTGAAGGCCTGCCCCGAGGTGGTCAGGATCTACGCTGCCACCGCCAACCCCCTCAAGGTGGTGGTGGCCGAGGAGGGGGAGCAGCGGGCCATCCTGGGGGTCATGGACGGCTTCACCCCCTTGGGCGTGGAGGACGAGGCCGAGGTGGCTTGGCGCAAGGACCTCCTCCGGCGCTTTGGGTATAAACTCTAGGCATGTTGGCCGTGGGCGAACCGGCACCCGATTTCGCCCTTCCCGACCAGGAAGGGAAGGTCCACCGCCTCTCGGACTACCGGGGGCGGTGGGTGGTCCTCTACTTCTACCCCAAGGACGACACCCCGGGCTGCACCAAGGAGGCCTGCGGCTTCCGCGACCATATGGGAAGCCTTGTGGCCCTGGGGGCGGTGGTCCTCGGGGTTTCCGCTGACGACGTGGAAAGCCACAGGCGCTTCGCCGAGAAGTACGGCCTGAACTTTCCCCTCCTCGCCGACCCCAACAAGGAGGCCATCGCCGCCTACGGGGCCTGGGGCAAGAAGAACCTCTACGGCAAGGAGGTGGAGGGGGTCTTGCGCCAGACCTTCCTCATTGACCCCGAGGGGCGCATCGCCAAGGTGTGGCGCAAGGTCTCCCCCGAGGGGCACGCCCTCGAGGTGGCCGAGGCCCTAAAGGCGCTTAGGGGGGCCTGATGGAGCGCCCTTTAGAGAGCTACAAGAAGGAAGCGGCCCACGCCGCCATCGCCTACGTGCAGGACGGGATGGTGGTGGGCCTGGGCACGGGCTCCACGGCCCGCTACGCCATCCTGGAGCTCGCCCGGCGCCTTAGGGAGGGGGAGCTTCGGGACGTGAAGGGGGTGCCCACCTCGAGGGCCACCGAGGAGCTGGCCCGCAAGGAGGGGATCCCCCTCATAGACCTTCCCCCGGAGGGGGTGGACCTGGCCATTGACGGGGCCGACGAGATCGCCCCCGGGCTTGCCCTCATCAAGGGGATGGGCGGGGCGCTTCTTCGGGAAAAGATCGTGGAGCGGGTGGCCAAGGAGTTCATCGTCATCGCCGACCACACCAAGAAGGTGCCCGTCTTGGGCCGGGGGCCGGTGCCGGTGGAGATCGTTCCCTTCGGCTACCGGGCCACCCTCAGGGCCATCGCCCACCTCGGGGGGGAGCCCGTGCTCCGCACGGACGGGGACGAGTTCTACTTCACCGACGGGGGGCACCTCATCGCCGACTGCCGCTTCGGCCCCATCGGGGACCCCTTGGGCCTCCACCGGGCCCTTCTGGAGATCCCCGGGGTGGTGGAGACCGGCCTCTTCGTGGGCCTCGCCACCCGGGCCTTGGTGGCGGGGCCCTTGGGCGTGGAGGAGCTTTTGCCGTAAACTTTTCCCTATGAAGGGTATGCCCCGGCGCTAGGGCGGGAAGACCTTCCCGCCCGGGGCGCATGCCCCGCTTTTTTTTGAGAGGAGGGCGCATGGAGAAGGTCTTTTACGTGACGACCCCCATCTACTACGTGAACGCCGAGCCCCACCTGGGCCACGCCTACACCACGGTGGTGGCCGACTTCCTGGCCCGCTGGCACCGCCTGGACGGCTACCGGACCTTTTTCCTCACCGGCACCGACGAGCACGGGGAGACCGTCTACCGGGCGGCCTTGGCGGCGGGGGAGGACCCCCAGGCCTTCGTGGACCGGGTCTCCGGGCGCTTCAAGCGGGCCTGGGAGCTTTTGGGCATCGCCTACGACGACTTCATCCGCACCACGGAGGAAAGGCACAAGCGGGTGGTCCAGGAGGTCCTAAGGCGGGTCTACGAGGCGGGGGACATCTACTACGGGGAGTACGAGGGGCTCTACTGCGTCTCTTGCGAGCGCTTTTACACGGAAAAGGAGCTCACCGAGGGCCTTTGCCCCATCCACGGGCGGCCCGTGGAGAGGCGGAAGGAGGGGAACTACTTCTTCCGCATGGAGAAGTACCGCCCCTGGCTTCTGGATTATCTCCAGGAACATCCCGACCTGATCCGCCCCGAGGGGTACCGGAACGAGGTCCTGGCCATGCTCGCCGAGCCCATCGGGGACCTCTCCATCTCCCGGCCCCGCGCCCGGGTGCCCTGGGGCATCCCCCTCCCCTGGGACGAGGACCACGTGACCTACGTCTGGTTTGACGCCCTTTTAAACTACGTCTCCGCCCTGGGCTACCCCGAGGGGGAGGCCTACCGGGTCTTCTGGCCCCACGCCTGGCACCTCATCGGCAAGGACATCCTCAAGCCCCACGCCGTCTTCTGGCCCACCATGCTGAAGGCGGCGGGGCTTCCCATGTACCGCCACCTGAACGTGGGGGGGTTCTTGCTGGGGCCGGACGGGCGGAAGATGTCCAAGACCCTGGGGAACGTGGTGGACCCCTTCGCCCTTTTGGAAAAGTACGGCCGGGACGCCGTGCGCTACTACCTCCTTAGGGAGATCCCCTACGGCCAGGACACCTCCGTGAGCGAGGAGGCCTTGCGGGTCCGGTACGAGGCCGACCTGGCCGACGACCTGGGGAACCTGGTGCAGAGGACGAGGGCCATGCTCTTCCGCTTCGCCGAGGGCCGCATCCCCGAGCCCGTGGCGGGGGAGGAGCTTGCCGAGGGGACGAAGCTCGCCGCCAGGCTAAGGCCTTTGGTGCGGGAGCTTAAGTCCCACGTGGCCCTCGAGGAGGCCATGGCCTACGTCAAGGCCCTAAACCGCTACATCAACGAGAAGAAGCCCTGGGAGCTTTTCAAAAAGGATCCCCAGGAGGCCCGGGCCGTCCTCTACCGGGTGGTGGAGGGCCTGAGGATCGCCTCCATCCTCCTTACCCCCGCCATGCCCGACAAGATGGTGGAGCTCAGGCGGGCTTTGGGGCTCAAGGAGGAGGTGAGCCTGGAAGAGGCCGAGCGCTGGGGCCTGGCCGAGCCCAAGCCCATTCCCGAGGAGGCCCCCGTTCTCTTCCCCAAGGAAAAGGAGGCCAAGGTGGAGGCCAAGCCCAAGGAGGAAACCTGGATCGGCATTGAGGACTTCGCCAAGGTGGAGCTCCGGGTGGCGGAGGTATTGGCGGCGGAGAAGCACCCGAACGCCGATCGGCTTCTCGTCCTTAGGCTTTCCCTGGGGGACGAGGAGCGCACCGTGGTCTCGGGCATCGCCCAGTGGTACCGCCCGGAGGAGCTGGTGGGCAAGAAGGTGGTCCTGGTGGCCAACCTGAAGCCCACCAAGCTCCGGGGTATAGAAAGCCAGGGCATGATCCTGGCGGCCCAGGAGGGGGACAGGCTGGCCCTGGTCACGGTGGAAGGGGAAATCCCGCCGGGGGCAGCGGTGCGCTAAGAGGCCGCTTAGGGCTCCCACCGCGGCTTTAGCCGCGGTGGGGCAAAAGGCCGGGGCAAGCCCCCGGCCTTGTCTTTTGGGCGATTAGCGGTTGAGTTCTTCCAGGGCCCGCTTGAGGATGGCGTCGTTTTCCAGGTCAAGGGCGGCCTGGCCCCGCTCCTCGGGGAGAGGCCTTTGCTGCTGGGGCTCGGCGTAGGAGAACTTGCCTTCCCCGTCCGCCTTCACCTTCACGGTCTTGCCGTTCAGGCTCACGGTGAGCTCCGCCCCCGGCGGGGCCCCCGCCCCCTGGAAGGAGAAGGGGGTGGGGAAGCGGGTGTCCTTCACCACGATGTCGGGGGTGATGCCTTCCTTGTTGATGGCCCGGCGCTTGGGGGTGAGCCACTCAAAGGTGACCAGGGTGAGCTCGCCGCCGTTGGCCAGGGTGTAGGGGGTCTGGCCCACCCCCTTGCCGAAGGTCTTCTCCCCGATGACCTTGGCCCGGCCGTAGTCCTGCAAGGCCCCGGCCACGATCTCGCTCGCCGAGGCGGAGTTCCCGTTCACCAGGACCACCATGGGCCCATCCCAAAGGGGCCTTCCCGTGGCCTCGCACCAGACCCGGGTGAGGTTCTTGGTGCGGGTGTAGACGATGGGGCCCTCCTTGAGGAAGGCGCTGGCCACGGCGCACCCCTGGTCCAGGAGGCCGCCCCCGTTGTCCCTCAGGTCAAAGATGAGCTTCTTCACCCCTTGGGCCTTGAGCTCCTCAATGGCCTTCTTGAGCTGGTCCTCCACCTTGAAGTTGGCGAAGGTCTCCAGGGCCACGTAGCCCACGTCCCCGATCCGGGCGGAGGAGACGGAGACGATCTCCACCCGCTCCCGCACGAGCTCAAAGACCAGGGGGGCGGGCACCCCCTCCCGGCGCACCTTGAGGGTGACCTTGGTCCCTTCCCGGCCGCGGATCCGGGCCACCACCTCCTGGAGGGGGAGTTTGGTCACGTCCTCCCCGTCCACCTCGAGGACCACGTCCCCGGCCCTGAGGCCCGCCCGCTGGGCGGGAAGCCCCTTCATCACCCCCTCTATCTTGGCCCCGGTGCCGTCGGGGTTGGCGGGGGAGAGGGTGGCCCCGATGCCGAAGAACTCGCCCCTTAGGTCCTCCTGGCGGAGGGTTGCCCGCTGCGGGGGCGAGTAACTGGTGAAGGGGTCCTCGAGGGCCTGGACCATCCCCCCGATGGCCCCTTCCAGGAGCTTGTCCAGCTTCTCCTTGGGCAGGGGTTCCAGGTAGTCCTGCTGGATCCTCTGGTAAACCTCCAAAAGGGCCTGGCCGTTGGGGTTTTGCAGGAAGGTTTCCGCCTGGGGCCTGGGGAGCTGGGCGTAGACCAGGGCCAAGAGCACCCCGAGTCCCACCATGAACCACGCGCGCTTTTTCATCTTCGCCCTCACTAAGCTTCACTATAGCGGCTTTCCGTGAGAAGCAACCGTGGCCCGCCTTGCCGTAGAGTGGGGGCATGATCGCCTTCCACCGGGTGAGCTTGGAGTACCCCCGCACCCGCACCAAGGCCCTTTACAACGTGAGCCTGGAGATCAAGAAGGGGGAGTTCGTCTACGTGGTGGGCCACTCGGGGGCGGGGAAGTCCACCCTCCTTTCCCTCATCCTCAGGCGGCTTGTGCCCACCCAGGGGGCGGTGTACTTCGCCGGGCAGAACCTGAAAAACCTCCGGGGCGATCAAGTGGCCTACCACCGCCGCAAGATCGGCATGGTCTTCCAGGACCACCGCCTCCTTTCCGACATGACCGTGGAGGAAAACCTGGCCTTCGTCCTTCAGGTCCAGGGGGTGCCCCGCAAGGAGTGGCCCGAGCGCATCGCCTTAGCCTTGCGCCGGGTGGGGCTTACCCACAAGAAGCGGGCCTTCCCCGAGGAGCTTTCCGTGGGGGAGGCCCAGCGGGTGGCCATCGCCCGGGCCCTCCTTCTAGACCCCCCGGTGATCCTGGCGGACGAGCCCACGGGGAACCTGGATCCCGCTAACGCCATGGCCGTCCTGGAGATCCTCAAGGGGGCCCACAGCCGGGGGGCCACGGTGGTGGTGGCCACCCACAGCCGGGAGCTTCTAGAGGCCTACCCCGCCCGGACGGTGGTCCTCAAGGCGGGGCAGGTGGTGCGGGACGAGGGTCCCGAGGGGGGTGGTAGCATAAGGGTGAAGGAGCGCCCTTAAGGGCGGAAAGGGGGATCTATGAACGTCTACAAGCTCATCGGCCGCAACCTGGAGATCACCGACGCCATTCGCGACTACGTGGGAAAGAAGCTCGCCCGCCTGGACCGCCTGCAGGAGGGCGAGGCCATGGCCAAGGTGGTCCTCTCCCTTGCGGGAAGCCCTCACGTGGAGAGGCGGGCCAGGGCGGAGATCCAGGTGGAGGTGCCCGGGGGGCTCGTCCGGGTGGAGGAGGAGGACGAGGACCTCTACGCCGCTATTGACCGGGCGGTGGACCGCTTGCAGACCCAGATCAAGCGCTACCGGGAGCGCCGTTTCCAGGGGAGGCGCCACTCCTATCAGGGCCCTCCGCCCCCGGAGGTGCGGGACCTCGAGGCCCTGCGCAAGCCCGAGGAGGAGGAAGGCCCCAGGATCGTCCGGGTCAAGCGCTTTGAGATGAAGCCCATGGACCCCGAGGAGGCCGCCTTCCAGATGGAGGCCTTGGGCCACACCTTCTTCGTCTTCCGCAACGCCAAGACCGACGAGATCAACGTCCTTTACCGGCGCAAGGACGGCAACTACGGCCTCATTGAGCCCGCTTAGTAGTAGGCGGCGGGGTCCACGAACCGGGTCTCCTCCCCCACCCGCACGGCCACCCGGAACTCCAGGGCCTCGGGCGGGATGAGGAGGCCCCCGCCCGTGTAGCCAAGAAGCTGCCCCTGGCGCACCCGCTGCCCCTCTTGGACCAGGGGGGCCTGGAGGTTGGTGTAGACGGTGGCCAGGGTTTCCGTGTGGACCAGCATCACCGTGTAGCCCAGGTTGGGGAGGTAGAGGACCCCCGCCACATACCCGTCGGCGGCGGCCTGGACTGGGCTTCCCGGGGCAGGGCCCTGGATGAGCTGGAAGGGCCCCTCCTGCCCGTAGGGCACGGCCACCCTGCCCCCGGGGACGGGGAAGGCCAGGCGGCCCAGGGTGGCGGGGAGGGGAGGGGGGGTGGGGACCACCAGGGCGGCCTGGCGCCGGGCCGCTTCCTGGCGGCGCCTTTCCTCCTCGCGCCTGCGGGCCTCCTCCCTGAGGGCCTCGAGGCGGCGCCGTTCGGCGAGGATCCGGCTTTGGAGCTCGGCGAGCCTGGCCTGAAGGGCCTGCCTTTCTTGGAGGGCCTCCCGCAGCAGGGCCCGCTTGCCCTCCTCTTCCTGGCGGAGCTCGGCCAGGGTGGCCTCCAAGGACCTTTTCTCCGCCTCCAGCTTCCTTTGGGTCTCGGCCAGGGCGGCTTCCTTGTCCGAGAGGTCCTTGAGGCTTAAGGCGAGCCTTTCCCGCTCCTCCCTTAGGGCCTTTAGCGTGGCCTGGAGGGCCCGCACCAGCTCGGCGTCCCTTTGGGAGATGTACCCCACCCACTGGGCCCGCACCGCCAGGTCGGTGAAGGACTGGGCCCTGAGGAGGGGCAGGTAGCGGGCGGCTCGCTCCCGGTGGAGGCTTTGCAGGAGGGCCTTGAGGCGCTCCCGGAGTTCCTCCAGGTCCTCTTCCAGCTTGGCGATCCGGGCTTCCCGGGCCTGGATCTCCTCCCTTAGGCGGGCGATGGCCTGCCGAAGGGCCGCCCTTTCCCCCTCGAGGCGGGTGATCTCGCCCTCCAGACGGTTTTTCTCCCGGAGGAGGTTGGCCACCCGCTGGGAGAGGCGGCGGAGTTCCTGGTTTAAGGCCTGGAGCCGGGCCTGGGCCTCCTGGTCTAGGCGCCGGGCCTGGGTGAGCTGGGCCTCGAGGTCCCGCACCACCCGTTCCTGGGCGGCCACGCTCTGGGCCAGGGCGGGGCTTAGGCTAAGGAGAAGGCAAAGCCAAAGGAGGCGCATCTATTCCTCCCGGAGGTGGGCCCGGCTGGCCATATACGCTCCCCCAGCCCCAAGGAGGAGGGCCAGGAGGAGGACCAGAAGGCCGGTCCGGGCCAGGTCCTGGGCGTTCAGAACGGGAAGGAAGGGCAAAAGGCTTTGGGCCGCCCGGGCCAGGGTGCGGTAGAGGCCCACCCCCGCCGCCACCGCCAAGACCCCGGCGCTTAGGGTGAGGAGGATCCCTTCCGCCACGAAGGGCCCCTGAATGAAGCGCCGGGTGGCCCCCACCAGGAGCATGATCCCCAGGGCCTCCTTGCGGCTTTCCACCGAGAGGCGGATGGACCCCATCACGCTGAAGAAGGTGTTGAGGAGGAGGAGGCCCACCAGGACCCCCATGGCGAGGCGGCTTCCGGCCAGGACCTGCACGAGCCTTTCCGTGAGCTCCCCCCCGTACTCCACCCCCTCCACCCCCGGAAGGTGCCGGAGGCGCTCGGCCACCTGGCGCACCGCCTCCGGGTCCTTGAGCTTTAAGCGCAGGGTGTCGGGGAGGGGGTTTTCCACCAGGTCCTTGGCCTCGGCCAGGTAGGGGTAGTCCAGGACCAGCTGGGCTAGGGCCTCTTCCTTGGTCTGGAGCCGCACCGAGGCCACCTCGGGCCAGTCCTGGATGGTGGAAAGGACCCTTTCCACGTCCGCCTCCCGGGCCAGAAAGGCGGCCACCTCCAGCTCTTGGCCCAGGGCGTCCACCACCCGTTCCAGGTTCCAAAGGAGAAGCCCCAGGAAGTAGAGGAGGGCGAAGGAGACCAAGGCGGTGAAGAAGGTGGCGAGGCTTGCGGTGGGGTGGCGGAGGATCTGCCTTAAGCCCTCGCGGACGACGTACACGCCCTACATCTTACGCCCTTTCCATGAGGGTGAGGTTTTAACCCTTTAGCCCCAGGCTTTCCCGCAGGTAGGCCAGCACCCGGTCGGCGTCCCGCAAGGGGTTGACCCGGCGCCAGATCCGCTCCACCCGGCCCTCGGGGTTGAGGAGGAAGGTGTCCCGGCTGTAAAACCCGTGGACGGTCTGGGCGTAGCCGCTGAAGGCCACGAGGCCGATCCTTAAGCCCCTCGGGGCCTCCTGGAGGAAGGCGCAGGCCACCTCCGCCACCAGGTCCTGGGCCAGCTCCTGGGGGCGGCTTTGCCAGACGTGGGGGGGCTAGCAAGGCCTGGGGGCGAAAACCCCGCCTAAGGCCCATTTGGGGCGAAGAGGGCCTTCCCCTTGGCGGCGAGGGCTTCCCGCCAGGCCACAAGGGGGTACCTCCCCCCGACGAGGGCCTCGAGGCCCCCTAGCTCCGAAAGAAGCCCCACCGCTTCCCGGAAGTCCTCGCGGGTGTAGGTGTAGCTCCCCTCGAGGCCCACCTCCTTGAACCAGAAGGGGGAGAGGTCCACAAGCGCAAGCCCCGGCGCCCCCAAAAGGAGGACCTTCCCCCCTTCCCGGGCGAGGGCGAGGGCCTGGCGAAAGCCCCTGCCGCTTCCCGAGGCCTCCACCACCGCCTCGTACCCACCCCGAAAGCCCTCAAAGAGAAGGTAGCGGTAGCGCCGGGCCCGCGCCAAAAGGGCTTCTTGGGCGCTCGGGAAGACCTCGTCCGCCCCGAAGGCCTTGGCCCTTTCCGCCTGATGAGGGTACTTGGCCACGGCGAAAAGCCTCCCCCCGTAGCCCAGGGCCCTTAGGAGCCTGACCGCCAGGAGGCCGATGGTGCCCATCCCCAGGACCAGGACCTCCTCGGGCCAGGGCCTGAGTTTCTTCAGGCCCCTCAGGACCACGGCCAGAGGCTCGGCGAAGACCGCCCGGTCCTCGGGGACCCCTTGGGGGATGGGGTAGAGGCGCTCGGGCCGGGCCAGAACCCACTCCCCCCACCCCCCGGGGAGGTCCCGGTTGTAGCCCAGCATCCCCGGGGCCAGGCTCCCTTCCGCCACGTTCTGGCAAAGCCCTTCCTCCCCCCTTTGGCACTGGGGGCAGGGGGGAAGCCCCCGGTCGGCGCAAGCGAGGAGGGGGTTCACCGCCACCAGGCTCCCCTCGTATTCTCCCAGGATCTCGTGGCCCAGCACGGCGGGGAAGGAGAAGAAGGGGGCGATGGAAGGGGGGCTTTTCCCGTAGAGGAGGGCGAGGTCCGAGCCGCAGACCCCGCTTTGCCGCACCCTAACCCGCACGAACCCTTCCCGCTCGGGGAGGGGCACTTCCTTTAGGGCGAGGGGCAAAAGCCCCTTGGGGAAGCGCTTGCCGAGAAGCCTCGCCCCGAAGAAGCGGGGGAGGGAGGGGGTGTAGACCAGGGCCTTCATGCCATGGGCACGGTGCGGATGAGCTTGCCCTCTATCCGCTCCAGGATCTCGTCCAGGCTCCTTCCGGTGATGGTGAGGCCGTGGTTCTTGAGCCCCACCACCGCCCGGGCGGGGTCGGGCGCTTGGCGCACCTTCTCCGCCACCGCCTGGGCGAGCTCGTAGGTGCCGCAAGGGTAGTTGAACTGGGTGGCGGGCACCCCCTCCATCCAGGCGTGGACGTGGAGGATGGCCCCTACCTCGGGGTGCTCCCGGTAGATCATCCAGTGCTCAATGGCGTCCACGCTCACCCTCCGGGGCTCCACGTGGGGGGGGACGGAAAGGATGATGGCGTTTTTCTCGGGGTCGTAGTCCTTCACCATGAGGATGTCCCGGCCGATCTCCCGGAGGTTTGCCTTGTCCACGCCGCTTGCCGACATCCAGAAGCGCTTTTCGTCCTTGCGCACGGAGAGGTTCCCGTAGGAAAGCCCCCCGATGCCATAAAGCCTTTTCACGTGCCTTAGGTCCTCGGGGGGGAGGATCTCCTCAATGGGGAAGGGGGCGGGGAGGAGGTCCCACTCTTTTAGCTTTTTGCCCGCCCGGTACATGCTTTCCGTGAGCTCGTCCCCCTGCCAGAGCTCGGGCTCGAGGTCCGGCTCAAAGACGTTGTTGATGACCAGGCGGCTGCAGGCGATGGGCCTTAGGCGCTCTGCCACCCGCTCGTAGAACCCCTCGCCCTCGGGCTCCCCGTAGTGGCCGAGCTCCAGGGTGAGGAACTTGACCCCCTGGTCCGGCACGTAGGCCAGGAGGACGTTGGAAAGGGCCCGCACCAGGTAGGGGTAAAGCTCCCGCAAGGGGTCTTTGGGGAACTCGGGAAGCTCCAGGACCGAGGCCACGAAGGTGGCCTGGGCCTTCCTGCGGTAGGGCCTGGGGTTTTCCGGGGTGATGGCGTTTAGCACCAGATTGGGGGCTTCGGAGTGGGGGTTATAGCGGAAGCCTTGGGCCTCCAGGGCCTTGCCAACCCCTTCCAAAAAGGGCCTAAGCCCGGGCGTGGGTTCGCCGTGGATGAGGTATTCCCACATGCTTCCCTCCTTGTCCTGGCTCCTAGCCTACCCCATACTGGGGCCATGGCGGAAGCGCTTTGGGGAGGGAAGGCCCTGCCTTCGGGGCTTCGGGTGGGCCACTTCACGGACCGGAAGGCCCGCACCGGGTGCACCGTGGTCCTGGTGGAAGAGGGGGCGGTGGCGGCGGCGGACGTACGGGGGGCGGCCCCGGGCACCCGGGAGACGGACCTCCTCCAGCCGGAAAACACCGTGGAAAGGGTCCAGGCGGTCCTCCTCACCGGGGGAAGCGCCTTCGGCCTTGCGGCCGCGGACGGGGTGGTGCGCTACCTCCGAGAAAGGGGAAAGGGTTTCCCCACCCCGGGAGGTGTGGTGCCCATCGTGCCCGCCGCCGTGCTCTACGACCTGGGCCGGGGGGAGGTCTTTAGCCCCCCGGGGGCCGAGGCCGGGTATGGGGCCTGCCTGGCCGCAAGCGAGGAGGTGGCCGAGGGGAGCGTGGGGGCGGGGACGGGGGCCGTGGCGGGCGGGGTGAAGGGGGGCGTGGGCCTTGCGGGCTACCTTTTGGAAGAGGGCTACAGGGTCATGGCCCTCGCCGCGGTGAATAGCCTCGGCCGCCCCTTTGACCCCCTCACGGGCAGGCTCTACGCCGAGGCTTTCCTCGCCCCGGAGGAAAGGCGTCTTCTCCCGGACCTTTCCCGCTACCGGGGAAGCCCGGAGGACTACCGCTTCCCCTTCCTCCCGGGCCAGAACACCACCCTGGCGGTGGTGGCCACGGACGCCCCCCTCACCAAGGCCCAGGCCAAAAGGCTCGCCATCATGGCCCACGATGGCCTCGCCCGGGCCCTCCGCCCCGCCCACACCCCCTTGGACGGGGATGCGGTCTTCGCCCTGGCCCTGGGGGACGGGCGGGGGGTGGAGCCCATGGGCCTCCTCCGCCTTGGGGCCTACGCCGCCGACGCCCTTGCCCGGGCCATCGCCCGGGGGGTGCTCTTGGCGGAGGGGTTTCCCGGGGTGCCGGCCTATAGGGAGCACGTGGGGGACTAGCGCCCCGGGAAGGGGGCGAGGACCGCCTCCACCTGGAAGACCCTTTCCCCCCGGCGCACGGTGAGGCGCACGCTTTCCCCCACCTGGCGCTTGCGTACCTCCCTTAGGAGGTCCTCAAAGGAGTTCACGGGGGTGCCGTCCACCTCGAGGATCACGTCGGGAACCCCTGGGGATTCCAGCCCCCTAAGCCCCACCCGGTGTGCCGCCCCGCCCGGCACCACCTCCCCCACCAGGACCCCCCCTGGGGGAAGCCCGAGCTCCCGGGCGAGCTCCGGGGTGAGGGCCCTGGGGCCCCTTAGGCCCAGGTAGGGCCAGTAGCGCCTTTCCCCCCTTTCCAGGGCGGCGAGGACGCTCGCCCGCCCAAGAAGGGGCGCGAAGAAGCTCCTAAAGCCCTCCTCCGTCTGGCCGATGGCTACCGCCACCCCCAGGACCTTGCCCTGGGCGTCCAACACCGGCCCCCCCGAGTCCCCCGGGGCGAGGGGCAGGGAGGTCTCCACCAGGTCCTGGGGGAGGAAGGCGGAGGGGCTCACCCCAAGGCGGGTCACCCGCCCGTACCGGGGGGCGAGGAACTGGTTCCGCCCGTTGCCGATGTGGACCAAGGCCTCCCCTGGTTGGGGCGGCCTTGCGGTCTCCAGGGGAAGGGTCTTGGGGGCCTTGGCGGGGGTAGCGAGGAGGGCCAGGTCCAGGGGCTCAGCGAAGCCCAAAAGCTCGGCCCTGGCCCGGGTGCCGTCCGCCAGGGCCAGGGTGTAGGGCCCCCCTTCCGCCACCACGTGGTAGGCGGTGAGGACCAGGCCCTGGGCGTAGAAAAAGCCCGTGCCCCGGCTTCCCTCGGGGCCCTCCACCCGCAGGACGGCGGGGTGGGCCTGGAGGTAGACCCTTTCCAGGGCCTCGGGCGGGGCCTGGATGGGGACCGCCCAGGTCCTAGGGGGCCTTAGGAGGAGGGCGAGGGCCAGGACCAGGGGCAAGAAGATCAGGACCCCCCAGGCCTTGCGCATACCCCTATTCTTCCCCTTCCCCGGCGCCCCGGGGTGGCCCCGCCCACCTTTAAGTACCCCAAAAGGGTGTGCCCATGGCCTGGGGCAGGGGCTCGGCTCAAGGGGTGGCTTAGTGCCAGAGGAGAAGGAAGCCCAGGATCAGGAAGCCGATCCCGGGCCAGGGGTGGGGCCGCTTGATCAGGGCGTGGAGGAGGGCCACGCCGAGGAGGGCGAGGACGGGGTGGGGAAGGATCTTCCCCGCGAAGGCCAGGTAAAGGAGGCCGAGGAGGGCGTTGAGGTCGTAGAGGCCGAGGAGGACCCGGGCGAAGCGGGGCACCTCCCGCTTCCCGAGGAGGTAGGCGCCCGCCAGGAAGGCGAGGGCCACGAGGGCGAACCCCAGGGCCCGGTGCAGGGCGGGCACCCCGAGGAGGGCCGTGGGGAGACCCTGGAGGGTGTAGCCCAAGGCGGCCAGGAGGACCAGGAGAAGGCCAAAGCCCATCTGGGTCCAGCCGATGACCCGGGCCGGCACCGGAGGCCGGGAAAGGGTGAGGCTTCCGTAAAGGGCGAGGAGAAGAAGGGCGAGGAAGACGGGGTAGGGGAGGAGGCGGCTTTGGACGAGAAGGAAGGCCAAAAGGGCGCTTCCCCAGAGGGCAAAAAGGGCGGGGTGGCGCTTGGGCTTAAGGCCCCGTGCCCTAAGGACCTGGGTGCGGGCGTAGTAGAGGGCGGCCACGTCCCTTAGGGCCAGGGTCAGGAAGCTCCCCAGGGCCACCTCCGGGGGAAGCCCCCCGGCCAGCACCCCCGCCGGGGCCAAGGAGGCCATGAAGAGGGCGGCCCCCATCTCGGGGAAAAGCTCCCGGGCCCGGTTTTGGGCATCGGCCCAGGCCATGTAGGCTCCCAAGGGCAGGGCGAGGAGCAAGGGGAGGAGGAAAGGCCCCCGGGCGGTGAGGGCGGCGAGGAGGAGCCCGAAGAGGGCCAGGGCCAGGTAGACCCCCGCCACCTTCAGGGCCAGGTCCGTCCTGGGGTAGCGCTTGCCCCGCTTGAGGTCCTGGTAGGCGAGCTTTAAGGGGTGGCGGGCCAGGAAGCCGAAAAGCCCCAGAAGGAAGAGGCCCAGGGTGTGGACCCCGGGGGAGAGGAGAAGGCCGAGAAGCACGGGTTCCAGGGTGAACCCAAAGCCCCCGTGCTCCGTGGGCAGGGCCACCGCCTTTAGGGGAACGCTTGCCGCGCGCATACCTGTCCTTAAGGGTAGGGGAGAGGCCTAGGGGCAAAGGTCCCTTAGGCCCAGAGCACCTCCAGCATGAGGAGGGCGAAGAGGAAGCCCGCCAGGGCGGAAACCCCGGCGAAGAGGCCGAAGATGGGCTTGTCCCAACCCAGACCCCAGGCCAGGGCCATGCCCAAAAGCCCCAGGTTGGCGAGGATCACCTGGAAGAGGGCAAGCCCGGGCCTCCGGAAAACCACGCCCCGGAAGCGGGGCAGGGCGTGGTAGGCCACCCCGTAGATCATGAGGCCCACGAAGCCCAGAAGCTCCATGTGGGCGTGGGCAGGGCGCCAGGTGTAGGGGAGGAGGCCTAGGCCCATGGCTAAGCCCAAAAGGTTGGCCGCCACGAACCAAAGAAGCCCGGTGGTGAGGGCGAGGCGGCTTGCGGGAATCATGGCCTGGGAGTGACGATGCCGAGGACCAAAAACCGCCCTTCCCCGGCCTTGGCCCCGTGAGGCTCCCCGGGCTCGCAGGCGAGAAGGGTGCCAGGGGTGGCGGCCACCTCCTTGTTCCCTGCCCAAAGGAGGCCTTCCCCCTCGAGGCAAAGGAGGTGCACCCTCGGCTCCCCTTTACCCCGCACCTCCTGGCCTTCCTGGAGGCTGAAGAGGACGAGGCGCACCTCGGGGTGGTCGGCCAGGATCTCTAGGCCCCGCACCTCCCCGTAGCGGGCCCTTTCTAGAAGGTTCACCGGGGTGCCTCCCTCGCTAAAAAGGCCTGGAGAGCCTTTAGGACCTCCTCCGGGTCCCGCCCCGCCTGCCGGGCCGCCGCCTCCAAGGGCTCGGCCCCGCCGCAGCAGGTGTCCAGGCCAAGCCCGGTGAGGCATTCCACCGCTTCCGGGTAGCGCCTTAGGACCTCGTTGACCGTGGTCTTTAAGGAGATGCCTTCCATACCCCCATTAGCCTCGGCCTTCAGGGGGTGGGGCGCCATGACCTGGGTCAAGGGGCCTTGGGGCTTTCCGGGAGCAGGTCCTTGAGGGTGAGGCCCGCCAGGGTCTTGCGGATCTCCAGGTTCATCTGCACCAGGCCGGGCTTAAGGTAGCAAAACCCCCGCCTTTCCTCCGTGGGGCAGCGCTTGAGGGTGGCGCAGAGGTCCAGGGCCACGGGGCCGGAGAGGGCTTCCATGACCTTGAGGAGGGTGGTCTCCTCCGGAGGAAGCTTCAGCCACACCCCCCCGTTCCGCCCCACGCGGCTTTCCACGAGGCCCGCCTTGGCCAGCTTCTGGAGCACCTTGGCCATGAAGGCGGGCGGGGCTTTGAGCTTCTCGGCGATCTCCTGGGCGGAAAGCCCGGGTTCTTCCGCCAAAAGGAGAAGGGCGTGGAGGGCGTAGGACTCTTCTCGCCTGAGGAGGCTTCGCACCGGCATGCCTTTATGGTAAACCTCCGGGGGCTATGCCCCGGGGACCTGGAGGAGGGCCTTACCGGATACCGATGGGCCAGGCCTGGGAAAGGAACCAGTGGTTGTAGAGGTAATAAAAGAAGAAGAAGGCCAGAAAGAGGAGGGCGAGGAGGTACACCCCCTTGGGGGAGATTTCTTTCTCCTCGGGCTTCACGCCGTAGGCTTGACGGATCTCCTCTTCCTCCAGGCGCTTCCCCCCAAGCAGCGTGCCTACGGTGAGGAGGACAAAAAGGAGGCCGCCCACCAAGGAGAGGGTTCCTCCGATACCCATGACGGCGAGGAGGGAGGACACTTCCTCTGGGTAAGAGAAGCTGAAGGGGCTACCGCCGAACTGGAAGGTGTCCCCGAAGCGCCGAGGGAGACCGTAGACCACGCCAAGCCGCATCATGGCTAGGGAGAGCATGGCCATGCCGATCCCGAAGAGCCAGGGTTGCCAGGCGGCGAGGCGGGGCCAGATCACCTTCCTGCGGAAGAGGAGGGGTAGCAGGTAGTAGGTAAGCCCCATGAAGGCCAGGCTGGTCCCTACCACCACCGTGCCCTTGAAGTGGCCCACCACCGCCAGGGTGTTGTGCCACTTGAGGTTCATGTCGTAGGAACCCATGGTTACGCCGCTAATCCCGCCCAGGAGGCCAAAGAGGACCACCGAAAGGACCAGGGAGGAGAACCCGGGGTTGCCCCAAGGGGCCCGAAGGAGCCAGCCGAAAAGTCCCTGGGTGTAGCCTTTGGCGCGGAGACCCCGTTCTATAGCCGCAGGCACGGAGAAGGCGTGGATGAGGCTCCCCAGCACTGCCACGTGGATCAGGTACCCGGTGTTGACCCAGGTCCAGGCGCTGGAGAGGGCTCCCGTGGGCTCGGTGAGGAGGTGGTGGGCCGAGCCCAGGTTAATGCCCAGGAGATAGAGGAAGAAGGCGATGCGGGAAAGGCGCTCGCTGGGGGTCGTTCCCCCCACGGTGAAGAGGGCGAGGAGGTACCAGGCGGTGACCATGGCCGCCAGGTTCACCTGCTGGGCCCCGTGGCCGAAGCCCCAGTAGGTGTGCCGCCACCACAAGGGGTCCAAGTGGGGAAGGAGGCCCAGGGACCAGAGGAAGGCGGGGATGAAGGCGATGGCCCCGGAAAGCAGGGTGGTGGTGGCCAGGATGGCGGCGGTGAGGGCGCCGAAGGCGGCGAGGGGCAGGGAGCGGCCGTAGGTCCTTTCCTTCCAGGCCCGGTAGAGGGTGGCGAAGAAGACGAAGACCGCTAGGATCGCCCCTACTGCGAAGAGAATGATCGCCAGGTAGAAAAGGGGCGGGGCTTTCAGGGGCACGTAGGGGGTGAAGGGCAGGAAGGAAAGGGGGTTGGTCATGCCCAGGTAGTTGACGAGGGCGGCCCCTAGGAGCATGAGCCAGAATCCCCCCCAGGCCAGGCCGGGGAAGGCGAGGGGCGTCTTAAGGATGGCGGAGGCGGCGAAGTAGAGGAGGGCCACCTCAAAGAAGAGGATCCAGAAGATGAGCATGTTCCAGCCGTGGAGGAAGGTGGCCTGGTAGTAGAGGGTAGGGGAGACCACCTCGGGCCCCAGGACCCGGTTGAGCGTGGTGGGGATGACCCAAAGGAACCCCAGAAGGAGAAAGACCACCGCCGCCACGGCGTTCCACCGGACCAGGGTTTCCGCGGCGCTAAAGAGCTTGAGGCCGGTTGCTGGGCAGGTGCGTTCCAAGGGAAGGGCCATGCTTCACCTCCTTACTCCTCCACCAGGATCCGGCCCACCATGGTGTGGTGCCCTAGGCCGCAGTAATCGTTGCAGACCAGGGCGTATTCCCCCGCCTGGGTGGGCGTGAAGGTGTACACCCACTCGTACCCGGGGTGGAGCTGAAGGCTCCACTCGTGGGGATAAAGGCTGAAGCCGTGGGGAAAGTCCACGGAGGCCACGTGGAGCCTGTAGGTTTCCCCCTTCTTGAGCTTTAAGACGGGGTACCAGCTAAAAGCCTGGGCCATCAGGTACACGTCCCCTGGGGGCGGGGCCACGATGGGAATGCCGTTTAGCTCGCCCACCTGGTACCGCTCGGCGAAGGCCATGACCTTTTCCCGGTAGGCTCCGGGGTCCACCCGGTAGGCCTCGCCGTGGGTGGTCTGGCGGCCCGTGAGGTGCCAAAGCCCCATGAAGGCGGAGAGGAAAACGATGGCGAAGAGGGTGGCGAGGACCAACCAGACCCGCTCCTCGGGGGCGATCCGTTCCTTGCGCCAATCCTTAGGAGGGTAAAGGGCCATGGTCACCTCCTTTAGGGCCTAGGGATGCGGGCGATGTCCAGCCATCCCCAGATCAGGTAGAGCCCCACGAAGAGGACCGTGTGCAGGATGAGGAGAAGCCAGGGGTTGTCCAAGAGCCGGTGTTCCTTCTCGGGCATGGTCCACCTCCAAAACTAGGATATACACGTCTTAGTTTTGTGCCCCTCGAGGCCCTGTCAAGTACGAATGTCCCTGGGAGGGGGCCTTAAACTCACCCCATGCCCTCCTGGCTCCCTCCCCTCCTCGCCCTCCTTCCCGCCCACCTCCAGGGCCTGGCGGCGGGGCTTGGCTACCAGGGTTTTTGCGGGACCCTTTTGGCAAGCCTGGGCCGAAGGGCCTACGGGGGGGAGGCGGAGGCCTGGTTCTACGAAGGGGTGCTCCTGGGCGGCCTCATCCTCCAAGGGGGGCTGGGCTACACCCTGGTTTTCCTCCTTTGGGTGGCCCCAGAGGTCCTAGAGGGGTGGCTTGGGGGCCTTCTTACCGGGGCCTCGAGGCTCCTTGCCCTGGGGCTTGCCCTCTTCTACCTGGCCTCGAGGCTCACCGGCCTTCCCCTGCCGAGCCCCTACGGGTTTCTTTGGGGTGGCCGGGCGGACTGGGACGCCCTTGGGGTGTTCCTGGCCTTATGGGAGATCCTCGTTTACTGGGCTTTCTCCCGGCGTTAGCGTGGGCACCCGCCGCCAGAGAAAGTGGATCCCGTAAGCCACGAGGAGGAGCGTAAGCCCCTTGGCCAAGGGGTGGGGGAGGCTATAGGCGCTAAGAAGGGCGGCCACCGTGGCGAGGAGGGTGGCCAAGACCTTGGTGCGCAGGGGGATGCCCCGCCCCGACCGGTAGCTCCGAAGGAGGGGGCCCACCTGGGGCAAGGAGAGAAGCCACCCTTCCAGGCGCGGGTGGCTTTGGGCGAAAAGGTAGGCGGCCACCAGGAAGAAGGGGGTGGCAGGGAGGATAGGAAGCACGCTCCCCAGGAACCCCAGGCCGGTGAAGAAGAAGCCAAGGACCAGGAAGAGAGGCTTCATCTTCCCCAGGATAGGGCGAGGGAAGGCTTCCGTGAGGCGGTTTTTCCGCTAGGGACTTTTGTCACAAGGACACTTGTCCTTGGGGGTGGGTGCTAAAACGAGGATGCGAGGGTCCGAGTTAGGGCCCGAGGAGGTGAAGGGAATGAAAGGAGCAAGGTTCCTACTGATGGCGGCGGTGGCCCTGGGGGTCCCCGCCCTGGCCGCGGTGAAGCGGTTTGAGCTGGTGGCCCAAAGCAGCGTCTTCCCCGTGGACGAGGGGGTCTACGTCAAGGGGTTCTCCTTTAACGGCATGAGCCCGGGGCCGATGCTTGTGGTGGAGGAGGGGGACACGGTGGAGATCGTCCTCAAGAACGTGGACACCGTGGCCCACGGCCTCTCCATCCACGCGGCCAACACCCAGACCTCCAAGTTCCTGGGGAACGTCCAGCCCGGGGAGGAGCGGGTTTTCCGCTTCACCGCCGACTTCCCCGGGGTCTTCATGTACCACTGCGCCCCCGGCGGCCACGGGATCATGGCCCACACCATGGGCGGCCAGCACGGGATGATCGTGGTGGAGCCCAAGAAGAAGTACCGCCTCGAGGCCGAGCTAAAACGCCCGCCCGACCTCAGGCTCTACATCGTCCAAAGCGAGTGGTACGCCTCGGGCCGGGACTTCTTTGACGGCAAGGCCACCTACGTGGTCTTCAACGGGTACAACTTCCGCTACGTCAACGAGCCCATCCCCGTGCGGCCCGGGGACTACGTGCGCATCTACTTCCTGAACGCGGGTCCGAGCCTCACCAGCACCTTCCACGTAGTGGGAGGCGTGTGGGAGTACATCTACTACCAGGGGAACCCCGACAACGTCATGAAGGGGAGCCAGACCGTTCTGGCCGGGCCCTCCGACTCCTGGGTGATTGAGTGGCGGGTGCCCCCTGTGGAAGGGGATTACACCCTGGTGACCCACGTCTTCAACACGGCCATCAAGGGAGCGGTGGGGATTCTCCGGGCCAAGAAGGATGCCCCCAGGATCGGGGAGGTCCGGGCCGAGGGGCCTAAGGCCCTGGCCGCTATCCCTGCCGACGCCAAGCGGGTCCTGGACCCCTACGGCCTGGGAACGCCGGACCACGAGCACACCGTGCGTGTTCCCCTGGACCCGGCTTTGGCCCAGCCTGTGGCCGTAGGCTCCAAGGCCTTGGAGCCCCTTCCCGTCCGGGTCCAGATGGTGGGGAACTCCTTCTACCCCAAGATCTTGGAGGTCCCCGTGGGCACCACGGTGGAGTTCGTCAACGAGGACGTCTTTGACCTCCTGGACGGGGAGCGCACCGGGCGGCACGACGCCGTGGTGATCCAGGTGAATGGCCCCGAGCCCTTCGTGACCTCCAAGCTGGGCCACGGCGAGCGGTACCGCATCACCTTCACCCAGCCCGGGGAGTACGTCTACATTTGCAGCATCCACCCCTACATGAGGGGGATCATCCGGGTTTACGAGCCAGCCCCGCAGGAGGCGGTCAAGCACCACCACTAACTTAGGCGAGGCTAAGGGGCGGGGAGGCGATCCCCGCCCCGAGTTTTGCTGGGGAGGAAAACCCCTTGGGCCTTTGAAACTGGCCAGGGACGTCTGGCTTAGGACATCTGTCCTAGCAGGACTTTTTTATCTTGGTTTTGGCGGTGGTGGCCATGAACCGGTGGTTCAGCTTGTTGGGGATGGTGCGGGTGGGGACCTGGGCAAGGCCCCGGGCCCGGAAGGGCGGGAACGGGCCTTGCGGATCTACTGTTTGCCCCCCATGACCCCGGTCATGGACCTTAGGAAGCCCTTCGGAAAGGTTAAGAACATGGAGCGCCCCGATTTCGCCCAATACCCCTACCTGGTCGCCTGGGAGGTGACCAACGCCTGCTTTCTGGCCTGCCGCCACTGCCGGGCCTCGGCTATGCCTCACCCCTTGCCGGAGGAGCTTTCCACGGAGGAGGGCTTGCGCCTCATAGAGGAGGTGGCCACCTACTCCCCTAAGCCCCTCCTCCTCCTCACGGGCGGGGACCCCCTGGCCCGGCAGGACCTTTCCCTCCTCATTGAGCGCGCCCGGGACCTGGGCCTGAAGGTGGGCTTGACGCCCGCCGCCACCCCCCTCCTCACCCGGGAGCGGATCTTCCGCCTGAAGGAGGCCGGGGTGACCCGGCTCGCCCTCTCCCTGGACGGGGCGAGCCCGGAAAGCCACGATGCCTTCCGGGGAGAAGCGGGCACCTTCGCCCGCACCCTGGCCGCCTTGGACTGGGCCCGGGAGGCCGGGCTTCCCACCCAGGTGAACACCACGGTGACCCGGGACAACTGGCCGGAGATCCAGGCCCTCCCCGACCTTTTGGCGGAAAAGGGCGTGGTGCTTTGGAGCCTCTTCTTCCTGGTTCCCGTGGGGCGGGGGGCGCTTCTTAAGCAGCTTTCCTCTAAGGAGTTTGAGGAGGTCCTCTACTGGCTTTACGAGGTTTCCAAGGCGTATCCCTTCCACGTGAAGACTACGGAAGCCCACCACTTCCGCCGGGTGGTCCTGCAAAGGCGCCGGGCCGAGGGCGGAAAGGACAGGGCCCTGGCCGCAGGGGAGAGCCTCCACCGGGAGTACTTCCAAGACGGCATGGAGCACTCCCGGCTTGGGGTGACGGATGGGAACGGCTTCGTCTTCGTCTCGGCCCGGGGGGAGGTGGCTCCCTCGGGGTTTTTGCCCATCTACGCGGGAAACGTCCGGGAAAAGCCCCTTTTGGAGATCTACCGGAATAGCTCCCTCTTCCGGGAGCTTCGCAATAAGGACCTCCTCAAGGGGAAGTGCGGGGTCTGCGAGTACCGGTATGTGTGCGGGGGAAGCCGGGCCAGGGCCTGGGCGGAGACCGGGGATTACCTCGTCAGCGAGCCCCGGTGCGCCTACGTTCCCCCGGCCTGGCTGGAGAAGGTGGGAAAACACGCCGTTGGGAGGTGAAGGGTATGGTGAGGAAGCTTGCGGTGGGTGCGCTTATGGCTTTGGGCTTTTTAGGGGGGGCTTTGGCCCAAGACGGGGCCAAGCTCTACGGGCAGTACTGCCAGAGCTGCCATCAGGCCACGGGGTTGGGGGTCCCGGGCGCTTTCCCCAGCCTCAAGGGCCTGGACCAGCTGGCCCAGAAGGACGAGGGGCGGGTTTACCTGATCCGGGCGGTGCTTTTCGGCCTGCAGGGGCCTTTGAAGGTGGGGAACGCCACGTACACCGGCTTCATGCCGGGGTTTGGCCAGCAGCTTTCCGACGCCCAGGTGGCCGCCCTTCTCAACCACGTTCTCTCCTCCTTCGGCAACAAGAACCCGAAGCCGATCACGCCCGAGGAGGTCAAGAAGGTCCGGGCCAAGCCCCTAAAGCCCCAGGACGTGGCCAAGAGCCGGCCTTAGGCCGGGGCGCGGTCCGGGCAAGCGAGGCGGAGGTCTGGGGGGGCCAGGGGGATCTGGAGGAGGGCGCAGAAAAAGTCCTCTTCCTGCCTGAGGTAGCGGCAGGTGAGGCAGAGGCTGGCCTCCTGGCGCTCTCCGTCAGGTAACCTGAGGCCATGGCTGAGGAGATCGCCACCTTGGCGGGCGGGTGCTTCTGGTGCACGGAGGCGACCTTCAAGCTCCTTCGGGGCGTCTTGGAGGTGGTGCCGGGCTACGCCGGGGGGCACGTGCCCTACCCCACCTACGAGGAGGTCTGCACGGGGGCCACGGGGCACCGCGAGACGGTGCAGGTGCGCTTTGACCCCGAGGTCTTCCCCTATGCCGATCTACTCCGCTACTTTTTCGCCGTACACGACCCCGCGAGCGAGGACCGGCAGGGGCCCGATGTGGGACCCCAGTACAGCCCCGCCATCTTCTACTACTCGGAAGCGCAAAAGCAGGTGGCGGAGGCGGTGATGCGGGAGCTCGCCCCCCTTTACCCGAAGCCCATCGCCACCAAACTCCTCCCCTTCACCACCTTTTACCCCGCCGAGGAGTACCATCGGGACTACTTCGCCCGCCACCCTGAGGCCTCCTACTGCCGCCTGGTTATCGTTCCTAAGCTGGAGAAGGCGACGAAGGCGTTCAAGCCTCTCCTCCGCCCGTGAGGCTTTCTTCCTTCAGGATGGCCAGGAGGGCCTGGGCGTTGTTGTAGCGCGTTTCCTTGGCGCCGAAGAGGAGGGTCACCGTGCCCTCTTTCCCTAGGGCCTGGAGCCGCGCTAGGGCCGGGTTTCCCTTGAGCTCTTCCCGGTAGCGGCGGAGGAACTCCAGGTACTTCCCGGGGTCGTGGGCGAACCAGCGCCTTAGGGCGTTCGAGGGGGGGAGTTCCTTGGCCCACCAGTCCACCCGGGCCTTCTCCTTGGAGAGCCCGCGGGGCCAGATCCGGTCCACCAGGACCCTGAGACCGTCCTCGGGGGAAGGGGGGTCGTAGACCCGCTTGGTGCGGAAGGGCATGCCCACCTCTTCAAAGCCAGTCCGCCTCCGGCAGGACGCACTCCGGGCACTGGGCCTCCACGAAGCGCACCCACTCCAGGACCTCTTCCGGCTCCTGCACCGGCCCTAGGTGGTAGACCTCCAGGTAGGGGTCGGCCACCAGGGCGCCCCCCGGGGGGATGGCGTGGAGCAAAAGGCCTTGGGGGTCCAGGAGGAGGGGGAGGGGGCTTTCCTGAGGGGCTTCGGTCAGGAGGAAGGCCTGGGCCTCCAGCCCTTTTAGCCCCTCTGCCACGCCCCGGGCCAGGGAGGGGTCCCGGAGGAGGATCGGAATCCTGCCTTTGAGGTCAGGGAGATAGACCTTGCCTCCCCCTGGGGTGCGGAGGAGGTAGGGGGGAAGGGGCTTACGCAGCTGGACCATACCCTAGGGTAGGCTGCCTTCCCCCTTCGGCGCAAGGCGTTCGGGCTAAGGCCCTTGACCCGGGTCATGGAAGCGCGTCGGCCTTTGGCGGCACTCTGGGCCTTGGAGGTGAGCCATGCCCCACGTGATCTGCGAGCCCTGCATTGGCGTGAAGGACCGGTCGTGCCAGGAGGTCTGCCCCGTGGAGTGCATCTACGACGCCGGGGAGCAGCTCTACATCCACCCCGACGAGTGCATTGACTGCGGGGCCTGCGTGCCCGCTTGCCCGGTGAACGCCATCTACCCTGAGGAGGACGTGCCCGAGCAGTGGCGGATCTACATAGAGAAGAACCGCACCTGGGCCCAGACCCTGCCCAACGTCCACGTGTTGGAGGAGTAGGATGGCCTTGCCCTCGGGCCTGGTGGTGGAGGTTCGCCAAGAGGTGCCCTTTCTGCCCAAGGTGGCCTTTACCCTCATCAGCCTGGCCTCCTTGCTGGGGGCGATCTTTACCGGCCTGCACCTGGGTCTTTCCCCGGCGTGGCTTCTTTTGCGCTGGCTTCTCCTTTGGCTTTGCGCCTTGGCCCTTGGGTTTGCCGCTTGGCGGGCCTTCTACCTCCGCAAGGAGCCGGATCTACCGGAGGCCTCGGAGTTTTTGAAGGAGGAAGAGCGGGTTTGGGCCCGCTTGGCTCGGGGGCTTGCTTGGCCCTTGGCCCTCACGGCGCCCTTTTCCCTCTTCCTGTCCTACCTGGGCGGGCTGAAAGGCCCCCTCTTCCTTGGCATCCTGCTTCTTGCGGCGGCTCTGGGGGCGGGATGGCCCCGGGCGGCCTTTGCCTCGGCCCTGGGGCTCTTCCTCCTCTGGGCCTGGGCCGACACCCTCACCCCGGGAGGGTTCCTCCTACGGGCGCTTCATTTTCTCGCCTTCGGCCTCTGGCTTGGTGGGGCGCTTTTCAACCTCGGGGTCAACGTGCCCGTGAGTATGCGTCATCCCCAGGTGCCTGCGGTGGTGGGGGCCAGGCAGCTGGAGCGCTTCCGCTGGGTGGTGGGTTTCGCCCTGCCCACGGTGCTCCTCACCGGTCTGGGGATGGCCCTGGCCTACCGGCTTCCCCTCCCCGCCTTCCTTGCCTTTCCCTTTGCCCTCATTCCCTTGAAGCTCTTCCTGCTTTTCGGCCTCGTGGTCATCTTCATCACCTGCCCCCTCTACCGGTAGTGCTCCCCGGTCAAAGGGGTGTGTAACCTGGAGGACCTCCGGGTGAGGCCTCTTCACCGCTTGGATAACCGTGGTACGCCTTGCGCCCTTGGCCTTATCCGGGCTTCCGAGGCAATGGAGGCCTTGCCTCGCGGGGCAGTTTTAGAGATTTTTTCCAAGGATGTCTACGCCCCCTACGAGGTTCCCACCTGGGCGGGCAAGTACGGCTACCGGATCCTCAAACACGAGCGGAGGGGGGTCTTTCCCTTCCGGTACCACCGGTTCCTGGTGGAGAAGCCATGAAAGTGGTTTTGGAGATTCGGCGGCAGGAGGCGCCTGGTGCGCCTTTCCGCTGGGCGCGCTACGTTCTGGAGGCCTCCCCTAGGGAGCGGGTCTTGGACCTTCTCTTGCAGGTGAAGGCCGAGGTGGACGGAAGCCTGGCCTTCCGCTACTCCTGCGGTCAAGGGGTGTGCGGTTCCGACGCCCTCACCATCAACGGCCGCAACCGGCTGGCTTGCAAGACGCTGGTGAAGGACGTGGGCCCCCGGATCCGCGTGGAGCCCCTGAAGGCCTTCCGGCCGCTTAAGGACCTCATTGTGGACATGGAGCCCTTCTTCGCCGCTTATCGGGCGGTGAAGCCTTACCTCATCAACCCTGAGCCTCCGCCCGGGCGGGAGAGGCTGCAAAGTCCCGAGGAGCGGGCGCGCTACGAGGAAGCCACCCGGTGCATCCTCTGCGGCGCCTGCACCTCGAGCTGCCCCGTCTACTGGGTGAACGGGCGCTACATCGGCCCGGCGGCCATCGTCCAGGCGCACCGCTTCCTCTTTGATTCCCGGGACCTGGGGGCGGAGGAGCGGCTTGCCGGGTGGCTTGGGGGGCGCAGCGGGGTTTGGCGGTGCCGCAATGCCCACAACTGCACCGAGGCTTGCCCTCGGGGGATTGACGTGAACCGACTTATCACTGAGGTAAAGCGCTGGATCATGGAGGCGGCCTTTTAGAATGTGCTTTTTGTTCCTTTCTTCACGAGCTCATTAAGGGAAAATCATCACAAGGACCCTCGAGGTCCCGCGGAGGTGGAAAGGTGGAAGAGGGGATCGTCATCGTGGGCGGCGGTTTCGGCGGCCTGGCGGCGGCCAAGGCCTTGGACCGGGCGGGGGTGCCCTACCTCCTTCTGGACGCCCGCAACCACCACCTCTTCCAGCCCCTCCTCTACCAGGTGGCCACGGGGTTCCTCGAGGCCCCGGCCATCGCCTACCCCTTGCGGCCCCTCCTTCGGAAGGGGCGTTTCCTCCTCGCCCGGGTGGAGGGGGTGGACCTTAAGGGGCGGCGGCTCCTTTTGGAAGGCGGGGAGGCGCTCCCTTACCGCCACCTCATCGTGGCCACGGGAAGCCGCCCCCACGACCTTGGGGTTTTGGGCGTGGGGGAACACGCCCTCTTCCTGAAGACCCTGGAGGACGCCCTGAAGATCCGGAACCGGCTTCTTAAGGTTCTGGAGGAGGCGGCTTGGGGACAAAAGTCCCTTCGCTTTGTGGTGGTGGGCGGGGGGCCCACGGGGGTGGAGCTTTCCGGGGCCTTGGCCGAGTTTCTGCGCTATGTCCTTCCCCGGGACTTCCCCGAGATTCCTGGCACCGAGGTGCACCTTCTGGAGGCGGGGCCTAGGCTTCTTCCCGCTTTCCGCCCGGGGCTTTCCGCCTACGCCTTAAAGGCCCTTTCGGGCTTGGGGGTGCGGGTGGCCCTCCAGGCCCAGGTGGACCGGGTGGAGAAAGGGGGCGTGGTTCTGAAGGACGGGACCTTTTTCCCCGCCGACCTCGTCCTTTGGGCCGTGGGGGTGAGGGGGAACCCCCTTCCCGGCCTCCCTCAGGACCCCCGGGGCCGGGTGCCCACGGACCCCTACCTCCGGCTTCCCGACCATCCGGAGGTGTACGTGGTGGGGGATGTGAACGGCTTGGGCCTTCCCGGGGTGGCCCCGGTGGCCCTGCAGCAGGGGGCCTGGGCCGCCCACAACCTCCTTAGGACCCTAAAGGGGGAAGCCCCCCTTCCCTTCCGCTACCGCGACCGGGGCCAGCTTGCGGTGATCGGCCGGAACAAGGCGGTGGCTGAGCTGGGCCGGCTCGCCTTCGCCGGGTTTCCCGCCTGGCTCCTTTGGGCCTTGGTCCACGTGCGGGAGCTCATCGGCTTCCGCAACCGCCTCCTCGTGCTTTTGAGCTGGGCCTTGGCCTACTTTTTCCGCGAGCCCGGGGTGCGGGTGCTTTGGGGGAGGCCCTAGCCCCGAAGCTCGGCCTCCGCGTGGGCCAGGAAGGCGGTCCTTAGCCGGTCCACCACCCCTTCCGTGGGCCGCCCCTCCCGGGTGGCGGTGAGAAGTTCCCTCGCAAGCTCCTGGAGGAGCCGGTGTTCCAGCTTGCGCTCCCTACGTTTTCCCGGGCTTAGGGTGGGGTAGTAGAGGGCCTCCTCCAGGGAGATGTGGGCCTCGAGCTTCTGGGCTAGGGCCTCGGCGGCCTGGGGGGTAGGGGGGTTTTCCAAAAGGCCTAGGATCTCCTCGTGCTCCTGGCTAAGCCGCCCAGGGGAGACCCCGAGGACCACGAGGAGGGCCCGCCCCCCAGCCGGGGCCAGGAGGGTGAGGTGCCCGGGCCGGACCCGGACCACCTGGCCTGGGGCTAGGCTGGCGGTCCTCCCCCAGAAGCGGAGGAGAAGGCTTCCTTGGAGGGCGGCGAGAAGGGCGCTTTCACTCCGTTCCACCCGCAAAGGCCTCTCCTCCCCAGGGGCAAGCTCTAGGAGCTGGACGCTTCCCCCGGGGCGCGCCAGGGCTTTTCCTGTGAAGGGTTCCACCATCGTTTTTCACCTTCCCTTAAGACCTGCCCAGGGAATTACCCTGCCTTTTCCGTGGAGGGCGGGCCATGACCTGGGTCATGGGCCACCCAAAGGGTCGCTTGCGGGCCTGAGCATACGCCTCGGAAGCTGCAGGCTCCGCAGGCGGTGCCGCAGGCGAGGGGCTTGGCGTAGCCCCGCCGGGAAAGCTGGCGCAGGAGGAGTTCTGCCCCTTCGGTTGCCGGCGTCCAGGACGTTCAGGATGCGGTCAGGGGGGTTTGGAGGAGCTCCTTAAGGACCAGGTCCTCCTCCGGGGAGGTGGGCAGGAGGCTGTAGGTGCCCGGCAGGTCCACCAGCTCCACCCGGGTGGCCCCCACCGCCAGGTGGGCGGCGAGGCGTTCTAGGATGGTGCCGGGCCAGTTGCCCACCTCGAGGCCCGCCCCGGCCAGAGCGTTCACCAGGGAAGACTTGCCCGTGTTGGGGTTCCCCACCAGTGCCCAGCGTTCCTCCGCCTTTAACGGCAGGGCAAGGGAGGGGGCGCACCGGGGGCAGCTCATGCCTCCTCCAGAGCCTCCACCCAGATGGCCTGGGCCTCTTCCCGGCGCAGGAGCAGGAAGGCCTCGCCTACCCGGACCTCCAGAGGGTCCCCTAGGGGAGCGTGAAGGAGGACTTCCACTAAGGTACCTGGCCTAAGCCCCAGGGCCATAAGGCGGCGGCGTTCGGGGGGAACGCGCAGGACCCGGGCGCGGCTTCCGGGGGAAAGCTGGGCAAGGGGACGCATGGGGCCACCTCCTAGGTCCGAGCCTAAGGGCGGATGGGGGGTAATGTAAAGTTTTCCGCTCAGATTTTGTGATATAGAAGCGATACCCATTCGCATTATCGTTGGACGATCTCCTCCAGGGCCTTGGGGTCGGGGATCTCCACCTTCCGGCCCGAAAGCCGGATAAGCTTCCTGCGGTAAAGCTCTCCCAGGTTCCGGGAGACCGCCTCGGGCACGGTGCCGAGAAGGGCGGCCAGCTCGGGGTTGGTGGGCAGGCGGAAGCCCTGCCCTTCTTCCTTAAGCCTTTCCAGGAGGAACTCGGCAAGCCGTTCCCTTACCTCGTGAAAGACCAGGCGGTCCAGGAGGTGCAGAAGCTGCCCCTGCCTTCGCGCCAGGTAGCGGAGGAGGGCCCGCGCCAAAGGAGGCCTTTCCTCCACCAGGCGGAAGAAGGCCTCTTTGGGGACGCAAAGGACCTCGCTTTCCTCCAGGGCCTCGGCGCTGGCCGGGTAGGTGGGGTGGTCCAGGAAAAGGGCCACCTCGGCCAAGACCTTCCCCGGGCCCTCCACGTGCAAAACCACCTGCTTCCGGCCCTGGGGGTCCAGCTTGTAGACCTTGAGGAGGCCCTTTTGCACCACGAAAAGGGCCCGGACCGGCTCCCCCTCCAAGAAGAGCACCTCCCCCTTGGAAAGCTTTAGGGACCTCGCTTCCCCTTGGAGGGCCTGGAGGTCCTCCGGCGGGAGGTCGCGGAAGAGGGGGATCTTGGCCAGGTCCATGCCTCACTCCTCGAGGGCCTGGAGCCGGGCCTCGGCTTCTTGGAAGAGGGGCTCCAGCCTTAGGGCCACGATCCCCGGGTAGCCCTGAAGGCCCAAGGAGGGGTCGGCCTCGAGGCCCACCACCTGCCCTTGGGGGGAAAGCCGGAGCCGGGCTAGGGGCCGCATCGCCCTTAGGGTAGGCCCCTTCCCCTAGGACAGATGTCCCGGCCCCGGCCAGTGGGCGCAAGCCCCTTCTTCCACACTGGGGCCTGGAGGTGAGGATGAAGCGAAGGCTCTATCCCCTAGCCCTGGCCCTCCTCCTGGGCCTGGCCCTGGCTCAGGACGGCCAGGCCCTTTACGGGAAGAACTGCGCCAGCTGCCACGGGCTCGAGGCCCAGGGGATCCCCGAGGCCATCCCCCCCTTGGCGGGGAACCCCCGGGCCCTGGACGAGGCCTACGTGCTGGACTTATGCGGCCCCCGCGTTTCCTGATAGCAAAGGGCTCAAATCCAACCTCAACCTGCCGGAGATGAGCTTCCTTCGGCATTGGTAGAAGCTCAACCCCAACCCCTCCCGTTGCCCTGTCAGCCCGTACACCACCCACCCCAGCTCCTGCTGCAGGCCCCTCAGCCTCCCCGTCTTCACCCAACGGGTACCCGCATGCCTCCTGAGCTGGACACCGTCCAGCACACGGTTAGATCTGAGCCTCGTGACGAAAGGCCAGCCGCGGTCATGGAGCCACATCAGGACCTCCTTCGCCGCGTACCAGGCGTCAAAAAGCACCCCCTCCGGCTTAAACCCCTCCTCCTCGGCCCACGCCAACAGGGCCAGGGCCAGGTCCAGCTTGCTCTCCTCCTCCCCGAAGTAGGGCAGGAAGGGGGGATCCGCCGCTTCCCATCCGTCCAGGCCAGCACCACCAGGGAAAGCCCGTAGACCCATGCCCCCCG
>NZ_BMPJ01000015.1 GCF_014647535.1 Thermus composti | reverse complement strand
TACCAGATACGGGCTGCGCCCGCAAGGGGAGATTTACCACGAAACGGAGATGTGGGTAAAGTCCTGGTCCAGAAGGGCCCTTTTTCGGAGTCGGCACGGAGTTTAGCGGGCCCGGCGGATGGGGGCCACCAGGAAGGCCCCGAGGAGAAAGAAGCCGCCGGCCAAGAGGAAGAGGACCAGGTACCCAAGGCCCGCCTCCTGGGCGTTTAGGAGGTCCAACGGCCTCCCGAAGGCCCCGGCCAGCACCTGGGGCACCACGATGGCGGTCTGCCAGAGGCCCATGTCCGTGGCGTGGGCCTCGGGGTCCTTGAGGACGTCCGCCACCAAGGCCCAGTCCACCGCCAGGTAGACCCCGTAGAAAAGGCCGAAGAGGAGGGCGAGGGAGAGGAGAAGGTCGTAGCGGGGGAAGAGGAGGATCAAGGGCATAAGAAGGCCAAGCCCTACCCCCGAGAGGTAGATGAGGGGCTTCCGCCCCAGCCGGTCCGAGGCCCGCCCCGCGGGGACGCTGGCGAGGGCAGCCCCCAAGGAGATGAGAAGCCCTAGGAGGGCCACCGCCTGGAAGGGCGCTTCCGTGAGGGTCCTTCCCAGGGCCTGGAAGGTCTTCACCACGTCGGCCAGGTAGTACTGGAGGTAGGTTTGGGCCAGGTAGAAGCCCAGCATCACCAGAAAGCGGGTGAGGTAGACCAAAAGAAAGTCCCGATCCTGCCAGGGGGCGGCCATGGCCCTGAGAAAAGGCCTCGGGTTGGCCCTGGGAAGGCGGTCGGGGACGAGGGAGAGGCTTAGGGCCGCCCCCAAGAGGTTGAGGAGAGCGGCCAGGTAGGCCTGGGGGGCGAGGGGAAGGAGGAAGCCCACCGCGCCCGCCAGAACCTGCCCCAAAACCTGGAGCACCCCCATGTACCCGGAGGCGGTCCCCCGCTCCCCCTTGGGCACCAGGTCGGGGATGAGGGCGCTATAGGGCCCCGTGGCCAGGTCGTCCGCCACCTGGAGGAGGAGGTAGGCGAGAAGAAGCGCTCCGTAGCTCGGAGCGTGGACCAAAAGGAGAAGGGCCAAGGCGGTGAGGAGGCTTCCCCAAAGGAGAAAGGGCCGCCTCCGGCCGAGGCGGTCCGAGAGGTAGCCCATAAGGGGCGGTCCCAAAATGGCCATCACCGCTCCCAGGCTGAAGAGGAAGCCGAGCCTTGTGGCCTTCTCCTCGGGAGGGGAAAGCTCGGCCACTTTGGCTGGGAGGAGGACCAGAAGGACCACAAACCACTTGAAGCTGGTGGCGAACCAGTAGGCGGAAAGGCGCAGAAACCAGCCCGGTCCGTGGCGCATGGGGCCTACCTTACCAGACCGTGGCCTCGGGGACGATAAGGAGGGGAAGCTCCGCATGCTTTAAGGCCCCCTCCACCATCTGCCCCAGGCGGTGGCGCCAGGTGCTCTTGGCCTTGGAGCCCAGAACCAGAAGGTCCACCTGGACCCGCTGGGCTACCTCCAGGAGGTCCTCCGGGTTTTCCCCCTTGAAGACCTGGACCCCGGGGTACCGCCCGCTCAGGTGGGCCTCCGCCTGGGCCAGGACCTGGGCCAGGCTAAGGTTTTTGGGGTCCAGGTAGGTGGGGTAGCAGCACCCTCCTTCCCCGCTCACCAGGTGGAAGGCCTGGACCTCTGCCCCAAGCCGCTTCCCCCAGGCTTCGGCCAGGCGGAAGGCGGCCAGGGCGGCGTCGCTTTCGTCCACCCCCACGCCGATCCTCCGCACTTGGGTGAGGGGCTTCTCGGCGGGGACCAGAAGGACCGGCGCCTCTCCCCGGTGGAGGAGGTAGCGGGCGATGCCACCCCGGGCCAGGCGCTCCAGGGGAGCTTCGCCCACCTGGCCCAGGATCACCAGCTTGGCCCGGTGGGCTTCCCCGCCTACCACGAAAGCGGGAAGCCCCCTCAGGACCCAGGCCTTAAGCCCCGTGGCCCTAAGGGCTTCCTCCACCCGGGCTTCCACCTGGGCGAGGACTTCCTGGAGGGGCTTCTTCAGCTCGGGAAAGTGCCGGGCGAGGCCTTGGAAGTAGGGGTCGGGGACCACGTGGAGGAGGAGGGGTTCTAGCCCCAAGGCTTCCCCCAAGGCCTTGGCCGTGGCCACCACGCTCCCGTGGGTGGCTCCGAAATCCACCGCCGCCAGAAGCCGCATAAGGCCACTATAATCCAAGGCGTGCTACGGCTAGACGGCAAGGTCTTCTCCCTGGAACGCCCCCTCCTTATGGGGATTCTCAACCTCACCCCGGATTCCTTTTCCGACGGGGGGCTTTACCTGGACCCGGAAAAGGCTTTGGAGCGGGCCCGGGAGATGGTGGCGGAGGGGGCGGACATCCTGGACCTCGGGGCCGAGTCCACCCGCCCTGGGGCGGACCCCGTGCCCGTGGAGGAGGAGAAGCGGAGGCTTCTTCCCGTCCTCGAGGCGGTCCTCTCCTTGGGGGTGCCGGTGAGCGTGGACACCCGCAAGCCCGAGGTGGCCGAGGAGGCCCTAAAGATGGGGGCCCACCTCCTGAACGACGTCACCGGGCTTTGGGACGAGCGCATGGTGGCCCTGGCGGCCCGCTACGGGGTGCCGGCGGTGGTCATGCACATGCCCGTGCCCGACCCCAAGGCCATGATGGCCCACGCCCGCTACCAGGACGTGGTGGCCGAGGTGAAGGCCTTCCTCAAGGCCCAGGCGGAAAAGGCCCTTGGGGCGGGGGTGCCCCAGGTGGTCCTGGACCCGGGGTTTGGCTTCGGCAAGCTTTTGGAACATAACCTCGCCCTCCTCCGCCGCCTGGACGAGATCGTGGCCTTAGGGCACCCGGTTCTGGTGGGGCTTTCCCGCAAGCGCACCATCGGGGAGCTTACGGGGGTGGAAGACCCCGCCCAAAGGGTCCACGGCTCCGTGGCCGCCCACCTCTTCGCCGTCCTCAAGGGGGCGAGGATCCTCAGGGTCCACGACGTGCGGGCCCACCGGGAGGCTTTAAGGGTCTGGGAGGCCCTCTGGGGGTGAGGGGTGGGGACCATCGCCCTTTTGGGGTTGGAGTTCTACGGGCGCCACGGGGTGATGCCCGAGGAGGGGCGGCTTGGGGCTCGGTTCGTGGTGGACCTGTGGCTTTCCGTGCCCTTTGAGGGGCGGGGAGACCGGTTGGAGGAGACCGTGGACTACGCCGCCGTCTACGCCCTGGTGGAGGAGGCGGTGCGTCACCGCCGCTTTTACCTTATAGAGGCCCTGGCGGACCACCTGGCGGAGGAGCTTTTGAAGGCCTTCCCCAGGCTTCAGGCCGTGCGGGTCCGGGTCCACAAGCCCCACGCCCCCATCCCCGGGGTCTTCCGCGACGTCTACGCCGAGGTGGAAAAGGTCCGGCCTGGGCCTAAGGGAAACCTTTAACCCGGCGGGCTTGACAGGGCCTCGAGGGGTGCTTTAGGCTTGGGGCCATAGGCGCCTCAGGGAGGAAGCATGATGCCTATAGGAAGAGCGGTTTGGCTTCTAGCAGGGTTTTTGGCTGTGGCCGGTGTGGCCAGCGCCCAGACCTTCGTCTGGCCCCAGAAGTGGACGGTGGCTAAACCCTCGGAGGTGAAGCGGGGGGGTACGCTTAGGAATTACACCCTCTCTGACTTTCGCACCTTTAACCCCTTCCTCACCGCGGAGGCCGGGAGCGTTCCGGAAATCATCTCAGGGGACTACGGCCTCGTCCGCCGCGACCCCACCACCGGGGACTGGATCCCCTACATGGCGGAGTCCTTCACCGTAAGCCCCAACAAGCTGGACATCACCTTCAAGATCCGTCGGGGCATGAAGTGGTCCGACGGCCGGCCCATCACCGCCGACGACTGGGTCATGACCTGGCGGATCCACACGGACAAGGCGGTGGGCTCCAACAGCTACGATTCCTTCTTCCTTGACGGCAAGCCCATCGTGGTGCGGAAGCTGGACGACTACACCCTCCGCATCTCCTACCCCAAGACGGACGCCGAGGCCTTCGCCGTGGCCAGCTTCACCCCCTGGCCCGCCCACATCTTCGGTCCCGTGTACCAGCGGGAGGGGGCCGAGGGCATCAAGAAGATGTGGACCCTGAACGAGAGGCCCGGGAACATCGTCTCGGGCGGGCCCTGGCTCATTGAGAGCTACCGCCCCGGGGAGCGGCTGGTGCTTAAGCGCAACCCGGCCTTCGGCGAGTGGAACAAGGACGAGGCGGGGAACCCCCTGCCCTACCTGGACCGGTACGAGATCCGGATCGTCAAGGACGTGAACGCCGCCTTGGCGGAGTTTTTGGCGGGGAACATTGACGTCTTCGCCCCCAGCACCGTGGACCACATCTCCCAGATCCGCCAGGCCATCCAGCAGGGCCGCCTGGACGCCACCCTGAAGCTCAACGCCTCTCCCGTGGCCAGCAACCAGTTCATGGTCTTCAACTGGAACAAGGCCTCGGACCCCTTCAAGCAGAGCCTCTTCCGCTCGGATAAGTTCCGGAAGGCCATGAGCCACCTGGTGAACCGCCAGGCGGTCATAGACATCGTCTACGGGGGCCTGGGCACCCCCATGTACACCAGCGTTTACCCGGTGTTCACCCAGTGGCTGAACCCCAAGGTGCCCAAGTACGAGTACAATCCCCAGCAGGCGGCAAAGCTTTTGGCCGAGCTGGGCTTCACCCGGAAGGACCGGGAGGGCTACCTGGTGGACGCCAGGGGGCGGCGGCTTGAGTTCAACCTCGCCACCAACGCCGGCAACAACCAGCGGGAGCAGATCGCCAAGCTCTTCGTGGACGAGGCCAAGAAGGTGGGGGTCAAGGTCAACTTCCAGGCCATTGACTTCAACACCCTGGTGGGCCAGCTCCTCTCCTCCGGTCCCGACCGGCCCTTTGACGCCATCATCATCGGCCTCACGGGTGGAGGGTTGGACTGGCCCTTCGGCTCCAACGTGGTGCCCTGCAAAGGGAACCTTCACATGTGGAACAAGTCCGGCCAGTGCTTAGACCCCAGGGAGACCCAGCTGGACGCCCTCTACTCCCGGGGCCGCACGGAGCTGGACTTCAAGAAGCGGGTGGAGATCGGCTACCGCATGCAGGAGATTGAGGCGCAACTCCTTCCCATCATCTACATCGCCGGCCCCAACTACCACCCCGCCTGGAACAACCGCCTGGGCGGCGAGCACCCCGACGCCATCATCTCCAGCATCTGGGGCGCTAGGGAGCTGGAGCTCACCTTCATCAAGAAGTAGCTCCCCCGCCTTTCCCCCCTGGGCGAAAGCCCAGGGGGGATTTTGGAGGCCCATGACCGCCTATATCCTTCGCCGGATCCTCTACCTCGTCCCCACCTTCTTCGGGGCCACCTTCCTGGCCTTCCTCATCATCCAGATGGCCCCTGGGGACTACCTCACCCAGCTGGAGCTAGACCCCAAGGTAACCCCCGAGACCATCGCCCGGCTCCGGAACCAGTTCGGCTTAGACCGCCCCTTTCACGAGCAGTACCTTCTCTGGATGCACAACCTCCTTCACCTCAACCTGGGGTACTCCTTCGCCTACCAGGCCCCGGTGCTGGAGATCGTCTGGCCCAGGGTCCTGAACTCCATGGTTCTGGTGGTTCCCTCCACGATCCTTCTTTTCCTTATCGCCGTGCCCGTGGGCGTCTACGGGGCTTTGCGCCAGTACTCCTTGGGGGACCGGGTGGTCTCCTTCCTCGCCTATTTGGGCCTCGCCATCCCCAACTTCTTCCTGGCCCTCATCCTCATGTACCTGGTGCTCCAGGTCTACTTCCGCACGGGGGTTATGGTTTTCCCGGTCTCGGGGATGACCTCCAGCGGGTTTGAGCAGTTTTCCTTCTGGCAAAAGGTGGTGGACGTGGCCTGGCACGCGGTTTTGCCTATTCTGGTGCTCACCACCAGCGACATCGCTGGCTTTTCCCGGGTCATGCGAGGCCAGATGTTGGAGGTCCTCACCCAGGACTACATCCGCACCGCCCGGGCCAAGGGGCTGGCCGAAAGGGTGGTGGTCTACAAGCACGCCCTGAGGAATGCGGTGATCCCTTTCGTGGCCAACATCGGGGGTATCCTGCCCACCCTGATCTCGGGGGCCGGCCTTGTGGAGGTGGTCATGGCCTGGCCTGGGATCACCCCCCTTCTCCTGGACGCCATCTCCCAACAGGACCTCTACGTGGTCGCGGGCTTCCTCACCATGGGCTTGGTGCTCCTTATGATCGGCAACCTACTTTCGGACCTGCTTCTCGCCTGGGTGGACCCCAGGATCCGCTACGAGTGAGCTATGACGGTCCAAGCGTCTTCCCAAAGTCAGTTCCAGATCGCTCTGCGCCAGTTTCGCAAGCACCCTTTGGCGGTTTGGGGTCTGCGCATTCTCTTCGTCTTGTACACGGTGGCCGCCTTCGCCGGGTTCTTCAGCCCCTACGACCCCAACTACTACGAGCTTTACCCCCCGAAGGGGTACCACCCGCCCACACGGATCCACTTCGTGGACCCGGAGACGGGCGGGCTTTCCCGTCCCTTTGTCTACGCCACCCGGCGCACCCTGGACCCGGTCTCCCTCCAGCCTAAGTACGAGGAGGACCCTTCCCAAGGAAAGTTTTACATTCGCTTCTTCGTGCGCACGCCGGACCAGCCCTACACCCTCTTCCGCGTCTTCCGCTCGGACCTACGCCTTTTCGGGGTGGACCCCCCGGCCAGGATCTTCCTCATGGGGACCGATAACTTCGGGCGGGACCTTTTTAGCCGTTTGATCTACGGGGCCCAGGTATCCCTCACCATCGGTATCCTTTCCGCCTTGGTCTCCTTTGTCCTGGGGATGGTCCTCGGGGGAATCGCCGGGTACTACTCGGGCCGACCCTTCACCCTCTCCTTGCCCCTTAGGGCCTGGCGGGGCCTAGGCCTTCTCTTGGGCCCCCTTTCCTGGGCCTTATGGGGAGGGCTTGGCCTTGGAGCCTTGTACCTGGCCTGGAGCTACTACCGGCTCACGGGGCTCGGTTTTTTCCAGGTTCTGGCCTTTTTGGCGGCGGCGTGGGTGGGGGTGCGCCTGGTTCTGACCCTCCCTTTCCGCCCCATCCGGATTGACGCCGATGACCTGGTGATGCGGGCCGTGGAGATCATCGCCGCCATCCCCACCCTTTTCCTCCTCATCTCCTTGCGGGCCGTTTTCCCCACCAACGTGGACCCTCTTACCACCTTCTACCTGGTGGTGGGGCTTCTCGGCTTCATCGGCTGGGGCGGGCTTGCCCGGGTGGTGCGGGGCATCGTGCTTTCCGTGCGGGAGATGGACTACGTCCAGGCGGCGCGGGCCATGGGGGCCTCGGACGCCCGGATCCTCTTCCGACATGTTTTGCCGGCCACAGCCAGCTACGTCATCGTGAGCCTTTCCCTAACCATCCCCGGCTTCATCCTGGCCGAGTCGGGCCTGTCTTTCCTTGGCCTTGGGGTCACGGAGCCCTACACCAGCTGGGGCCTCCTTCTTCAAGGGGCGCAGCAGGGGGGGTTTGCCAGCTTTGTGGACCGCCCCTGGGTGCTCTGGCCGGGGTTTTTCATCTTCGTCTCCATCATGGCCTGGAACTTCGTGGGTGATGGCCTGCGGGATGCCTTGGACCCCAGGCGCCGGCGGTAGACCCTTCTCTTTTGCGGGGGTATGGCGTATAACGGTTGAGGTGTCTTAAGGGCAGCGCCCGAAGGAGTGCTCATGGACGAGAAGCGGCTACTGGAGGTGAAGGACCTCAAGGTCCACTTCTTCACCGACGACGGGGTGGTGAAGGCGGTGGACGGGGTCTCCTTCCACGTGAACCGGGGGGAGACCCTGGCGGTGGTGGGGGAGTCGGGGAGCGGGAAGAGCGTGACCTCCCTGGCCATCATGCGGCTCATTCCCTCGCCGCCCGGCCGGATCGTGGGGGGGGAGATCCTCTTCCGTGGGAAGGACGGGAAGGTTCGGGACCTCACCAAGCTCTCCGAACAGGAGATGCGGCGGATCCGGGGGAACGACATCGCCATGATCTTCCAGGAGCCCATGACCTCCCTGAACCCGGTGTACACGGTGGGGGACCAGATTGCCGAGGCCATCATGCTCCACCAGGGGAAAAGCCGCAAGGAGGCCATGGAGCTTGCCGCCCACATGCTGGAGCTGGTGGGGATCCCCGAGCCCAGAAAGCGGCTTAGCAACTACCCTCACCAGATGTCGGGCGGGATGCGCCAGCGGGTGATGATCGCCATGGCCCTCTCCTGCAACCCCTCCCTGCTCATCGCCGACGAGCCCACCACCGCCTTGGACGTGACCATCCAGGCGCAGATCCTGGAGCTCATGAAGAAGCTCCAGGAGGAGCTGGGGATGGCCATCCTCTTCATCACCCATAACCTGGGGGTGGTGGCGGAGATGGCGGACCGGGTGGTGGTGATGTACGCCGGGCGGGTGGTGGAGCAGGCGGACGTGGTGCCCCTCTTCCAGGAGCCCTTGCACCCCTACACCCGGGGGCTCCTCCGCTCCGTGCCCCGGCTGGACCTGGCGGCGGAGCGCAAGGAGCGCCTCGAGGCCATCCCCGGCAACGTCCCCAACCCCCTCTACCTGCCCCCGGGGTGCGCCTTCCACCCCCGGTGCAAGCACTTCGTGGCGGGGCTTTGCGACGCCGAGGTGCCCCCCTTGGAGGACGCCGGGGACGGGCGGCAGGTGCGGTGCGTGCGCTGGCGGGAGATCCGGGAGGTTAGGGCATGAACGGGGTTCTCCTCGAGGTCAAGGACTTAAAGAAGCACTTCCCCATCCGGGGCGGGGTGCTCTCCCGGGTGGTGGGGAGCGTGAAGGCGGTGGACGGGGTTTCCTTTTCCATCCGGAAGGGGGAGGTATTGGGGCTTGTGGGGGAGTCGGGAAGCGGCAAGACCACGGTGGGCCGCACCGTGCTCCGCCTCATTGAGCCCACGGGGGGGCGGATCCTCTTTGACGGGCAGGACATCACCGAGCTTCCCCGGGAGAAGCTCAGGCCCTTCCGCCGCCGCATGCAGATCATCTTCCAGGACCCCTTTAGCTCCCTGAACCCCCGGATGACCGTGGGGGACATCATCGCCGAGCCCCTCCTTATTCACGGGATCGGCAAGACGCCCAAGGAGCGCACGGAGCGGGTGGCGGAGCTTTTGAAGCTGGTGGGGCTTTCCCCGGACCACATGCGCCGCTACCCCCACGAGTTCTCCGGCGGGCAGAGGCAAAGGATCGGCATCGCCCGCGCCCTGGCCGTGGCCCCGGAGTTCATCGTGGCCGACGAGCCGGTCTCGGCCCTGGACGTTTCCATCCAGGCCCAGGTGGTGAACCTCCTCCAGGACCTCAAAGAGGAGCTCGGGCTCACCCTCCTCTTCATCGCCCACGACCTGGCGGTGGTGGAGTACATCTCCGACCGGGTGGCGGTGATGTACCTGGGGAAGGTGATGGAGCTCGCTCCTGCCCGGGAGCTTTACCGCAACCCCAAGCACCCCTACACCGAGGCCTTGCTTTCGGCGGTGCCCATCCCCGACCCCACGGTGAAGCGGGAAAGGATCGTCCTCCAGGGGGATATCCCTTCCCCCATCAACCCGCCCTCGGGGTGCGTCTTCCGCACCCGGTGCCGCTACGCCCTGCCCGAGTGCGCCCAGGTGGTCCCCGAGCTCAAGGAGGTGGCCCCGGGCCACTACAAGGCCTGCATCCGGGACGACATCCTCTGACGCCGAACGTCCTAGGGCCCCGAAAGCCGGGGCCCTTTCGCCGTATACTGGGCCCATGCTGGTAAAGGACGTGATGAAAAGCCCCGTCCTCACCGTGGGGCCGGAGACGACCCTCGAGGACGCTTACCGCTTCCTCCTGGAAAAGGGGATCCGGCACCTCCCCGTGGTGGAAGGGGAAAGACTTGTGGGGATCATCACCGACCGGGACATCCGCCTGGCCACAAGCCACCTGAACCCCCAAGGCCCCTGCCCCACCTGCGCCCCGGTGGCCGAGGTGATGACCCGGGGGGTGGTCACCGCCCACCCCCTAGACCCCGTGGAGGAGGCGGCCCGCCTCATGCGGGAGCGGAAGATCGGGTGCCTGCCCGTCTTGGAGGACGGGCGGCTCGTGGGCATCGTCACGGGGATTGACCTCCTGGACGCCCTCCTTAGGCTCACGGGGGTCACGGAGCCCTCGGGCCGCCTCGAGGTGCGCCTCCCCGACCGCCCGGGGGAGCTCGCCCGGCTCACCGGGTTTCTGGCGGGGCGGGGGGTGAACATCCACTCCCTCCTCTCCTACCCCGAAGAGGAGGAGGCCGTGCGGGCGGTGGTGCGGGTGAAGACCATGGAGACCCATCTCCTGGCGGAGGCCCTGCGGCGGGAAGGGTTTCAGGTCCTCTGGCCCCCCAAGAAGCCATGGTGATCTACCGCGAGGAATACCGCCTCTACAACTTCGGCCCCCACCACCCCTTTAGCCCGGTGCGCCTGGAGATGCTTACCTCCCTCCTCCAGGCCCTCGGGGTGTGGAAAGCCCCCCTTTCGCCCCCGGAGGCCACCCGGGAGGAGGTGCTCACGGTCCACTCCGAGCGCCTGGTGAAGCGGGTGGAGGCGGCAAGCCGGGGGGAGCTTTTCCCCGACCTGGAGCACTACGGCCTGGGCACGGGGGACACCCCCGTCTTCCCCGGGATGGACCGGGCGGCCCGGATCCTGGTGGGAGGGACTTTGGAGGGGGCGCGCAGGATCCTCGCCGGGGAGAAGCGGGTCTTGCAGCTTGGGGGCGGCCTCCACCACGCCCAGTACGACCGGGCCTCGGGGTTTTGCGTGTACAACGACCTTTCCGTGGCAATCCGCCACCTGACGGGGGCCGGGCTTCGGGTGGCCTACCTGGACATGGACGTCCACCACGGGGACGGGGTCCAGTGGATCCACTACGAGGAGGGGGAGGTCCTCACCCTAAGCCTCCACGAGTCCGGCCGCTACCTCTTTCCCGGCACCGGGCACGTCCACGAGATCGGCCGGGGGGCGGGCCTGGGCAAAAAGCTCAACCTCCCCCTGGAGCCTTTCACCGAGGATGAAAGCTACCTCGAGGTCTTTGAGGCCCTGGTCCCCTGGGCCCTTCAGGCCTTCCGCCCCGATGTCCTGGTGGTCCAGGCGGGGGCGGACGCCCACTTCCTGGACCCCTTGGCCGACCTCCTCCTCACCACCCGGGCCTACGAGCGGCTTTTCCGCCTTATCCTGGAGTACGCCGAGGCCTATGCGGGAGGAAGGGTCCTCTTCACCTTGGGGGGCGGGTACAGCCTGGACGGGACGGTGCGGGTCTGGGCCCTCCTTTACCACATCTTCCACGGGCTTCCCCTGCCAGAGCGCCTTCCCGAGGGGTGGCTTAGGGCCTGGGAGGCGCGGCTTGGAAAGCCCCTCACCCCCACCCTCCACGACCCCGAGGGGGCCTACCCGGAGATCCCGAGACGGGAGGAGATCGCCAAGCGAAACCGCCTAACCCTAGAGAGGCTCACGGAGCTCTTGGCCCCCCACCTGCTACACTAGCGGGGTGAAGGTGATTCTGCGCCTGCCCGAGCGCAAGGAGGTGGAGGTCAAGGGAAACCGCCCCTTGCGGGAGATCCTGGCCGAGCTTGGGCTCAACCCGGAGACGGTGGTGGCGGTGCGGGGCGAGGAGCTCCTCACCCTCGAGGACGAGGTGCGGGAGGAGGACACCCTAGAGGTCCTCTCCGCCATCTCGGGAGGCTAGCATGCGCTGCAAGGTCTGCGGAGAAAAGGCCCAGGTGGAGGTGCGCTCCCGGGGGCTTGCCTTCTGCAAGGCCCACTACCTGGACTGGTTCGTCAAGGAGACGGAGAAGGCCATCCGCCGCAACCGGATGCTAAACCCTGGGGAAAGGGTTTTGGTGGCGGTCTCTGGAGGGAAGGACTCCTTGGCCCTTTGGGATGTGCTAAGCCGCTTGGGCTACCAGGCGGTGGGACTCCACATTGAGCTTGGCATCGGGGAGTACTCCAAAAGGAGCCTCGAGGTCACCCAGGCTTTCGCCCGGGAAAGGGGCCTAGAGCTTCTCGTGGTGGACTTGAAGGAGGCCTACGGCTTCGGGGTCCCGGAGCTCGCCTCGCTTTCCGGGCGGGTGGCCTGCTCGGCTTGCGGCCTTTCCAAGCGCTACATCATCAACCAGGTGGCGGTGGAGGAGGGTTTCCGGGTGGTGGCCACGGGGCACAACCTGGACGACGAGGCCGCCGTCCTCTTCGGGAACCTTTTAAACCCCCAGGAGGAGGCCCTTTCCCGGCAGGGGCCCGTCCTGCCGGAAAAGTCCGGCCTCGCCGCCCGGGTCAAGCCCTTCTACCGCTTTAGCGAAAGGGAGGTCCTCTCCTACACCCTCCTTCGGGGGATCCGCTACCTCCACGAGGAGTGCCCCAACGCCCAAGGGGCCAAAAGCCTCCTCTACAAGGAGGCCCTGAACCGGGTGGAGCGGGAGATGCCCGGGGCCAAGCTCCGCTTCCTGGAGGGCTTCCTGGAGAAAATCCAACCCCGCCTCAAGGCCGAGGAGGAGGTGGCCCTAAGGGAGTGCGAGCGCTGCGGCTACCCCACCACGGGGGGCGTCTGCTCCTTCTGCCGCATGTGGGAGGCGGTCTACCGCCGGGCCAAGAAGCGGCGGCTTCTCCCCGAGGAGCGGGTTTTCTCCCCTAAGGTCCCTGTGGCCCGGGGGTAGCCTTGGCTTTTTCCCGCCAGCGCTCCAGGATCCGCCGCCGGGCGGGCTTTTCCTCCCGGTGGAGCTGGGCCTCGGCCCAGGCGACCATGGCCTCGGGCCAGCCTTCTTCCGAAAACTCCAGGGCGGTGTCCCGGTAGGCGGAAAGGAGGGCCCCTTCCACCAGGAACTGGGCCGCAAGCCCGGGAAGCTCCGGGTGGGCCCCTTCCAGGTCCTCCCAGGCCAGCTCCACCGCCCGCTCCAGGTCGTAGGCCAGCCGGGCTAGGTCCATGAGGGGGCTTCCTTCCTCCTTGGGCCCCAGGGCCAGCAAATAGACCTCCCCCTCCAGGGCCAGGAAGGCCCCAAGCCCTCGGTTGAGGAGGGAAAAGCCCCCTTCCACCTCGGCCAGGCTGCGGTGGAGGAGGGCAAGCCGCACCCCAAGAAGCCGGGCCAAGGCCTCCAGCTCCCTCAAGGCCTCGGCCAAAAGCCCGGGGCTCAGCCCCTCCGGGGGGTGGCCCTGGAGCCGGGAGAGCCCCTCGGCCGCCAGGGCCTGGGCCAGGGCGAAGGCCTCCTTGGGCTCCCCTTCGGGGAGGTCCCCCGTGAGGGCCAGGACCCGCCGCTCCTTGCCCCGCTCCCAAAGGAGGCGCCCCTTGGGGGGGAGGACCCAAGGGAGGTCCAGCCGGGGGAGGACCTCCAGGGTCCGGTCCAGCCCCCCGTCCTGGACCAGGCCCACCTGGAGCCAGACCCCCTCCCCGGCGGCAAGCCCCGGGCGCAAGAGGGTGAGGTTTTGGGGCAGGGGCCCGGGGTGGCTTCCCCGGTAGTAGGCCTTGAGGCTTCGGGCCTCGAGGCCCTCCTTGAGGCGTTTGAGGAGGTAGGCGTAAAATCCCGGGTCCTGGGAGAGCTCGTAGAGGTAGCCTTCCCGGGGGCGGGTGCGGGCGAAGAGGCCTGGGGCCTCCTCCCGCCTGGGGCTGTAGCGGATGGGCAAGAGGGCGGTGCGCCGGGTGTGGTTTTCTAGCTCCAGGAGGGTGAGGTAGAGGGGCGGGTCCTTCTCCAGGCGGATGGCGTCCAGAACTTCTACCCGCTCGGGCTTTAGGGGAAGCCAGCTCCGGTCCCGGAGCACCTGGGCCAGGGCCCGGAGGAAGGCCCGCTGGGCCCTTTCTTCCTTCATGGTTTCCACGAAGAGGACCTCGGGGCCTTCCTCCAGGGGGACCAGGGGCACCTCCTCCGGGGGGGCCTCCTCCGCCCAGTCGGGGGTCTGGACCCGGATGGCCTCCTTGGGGGTGAGGGCGAAGAGGGCGAAGCCGTGGGGGCCTAGGGTGAGGCGGTAGGGGCCCTCAACGGGGGGAAAGGGGCTTTGGGAGAAGAGCTCCACGGGGACGAGGCCTTGGGCCTCCTCCAAGGGGAGGTCCAGGGCCTGGGTGTAGCGGGAAAGGTTGGCCACCACCAGGATCCTTTCCCCCTCGTGCTCCCGGAGGTAGGCCAGGATCCTGCGGTTCTCCACCGGAAGAAGCTTCAGGCTTCCCCGGCCGAAGGTCTTGGCGTGCCGCTGCCGGATGGCCAGGAGGCGGCGGACGAAGTTCAGGTGGGAGTGGGGGCTTTGCTCCTGGGCCTCCACGTTGACGAAGTGGTAGCTGTAGGGCCCCTCGCTCACCGGGGGGAGGAAGAGCCTGTGGTAGGGGGCCCGGGAGAAGCCGGCGTTGCGGTCGGCGGACCACTGCATGGGGGTCCGGACCCCGTTCCGGTCCCCCAGGAAGGGGTTGTCCCCCATGCCGATCTCGTCCCCGTAGTAGAGGATGGGGGTGCCCTTGAGGGTGAAAAGGAGGGCGTGAAGGAGCTCAAAGCGCCTGCGGTCCCCGCCCAAAAGGGGCATGAGGCGGCGGCGGATCCCCAGGTTGATGCGGAAGCGGGGGTCGGGGGCGTAGACCTCCCAGAGGAACTCCCGCTCCTCCTCGGTGACCTTTTCCAGGGTGAGCTCGTCGTGATTGCGGAGGAAAAGGGCCCACTGGGCGGTCTCGGGGATCCCCTCCGTCTCCTTGAGCATGGTCTCAATGGGCCCCCGGTCCTCCCGCCTCAGGGCCATGAAGATCCGGGGCATGAGGGGGAAGTTGTAGGCCATGTGGACCCCGTCCCCGTCCCCGAAGTAGGGGAGGGTCTCCTCGGGCCACATGTTGGCCTCGGCGAGGAGGACCTTGCCGGGGCCGTAGCGCTCCTCCAGGGCCTTTCTCAGGCGCTTCACCGCCTCTATGGTCTCGGGGAGGTTCTCGCAGGAGGTCCCCTCCCGCTCGTAGAGGTAGGGGATGGCGTCCAGGCGGAAGCCGTCCACCCCGAGGTCGGCCCAGAAGAACATGACCTGGTGCATGGCCTTTTCCACCTCGGGGTTGTCCCAGTTGAGGTCGGGCTGGTGCCAGTAGAAGCGGTGCCAGTAGTAGGCCCCGGCCACGGGGTCAAAGGTCCAGTTGGAGGTCTCAAAGTCCTGGAAGATGACCCGGACCCCCTTGTACTTCTCCGGGGTGTCGCTCCAAACGTAAAAGTCCCGCATGGGGCTATTGGGCTTCCGGGCCTCCTGGAACCAGGGGTGGTCTATGGAGGTGTGGTTCAGGACGAGTTCAATGATCACCTTCATCCCCCGGTCGTGGGCCTCGTCCAGGAAGCGCTTGAAGTCCTCCAGGGTCCCATGGACGGGGAGGATCTGGTAGTAGTCCGAGATATCGTACCCGTCGTCCCGCAAGGGGGACTGGAAGAAGGGCATGAGCCAGAGGGTGTCCACCCCCAGAGCCTCGAGGTAAGGGAGCTTCTGCCTTAGCCCCTCAAAGTCCCCGTAGCCGTCGTTGTTGGCGTCAAAGAAGGAGCGGACGTGGAGCTGGTAGATGACCGCGTCCTTGTACCAAAGGGGGTCCACGGCCTAAAGGCTAGAGGGTCGGAGGTAAGTTTTCAAGTAGGTCAAGACCTCCTCCACGTCCCTAAGCCGGCCTTGGGCTGCCGTGGGGCCTTCCCCCACCTTGAAGGTGAGGCCCTGCCCCCTTAGGGCTTGGAAGGCCGCCTCGTCGGTGGTGTCGTCCCCGATGTAGATGGGGGTGTGGCCCGGGTGGCGCTTTAGGAGCCTGAGGACCGCCTGGCCCTTGTCCACCCCTTTGGGCTTGAGCTCCAGGACCTTCTTGCCGGGGAGGGCCTCGAGGCCTAGGGCCTTAAAGAGCCCCTCCGCTTTCTTAAGCCAGGCCTCGAGGCAGGCCCGGGCCTTCTCCTCGTCCTCCGCCCCCCGGTAGTGCAGGGCCAGGGCGAAGCCCTTGTCCTCCACCCGCACCCCGGGGCAGGAGGGAAGCCTTGCCCGCAAGGGGCCTAGGTCCACGGGGAAAAGGGGCCGCACCTCCCCGAAAAGCGTCCCTTCCTCCAGGCCGTGCCCCCCCACCACCCGAAGCCCGGGGAGGGGGAGGAGGGGCTCGAGGTCCTTCACCCTTCTTCCCGTGACCACGTAGACGGGGTGGCGTTCCATGAGGGCCCGGAGGACCCTAAGGGCCTCGGGGTGGGGGAAGGCCGACTCGGGCCTTTCGGCGATGGGGGCCAGGGTGCCATCGTAGTCCAGGAAGAAGACGGGGTTTTCCGCCCTCATCCTTCCTCCAAGGAGGCCAGGAAGCGCTCCGCCCAGCCCTGCACGTTCAAGGCCTCAATGCGGGCCTTCAGGGCGGAAAGCCTTTCCCGGCGTTCCCCCTCCGGCATGCGCAAGGCTCGGTCCAAGGCCTGGGCCATCCCGTCCAGGTCGTAAGGGTTGACCAAGAGGGCCTCCTTGAGGTACTCCGCCGCCCCCGCCAGGTTGGAAAGGACCAGGACCCCGTCCTCCGTGGTGTAGGCGTACTCCATGGCCACCAGGTTCATCCCGTCTCTCAAGGGGGTGATGAGGGCCACATCCGCCGCCCGGTAGAAGGCGGCCAGCTCCTCCTGGGTGTAGGTCTGGTAGAAGTAGCGCAAGGGTACCCAGTCCTCCCGGAGGAAGCTTCCCATGATTCGCCCCACCACCTCGTCCACCCGGCGCTTGAGCTCCCGGTAGGCGTGCACGCTGGTGCGGCTCGGGGTGGCGATCTGGAAGAAGGCCACCCGGCCCCGCCACTGGGGGTAGGACTGGAGGAGGCGCTCGTAGGCCAGGAGCCTTTCCAAAATTCCCTTGGTGTAGTCCAGACGGTCCACCCCCAGGATGAGGCGCTCCGCCCCGGCGAGCCGCTTGAGGGCCCGGGCGTGGAGGCCGATATGGGGGTCCTGGGAAAGCTCCCCGAAGCGCCCCGTGTCTATCCCCAAGGGGTGGGCCTCCACCCGCACCCACCTTTCCCCTACCCGCACCCGGTTCCCTTCCACTTGGTAGCCGTAGTAGGCGGCAGTCCTCAGGAAGTTCTCCACATACTCCGGGGTGTGGAAGCCGATGAGGTCGGCTCCCAAGACCCCCTCCACCAAAGCCCGGCCCCAGGGCAGGATGCGGAAGACCCCGCTGGAGGGCCAGGGGATGTGGAAAAAGAAGCCGATTTTGGCCGCGATCCTTTCCCGGAGGAGGCGAGGGAGGAGGAGCAGGTGGTAGTCCTGGACGAAGACCGTGTCCCCCTCGCGGAAGACCTCGGCCACCCGCTCGGCGAAGCGGCGGTTGGCCCGCTGGTAGTCCTGGTAGAACTCCCGCCTTAACTCAACCCTTTCCAAGAAATAATGGCAGAGGGGCCAGAGCACCCGGTTGGAAAACCCCCCGTAGTAGCCCTGCCACTCCTTCTCCGGAAAGAAGACCTGTTCCAACCGCACTTGGCTTTCCCGGGGGGTGGCGGCTTGGCCCTTCTCCCGCCACTCTCCGGCCGCCACCCAGACGCCGTGGCGCCTCTCCAGGACCGGGAGAAGCGCGGTGGCGAGGCCACCCACCGCGGGGACCAGCCCCTCGGGGGTCAGGCGGAAAGGCGCCCGGTTGGCCACGATAATGAGCCCCATTCTCTTCCCAGGATAGACCTTGGGGGCAGGGTGGGGGCTTTATAAGAACAAAATTAAGCACTTTTAACATAAACTCATTTAGCTATAATCCCGTGGAAAAGCCCCTTCCGGGCCTTCCCTGCCTTTGAAGCTTCCTTGGGAGAATGACGGCCCTTCGCCCCTTGGCTTCATAAAAGGTTCACCCCCACTCCTTAGAGTGCACCGAGGAGGTGATAGCGTGCGCAAGGCTCTCATGACGCTGGCGCTTCTCGCTTTGGCGGGCCTGGGTCTGGCCCAGAAGTGCGAGACCAACCGGACCCTCGTCTTCGCCGACTACGACTGGGAAAGCGCCCGGGTCCATAACCGCATCGCCCAGTTCATCCTGGAGAAGGGCTTTGGGTGCAAGACCGATGCCCTCCCGGGCACGGCCATCCCCCTCAACACGGGGCTTGGCCGCGGGGACATTGATGTCTCCATGGAGATCTGGTACAACCTGAGCCGGGACGTCATTGACAAGCTGGAAAGCGAGGGCAAGATCCAGCGCATCGGTGTGAACTTCCCCGACGCCGTCCAGGGCTGGTTCGTGCCCACCTACGTCATCAAGGGGGACGAGAAGCGGGGCATCAAACCCATGGCCCCCGACCTCAAGTCGGTCTTTGATCTGCCCAAGTACAAGGAGCTCTTCCGCGACCCCGAGGAGCCCAGCAAGGGCCGGTTCTACAACGGGGTTCTGGGCTGGTTCGCCGAGAAGGCGAACACCAAGAAGCTCCAGGCCTACGGGCTGGACCAGCACTACACCAACTTCCGCCCCGGCACCGGCGACGCCCTGGTGGCCGCCATCGCCTCCGCTTACGAGCGGGGCCGGCCCATCGTTTTCTACTACTGGGGCCCCACCTGGGTCTTGGGCAAGTACGACCTCACCATGCTGGAGGAGCCGCCCTACGACCCCGAGGTGTGGAACGAGCTCATTGAAAAGGAGAACCCCACCCGGGCCTGCGCCTTCCCCTTGGAGACCGTCTACATCGCGGTGAACACCCGCCTCATCAAGGAGGCGCCCTCCGTGGTGGAGTTCCTGAAGAAGTACCGCACCTCCAACGAGCTCACCAGCAAACTCCTCGCCTACATGCTGGACAACCGGGCGAGCGAGGAGGAGACCGCCCTCTACTTCCTGCGCAACCACCAGGACGTCTGGACGAAGTGGGTGCCCGCCGAGGTGGCGGAGCGGGTGAAGAGGGCCCTTTAGGCGGGGGCATGGGCTAGGGGCGGGGCCCTCTCGAGGCCCTGCCCTTTCCCTGCCGGGGCCGTTAATCTAGTTCTAGAAAGGAGTGAAAGTCCATGGAAATACCGCTTGGCGAATGGGTCAACGCCTTCATCACCTGGCTTGTTCGGAACTACGGGGACTTCTTTGAAGGCCTTGCCAACGCCCTCCTCCAGTTCATCCTGGTCTTTGAGGGCTTCTTCCGGAGTCTCTCCTGGCCCTGGGTGGCGGGGGTGGCCGCGCTTCTCGGGTGGCTTTTCGCCCGGAGGGTCTTCTTCGCCCTGGGGATGGGCTTCGCCGTGTGGCTCATAGAGGCCTTGGGCCTTTGGGACAAGGGGATGCAGACCCTGGCCTTGGTCCTGGCCTCCGTGGTCATCTCCGTGGTCCTGGGGCTCCCCTTGGGGATCCTCATGGGGCGGAGCGACCGCTTCCGCGGCTTCATGCTCCCCATCCTGGACGCCATGCAGACCATGCCCAGCTTCGTCTACCTGATCCCGGCCCTCCTCCTTTTCGGTCTTGGAAAGGTGCCCGCCCTCATCGCCACGGTGATCTACGCCGTGCCCCCCATGATCCGCCTCACGGATTTGGGCCTGAGGCTCGTGAGCCGGGAGGTGGTGGAGGCGGCGGAGGCCTTCGGGGCCACCTCGTGGCAGCGGCTCTTCAAGGTGGAGCTTCCCCTGGCCCTCCCCAACCTCATGGCGGGGGTGAACCAGACCACCATGATGGCCCTGGCCATGGTGGTCATCGCCTCCATGATCGGAGCCCGGGGGCTTGGGGAGGAGGTGCTCCTCGGCATCCAGCGCCTGGACGTGGGTAGAGGCGCCGAGGCCGGGGTGGCCATCGTGGCCCTGGCCATCGTCATGGACCGCCTGACCCAGGCGGCGGGCCAGCGGGTGATGCGCCGCTACCGGGAGGAAGCATGAGCTACATCCGCATAGAGGGCGTCTACAAGATCTTCGGGCCCCGGGCGAAGCAGGTTTTGGAGGAGGTGCGCCGGGGAGCCGGGAAGGAGGAGGTCTTCCAGAAGACCCGGCACGTGGTGGGCCTAAAGGACGTGAACCTGGAGATCCAGCGGGGGGAGCTTTTCGTCATCATGGGGCTTTCCGGTTCCGGGAAGTCCACCCTCCTTCGCGTGGTGAACCGCCTCATAGAGCCCACGGCGGGCCGGGTCTACGTGGGGGAGACCGAGGTCACGGCCTTGAAGCGCCGGGACCTTTTGCGCTTCCGCCAGGAGACCTTTGGCATGGTCTTCCAGCACTTCGCCCTGCTGCCCCACCGCACCGTGCTGCAGAACGTGGCCTTTCCCCTGGAGCTCAAGGGAGTCACGCGGAAGGAGCGGGAGGAGCGGGCCCGGGTGTGGCTGGAGCGGGTGGGCCTTGCGGGCTACGAGCAGAACTACCCGGTGCAGCTTTCCGGCGGGCAGAAGCAGCGGGTGGGCCTCGCCCGGGCCCTCTGCGCCGATCCGCCCGTTCTCCTCATGGACGAGGCGTTTAGCGCCTTGGACCCCTTGATCCGCCGGGAGATGCAGGACGAGCTCCTCCGCCTCCAGGGGGAGCTTAAGAAGACCATTCTCTTCGTCACCCACGACCTGGACGAGGCCCTCCGCATCGGCGACCGCATCGCCATCATGAAGGACGGCGAGGTGGTCCAGGTGGGGACCCCGGAGGAGATCCTCGCCCGCCCGGCCAACGCGTACGTGGCCGCCTTCGTGGAGGGGGTGAACCCGGCCATGGTCTACCGGGTGGAGGGGCTCATGCGGGAGGCGGTCACGGTCACCCTGGGCCGGGAGGGCCTGCGGGCCGCCTTGCGCAAGATGGGGCAGGCGGGGGTTGCCTCCGCCTACGTGGTGGACCGGAACCGGCGCTTCCTCGGGGTCGTGCGCGCCGAGGTTCTGGCCGAGGCCCTGAAGAAGGGGGACGGCCAGGACCTCACCCCCTACCTCGAGCCCCTGCCCACCCTCCGGCCGGACCAGACCCTGGAGGAGGCCCTGCCCTTCTTCAGCGAGACCCCCCTGCCCCTCCCCGTGGTGGACGGGGAGGGAAGGCTCCTCGGCATCGTGACCCGGGGGAGGCTGCTTGCCGCCCTGGCGGGCCGCTACACGCCCGAGGTGCCCCAAAGCGGTGTAGACTCCGGATCATGAGCTGGTGGCGCGAGGCAGTCATCTACCAGGTCTACCCCCGGAGCTTCCAGGACACCAATGGGGATGGGGTGGGGGACCTCGAGGGGGTGCGGCAAAGGCTTTCCTACCTCAAGGCCTTGGGGGTGGACGCCCTTTGGCTTTCCCCCTTCTACAAAAGCCCCATGAAGGACTTCGGCTACGATGTGGCCGACTACTGCGACGTGGACCCCCTCTTCGGGACCCTTCAGGACTTTGACCGCCTCCTGGAGGAGGCCCACGCCCTGGGGCTAAGGGTCCTCATTGACCTGGTGCCCAACCACACCTCCAGCGAGCACTCCTGGTTTTTGGAGTCCCGGTCTTCCCGGAATAGCCCCAAGCGGGACTGGTACATCTGGGCCGACCCCGCCCCCGGGGGCGGCCCCCCCAACAACTGGCAGAGCTTTTTCGGCGGCCCCGCCTGGACCCTGGACGAGAAGACGGGCCAGTACTACCTGCACCTCTTCCTCCCCGAGCAGCCCGACCTCAACTGGCGCAACCCCGAGGTGCGGGAGGCCATCAAGGAGGCGATGCGCTTCTGGCTCAGGCGGGGGGTGGACGGGTTCCGGGTGGACACCCTCTGGCTTCTGGCCAAGGACCCCCTCTTTCGGGACGAGCCGGGAAGCCCTCACTGGCGGCCCGGCCTGCCCGATCGGGCCCGGCACGAGCACCTCTACACCGAGGACCAGCCCGAGACCTACGCCTACGTGCGGGAGATGCGCCAGGCCCTGGACGAGTTCTCCGAGCCCGGGAGGGAGCGGGTGATGGTGGGGGAGATCTACCTGCCTCTTCCCCGCCTGGTCCGCTACTACGCCGCCGGCTGCCACCTGCCTTTTAACTTCAGCCTCATCACCGAGGGGTTTCCCGACTGGCGGCCCGAAAACCTCGCCCGGCTCGTGGAGACCTACGAGGGCCTCCTCACCCGCTGGGACTGGCCCAACTGGGTCCTGGGGAACCACGACCAGCCCCGCCTCGCCTCCCGCCTGGGGGAGGAGGGGGCCCGGGTGGCGGCCATGCTCCTCTTCACCCTAAGGGGCACCCCCACCTGGTACTACGGGGACGAGCTCGCCCTGCCCAACGGGGAGATTCCCCCGGAAAAGGTGCAGGACCCCGCGGCCCTGAGGCAGAAAGACCGCACGCCCACCGCCTACCACACCTTAGGCCGCGACCCCTGCCGCACCCCCATGCCCTGGGACGCTTCCCCCTACGCCGGGTTTTCCACGGTGGAGCCCTGGCTTCCCCTGAACCCCGACTGGAAAGAGAGGAACGTGGCGGTACAGGAAAAGGACCCCCGCTCCATGCTCCACCTGGTGCGCCGCCTCATCGCCCTGAGGAAGGACCCGGAACTCCTCTACGGGGCCTACCGCACCTACCAGGCGAGGGCCGGGGTCTACGCCTATTTCCGGGGGGAGGGGTGGCTCGTGGCCCTGAACCTCACGGATAGGGAAAGGGACCTGGCCCTGCCCAAAGGGGGGAGGGTGGTCCTCTCCACCCACCTGGACCGGGAAGAAGGGGTGGGGGAGAGGCTCCTTTTGCGCCCCCAGGAGGGGGTGGTGGTGCGGCTAGACTAGGGGCGTGGACCCCTTCGCTGGCCTTGCCGAGTCCTACGAGGCCTGGTATGAGACCCCCTTGGGGGCCTACGTCGTCGCCGAGGAGGAACGGGCTTTAAGGGGGCTTCTTCCCGAGGGGAAAGCCTTCTGGAAATCGGGGACGGGACCGGGTACTGGCTTAGGCGCCTCGCCTACCCCAAAAGGGTGGGGGTGGAGCCCTCCGAGGCCATGCGGGCCGTGGGCCAAAGGAGGGCCCCGGAGGCGGCGTGGGTGGCGGGCCGGGGGGAGGCCCTGCCCTTTCCCGATGGGAGCTTTGCCCTCGCCTTCTTCGGCCTCGCCCTCCACCACCTAGACCCTGTCCCCGCCCTAAGGGAGGCTTCCCGGGTGGCCCGGCGCGTGGCCGTTTTGGAGTGGCCTTACCGTGAGGAGGTGGGGCCGCCCATTGTGCGGAGGCTTTCCCCGGAGGCCCTGGAAGCCCTTTTCCGGGAGGCCCTGGGAAGCCCACCCCGCCTTCTTTTGGAAAGGGACTACGTCCTCGCCCTTTGGGACAAAGGATAAAGGCCCCCAGAGGGGCCTTTTGGTGCCGGGGGCGGGACTCGAACCCGCACGTCCTTGCGGACAGCAGATTTTGAGTCTGCCGCGTCTACCAATTCCGCCACCCCGGCGGACGCACCCTAAGGATAAGGCCCAGGAGGCAAAGCGTCAACGCCACCCCCACCGCCCAGTCCCCGAAGCGGGCGTAGGGGGTGAGGCCTTCCCGGAGGGCGTAGGGGGCGAGAAGAAAGCCCTCTTGGTGGGGCGGGATTTCCGCCACCACCCGGCCGAAAGGGTCAATGCTGGCGGTGATCCCGTCGTTGCCCGCCCGGAGGAGCCAGCGCCCCGTCTCCACGGCCCTTAGGCGCCCCAAGGCGAAGTGCTGCCTGCCCCCGAAGGAGGGGCCGAACCAGGCGTCGTTGGTGAGGAGGACGAGGACCTGGGTTCCCTTCCTCGCCAGATCCCGGGCCACGGAGGGAAAGACGGATTCATAACAGATAAGGACGCCATAGGGTCCGATTGGAGCCACCTTCTCCCCGAGGACGCGGTCTTCCAGGTTTCCAAGCCCCATGGCCTGGAAGAAGAAGGCGTAGACCCCGCCCAGGGCTTCCCGGAAGGGGAAGCGCTCCCCGAAGGGGACGAGGCGGGTCTTGTCGTAGTGGCCGAGGACCCTGCCCTCCTGGTAGAGCACCGCCCGGTTGGGGCCGAAGAGGTTGAGACCGCTCACAAGGGGGCGGCCTTGGAGGAGGGCCTCCGCCTCTTGGGGGATGCGCCAGACCGCGGTCTCCGGCCAGACCACCAGGTCCGCCTCGAGGTGGGCCCGAAGCCCCGCCGCCGTGAGCCTCAGGTAGACCGCCTCGTCCAGCTCCCCCTGGAACTTCTTCAAGGGGTTAATGTTTCCCTGGACCAGAAGGGCCTTTCCCTCAGGGTGGGCCTCGGGGAGAGGAAGGAGCCAGAGGAGGGCCCAGGGGAGGAGGACCCAGAACCGCCTTGCCCAAAGGCCCCAGGCGGTGAGGAGGACCAGGAGGGAGAGGAGGTAGACCCCGCCCCAGGCGGCGAGGATGCGGCCCGGGGCCTCCACCAGGGCGTAGCCCAGAAACCCCCAGGGGAAGGCGAGCTCGCCCTGTTCCGTGAGCCACTCCAGCACCACCCACCCCCCGATGCGCATGGGGGCATTGGGGGTGAGGGCGAAGAGGAGGCCGAAGGAAAGGGCCTTTATGAGGACCAGGGGCAGGAAGGGCACCGCCCCCCAGGGCCCGAAGTTCTGGGCGAAGCTTTGCGGGAGCCAGACCAGGTGGAGCCCCCAAAACCCGAGGCCCGCCCAAAAACCCTCCCGGAAGCCTCCCCGGAGGAGGAAGGCGAGGACCAGGGGGGCGAGGAAGCCCAGGGGGAAGGGAGGAAGGGTGAGGGCGAGGAGGAGGCCTAAGAGGAAGGCCCGCACCCTTCTACCCTAAGGGCCTTTCATGAGAGTTGCCCAGGGAGCGTGGCAGAATGGGCCCATGCGCCTTGGGGTGATCTCCGACATCCACGCCAACCTCCCCGCCTTGGAGGCGGCCCTCGAGGCCCTCCGCCAGGAGGGGGTGGACGAGGTCTTGGTCCTCGGGGACCTGGTGGGCTACGGCCCCCACCCCAGGCAGGTGGTCCAGCGCCTCATGGAGGAGGGCCTTCCCGCCCTTCTCGGGGCCTGGGACCTGCGGGTGGCCTACCCCTTGCCGGGCGCCCTGCCCCAGGGCGTGGGCTGGGCCACCCTGGCCTGGACCCGGGCCCAGCTTACCGAAAAAGAACTGGCCTACCTGCGAGGCCTCCGGGCCTCCTACCGGCTGGCCCTTCCGGCGGGCCGCTTCCTGGGCTTCCACGGAAGCCCCAAGGGCCCCGAGGAGCGCCTGGACCTCATGGCCCCCATGAAGGACCTGGTGGCCCTCCTGGAGCGGCTAAAGGCCTTGGGGCTTTTCCTGGGGGGCGGCCACGTGCCCCTTTACCGCCGGGTGGGGGCGGGCTTCGTGGCTGACCCCGGGAGCGTGGGCCTAAGCCTTTCCGGGGAGCCGGGGGCGGACGTCATGGTCCTGGACACGGACATCCTAAAGGCCCGCTTCCTCAAGGTGCCCTACGACCTAGGCCCCCTCCTCTTTGACCTCAGGGCCTGGGGGCTCCCTTCCGTCCTGGAGAAGGTCTACCGTACGGGGCGCTTCTCCCAGGAGGGCCAAGGCCTCGGCGCGGACTAGGGGGTCTGGGTCCTTTAGGAAAGCCTCCACGGGCCTTCCCGCCCCGAAGAGGGCGTGGAGGGCGGTGCGCCGCACCAGGGGGCTTGGGTCCTGGGCCGCCTCCAGGAAGAGGGCCTCCCCCAGGCCCAGGTTGAAGAGGACGATGAGGGCGTTCCGGGCCATGCGGGGCCTTCCCGCCCGGAGGAAAGCGGTGCCCGCGTACTTCCTCTGGAAGGCCCGCCCCGAGAGGCGGAAGAAGTCCAAAAGGTCCGGGTGGGCGAGCTCGGGCTCGGGGCGGAAACCTTTCCAGACCTTCCCGAACCGCTCCCACGGGCAGGCTTCCCCGCAGAGGTCGCAGCCGAAAAGCCAGTCCCCGATCCCGGGCCAAAGGGAGGGGGGGATAAAGCCCTTGTGCTCAATGGTGAGGTAGCTTATGCACCGCCTGGCGTCCAGGGTGCCGTCCCCGAGGAGGGCGTGGGTGGGGCAGGCGGGGAGGCAGCGGGCGCAGCGGCCGCAGCGGTTAGGGTGGGGGGGCGGGGCCTCCACCTCCAAATCCGTGAGGAGGACGCCTATGAAGGCGTGGACCCCGAAGGCCTGGGAGAGGAAGTAGCCGCTTTTTCCGATCCAGCCCGCCCCGGAGAGGGCGGCCAGGGTGCGCTCGGGAAGGGGCCCGTGGTCCACGTAGCCTTTGGCCCTCACTCCAAGGCCTTGGGCCAGGACCTCAAGGCGCCTAAGCTCCTCGCCCAGAAGGAGGTGGTAGTCCCGCACCCAGGCGTAGCGGGCGACCCGCCCCACCCGAAGCCCCCCTTGGGGCCGGCCGGGGTCGGGGTAGGCGTAGGGGGCGAAGAGGAGGAGGGCGCTTTGCGCCCAGGGGAAAAGGCTTTGGGGGTGGAGGCGGGCCTCGGCCTGGCGCTTGAGGTAGGCCATCTCCCCGTGGTGCCCCGCCTCCAGCCACTCCAGGAAGCGCCGCCTCGAGGCCTCGGGGATTTCCAAAGGGGCCCAGGCCACGAGGAGGCCAAGCCCCCGCGCCCGTTCCTCCAGGAGGTCCTTCACCAAGGGGTTTCCACGCCGAAAGCGCGGAAGGCGCGGTGGGGGGTGGGGAGGACGAGGCCTTCCGCCAGGCTCTGGGCGGCCAGGGTGCGGTCAAAGGGGTCCCGGTGCCCCAGGCGGGAGGGGTGGGTCTTGGCCCGGCGCACGGCGAAGGCTTTCATGGACTTAGCTTAGCGAGCTTAGGCTAGAAGGCGCAACAAGTATAATCCCCCACATGGAAACCTTAACCCTCGCCCTCCTGGGAGGCGGCACCGTGGGAAGCGCCTTCTACGCCCTGGTCCAGGAGCGCCTGGAGGAACTCCACGCCCTCGGGTTTTCCCCGAGGTTTCTGGGCGTTTTGGTGCGGGACAAGAAAAAGCCCAGGGCTATCCCGGAAGACCTCCTTCGGGTGGAGCCCTTTGACCTTTTGGAGGCCGATGTGGTGGTGGAGGCCATGGGGGGGGTGGAGGCTCCCTTAAAGCTCGTCCTTCCCGCCCTCGAGGCGGGCATCCCCCTCATCACCGCCAACAAAGCTCTTCTCGCCGAGGCCTGGGAGGCCCTGCGCCCCTTCGCCGAGGAGGGGCTTATCTACCACGAGGCCAGCGTGATGGCAGGCACCCCCGCCCTCTCCTTCCTGGAAACCTTGCGGGGAAGCGAGCTTTTGGAACTTCACGGCATCCTGAACGGCACCACCCTCTACATCCTCCAAGAGATGGAAAAGGGCAGGACCTACGCCGAGGCCTTGGCCGAGGCCAAGCGCTTAGGCTACGCCGAGGCCGACCCCACCCTGGACGTGGAGGGGATTGACGCCGCCCACAAGCTCACCCTCCTGGCCCGGCTTCTCATAGACCCCGGCTTCCCCTTCGCCCAGGTGGAGGCCCAAGGCATCACCCGCCTCACCCCGGAGGACCTTAAGGCGGCGAGGGACCGGGGGGAGAGGGTGCGCCTTTTGGCGAGCCTCTACGGGGAAGGGGGGAGGTGGCGGGCGGTGGTGGCCCCAAGGCGGCTTCCCCTGAACCACCCCCTGGCCCAGGCCCGGGGGAACGCCCTTTGGGTCAGGGCCCGGCCTTTGGGGGAGGCCTTCGTCACGGGGCCTGGGGCCGGGGGTGGGGCCACGGCGAGCGGGCTTTTCGCCGACCTCCTCCGCCTCCTCTCCGGGGCCCCGGGGCACCTCCCCGCCCCCCGGGCGAGGCCCCCTTTGGCGGAAGGGAGCCCCTGGCCGGGGGTAGAATGAGGCCGTGCCCCTTTTGGACCTCCTGCGCCCCGTGAGCGATGAGGAGCTCCGCGCCCTTTCCGAACGGAACCCGGGCTGGCAGTTTGAACGCCTGGCCGACGGGAGGTTGGTGGTGTCCCCCACGGGCGGGGAAAGCGGACGGATCAGCGCCGCCGTCCTAGGGCAGCTTTACCGTTGGAACGAGGCGCGGGGCCTGGGGGTGGTCTTTGACGCCTCCACGGGGTTCAAACTCCCCGACGGCTCGGTCCTCGCCCCGGACGCCGCTTTCCTCCTGGCCGAGCGGTGGCAGGCCCTCTCCCCAGAGGCGCGGGAAGGGTTTCCTCCTCTGGCCCCGGACGCGGTGTTTGAGGTGCGCTCCCGAAGCCAGGGCCTCGAGGAGCTCCGGGAGAAGGCGGCCTGGTACCTGGCGAACGGGGTGCGCCTCGTGGTCCTCCTGGACCCTTACCTCCACCGGGTGGAGGTCTTCCGCCCGGGAGGGGTGGAGGGCCACCAGGGACCGGAACGGGTGCCCTTAGGCCCCGAGCTTCCCGGTTTTGTCTTGGAAACCCGGGGCCTTTTCCTCCCTTGACGGCGAGGCCCTAAGGCCGGAGCATGGGGCCATGCGGCCGCCCCTCATAGAGCGCTACCGGAACCTCCTCCCGGTCTCGGAGAAGACGCCGGTGATAAGCCTCCTGGAGGGCTCCACCCCCCTTATCCCCCTTAAGGGCCCGGAGGAGGCGCGGAAGAAGGGCATCCGCCTCTACGCCAAGTACGAGGGCTTAAACCCCACGGGAAGCTTCAAGGACCGGGGGATGACCCTCGCCGTCTCCAAGGCGGTGGAAGGGGGGGCCCAGGCCGTCGCCTGCGCCAGCACCGGGAACACCGCCGCCTCCGCCGCCGCCTACGCCGCAAGGGCCGGGATTTTGGCCATCGTGGTCCTCCCCGCGGGGTACGTGGCCTTGGGCAAGGTGGCCCAGAGCCTGGTGCACGGGGCGAGGATCGTCCAGGTGGAGGGGAACTTTGACGACGCTCTCCGCCTCACCCGAAGCCTCACGGAGGCCTACCCCGTGGCCCTGGTGAACTCCGTGAACCCCCACCGCCTGGAGGGCCAGAAGACCCTGGCCTTTGAGGTGGTGGACGAGCTCGGCGACGCCCCCCACTACCACGCCCTCCCCGTGGGGAACGCGGGGAACATCACCGCCCACTGGATGGGCTACAAGGCGTACCACGCCCTGGGCAAGGCCAGGAGGCTTCCCAAAATGCTCGGCTTCCAGGCGGCGGGGGCGGCCCCCTTGGTCCTGGGCCGCCCGGTGGAGCGCCCCGAGACCCTGGCCACCGCCATCCGCATCGGCAACCCGGCGAGCTGGCAAGGGGCCGTGCGGGCCAAGGAGGAGTCGGGGGGGCTCATAGAGGCGGTGACGGACGAGGAGATCCTCTTCGCCTACCGCTACCTGGCCCGGGAGGAAGGGGTCTTCTGCGAGCCCGCAAGCGCCGCCGCCATGGCGGGGGTCTTCAAGCTGTTGCGGGAGGGTAGGCTTGAGCCGGAGAGCACCGTGGTTCTCACCCTCACGGGCCACGGCCTCAAGGACCCGGCCACCGCGGAGAAGGTGGCAAAGCTTGCCCCGCCGGTTCCCGCCACCCTCGAGGCCGTGGCCGCGGCCGCGGGGCTTTTGTGATAGCCTTGGGGCATGGCCGAGCGCGCCCGCAAGAAAGTCCCCGAGCCTTTTCCCGGGGCCTACTACCTGGCGGGGGCCATCACCATCGCCCTCATGCTCCTCTTCCTGGCCCTCGGGGCGAGCCTTCCTCCGGGGGTGGCGGGGTTTTTGGTGGCCTTCGTCCTGGGCCTCACGGTGAGCCCTAAGTACGTGCCCTTCTTCCTGGTGGCCGGGGTCTTCTCGGCGGTCATGGGTTTTTTGGGACGTGAGCCGCAGGTGGCCTGGGGGGGTGTGGCCCTAGCGCTCTCCCAGCTCCTGGTGAAGCGCTTCGTCAAAGACTGATGGACGCCAACCGCCTGGCGCAAGCCCTCTCCCTCCTGGGGGTGGCGGGCTACGCCTACTTCCTCTGGTTCCGGCCGAGCCAGGAGGGCATTGCCCTCACCCTGGGCCTCGCCCTCGGGGGGGCGGCGGTGGCCTACGGGGAAAGGCCCTTCCTCGTCCCCCTCTTCGCCGTGCTTTACGGGGGGATCCTCTTCCTCCAGCTCTTCTACGGCCACCCCTGGGCCTTCCTCCTCGGGGGGCTTTTGGGCGCCGGGCTTCCTTACGCCTTTTACCGCCTGCGGAAGCCTAGGAGGTAAAGGAGGAGGCCGAGGCCGAGCCCGTCGGTGAGGCCGGGGAGGTAGGGGAGGAGTTCTCGTACCTGGAGCTTGGCGTAGAGGAGAAGGGGCCAGGGGAGGAGGCTCCAGGCGAGGGGGGGCTCCCCGTAGCCCGCGGCGAGGAAGAGGCCCACCCCGAGGCCCCGCAGGTAGGTGAGCCAGCCCGAGCCCCACTCGTTCTGGTAGACGAACCAGAGGAGGTTGGCCCAAAACCCTAGGGCGAAGAGGGGGGCGAGCCGCCTCAGGCGGAAGGCCACGGCGAGGAGGAGGGGGAAGAGGAGAGGCTCAAGCATGGGCCTCCTCCAGCCTCTGCCCCTGGGCCTCGAGGTAGGCCACCAGGACCTCCAAAGCCTTCTCAATCCCCTCGTCCAGGTCCTCCCCCGGGATCACGGGGATCCCCTCCTCCCGGGCCCAACGCAGGAGGTGGTTTTGGATGAGGCGGATCTCCTCAAAGTGCTGGAGGTAGCGCTCCTTGGGCCGGGCGTGCCCCGTCTCCCGGTCGCGGAGGAGGAAGCGGTCCCGGTGCAGGTTCTCGTCCTGCACCGCCACGAGCATGGGGATGGTGAAGACCCGGTCCTGGTAGGGGTGCTGCAGGAAGCGGGGCACCACGTGGACCCCTTCCAAGACGATGGAGGTGCCCTCCAGGGCGCTCCTCTCCTGGATGGCCTTGAGGCCCACGGCCACCTTGGCCACCTGGTCTAAAAACCCCCGCATCACTTGGACCTCGTAGCTTTCCCCCTCGAGGCCGAGCCCGGGGGAGAGGGCGCGCCAGGCCTCAAAGGTGGAGAGGTGGAGGGTGGGGAGGAGGTCCTTGGAGAGGGAGGCGCGGAAGACCTCCCTGACGGCGTCCGAGGGAACGATGTGGGTGATGCCCAGGCGGTAGGCCAAGGCCGAGGCGAGGACGCTCTTGCCCACCCCCGTGACCCCCCCGATGAGGATGTGGACGGGCCGGGGTTGCTTGCGCAGGCTCCGCAGGATCAGGTAGCGGCGGGCCATCTCCTCCCCCGCCTCCCGCAGGAGGGCCTGGTGCACCCGCCGCCTCAGCTCGTCCCGGCGGATGACCTGGACGCCTTCCCGGTGGAGGGCCACCTCCATCTCCCGCGCGAGCCGGAAGGCCCGGTCGGGGGAGAGGCCGATAGCCATGAGGGACTGGGCCAGGATGCCTTTGGAAAAGGGGACCCTGGGCGCCCCCGGGGCCTCCTCCACGAAGAGCTCCCCGGCGTAGAGGAGGCGGGCCCGGTAGCGCTCCCCCGCCTCGGGGCCGTAGAGGCGCCGGGCTTCCTCGGCCACCACTTTCTCCAGCCGCTTGGCGGGGATGCGGCGGACGCCCTCCAGGCGGAGCCGCCTTTCCACGGCCTTGGCCAGCTCGTGCGCCTCCCTGAGGGAGAAGCCCGCATCCTCGAGGCTCCGGGTGAGGAGGCCCTTGGAGAAGGGGCGTTGCTTTCTGCCCTCCACCACGAAGATCTCCTCAAAGGGAAGGGTCTGCTTGGCGAGGAGGCGGGCCTTCTCCGGCCCAAGCTCCCGCTCCACCTCCTCCAGGAAGATCCGCCTCAGGGTCCGGGGCGTCACCCCGCCCTTGCGCCTGAGGCGCTTGAGCCGCTCCTCCACCGTGTGGGCCAGGGCGTGGGCCACCTCCGTGGGGACCCCCAGGGGAAGGAGGGCTTCCACCAAAAGCCCCTTGGAAAGGGGCCAGCGTCCGCGGCGCAGGCGCACGAAAACCTCGTCCACTAGAGGCCATGATACCACTTTTCTCGCTGGCAACGGATTTTTCTTGACACCCTTTGGGGCTTCGTGCTACCATACCTTACGGCTTGGCGCCGTAGCCAAGTGGTAAGGCAGAGGTCTGCAAAACCTCCATTCGCCGGTTCGAATCCGGCCGGCGCCTCCAAAAGCGCGGGCGCGTAGCTCAGGTGGCTAGAGCACTACCTTGACACGGTAGGGGTCGGTGGTTCAAGTCCACTCGCGCCCACCAAGGTGCCCCGGGGGCCGCCCCGGGGCCTTATACTTGAGCCATGAGCGCGTCTTCCGAGCGCGAACTCTACGAGGCCTGGGTGGAGCTCCTCTCCTGGATGCGGGAGTACGCTCAAGCGAAGGGCGTGCGCTTTGAGAAGGAGGCGGACTTCCCCGACTTCATCTACCGCATGGAGCGTCCCTACGACCTCCCCACCACCATCATGACCGCCTCCCTTTCCGACGCCTTAGGGGAGCCCTTCCTTTTGGCCGATGTCTCTCCCCGCCACGCCAAACTAAAGCGGATCGGCCTCCGCCTGCCCCGGGCCCACATCCACCTCCACGCCCACTTTGAGCCGGGCAAAGGCCTGGTGACGGGGAAGATCCCCCTCACCAAGGAGCGCTTCTTCGCCCTGGCGGATAGGGCCCGGGAGGCCCTGGCCTTCGCCTAGGCCTTGCTGATGGTCCCCTGGCCCAAGGCCACCAGGCGGCTTTCCCCGCCCTCTTCGCAATAGACCTCCCCCAGGACCACGGCGAGGCGCTTCCCGGCGTGGACCACCCGGCCTAGGGCCTTTAGCCTTTGGCGGGGCGGAGGAAGTTGACCTTGAACTCCACCGTGAGCACTTCCGCCCCCAGGACCGTGCCCCCGGCGAAGGTGAGGGCGTTGTCCAAAAGGGCGGTGATCACCCCGCCGTGGGCCACCCCCAGGTGCTGGTAGAACTCGGGGCGGACCTCCAGGGCGAAGGCCACCTCCCCGGGCCGGGCCTCGAGGAGTTCGGCGCCCAGGTGCCGGGTGAAGGGCTGGGCCTGGGCCACTTTTTGGGCAAGGGCGTTGAGGTCCATGGCCACCTCCTTTTGAACTCGGTCAAAGCTTAATCCCCAAAGGCCAGGGGGTCAAGGGCTTCCCATAGCTCCAGGACCACCCGGTGGAGGAGGGGGAAGGCCTTGGGGGTGGGGAGAAGCCTTTTCCCCTGGACCCGGAGGAGGCCTTCTTGGGCCAGGCCCTGGGCCGCTTCCTGAAGGAAGGGAAAGAGGCTAAGCCCCGTCCTCGCCTCCACCGCCCCCACATCCACCCCTTCCTTAAGCCTTAGGCCCAGCATGAGGCTTTCCTTGGCGTGGTCCAGGGGGGAGATGACCTCCTCCCTTGGGGGCTCCCCCTGGAGCCAGCGGGGAAGGGGCGGGCCCGTGCGCCTTAGGGCGTAGGCCTTGCCTTCCCCGGGGTACTGGCCCGTGGCGGCGGGGCCTAGGGCGAGCCAGAAACCGTTTCGCCAGTAGACCAGGTTGTGCCGGGCCTCTTCCCCCTCCTTGGCGAAGTTGGAGACCTCGTAGCGGAAAAGCCCCGCTTCCCCCAAAAGGGCCTCCGCCCGCTCCATGGCCCAGGCCTCCCGTTCGGGGTCTTCCCTTAGGCCCAGGAGGGCGAAGGGGGTGCCCTTTTCCACCTGGAGGGTGTAGGCGGAGACATGCCCCACCCCTAGGCTTGCCGCCTCCTTTAGGTCCTTCTCCACGTCCTGCATGGGAAGGCCCAGGATCAGGTCTATGGAGACGCGAAAGCCCGCCTCCAGGGCCATCCCCACCGCCTTAAGGGCTCCCTTCCTCCCGTGGGCCCTTCCCAGGAAGCGGAGCACGGGGTCTTGGAAGCTTTGCACCCCTAAGGAGAGGCGGTTCACCCCCAGGTCCCTCAGGAGCTTTAGGCGGCTTGGGGAGAGGGTGCCGGGGTTGGCCTCGAGGGTCACCTCCGCCCCTTCCGCAAGGGGCCAGGGGAGGGCCTGGAAGAGGGCCACGAGCTCCCGGTCCCTTAGGTAGCTTGGCGTCCCCCCGCCCAGGTAGAGGGTGCGTAGGGGCTCAGGGTAGCTTTCGTGAAGGGCTTGGGCCTCTTCCTTGAGGCGCCTTAAGTAGGCCTCCACCCACTCCGGCCCCCGGCGCACCACGTGGAAGTCGCAGTAGGGGCACAGGGTGGGGCAGAAGGGGACGTGGACGTAGAGGCTCGCCAACCCTTATAGTCTACACAAGGGCTTGCCGTGCTAACCTGAGGGTGCGCATGGTTTTGCGGGAGGTTATCCCCTTGGCCCAAAGCGAGACTGGGGAGCTCTACGTGGAAGGGACCCGGGTCTTCCTGGAGGACCTTTTGGAGGCTTACGAGAGGGGCCTTTCCCCGGAGGAGATGGTGCTCGCCTATCCTAGCCTCCGCCTCGAGGATGTGTACCTGGTGTTGGCCTACGCCCTGCGCCACCCCGAGGAGGTGGAGGCCTACCGGAGGCGCCAGGAAGCCCGGGCTAGGGAAGCGGAGGCCCAGGCCAGAAGGTTTCTTCCCCGAGAACTTCTTTCCCGTTTGGGCAAGGTGTGAAGCTTCTCCTAGATGAAAACGTGGAGACGGCGCTTTTGAGGGGGCTTTTGCGAAGGCGCCCGGGGACGGATGTCCTGCGGGTGGTGGACGTGGGCCTGGGAGGGCGGTCGGACGCCGAGGTGCTGGCCTGGGCGGCGGAGAGGGGGCGGGTGGTGGTCTCCAAGGATAGGGCTACCATGGGCCTCGAGGCCATCCGGCGACTGGAGGCAGGGGCGCCTATGCCCGGCCTTATCCTGGTGCGCCGGGGTGCGGGGTTGGGTCAGGTGTTGGAGGACCTCCTTCTCATCCTGGAGGCAGCGCAGGAGGGGGAGCTAGAGGGGCGGATCCTTTACATCCCCCTTTGAGCCTTCATCCCACGAAGAGGAGGCGAAAATCGTTCAGGTTGGTCCCGGTGGGGCCGGTCTTCAGAAGGGTTCCCGCCTCCTGGAAGAAGCCGAGGCTATCGTTTTCCTCCAGGAAGGGCCTGGGGTCTAGGCCCTTTTCCCACACCGCCGGGGTGAGGAGGGCCCCGGCGGCGCCGCTATTCCCGTCCAGGCCGTCGGAGTCGGCGGCCAGGGCGTAAAGGGGGGCTTGGAGGTGGGCGTAGAGGGCGAGCAAAAACTCCAGGTTCCGCCCGCCGCTCCCCTTGCCCACCACCTTTACCTGGGCCTCGCCCCCCGAGAGGAGGAAGAGGGGCTTCCGGAAAGGCACCCCGTGGGCGCGGATCGCCCCGATGAGCTCGGCGTGGAAGCGGGCGAGGGCCCGTGTCTCCCCTCCGAAGCGGTCGGAGAGGACCACCGCCCGGAAGCCCTGGGCCCGCAGGAACCGCTGCGCCGCCCGGAGGAGGTGGAGGTTCGTCCCTGTGAGGCGGAAGGAAAGCCGCCTTAGGGCGGGGTCTTGGGGCTTTAGGGTCTCGGGGAACTCTCCCCTGGCCCCCCTTTCCAACACCCGCCGGGCCTCGGGGAAGGCGAGGCCATAGCGGTCCAAGACGGCGAGGGCCTCGGCGTAGGTGGTGGGGTCGGGGTGGAAGGGCCCCGAGGCGATGACACTGGGGTCGTCCCCCGGAACGTCGGAGAGGAGAAGGGCGTGGACTTGGGCCTGGGTGGCGAGGAGGGCCCTTCCCCCCTTGATCCGGGAGAGGTGCTTGCGCACGGCGTTTACCTCGTGGATGCTGGCCCCGCTCTTTAGGAGGGCTTCGGTGAGGGCCTGCTTCTCCTCCAGGGAGACCCCCAAGGGGGCGCACCAGAGGGCGCTTCCCCCGCCGGAGACCAGGGCCAAAACCCGCGCCTTTGGGGAAAGGCCCTTAAGGAGCCCAAGGACCTCTTCCGCCGCCCTTAGGCTTTCCCCGTCTGGCACCGGGTGGCGGGCGAGGACCGCCCTAAGCCCCTTTGGGTCTTGGCCCTTGGGGAGGGTGAGGTGGTAGGGGATTTCCCCGTACCGGTCCAGGGCGGCCTCGAGCATGGGGGCCGCCGCCTTCCCCACCGCCAGGACGAGGTCCGGCCTCCAGGGGGGAAGGTGCCTCGCCGTGAGGCGGTGGGGGTCCGTGGCCCTTAGGGCCTCGAGGAAGGCTTCCTTCAGGAGGGCTTCCACGCTAGGTCGGTTTGGTCAAAGTCTTGGCCCTTGTAGAGGAGGGGCTCCCCTTCGGCGCGGGCCAGGGCGTAGCTTAGGCAGTCCCCCAGGTTGAGCCGGGCGGGGTGGCGGCCCTTGCCGTACCGGGCGTAGGCCCGCACTGCTTCCCGGAAATGGCTTTCGGTGAAGGGGACGATCTCCAGCCCGAGAAACCGCACCAGATCTTCTACCAGATGCACGTGCTCAAAGCCCACCTTGCGGCCAAAGGCGATGGCCGCTTCCGCCAGGGTGGGGGCGCCCACCTTGGCCCCGGGATTTTTCTCGATAGCTTCCAGATAGATCGGATAGTCGGGCTCCCGGAGGAGGATGGCCAGAAGCGCCGAAGCGTCCACGAACACCTTAGTCCTCCCAAAGCTCGTCCATCTCTTCCTTGGAAATGCCCTGGCCTAGGAGAGCCGGAGGGATCTTGGGCCAGACCTCCTCCTCCAGGAAACGGATCACCTGGTTTTGCTTCCGCTTGCCCTTAAGTTCCCTGAGGCGCATCGCCAGGGCTTTCCTTATGGCCTCGGTCTTGGTCTCCCCGGTGAGGCGGGCCACCTCCTCCACCAAGTTCTCCACCTCCTTGTTGCGGATGGTGAGGGCCATGCTTTAAGTATGGCTGCAACCTGGTATGCATGTCAAGCTAAACCCTCCTCCAGGGCCTTGGGGTCTAAGGGGTCCTTCCCCGCGTAGAGGAGGGCCAGGAGTTCTGCGGTGTGGAGCACGGGAAGGTCCAGGTAAGCCTGGATCTGGGTGAGGCAGCCGATGTTGCCGGTGGCCACCAGCTCTGCTCCCGTGGCCTTCAGGTTTTCCGCCTTGCGGCGGCCTAGGGCCTCGGCGATCCCGGGCTGGAAGAGGTTGTAGGTGCCGGCGCTCCCGCAGCAGATTTCCCACTCCTTGGGCTCCAGCACCTCCACCCCCGCCGCCTTGAGAAGCCTTCTCGGGGCCTCCCGCACCCCTTGGGCGTGGGCCAGGTGGCAGGCGTCGTGGTAGGCCACCCGCAAGGGGGTTTTGGGAGGTGGGGGCGGGGTGAAGCCCAGCTCGTCCAGGAGGGCGGTGAGGTCCTTGACCTTGGCGGCGAGGGCTTTGGCCTCCTCTTCCTCCTTTTCCCCCAGGAAGAGGAGGGGGTACTCCTTCATCCCCGAGCCGCACCCGGCGGCGTTGGTCACCACGTAGTCCACGTCCCGGAAGGCCTTTAGGTTTTTCCGGGCGAGGGCCCTCGCCCCCTCCTTGTCCCCGGCATGGAGGTTTAAGGCCCCGCAGCAGGCCTGCTCCCGGGCCGCCACCACCTCGAGCCCGTTTTCCTGGAGGACCCTCAGGGTGGCCTGGTTGATGGAGGGGCGGAGGACCCGCTGGGCGCACCCCAAAAGGAGCCCCACCCGGGCCTTCCTTTCCCCTTTGGCGGGGTAGACCTCCTGGTAGGGGGCTTCCCGGGGCAGGCGGTCCGGGAGGAGGGCCAGGGGGGCTTTGAGGGGCTTGGGCAGGGGGAGGGGCTTGAGGAGGGGCTTGAGGCGGGTCCCAAGCTCCGCCAGGGGCCGGAAGCGCTCCGGGTAGGGGAGGGTGCGGAGGAGGCCTAGGCGGTAGGTCCTTTCCAAGGGGAAGCGGTGCCGTTTTCCCTCGCTCCAAAGGCGGAAGGTGGCGATGAGTTCCCCATAGGGGACGCCGCTTGGGCAGGCGGTGACGCAGGCCTGGCAGGCCAGGCAGCGGTCCAGGTAGGGAAGGGCCTCCTCCAGGGGGAGGCTACCTTCTAAGACCTCCTTCATGAGGAAGATCCGCCCCCTGGGGGAGTCCATCTCCTCTTGGAGGACCAGGTAGGTGGGGCAGGTGGGGAGGCAGAAGCCGCAGTGGACGCAGGCCTCTATGGCGTGGGCCATCACCTCCCCTTCCTTGCCCAGCTTGTCTAGGGGGATTTGGTGCTGCATGCTCTCACCCTAAGGGAAAGCGGCCCGAAGGGTCCAGGGCCTCTTTGACCTTGGCGAAGAAGGCCTCTGGGGGTGGGGGGAAGAGGGGGTCTTGGGCCCCCTTGAGGACCAGGTGGGGAAGGCCCGCCTGCCTCAGGGCCAAGAGGCCTTCCCCGTCCATCCCGGCGAAGAGGACCTCCCCCCCGTCCAGGTAGCGCCTAGGGCCCAAGGGGAGGGCCTCTAGTTGGGGGATCCTTTGGGGCTTGGCGGGGATTTTGGCCCAGATGGGGCTTCCCTCCAGGAAGCGGAGGTCCCGCACCGCCTCCCAGTGGGCCTCGTCCTCCTCCAGGACCTCCTTTTCCCCTTCAAGAAGGGCTTGAAGCCTTTCCAGCCGGGCCTTCACGCTTTGGGGGAAGCCCCCAAGCCGGATCTCCAGGGTGGCCGGGGGCACCAGGTCCAGGGCCAGGAGGTCCAAGGGGAGTAGCCTTAGGCGCCTAAGGGCCTCCAGGGCGGCCTCGAGGCCAGGAAGCCGCACCCGGAGGGTCTTGGTGCTTGGGGGAAAGGGGAAGACCTTGAAGGAAAGCTCCACCAAGACCCCAAGGCTTCCCAAGGCCCCCACCATGAGGCGGTGGAAGGGGAAGCCCGCGGCGTTTTTCACCACCTTTCCCCCGCCCCGCACCACCCTCCCCTCCCCGTCCACGAAGCGCACCCCCAAGAGGAAGTCCCTAAGCCCCCCGTAGCGGTGGCGCAAGGGCCCGGAAAGCCCCGCCGCCACCGTCCCCCCCAGGGTGGCCCCCCGGCCCTTCAAGGGCGGGTGGAAGGGGAGGTACTGGCCGTGGGCCTTCAGGGCCTCCTCCACCTCGGCGATGGGGGTCCCGGCCAAGGCGGTGAGGACGAACTCCTCGGGGTGGTACTCCAGGATGCCGGAAAGCCCCCCTAGCTCCAAGGGGACCTCCCCTTCCCGGGGTGTGGAGAGGGCGGGCTTGGTGCCTCCCCCTTTGGGCCGAAGCCGGGGGTAGGCCCTCACCGCCTCCACCACCTCGGCCAGGCGCCGCGCCTCAGGCATGGGCCACCTCCGGCAGGACCTTGCCCCGGTTGGCGAGGCCCTTGGGGTCCAGGGCCCTTTTGACCCGCTCCATGGCCTCGAGGTCCTCCGGGGCGAACATCTCCGGCATGTAGCCCTTCTTCTCCACCCCGATGCCGTGCTCCCCCGTTAGGGACCCCCCAAGGCGCACGCAAAGCTTTAGGATTTCTCCGGCCAGGGCCTCGGCTTTCTCCAGCTCCCCAGGCCGCTTCCCGTCGTAGAGGACCAGGGGGTGGAGGTTCCCGTCCCCGGCGTGGAAGACGTTGGCCACCCTAAGGCCGTACTCCCGGGAGAGGCGCTGGATCTCCCTTAAGGCCTCCCCAAGCCGGGAGCGGGGCACCACCCCGTCTTGCACCAGGTAGTCCGGGGAAAGCCGCCCCACGGCGCTAAAGGCCGCCTTCCTTCCCTTCCAGATGGCCTGGCGCTCGGCCTCGCTTCGCGCGACCCGGATCGTTAGGGCTCCGCTTTCCTCAAGGATCGCCTCCAGGACCTTGGCCTCCTCGGCCACCTCCTCCTTGGGGCCCTCCAGCTCCACGATGAGGAGCCCTTCCACCAGGGGGTAGCCCGCCTTCACCGCCTTCTCCGCGGCCTCTATGCTCAGGCGGTCCATGATCTCCATGGCCCCGGGGAGAAGCCCCTTGCGGATGATGAGGCTCACCGCCTCCCCCGCCTTCTCCAGGCTCTCGTAGGCGGCGAGGACCGTGTGGTAGGCCTCGGGTTTGGGGAGAAGCCTTAGGGTGATCTCCACCGCCACCCCCAAAAGCCCCTCCGTGCCCACGAAGAAGCCGTGGAGGTCGGGGCCCACGCCCTCCAGGCTCTCCCCCCCAAGGCGCACCACCTCCCCCGTGGGGGTGACCACCTCGAGGCCCAGGACGTGGTTCGCCGTCATCCCGTACTTCAGGCAGTGGGCCCCCCCGGAGTTGAAGGCCACGTTGCCCCCGAGGGTGGAGACGGGCTGGCTGGAGGGGTCCGGGGCGTAGTAGAGGCCGAAGGGGGCCGCCTGGCGGGAGACCTCCAGGTTCACCACCCCGGGCTCCACCACGGCGATCCTGGCCTCGGGGTCTAGCCTTAGGATCCGGTTCATCCGGTTTAGGGCGAGGACGATCCCCCCCTCCACGGGCAAGGACCCCCCGCTTAGGCTCGTCCCGCTCCCCCGGGCCACGAAGGGGACGCCGTACCGGTGGCAAAGCCGCACCACCCCGATGACCTCTTCCTTCCTTTCGGGCAGGACCACCGCCAAAGGCCGTTTGCGGTAGGCGGTGAGGGCGTCGGACTCGTAGGGGGCAAGCTCCGCCTCCCTTGTGAGGACCCTTCCGGGAAGAAGGGCCTTGAGCTCCTCTAAAAACCCCACGCTTTCCCTCCTTTCCCCCTCACTTTAGGGCAAAAGGCGGGGGAAGTCCCCCGCCCTTCCCTTCCTTGGCCCTAGTCAATGTAGTCGTAGGCCACCAAGGTCAGGAACTCAATGAACTCCTCGGAGAGGACGAGCCGGTCCAGGATCTCCTCCGCCTCCTTGTAGCGGCCCACCTCCCTACCCCCAAGCTTTTGGAGCTCCTCCTCCTTGACCTTTTGGTAGAGCTCGGGGGTGATGGTGCGGCCGTCTTCCAGCTTGGCCTCCCGGTGGATCCACTGCCAAAGCTGGGCCCGGCTGATCTCGGCGGTGGCGGCGTCCTCCATGAGGTTGAAGATGGCGGCGGCCCCGTTGCCCAAAAGCCACTGGTTCAGGTACTGGAGGGCCACGGAGATGTTGTTCCGGAGGCCTGCCTCCGTCACCTTCCCGCCGGGGACCTCAAAGTTCAGGAGGTCTTGGGCGCTCACCTGGACGTCCTCCCGCTTCACGTGCTTCTGGTGGGGCTTGTCCCCCAGGTAGCGGTCAAAGACCTCCATCGCCACGGGCACCAGGTCGGGGTGGGCCACCCAGGTGCCGTCAAAGCCCTGGGAGGCCTCCCGTTCCTTGTCGGCCCGCACCTGCTGGAAGGCCCTCTCGTTCACCTCCGGATCCTTGCGGCTAGGGATGAAGGCGGCCATGCCCCCGATGGCGTGGGCCTCGTGGATGTGGCAGGACTTCACCAGAAGCTCGGTGTAGGCCTTCATGAAGGGCACGGTCATGGTCACCTGGGCCCGGTCGGGGAAGATGGGGGCGGTGGTGGCGAACTTCTTGATGCAGCTGAAGATGTAGTCCCAGCGGCCGGCGTTGAGCCCGGCGGCGTGCTCTTTCAGCTCGTAGAGGATCTCCTCCATTTCAAAGGCCGCCAGGATGGTCTCAATGAGGACCGTGGCCCGGATGGTGCCCCGGGGGATCTTCAGGTAGTCCTGGGCGAAGTTGAAGACCTCGTTCCAGAGGCGGGCCTCCAGGTGGCTTTCCATCTTGGGGAGGTAGAAGTAGGGCCCGCTTCCCCGCTTTAGGAGCTCGTGGGCGTTGTGGAAGAAGTAGAGGCCGAAGTCAAAGAGGCTCGCCGAGATGGGCTCCCCGTCCACGTAGACGTGCTTTTCCACCAGGTGCCAGCCCCTGGGGCGCACCACCAGGGTGGCGGTCTTTTCCTTGAGCTTGTACGCCTTCCCCTCGGGGGAGACGAAGTCAATCTGGCGGCGGACGGCGTCTATGAGGTTTTTCTGCCCCTGGATGACGTTGTCCCAGGTGGGGGAGAGGGCGTCCTCAAAGTCCGCCATGAAGACCTTGGCCCCGGAGTTTAAGGCGTTGATGATCATCTTCCGGTCCACGGGGCCCGTGATCTCCACCCGGCGGTCCAAAAGGTCCGGGGGGGCTTCCGCCACCTTCCAGTCCCCGCCCCGGACGAAGGCGGTCTCCTGGAGGAAGTCCGGCTTCTCCCCGGCCTTGTACTGCTCCCAAAGCTCCTTGCGCCGTTCCAGGAGGGCCTTGCGCACCGGGTTGAACTCCCGGTGGAGGGCCACCACGAACCTCAGGGCCTCCTCCGTCAGGACCTCCTTGAGGAGGGGGTGGTCTTTGCGGATCTCCACGCCCTTCATGGTGGTCCGAGCTTACGGGAGGCGGGGCGGGATTGTCAAGAAGCAGAAAGGTTTTTTGTATGTTGAAAAACTAGGCCGTCCCCGCTAGGCTAAAGGGCATGGCGCGTCCTCGGGAGAAGCCACCCCAGGCGGTGAAGACCCTGGAAAGGGGGCTTCGGGTCCTCGAGGCCCTGGCCCAGGCGGGGGAAAGCCCCTTGGGCCCCTTGGCCGAGCGGGTGGGCCTTTCCAAGAGCACCCTCTACCGCCTCCTCAGGGCCCTGGCCCAGGCGGGCTTCGTGGAGGAGGAGGACGGGGTCTACCGGGTGGGGCCCAGGGCCTTTGCCGTGGGCCAGGCCTACCCCAAGCGTTCGCTTTCCCAGGCGGTCCGCCCCGAGATGGAGGCCTTGGCCAGGGAGACGGGGGAGAGCGTGAACCTGGCGGTGCCCCTGGGGCGGGAGGCCCTCTACCTGGACCAGGCGGAGGGGACGAAGCTCGTCCGCCTCTTCACCGCCCCCGGCTCCCGGACCCCCCTCCACGCCACCGGGGTGGGGAAGGTCTTCCTGGCCTACCTGGGGGTGCCCGAGGGGCTTAGCCTCACCCCCTACACCCCCCACACCCTCACCCGGCTTCCCGACCTCCTTCGGGAGCTTGAGGAGGTGCGCGGCCGGGGCTACGCCCTGGACAACGAGGAGAAGGAACTCGGGGTGCGGTGCGTGGCCGCCCCCGTCTTCGGGCCCACGGGGGAGGTGGTGGCGGCCCTCTCCCTCTCCGCCCCCTCAAGCCGCCTCTCCCTGGAGGAGGCCCACCGCCTGGCCTCCCGGGTGGTGGAGGCAGCGCGGAAAGCTTCCTTGCGCCTGGGGTTCGCAGGGGGGGTATAATGAAAAATGGTAGGTGGGCTTAGCGGGAGGAGCTTAGGGCCTATGGACAAGGACCGTCCCGTGTACGTGATCAGTGTGGCGGCGGAGCTTGTGGAGATGCACCCGCAGACGCTAAGGCTTTACGAGAGGAAGGGTTTGATCAAGCCGAAGCGGTCTAGCGGGAAGACGAGGCTTTACTCGGAGCGGGACATTGAGAAGCTTAGGGAGATCCGCCGTCTGACGCAGGAGCTAGGGGTGAACCTGGCGGGGGTGGAGGAGATCATGCGGCTTCGCGCGGAGCTCGAGGCCCTCCAGGCCCGCTTTGAACAGGAGGTGGCCCGGCTTAAGCGGGAGCTTGGCGACCGTTTCCAAGAGCTTGAGCGCAAGGCCCTCCCGCCCCCCAAGGAGGCGGAGAAACCCTCCCCCAAGGACCGCCCCGTCTACGTGATCAGCGTGGCGGCGGAGCTTGTGGAGATGCACCCGCAGACGCTAAGGCTTTACGAGAGGAAGGGTTTGATCAAGCCGAAGCGGTCTAGCGGGAAGACGAGGCTTTACTCGGAGCGGGACATTGAGAAGCTTAGGGAGATCCGCCGCCTGACGCAGGAGCTAGGGGTGAACCTAGCAGGGGTGGAGGAGATCATGCGGCTTCGCGCGGAGCTGGAGGCCTTGCAGGCCCGCTTTGAGGCCGAGGTCACCCGGCTTAAGCTCCTCCTTCTGGAAGAGGGCAAGGCCCTGGCGGAAGAGGGTAGCATGGGGGCATGAAGGTCTTAGAGCCCCTACTGGAGTTTCTGTCCATCCCCTCGGTCTCCACCGACCCCGCCCGCAAAGGCGAGGTGCGCCGGGCGGCCCTTTGGCTTGGGGAAAGGCTCAAGGCCCTGGGCTTCGCCACCGAGCTCCACGAGACCCCCCTTCACCCCATCCTCTACGCGGAAAGGATCGTGGAGGAGGGGGCCCCCACGGTCCTGGTCTACGGCCACTACGATGTCCAGCCGGAAGACCCCCTGGAGCTTTGGGAGACCCCGCCCTTTGCCCCGGTGGTGAAGGACGGGCGGCTTTACGCCCGGGGGGCCTCCGACGACAAGGGGCAGCTTTGGGCCCACGTGGCGGCTTTGGAGGGCCTTTCCGCCCGGGTGAACGTGAAGTTTTTAGTGGAGGGGGAGGAGGAGATCGGAAGCCCCCACCTTCCCGCCTTCGTGCGGGAAAACCGGGAGAAGCTCCGGGCGGACGTGGTCCTCATCTCCGACGGGGCCATGTTCGCCCCCCACACCCCCACCCTCACCTACGGCCTAAGGGGGCTTTGCTACCTGGAGGTGCACCTTAAGGGGGCGAGGCGGGACCTGCACTCGGGGGCCTTCGGGGGCGTGGCCCCGAACCCCATCCAGGCCCTGGGGTGGCTCCTCGCCCGGCTCAAGGACGAGAGGACGGGGAAGATCCTGATCCCGGGCTTTTACGAGGGGGTGCGCCCTCCCTCGGAGGAGGAAAGGAGGCTTTGGCCCTCCTTGGACGAGGAGGCCTTGAAGCGGGAGCTTGGGGTGGAGGTCCTGCCGGGGGAAGAGGGCTATTCCCCTCTGGAAAGGCTTTGGGCCCGGCCCACCCTGGACCCCAACGGCATCTGGGGCGGCTACCAGGGAGAGGGCTCCAAGACGGTGATCCCCGCCGAGGCGGGGATGAAGCTTTCCATGCGCCTGGTGCCGGACCAGGACCCGGAGGCGGTGGCAGACCTGGCGGAGGCCTACCTGAAGGCCCTCTGCCCTCCCGGCTATCAGCTTGCGGTGAAAAGGCTCCACGGGGGGAAGCCCGTCCTCACCGATCCCCATAGCCCCCCCATGCGCCTCATGGCCCGGGCCTTGGAGGAGGTCTGGGGGAGGCCTCCCGTTTACACCCGGGAGGGGGGGACGATCCCCGTGGTGGCCGAGCTCAAGGAGGCCCTGGGGGTCCCCATCGTCCTTTTGGGCCTGGGCCTTCCCGACGACAACCTCCACGCCCCCAACGAGAAGCTGGACCTGGTCAACCTGGAAAAGGGGATCGCCGCCATCCGGCGCTTCCACGAGCTTTTGGCCCAAGAAGGCCTCTAAGTACCCCGAGGGGGTCTCTCGGATTAGGTCTGGCCGGGCAGGGCCCGCTTGAAGACCAAGGCCGCCCCCACCCGTCCCGAGAGGAGGGGGACGGTGGGGGCCTTGGCCACCTGGGCGCAGAAGGGGATGTCGGCCTCGAGGCCCACTCCCTTCAGGGCCAAGGCGGCGGCGGAAAGGCTTAAGGCTTCCAAGGGGTCCTGGTAGGCCCGCTTCACCGCCAGGGCGATCCGGGCCCCGTCCTCGGGCTCCACCTCTCCCAAAAACCCCAGGTACTCCGCCAGGACCCCGGCGGTGTAGAGGTCGTCCAGGCCCGCCCGCCCCTCCTTCCCGGCGCAGAGGATGGCCACCTCCTCCGTGGCCAGCTCCCTCGCCAGGCGGGCGGCGGCGTGGGCGTTGTAAAGGGAGGCCAAGAGGACGTGTTTGGCGCTCCGGGCGGCCAGGTGGGCGGCCTTGGTGCCGTTGGTGGTGCTCATCACCACGATCTTCCCCCCCACCGGGGCCTCGAGGGCCTCCCTGGGGGAGTTCCCCAGGTCAAACCCCGCCGGTCTAAGCCCTCCCACCTCCCCGGCCAGGACCACGTCCTCGTCCTTGAAGGCCTTGGCGGTCTCCAGGTCCGCCACCCAGTAAAGGGCCTCCGCCCCCGCCTCCAAAAAGCAGGCGGCGGTGGTGGTGGCCCGGATCACGTCCACCACCAACACCACATCGGGGTAGGCCGCTTCCGCCGTGGGTAAGAGGTCAACGCGCAGACGCACCCTTCCTCCTTACAGCAGCCCGAAGGCCACCTCCTCCAGGAGGGCCGGGTTTCCCACCCATACCCTTCCCGGGGCCAGGTTTACGATCCCAAGCCTTTGGAGCTCGTGGAGGACCCGGGTCACGGTCTCCCGGCTCGCTCCCGCCAAGGCGGCCAGGTCCTGGTGCCTAAGGGCCAGTTCGGGTCCCAAGCCCTGCTTGAGGAGCTTCAAGAGGGCGTAGGCCACCCGGCTTTGCGCCTCCTCAAAGGCCAGGAGGTCCATTTCCAGGTTGGCTTCCCTTAGGCGCTGGGCCAGGATCCGGGCCAGGTTGTGCCCCACCAGGGGAAGGCGCTGGAGGAGGGCGAGGTAGGCCTCCCGGTAGAGGGCCAAAAGGAGGCTATCCTCCTCGGCGACGGCGCTGGCGCTCCTTTCCCCTTCCTCCAGAAGGGCCATCTCCCCGAACACCCCCCCAGGGCCCATGAAGCCTAGGGTCCGTTCCTGCCCTCCTAGGTGGAGGCGGTAGAGCCGGATGCGGCCTTGGGCCACCAAGTAGAGGGCCTGGCCCAGGTCCCCCTGCTGAAAGACGAGCCGTCCCTTGGCCAGGGGCCTTTCCTGGAAGTAGGAAAGGGCCAACCGGACCTCCTCTGGCCTCAAGCCTTGGAACAGGGGGGAGGGCACCATCGGTTTAACTCTAACCTAACCTTCATCTTCTGCCTAGACCATGAGAGGATGCGGCCGGTGCTGGAGGCCAGGGACCTGGGCTTCGCTTACGCCAACAGCCCCCTCTTTCGGGGGCTTTCCTTCGCCTTGGGGCCGGGGGAGGCCTTGGCCGTCCTGGGCCCCTCAGGAAGCGGCAAGACCACGTTGCTTCACCTTTTGGCGGGGCTTCTGCCCTTGCAGGAGGGGGAGGTGTTCTGGGAGGGGAGGCCCATCCGGGGCCTTGGGGAGGGGGCCTTGGCCCGGCTCCGCCTGGGCTTCGTGGGCTTCGTCTTCCAGCACCACTTCCTCTTCCCCGAGCTCACCGCTTTGGAAAACGTCCTGGCCCCGGGGTACCTCCTGGGCCGGGTGGACCGAAGGTGGGCCCTTTCCCTTCTGGCGCGGCTTGGGCTTGAGGAAAGGGCCCACTTCCTCCCCCAGCGGCTTTCCGGGGGGGAGAGGCAGCGGGTGGCGGTGGCCCGGGCCCTTTACCCGAGGCCACGGCTTCTCCTGGCGGACGAGCCCACGGCGAGCCTGGACCGCCGCCAGGCCCGGGAGGTTTTGGGCCTTTTCCTGGGCCTTGCCCGGGAGGTGGGGGCGGCTCTCCTCCTCGCCACCCACGACGAGGCCTTGGTGGAAGGCCTTCCGGCCCTCAGGCTGTAGTATCCTTAGACGGTATGAGTCCCATCCACGTGCGGGCTAGGCCGGGGGACGTGGCGGAAAGGGTCCTCCTTCCCGGGGACCCGGGGCGGGCGGAGTGGATCGCCCAGAACTTCCTGGAGGAGCCCGTCCGCTACAACACCCACCGGGGGCTTTGGGGGTACACGGGGCGGTACAAGGGGGTGCCCGTCTCCGTCCAGACCACGGGGATGGGGGCCCCTTCGGCCAGCATCGTGGCCGAGGAGCTGATCCGGCTTGGGGCCCGGGTCCTCCTCCGGGTGGGCACCTGCGGGGCGGTGGACGAGGCCTTGGCCCCGGGCGATTTGGTCATCGCCCAAGGGGCGGTGCCCCTGGACGGGGCCACCCGCCAGTACCTGGGGGGGCTTCCCTACGCCCCCGTGCCCGATCCCCTGCTTTTCCGCGCCCTTTGGGCCCAGGCCGAGGCCAAGGGCTACCCCCACCACGTGGGGCTCATCGCCACCGAGGACGCTTTTTACGCCACCACCCCCGAGGAGGCCCGCAAGTGGGCCCGCTTTGGGGTCTTGGCCTTTGAGATGGAGGCTAGCGCCCTCTTCCTCCTGGGAAGGATGCGGGGAGTGCGGGCGGGGGCCCTTCTTGTCGTTTCCAACCAGATCGGGGCTTCGGAGCTTTACCCGCAGGAGGTGCTCCAGGAGGGGATACGGCGTATGGTGGAGGTGGCCCTCGAGGCCGTCCTGGAGGTTTGAACCATGGAGCACGAGCACGAGTTCGTCCTGGAGATCCCGGAGTTTCAGCACCTGGCTTACGAGGTGGAGGAGGGCATCGCCCTAGTCACCCTGAAGCGCCCCGAGGCCTTGAACGCCCTGTCCCGGGAGGTCTTGGAGGAGCTCGCCCAGGTGGCCGAGGTGATCGCCCAAGACCCCGAGGCCCGGGTGGCCATCTTCCGGGGCGAGGGGCGGGCCTTCGCCGCCGGGGCGGACCTTAAGGAGATCGCTGCCCTGAAGGACCCCTTCACCGCCCGGGAGTACGCCCTTTTGGGCCAGCAGGTCTTTGCCGAGATCGCCGCCCTGCCCATCCCCACCATCGCCGCCATCCACGGCTACGCTCTGGGCGGGGGGCTAGAGCTCGCCCTGGCCTGCGACCTCAGGGTGGCGGCCAAGGGGGCCAAGCTGGGCCTGCCTGAGGTGGGGCTTGGCCTCATCCCCGGCTTCGGGGGCACCCAGCGCCTGCCCCGCCTCATCGGCCGGGGGCGGGCCTTGGACCTGATCTTCACCGGGCGGCACGTGGACGCGGAGGAGGCCCTCATGCTGGGACTGGTGAACCGGGTGGGGGAGGACGCCCTGGAGGAGGCCAAGAAGCTCGCCCAGAAGATCCTGAAAAACGCCCCCATCGCCCTGGCCCTGGCCAAGGAGAGCGTGGTGCGGGGGGAGGGGCTGGACCTGGCCGAGGCCTTGGAGATTGAGGCCGACCTCTTCGGCTACGCCGCCGCCACGGAGGACATGAAGGAGGGGGTGCGGGCCTTCCTGGAGAAGCGGCCGCCGGTGTTCAAGGGGGAGTGAGGTTCCTTTTTCTTTCCGGCCCTGGGGTAAGGTGAGGGTGCCCATGACGGGAGAACGCGTGGTCCACGTAGCCAGTCCCAAGGCCAAGCTCTACGCCGAGGCCGACCAGGCCATCCGCGAGCGGCTTAAGGCCTTCCCCAAGGCCCTCAAGGCCTACGAGCTCCTCGTCCAGGACCCGGAGGCCCGCGCCGGTTGGAACATGGCCAACTACATCACCATGCGCAAGCTGGGCTACAACGACCACGGCCGGGTCCACGCCCTCCTCACCGGGGCGGCCAGCGTGGCCATCCTCCAGCTTTTGGCCGAAGCAGGGGTGCGGCTGGACACCCTGGAGTCGGGGGCCGGGGATCTGGAGGACGCCCACGTGGTGGTCCTCCTTTCCACCATGCTCCACGACCTGGGCAACCAGGTGCACCGGGAGGGGCACGAGGCCTTTGGGGTCGCCCTGGCCCTCCCCATCCTGAACCGCATCCTGGACAAGCTCTACCCCGATCCCGAGCAGCGCACCGCCCTCAGGGCCCTGATGCTTCACAGCATTTATAGCCACGACCTCTCCCCGGAGCCCTTGACCATTGAGGCGGGGATCACCGCCGTGGCGGACGGGACCGACATCACCAAGGGCCGGGGCAGGAAGGCCTTCGCCCTGGGGAGTATAGACATCCACTCCATCAGCGCCTTGGCGGTGGACGAGGTGCGGATCCTCAAGGGGGAGAAGGTGCCGGTGGAGATCCAGGTCACCATGAACAACTCCGCCGGCATCTTCCAGGTGGAGGAGACCCTGACCAAGAAAGTTCTGAGGAGCCCTTTGCGCCCCTACGTCACCGTGGTGGCCATGACGGAGCCAGGGGGGAACCAGGACCAGCGCATCGTCCACCGGGTGCGCCTCCACGAGACGGAGGACCGCTTCGTCCTGGACTAAGTGCCCCACCGTGTTCGCCACGGTGGGGGCCCCAAAGAGGGTATGCGCATGATCTAGGGCACGGGCTCGGTGTGGAAAGCTTAAGGGGTGGGCGCTTAGCCTTGGGGCCAGAGGGCGCGCAGCTCCTTGGGCAGGAGGCCCAGGATGTCCTCTAGCTCCCCTTGGGAGATCTCCCGGGAAAGGACCTTGAAGACAGCCCTTACTGCGGCCTCCGGGTCCACGGCGGGGCCGGAAGGGGTCTTGAGCTCCTGGGCCACATGGGCCAGGAAGGCCTCCTTGTGCCGCTCCTTCAGGGGCTTGCCCGTGGGGTCCCAGCCCTCGTAGTAGAGGCCCCGGATCAGCATGGGAAGCTGCGCCCCCAGCTGGGCCACCTCCTCCACGGTGAGCCGGTCGCGCAGGGCGTGGAGCACCGCCCTCAGGGCCATGTAGGCCTTGTGGCGGTCCTCGGTGCCCAGCTCCTCCATGATGGCCTTGAGCCAGGCGTGGGTCTTGTGGAGGGTCCGGTCAAAGACCTCCAGCCCGGTGGCGCTCATAGGCTTCACCTCCCATTTTCAGGGTAGGAGTCTGAGCCCAATGTTGTCAAGCCTATTGCTTGTTTTGGAGAAGTTTACCTACTCCTCTAAGCGGAACCCCACCTCCAGGACCACCTGGTACTCCTTCACCCCACCCTCGCCGACGGTGCCCCGGATCTCCTTCACCTCAAACCAGTCCAGGTGGCGCAGGGTCTTCTGCGCCCGCGCCAGCGCGGTCTGGATGGCGGCCTCGAGGCCCTCCTCGCTCGTACCCACCAGCTCCACCTTCTTGTAGACCTTGCCCATAGGTCCATCCTACCGCTTGGGCTGGACCTCCCGGGTGAGTTCCCGCTTCAGGATCTTCCCCACGCTGGACTTGGGGAGGCTTTCCCGGAACTGGATGATGCGGGGCACCTTGTAGGC
>NZ_BMPJ01000014.1 GCF_014647535.1 Thermus composti | reverse complement strand
ATGAAGTCACCCAAGAACTCTTGAAGCAGGCTAAGGGAGGGCGAGGAAGGAGTTTTGGGTAAAGCCCTGGTTTAGGCTTTGGGCCATAATGGCCCTATGGAAACCCTTGCCTGGATGAACGGGAAGCTCGCCGAGTTTCTCCGGGACCTCGAGGCCTTCGTCCGCCGGGAGTCCCCCTCGGGGAACCGGGAGGGCCTGGAGGAGGCCGCCCGCTTCCTGGAGGAGGCCTTTGGGCCCCTCGAGGGCAGGCTTTCCCGCAAGGACACGCCCCTGGGGCCCATCCTCCTCCTCCGGCGGGAGGGGGAAGGGGCCCCGGTCCTGATCCTTTGCCACTACGACACCGTCCACCCCAAGGGGAGCTTCCCGGAAACCTTCCGCCTGGAGCGGGAACGGGCGGTGGGCCCCGGGGTCTACGACATGAGGGGGGGGATCATCGCCCTCCTCTACGCCCTGCGCCACGCCGAGGCCACGGGAAGGAGGCTTCCCGCCCTCGAGGTCCTCTTCACCCCCGACGAGGAGGTGGGCTCCCCGGAAAGCCGCCCCCTCATTGAGGCCGCCGCCAAGAAGGCCCGGGCGGTGCTCGTCCTGGAGCCCCCCACCGCGGAAGGCCACCTGAAGGTGGCCCGCAAAGGGGTAGGGCTTTACCGCCTGAAGGCCATCGGCAAGGCCGCCCACCAGGGAGTGGAGCCGGAGAAGGGGGTGAACGCCATCCTGGAACTCGCCCACCAGGTCCTCAAGGTGGCGGCCCTGGAGGACCGGGAGAAGGGGACCACCCTGGGGCCAAACCGCATCCGGGGCGGCACGGCCACCAACGTGGTGGCCGAGGAGGCGGAGGTGGAGATTGACCTCAGGGCCTGGACCCTGGAGGAGGTGCGGCGGGTGGAGGAAGGGCTTAAGGCCCTAAAGCCCGTCCTCCCCGGGGCCCGGCTAGAACTCACGGGCGGCCTCAACCGCCCCCCCATGGAGCCCACGGAGGCAAGCCTCGCCCTCTTCGCCAAGGCCCGGGCCATCGGGGAAGCCCTAGGCCTCGCCCTCGAGCCCGCCCGGGTGGGCGGGGGGTCGGACGGGAACTTCACCGCCGCCCTGGGGGTGCCCACCCTGGACGGCCTGGGGCTTCTCGGGGGAGATGCCCACCAGAAGACGGAGTACGTGGTGGTGCCGGAGATCCCCCGCCGGGCGGCCCTTTTGGCCGAGCTCCTCTACGCCCTATGAGCCTCTCTCCCTCGGCCAAGCGGGTGCAAGAAGCCCTCGCCGCCCGGGGCTTCGGCCACCTAAAGGTGGTGGAGCTTCCCGCCTCCACCCGAACCGCAAAAGAAGCCGCCCAGGCGGTGGGGGCGGAGGTGGGGCAGATCGTGAAGAGCCTGGTCTTCGTGGGGGAAAAGGGGGCCTACCTCTTCCTGGTGAGCGGGAAGAACCGGCTGGACCTGGAGAAGGCCTCACGCCTAGTGGGAAGCCCCTTGCGCCGGGCCACGCCGGAGGAGGTGCGGGCCCTCACCGGCTTCGCCATCGGGGGCGTGCCCCCCGTGGGGCACGACACCCCCTTGCCCGCCTACCTGGACGAGGACCTCCTCCTTTACCCCGAGGTCTGGGCGGCCGGGGGAACCCCGAAGGCCCTTTTCCGGGCCACCCCCAAGGAGCTTCTGGCCCTCACCAAAGCCCTGGTGGCGGACCTCAAGGAGGCGTGATGTTCTTCCGCAAGGACCCCCACGTGAAGCCGGAAGGCCCCCTGGCCTTCCGGGTGCGGGTGCGCACAAGAAGCGGGGAGGTGGTGGAGCTAAGGCTTTCCAAAAGCGCCGAGATCAGCCCCACGGAGTCGGGCTACTACGTGCGCAAGGAGATCGTGGCCCCCAAGAGCCTGGACCGGGCGGTCTTGGAGATCTGGTTTGACCGCCGCTACCGCCCGGTGCGCAAGGAGGTCTCGGGGGGCGAGCTCGTGCCCATCCGGGAGTGGCGGGACTAAGCACCCCAAAGAGGGTTTGCCCCGGCGCTTAGCGGGGCGGGATCCAGGGCTCGCCCCGGAAGAAGCCGTAGACCAGCCGGCCCACCACCCCGCCCAAAAGGACCAGGCCCAGGAGGTTGGGGAGGGCCATGAGGCCGTTTAGGGTGTCGGAGATGGCCAGGAAGGCCTCGAGGCCCCCAAGGGGCCCCACGAAGGCGAGGGTGGCGAAGGCGAGCCGGTAGGGCCAGCGCACCCCCTCCCCCAGGAGGAAGGCCGCCGCCTCCTCCCCGTAAAACCCCCAGGAGACCATGGTGCCCAAGGCGAAGACCGCCACAGTGAGGGCGAGGACCACCCCGCCCAAGGGGTGGGACTGGAAGAGGGCCTGGGCGGCCTCGGCGGCGCCACCTCCCTGGCGCCAAAGCCCGGAGGCGAGGAAGGCGAGGGCGGTGAGGGAGGTCACCAAAAAGCTCACGAGCATCTCCGCCACCCCCCAGAACCCCTGGCGCACGGGGTGGTCCACCTGGGCCTGGGCGTGGGCGATGGCCGCCGAGCCCAGCCCCGCCTCGTTGGCGAAGATGCCCCGGCCAAGCCCGGCGTTGAGGGCGGCGAAGAGGCTATAGCCCGCCGCCCCCCCCAAGGCCGCCTCCGGGGTGAAGGCCGCCTGAAAGACCAGGGCCAAGGCCTGGGGGATCTGCCCGCCGTAGAGGATCAAAAGCGGCCCGACGGCCACCAGGAAAAGGAGGAGCTTCAAGGGCACCACCACCTGGGCGAAGCGGGCCACCCAGACGATCCCCCCGCCCAGGACCACCCCCACCAGAAGGGCCAGGAAGAGGCCCACCAGGGCGGGCGGCGCCCCCAAGGGGGCCAAGGCCCCGCCCACCGCCCCCGCCTGGGAGAGGTTGCCGATGCCGAAGGCGGCGATGGCGGCGAAGAAGGCGAAGAGGTGGCCCAAAAAACGAAGCCGGGGAAGCCCCCGGGAAAGGTAGTACATGGGCCCGCCGGAGACCGAGCCGTCAGCGAAGCGGCGGCGGAAGTGGACCGCCAGGGTGGCCTCGGCGAACTTGGTCCCGGTGCCGAAGAAGTACCCCATCCACATCCAGAAGACCGCCCCCGGCCCCCCCAAAAGCACCGCCGAAAGCATCCCCAAAAGGTGGCCCGTGCCCAAGGTGGCGGAGAGGGCCACCATGGTGGCCTGGTAGGGGGTGATCTGGCCCCCAAAGGCATAGGCCCGCTCCCGCAAAGCCCCGAAGGTCTCGCTAAAGGTCACCCGCATCATCCGGAGGGGAGCGTGGAACCAGCGGATCTGGAAAACAACCAGATAAATCCCCACCAGAAGGTAAACAAGCTTCGCAGGAAAACCATAGACAACCCGGTTAAGGTGCTCGTTGAGCGCCAGGATATCCATGCTAGACCTCCGGCACCACCCTTACCCTATCCCCCCGCCGCAGGCGGAGGCGCCTCAGGTCCTCCTCCAAAAGGCCAAGCCGCCCCGGGATCTGGGGCCTGGGGCGGACCTCGATGCCCACCTCCTTGTCCAAAAGCTTAAGGCGGAAGGCGTGGCGGATCGCCCGGGCCCACTCCCCGTAGAGGCCCTCGTCCACGTAGGCCACCCCGGAACCCGCCCCGTAGATGGGAAGGACGAGGAGCTCCGTTGGCGGAAGGTCCACCTTGGGAACCGCCTCCAAAGCCCCCATCTGCAAAAGGGTGTGCAGGACCCGGGCCAGGCGCAAGACCCCGGGGGCCACCAGGACCTCGGCGATGCGCTTCCCCTCCACCTGGGTGAGGACCCCCAAGGACTCGGCGCCCAGCTCCACCTCCTTCCCCTCCCGGGGAAGCCTAAGGGCATACCCCCAGTCTGGCGGCAAGGCCAGGCCCTCCCACGCCGACTGGGCCTGGGCCAAGCGGGCGGGCACGGCGAGGCCCCCAAGGAGGGTGGCGTGGGGGGGAAGGACCTCGGGCTCAAAGGCGAAGGGGGCCCGCTTGAGGCCCACCAGAAGGTCCAGGGCCTCCTCGCCCTCCAGGGAACGCCCCCCAGTCCGCACCGCGGCGTGGACCACCTGCCCCCCCTGCAGGTACACCTCGGCCTCCAGAAAAAGGGGGGTTATCCTAAGCCGCCCGGTGCGCCCGGCGTTCATCAAAGCGCCCACAAGGGAGGGGAAAGGAAACTCGGCGAGGTTTCCCGCAAGCATTCCCCTCCTTTTTATCACGCCTCCCCCAGGCCGTCCAGGCAGGGTATTTTGGGGTATGCACCTCCTGCTCCTGCACGGCTTCACCTCCCACCCCGTCCTCACCCTGGGCCCCCTGCCCGGGGTCCTAAGGGAAGCGGGCTTTTCCGTGGTCCAGCCCGCCCTGCCCGGCCACGGCACGAGGCCCGAGGACCTCCTCGAGGTGCGCTTTGAAGACTGGCTCCGGGTAGCGGAAAAGGCCTACCTGGATCTTCCCGAGCCCCGGGGGGTGGTGGGGCTTTCCATGGGGGGGCTACTGGCCGCCCACCTGGCGGCCCGCCACCCCACCAAGGCCCTGGTGGCTCTGGCCCCCGCCTTCGCCCTGAAAAACCCCCTGGCCCCCTTAGCGCCCTACCTTTACTGGCTCATCCCCCGCTTCCCCGGCCCCCCGTCCATTGAGGACCCGGCCCTCCGGCGGCAAAACCCCAACTACCCCTACTTCCCCACCCGGGCCGTCCGGGAACTCCTCGCCCTCATCCACCAAACCCCGGAGGTCCTCCCCCGGGTAAAGGCCCCGGCCCTGGTGGTGGAGGCAGGGAAGGACCGGGTGGTGAAGGGGGTGCGCCGCTACTACGAGCTTCTCGGAAGCCCGAAGAAGGCCTACCGGGTCTTCCCCCAAAGCGGCCACGACCTCCTCCTGGACCGGGACCGGGAGGCGGTGGCCCAGGCGGTGCGCGACTGGCTTATTGCAACCAGTAATCACTTGCAATAAGATGGAAGGGGTATGGAGGCCTTACCCGTCTCCCCCTTTAGCGTTTTCCTCTACGCCCTGCTCACCGCGGTGGCCACCGGGCTAGGGGCCCTTCCCTTCCTCTTCACCCGGGGAATTCCCCGGAGGTACCTGGGCCTGGCCAACGCCGCCGCTGCCGGGCTCATGGTGGCCGCAAGCTTCGGCCTCATCTACGAGGGGGTGGGCTATAGCCTCGGGCGCACCCTCCTCGGGGTGGGGCTAGGCCTCGCCTTCATCCTCCTTTCCCACCGGTATTTGGAGGGCCGGGAGGTAAGCTTCGGCGACCTCAAAGGCCTGGACGCCCGCAAGGCCCTCATGATCGTGGGCATCATGACCCTCCACTCCTTCGCCGAGGGCGTGGGGGTGGGGGTGGCCTTCGGGGGGGGTGAGGCTTTGGGAGTCTTCATCACCCTGGCCATCGCCGTGCACAACATCCCCGAGGGGCTCGCCATTAGCCTCGTCCTCATCCCCCGGGGGGTGAGCGTGGCGGGGGCCGCTTTTTGGAGCGTCTTCTCCAGCCTGCCCCAGCCCCTCATGGCCGTGCCCGCCTTCTTGTTGGTGGAGCTCTTTAAGCCCGTCCTCCCCGTGGGGCTCGGTTTCGCCGCCGGGGCCATGATCTGGATGGCGGTGGCCGAGATCCTGCCCGACGCTCTAAAAGAGGCCGAGGCGGACAGGGTGGCCACGGTGCTCACCCTAGCCGCCGCCCTGATGGTGGCCTTCCAGATCCTCCTCGGGGGGTAGCCAGACCCAGGGCAAGGGGGCTTCCACCGCCAAGGCCTCCAAGGATGGCCGCACCCGGAAGGCAAGAAGCCTAACCCCCGCCCCTTCCGCCTCCCGGGCCGCCTGGTAGAGGGCGCGATCCTTAGGGTCCAGGGCGAAGGCCTCGGCCAGGGGGTGCTGCACCAACCAGACGGCGTAGGCCCCGTAGCCCTCCCGGGCCAGGGCGGCGAGAAGCCGGAGGTGGCGCGCCCCCCTTGGGGTGGGGGCGTCGGGGAAAAGGGCTAAGGTGCCCTCCAATCGGTTGGCGTTTTTGGCCTCCAGGAAGGCTTCCCTTCCCCCAAGCCGGGCCCAGAAGTCTAGCCTCTCCCCCCCGATCCGCACCTCCCGCCTAAGCTCCTGGCAGGGTCCCAAGACCCCCTCCCGCAGGAGGAGCTCCAAAAGGGGGCCCGCCAGGCCCGCGTCCACCCCCACCCAGACCCCCCGGCTTTCCACCAGGAGGAGGCGCCCCAGGGTCTTGGGGGTGGGCTTGGGGTGGTACCAGCAAAAGGCCCCGGGCCGGAGGAGCTCCGTTAGGCGCCCGGAGTTGGCGAGGTGCAAGGGCCCCACGTCCGCTTCCACCAAAAAGCGGTTCTTGCGCCTTAGGAAGCGGCAGGGCCTCGAGGGGGGCAAGGGAAGGGCGATCACGGGAAAAGGATACGCCCGGCCCTTAGGCCGGGCCCTTGGCGGAGAGGGCGGGATTCGAACCCGCGGCACCGGTTATCCCGGTGCAACACCTTAGCAGGGTGCCGCCTTAGACCACTCGGCCACCTCTCCAAGCCCTTGGCGGAGGGTGAGGGATTCGAACCCCCGGTGGGCCCAAAGCCCACAGCGGTTTTCAAGACCGCCGCCTTCAACCGCTCGGCCAACCCTCCAAGGTATGGCCGCAAGCCTTACTATGCGGCAAAGCCCCCTTTCTGTCAAGGCCGAAGCCAAAACAAGATCAACCGCTCCACCCAAGCCTCCATGGCGGGCACCACCGCGTGGTGCAGGTCGGGGAAAAGGATCAGGTGGTCCTCCCCCCAAGGGCCAAACCCAGTGGGCCGAAGGCAGGCCCGCCCCTTGGTGAGGGGCCCTGTCCAGGGGGTCCCCTCCCGGGTCAAGGCCACCTGGTAGACCCGGCGCCCCGCCCCTTCCCGCACGTCCCTGAGGCGGCAGGCCTGGTCCGGGGGGATCAGGGGGTCGTTGCCCGCCTGGAAGACCCACAGGGGGGCCCGCAGGCGGGCGGCCTCCGGCAGGGGGCTTTGACGGGCGTAGCAGGCGGGGCACTCCTCGGGCAGACCGCCGAAGACCTCCCGCCAGCGCTCCAGGGCCTCGGGGCGGCTTCGCCGGAGAAGGGCTACCTGCTCGGCGAAATCCACGGGGCCGATGACGAAGGCCACACCCCGGGACGCCCCTTCCCGGGCCGCCGCCTTCAGGGCCACGCAGGCCCCCAAGGAATAGCCGGCGTAGGCGTGCCGAACCACCCCCAGGCGGGGCAGAAGGCGGGCCAGCTGGGCCACGTCCTCCGCCTCTTCCAGGCAGCCCGTGACCCTTCCCCCGCTCTTCCCCCGGCCCCGCAGGTGGGGCACCGCGGCCAGGAGGCCCTTGGCCGCATACCGGCGGCACCGCTCCCTCATGCTCCCCGTGGGCGGGCCAAACCCCCCCGGCACCAGGAGCACCGCCGCCCGGGCCGCGCCCTGGGGACGGCAAAGCTCGGCGTAAAGGGGCACCCCATCCCGGAGGTACCGGATGCCCGAGCCCTCGAGGCGGAAGGAAGGGGCTTCCCCAAGCCCCAGCACCCCGAGAAAAAGGAGGAGCCAAAGCCGCCTCATCGCCCGAAGACCCACCGGGAAGCGCCTACCCGGGAAAGGAAGTGGGCCAGGAAAAGGGGCAGGGCCAGGGCCAAGAGGTAGTAGGCCAAAAAGGCAGGTTTGAGGCCCAAGGGCTCGGGGAAATCAGGGTACTTCTCCAAAAGCCGCACCACCATGGGGTGGACCAGGTAGATCTGCAAGGAATAGCGTCCCAGAAAGGCCAGGAAAGGCCGGAGGCGGCTTTGGTCCAGCCGGCGGGCGAGGAGGAAGAGGAGAAAGGCCATCCCCGAGGTGTAGATCCAGTGGAAGGCCTGGTAGTGGAAGGTGTCTACCCGAAGGCCCTGGAGGACGGCCAGGGCCAAGGGCAGATACCCCCCAAGCCCCACCCCCACGAGGAGGAGGGAAAGGGGCCAAAGGCGGAGGATCTGGGGAAGGCGTTCCAGGCGGCTTGCCAGGTAAAGCCCGAGGGCGATGGCGGGAAGGTACCAAAGGACAAAGCTTCCCGGGTAGGGCAGGAAGCGGTAGGCCCGGTTCAGGAAGTAAAGGGCCAGGGTCCCCCCCACGCCCAAGAGGAGGAACCAGGCCCCGTGGGGCCGCCTGAAGAGAAGGGGGCGGAAAAGGGGAAGGAGGAGGGCGAGCTGCAGGGCTACGGCCAAAAAGTAAAGGTGGAAGTAGGCCTTCCCCCAAAGGAGCTGGTGAGGAAGGCGCTCCGGCTGGAAGGCCCCCGTGTCCCAGTAGCGGAAAAGGAGGTAGATCCCGCTCCAGAGGAGGTAGGGCCAAAGGAGCCTTAGGGCGCGGTTTTCCAGGTAGCGCCCCAAGCGAAACTCCCGGTAGAAGCTCGCCCCGATCACGAAGGCGGTGAGGAAGAGAAAGGCGGGGACGGCGAAGTGGAGGGTCCGGTTCACCGCCGCAAGGAAGAGCCACTCGGGGCTTCCCTGGGGCAACTCCCGCAGGAAGCGGCCCGAGACGTGGTGCAGGACCACCTCGAGGATGGCAAGCCCCCGGAAGACCTCCACCCAGGAGAAGCGCTCCACCCCCCCATTCTTACCCAAGCAAGGGGGAAAGCTCCTCCTTTAGGGTGTACCGCCTAGGGTAGGCCCGGACCAAGCCCCAGGCCGCCTCCCGGGCCGCCTTGGGGTCCAGGCGGGCCGCCCTTTGCAAAAGCTCCGCCGCCTCCCGGTAGCGGGCCCTCCCCCCCGCCTCCACGAGCCCCTCCGCCGCCCGGAGGTAAAGGCGCAAGGCCTCCTGGGGAAGCTTTTCCTCCAGGACCTCGGCGAGGGCGGGGTAGGCCCAAGGGGGGGCCCGTTTGAGGAGGCGGTCCAAGGCCTTCCAGTCTTCCTCCAGGAGGTGGATGCGGGCGAGGAGCACGGGGTCTTGCACCTGGCGGAGAAGCCCCGGCCTCTCCTCGGCGAAGCCCCGGCCCAGCTTGGCCTTGAGGGCCAGATAGTCCTCGAGGTTCGGCCATAGGCGAAAGCGGGCCCGGTGGTCCTCCACCCTACCCCGGTGGGCCACGAGGAGGTCCAGGAGGGGAAGGAGCCTCGGGTCCTTGCCGAACCAGGCCACGGCCTCCTCGGCGTAGCGGAGGGCCTCTTCCGTGCACCCCAAGGCCAAAAGGCGCTCCACGAAGGCCAGGTAGTCCTCCACCCCTTCAAGCCCCTCCCGCAAGACCCCTAGGGCCTCCTCCACCCGCCCGAGCCGGAAGAGGAGCTCGGCCTTTAGGCCCCGCTTCAGGGGGTCCTTTCCCCCAAGGAGGGCGAGGGCCTTTTCCGGCTCCTTTTCCCCCAGGGCCAAGAAGGCCTCCCCCAGGGCCTCAAAGGGGTGGCGGAGGTAAAGCTTGAGGAGGAAGGAAAGGTCTCCCCCAAGGGCCCTATAGCGCTCCAAGACCGGGCCCAGGTAAGGCCCGGGGTCAAAGGGGGCCTCGAGGAGGGCCTTCAAGAGGGCCTCCACCTCCTCCTTCCCCGCCTGGGGAAGCCTGAGGAGAAGGCCTTTTAGCTCCTCCTCCCCCCCGCCCAGGCGGAAGGCCTGCGCTAGGCGCCTCACCCCCTCCAAAAAGGCCTCCTTGGGGGCAAGGAGTTCCTTGAGGAGGAAGGCCACCTCGGGGAGGGTAGCAAGCCGCAGGAGAAACTCCTTGGCCTCCTCGGGGGAAAGGGCCTCGAGGCGCGGCCTAAGGTCCTCGGGGCGCCTTTCCAAATAGGCGTAGAGGAGGGCGGCGGCGTGCTTGCAGGGGAAGGCGGGGTAGGGGCAGTCGCACCGCCCGCTAAGCCCGGGCCCCACCTCCACCCGGTAGGGCCTGGGTTCCGAGCCCTGCACCTCCCCAAGAAGCCTCTCCCCCACCCGGAAGACCCGCCTTACCCGCCCCTCCCTTGCGTAGGCCAGGCCCCGGCGCAGGACCTCCTCGGGGAAATAGGGGGCGAAGTCCTCCTCGGACCGGGGAGGGAAAGGGGCCACGGGTCCAGTCTAGGCCACGGCCTTCCGGAGTAGAAGCCTTGGGAAAGCCCACCCAAGCGCCCCAAAGAGGGTCCTGGGGCGGGACCTCGGCGAGGGCGACGCCTAAAGCCGCAAGAGGGGGCGGAACCAGGGAATGGAAAGGAGGAGGGCAAGAAGGGCCAGGGCGAAAAGAAGCCGCGCCCTGGGCTTTTGCCTGCGGGCCTGGGCGAGCCCGGCGTGGGCCAGCCCCAGGGCCACAAGCCCCCCCACCCAGTGCTCCGCCACGAAGAAGCGGGCCTCGCCCCCCGCCCGCATGGCCTCCCCCATGGCGGAAAGGAGGCCCTGGAAAAAGGGGCTCACGAAGGCGAGAAGGACCCCAAGCCCCACCTGCAGGGTGAGGGTGTGGGCGAAGAAAGCCCCGGGCCGGGCCTCGGGCCTAAGGAGGGCCCAAAGGCCGAAGAGGAGCACCAGCCAACGCACCCAGCTGTGGAGGAAAAGGAGGGCCTCGTACATGGGGAAAGCCTACCGGCCGGGCCGGGGAGGTTCAAGAAACGGATCACAAAAGGGCCAGGGCCTCCCTCAGGTCCCTCACCTCCAGGTGGGCGGGGTAGCGGGGGTCGGGCTCGCGGAAGCCCCGGTCCACGAAGACCGCCCTAAGTCCCGCCTCCAAGGCCCCCCGGATGTCCCTTTGGGGGTTGTCCCCCACCATGACCGCCGCCTCCGGCCCCGCGCCAAAGGGGCAGAGGGCCATGCGGAAGAGCCTGGGGTCGGGCTTGCCCAGGCCCACCTCCCCGGAGACCAGGGTGAGGTCAAAGGCCTCTGAAAGCCCCGCCCCCGCAAGCTTCTCCCGCTGCAGGTCCGGCACCCCGTTGGTGAGGAGGACCAGGTGGGCCCCCTTTTCCCGCAAGGCCTCCAAAAAGTCCGGTACCTCGGGGAAGAGGGGAAAGCGGCGCCGCTCGGAAAAGAAGGCCTCGGCCAGGGCCCGCGCCCGCTCTATAGGGCCCCCCAGAAGGGCCAGGGCCTCCCGGAAGACCCGCTCCCGGAAGGGCCAGGCCCAGTCCGCCAGGGCCTCGAGGCCCGGGGTGGAGTACCGGGCCCAGAGGGCCTCCAGGGCCGAGTGGCCGATCCTTTCCGCCCACGGGTAGAAGGGGGCCTCCCGGAAGAGGGCCTCGGCCCGCTCCCGCACCGCCAGGAAAAGCCCCTCCACCCCCACTTCCCTTCCCAAGGCCTCCAGGACCTCCCGGCTCACCCCGTGGTCCATAAGGAGGGTGTCGTCCAGGTCTAAAAGCCAGACCCTCGCCCCCACCTACCCCTCCCGCACCAAAACCGGGTTCTCCCCCGGGTCAAAGAGGAGGAGGAAGTCCTCGGCCTCCCGGAAGGCCAGGCCGTACTTGGCCAGGCGGAGCTTCTCGTGGTCCAGGCTTTCCACCCAAAGGACGAGCCGCCCTTCCTCCCAGGAAAGCCGGGCGAAACCCTGGCCCTCGGGGCGGGGCCGGGAAGGCCCCTTTTCCACACCCCCCCCACCGGGCTTGAGGAGAAGGAGGGGGCCTTCCATAGGGGCCAAGAGGGCCTCCTTCCCGGGGATGAGCTCCTCCAGGAAAAGGCCCAGGGCCTGGTAGAAGCTCGCCCCCTGGCCCAGGTCCGGCACGTAGACCAAAAGGGTCTCCCTCATAGGCTCCTTAGGAAGCGGCGCAGGTCCTCCTCGTCGGCCACCACCTGGAGGAGGGCCAGGTCCTCGGGGGCGATCTCCCCGTGGGCCTTGAGTAGATCAAGCCAGTAGGGGTCCACGGCCAGGGGCCTTCCCAGGCCCCGCCTCAGGTAAAGGAGGTTCCAGGCCAAAAGGAGCTCGGCCAGGGTCCCCACCCCCCCGGGCAGGGCCAGGTACCCCGCCCCCAGGTCCAAAAGGCGGCCGATCCGCTCGGGGAGGCTATGGGAGGGAAGCTCCAGGTCCACGTAAGGGTTCGGGCCCTTCCGCTCGGGGAAGAGGGCGGGGGCGGTCACCCCCACCACCAGCCCCCCCTTGGCCTTCACCCCCTTGGCCAGGGCCTCCATCCCCCCCTGGTACCCCCCCGAGGCCAAGCCAAACCCCTCCTCGGCCAGCACCTCTCCGTAGCGGACAAGCCGGGCGTAAAGGGGATCCCCCGGGGAGAGACGCGAGGAGACGAAGACGCTAAGAAAGCGCATCTAGCGGCAGCGCACCACCAGGACGGGGACGGAGACCCGGTGCAAGACCCCTTCCGTCACCGAGCCCAAGAGGAGCTTATCCAGGCCCGTCCGCCCGTGGGTGCCCATGACCACCAGGTCAAAACCCCGGGCGGCCTCCACGATGGTGGGAATGGGGGTCCCCTCCTTCACCTCCCCCGTGGCCTCCACGCCCTTCTTCCGGGCCAGCTCCAAGGCCTTCCCGATGGCCTCCTCCCCCGCCTTCCTGAGGTCTTCCAAAAGCTCCAGGCCGTAGGGAACGCTCTCCGGGGCGATCCAGATGGCCTGGGCGGGGTTTTCCAGGACGTAGAGGAAGTGGACCTTGGCCCCTAGGGCCTTGGCCAGGTCCAGGCCGTGTTCCAGGGCCTGGAAGCTACAGGGGCTCCCGTCCGTGGGCATGAGGATCCGCTGGTACATACAAGGCCTCCTTCCCCCTCATCATAAGGCGTAGACTCGGGCCATGTGGATCTACGGGAGGAACCCGGTCCTCGAGGCCGTCCGGGAAGGCCGGGCCCAAAGGGTCCTGGTGGCCAAGGGGGTGGAGGCCTGGCTCATCCGGGAGCTGGAGCGGCTTGGGGCCCCCTTGGAACTGGTCCCCCGGATCGCCCTGGACACCCTCCTCCGCACCACCCACCACCAGGGGGTGGCGGCGGAGGTGGAAGAACCCCCTTACGCCACCTTAGAAGACGCCCTGGCCCTGGCGGAAGCCCGCAAGGAGGCGCCCCTCCTCGTGGCCCTGGACGGGATCACCGACCCCCGGAACTACGGGGCCATGATCCGGAGCGCCCTGGCCCTGGGGGCCCACGGGGTGGTCTCGGAGGAACGGCGGGCCGCCCCCCTTTCCCCCCTGGCCTTAAAGGCCAGCGCCGGGGCCGCCCTGAAGCTTCCCTTGGTCAAGGTGAAGAACCTGCCCCGGGCCCTAAAGGAGCTGAAGGAGCGGGGGCTTTGGGTCTACGGCCTGGACGTCCGCGGGGAGAAGGCCCCTTGGGAGCTGGACTTCAAGCGGCCCCTGGTCCTGGTGGTGGGCTCGGAAGGAGAAGGGATGCGGAGGCTCGTCCGGGAAAGCTGCGACGAGCTTTTCCGGATCCCCATCCGGCCCGAGGCCGAGTCCCTGAACGCCTCCGTGGCCCTGGGGATCGCCCTCTACCAGGCCGGGCTCCTTCGGGGTGTAGGATAGGGGCGTGGACTGGGTAAGGCTCCTTTCCCGCCTCCTCCAGGCGGAAAGCCTCCCCGGGCAGGAAGGGGAGGCGGCCGCCCTCCTCCTCGAGGCCTTAAAGGGCCTCGGGCTTCCCGCCTGGCTGGACGAGGCGGGCAACGTGGAGGCCCTCCTCGGGGAGCGGGAGCCCGAGGTGGTCCTGGCGGGCCACCTGGACGTGGTCCCCGTGGGGGACCTAAGCCACTGGCCTTACCCCCAGGGCCACCTGGCCCAAGGGGCCCTCTGGGGCCGGGGGGCGGTGGACATGAAAGGCCCCCTGGTGGCCATGCTCCTGGCCCTGGAAGCGCTTTCCCAAAAGCCCCTCAAGGGCCGGGTGCGCTTTTTGGCGGCGGTGCAGGAGGAGGTGGGGGGCCTGGGAAGCCGCTTCGCCGCCGAAAGGCTTTCCCCCCTGGCCTTCGTCCTGGGGGAGCCCTCTGGGGGGAGGCTCATGCGGGGGCACCGGGGCCGGGCCGAGGTCTGGGTGGACCTGGAGGGGGAGGAGGCCCACGCCGCCCTCGCCGGGCCGGAAAACCCCCTCTTTGACCTGGGGGAGTACCTCCTCGCCCTAAGGGACCTTCCCGTGGGCCCGGGCCTCAAGCTCACCCCCACCCGGGTGGCCAGTTACCCCGCCGCCACCAACCAGACCCCGGGGGTGGTGCGGCTTTACCTGGACGTGCGCTACGAGCCCGAGGCGGACCTCGAGGCCCTTTTGGAACGGCTCAAGACCCTGGGCCCCGCCTCGGTCTACATCCCCGAGGAGGAGCGGGCCTCGGGGGAGGTGCGCCTTAGGATCCCCGCCCTCTGGCCCCCCTACCGCCTCCCCGAGGACCACCCCCTCTTGCGGGTGGCCCTAAAGGCCTTGGGCCAGGAAAGGGCGGGCCTATGGCCCTTCACCACCGACGCCCCCTACCTGGGGACCAAGGCCCCGGTCCTGGGCTACGGGCCGGGGGACCCCGCCTTGGCCCACACCCCCAAGGAGCACATCCCCCTGGCCGAGGTGGAGGCCGCGGGAAAGGCCTATGCCCAGCTGGTGGAGGCCCTATGGAACGCCGCTTAGTGGCCGGAACTCTCTACCGCAGGCTCCTCACCGCCCCCAGGCCCGTGGCCGAGGGGCTCAAGGCGCGCCTTATGGCCCGGGGCATCCCCGTCCTTCTGGAAAGCCCCTTCGGGGAGCTTCCCGAGGCCGCCTTGGGCACCTACATGGGGGACGTGAGCCTCTTCGTGCCCGAGGCCTTTTGGGGCGAGGCGGAGGCAGTTTTGGAGGAGGAGGTGCCATGAGGGTGGTGGGCCTGGACCTGGGCGGCACCAAGATCGCCGCCGGGGTTTTTGACGGGGAAAGGCTCCTTTCCAAGGTGGTCCTCCCCACCCCCAAGGAGGGGGGGAGGGCGGTGGTGGAGGCCCTGGCGGAGGCCGCCAAGCGGGCCGAGGCAGAGGCCGGGGTGGAGGCCCAGGCCATCGGCCTCGGGACCCCGGGGCCTTTGGACTTCCGCCAAGGGGTCATCCGCTTCACCCCCAACATCCCGGGCCTCGAGGACTTCCCCATCCAAAGGCTTCTAGAGGAGGCCACGGGAAAGCCCGTCTACCTGGAAAACGACGCCAACGCCGCTGCCCTAGCGGAGCACCACCTGGGGGCGGCCAAGGGGGAGAGGAGTTCCCTCTACCTCACGGTCTCCACCGGGATCGGAGGGGGCGTGGTCCTCTGGGGAAGGGTGCTAAGGGGGGAGCGGGGGCAAGGAGGGGAGCTGGGCCACATGACCCTGCTCCCCGGGGGGCCCGCCTGCGGGTGCGGGCTGGAGGGGTGCCTCGAGGCCCTGGCGGCGGGGCGGGCCCTGGAGAGGGAGGCGGCCTACGCCTTCCAGCGCCCCGTCTCCACCCAGGAGCTCTTCCGCCTTTTCCAGGAGGGGGACCCCAAGGCCCGGCGCATCCTCCTCCAGGGGGCGCGGTACGTGGGCGTGGGCCTCGCCAGCCTGGTCAAGGCCTTTGACCCGGGGGCGGTGGTGGTGGGGGGAGGCCTGGCCCTAAACGCCCCCGAGGCCTACTGGCAGGCGCTGGAAGAGGCCTTTCGCCACTACCTCGAGGGCTGGGAACGCCCCCCTTTGCGCAAGGCCCTCCTGGGGGGCGAGGCCGGGCTTTTGGGGGCGGCCCTCACCGCCTTTTTGGAGGTGCGGGATGGAGGTGGGTAAACTTCTCCTCTACCTGGGGCTTTTCCTGGCGGTCCTGGGGCTTCTCCTCCTCTTTTTCCCCAAGCTCTTCGCCTGGTTCGGCCACCTGCCGGGGGATATCCGCATAGAGCGGGAGGGGCTTAGGGTGTACATCCCCATCACCTCGGCCCTCCTCCTCTCCTTGCTCCTCTCCCTTCTCTTAAACCTTTTGGGCCTCCTCCTCAGGCGGTAAGGCCCAAAGGGCCTCCTCTCCCTCCTCCAGCCGGTAGGCGCCAAGGGTGAACTCCACCACCCCGAGGCCCCTGAAGCCGAGCCGGAAAGGCCCCGCAGGCACCCGGAGCCTTAGGGCGAAGGCCCCTTCTCCCAAGGCCAGCCAACCCTCCCGCCCCCCGGACCTAAGGCCCAGGTAAAGCGCCCCGTCCTCCGGGGCCCAGGCCTCTCCCCGGACCTCCCAAAGGGCCTCCTCGCCCAAGGAAGGCACCGCAAGCCAAGGGTTCTCTCCCGGGTTCAGGAGGGCCACCGCCCACCCCTCCCCCAAGGGGTCCACCCCCTTCCCTTCCGGGGGGAGGGAAGCCCGTTCCCGTCCCCGCCTCCCCCGGAGGAGCACCAGGGAGGGCCTGGGAAGGGCGCCTCGAGGAAGCAAGCCTTGAAGCCTCTCCCAGACCCGCTCCCTTTCCCCAGGGGGCAAGGCGGTGGCCAGAAGGCGCCTTTCCGCCTCCTGGGCGAAACGGTACCCGCGGCCCGGGTCGTAGACCAACCACCCCTTGCGCTCCAAAGCGGCCAGATGGGGTGCGGCCTCCAAAGCCTCCGCCACCTCCCGGGAAAAGAAGCCCGGCACCTGGGCCAACCGCTCCAGGGCCTCCCGGGCGGGCTTAGGGAGGAGCCGGGCGAAAAGCTCCAGCTGGGCCAAGGGACGCCTTGGGGTCTTGGGGGCGCTTAGGAACTCGGGAAGCCACTCGGGCTGGCCGCCGGAGAGGAAGTAGGCCCCGGCGGCCTGGGAAAAAGGGAGGCCTTGCAACCAGGCCTTCCGGGCCTCGGCCCAGGTGAGGGGGGGAAGGTCCACCACCCAGGTCCGCTCCGCCCCGTACCGGGCCCTGAGTTCCAGGAAAAAGCGGGGCTCCTCCCCCGGCAGGAGCCAGAGGACCAAAAGGGCCCGGCCCCGCAAAAGGGTTTCCAGATCCTCCTCGGGATAGGGGGGCTCCAGGTAAACAAGCCCCGTGGAATGAGGTCTCGGGCGGTAGGGAAGGTCCCGCCTCCGGGCCAGCTCCTGGGCCACCCCCTGCGCCCCCGAGCCCAGCCTCCCCCGGAGGACGAGAAGCCCCGGGGGGGCCATGCCCTCCAAGGCCTCCAAAAGGGCCTCCCGCCCGCAGGGCTTGGGGGCCTCCAGGGCCATCCTCACCCCCTGGACCCACTCCTCCAGGCCCCCCACGGCCTCCAGGCCCCCAAGCGCCTCCCCCTGCCCCTCCTTCAGGAGGAGGATCCAGGGGGGCAGGACCAAGGGGTCCTGGCCTTTGGGAAAGGGGGGGCGGCCCAAGGCCTGGGCCAGGCGGTGGAGTTCCACCCGGAGGTTCTGCAAAGAGGCGGCGTGGCCATAAAGGAGATCCGCCAGCCGCATGCGGGAGGTGGGCCCCTCGAGGGCCAGGTAGTAAAGCAGGGCCAACCCCTTCCGAGAAAGGGGCACCTCCTTCCCCTCGCCAAGCAACCGGGCCTTTCCAAAAAGGGGGAGGACGTAACGGGGATCGTTAAGGGGACGTTTCCACCCGTTACCCACGATGGCTTAAGCTTAGCGCAGGTTCCTTTTTTTTGGAAGAGCCAAGGCCCTGGGTTGTAACGCCGCCGCAACGCCCCCCTGGCTAGGGTGAGAGGGTCCTAAGAGGCCACCACCTCTGGGCTTGCCTTGCAAAGGTCAGGAGGATGGGTGTATATCTCCCTCCTGATGGGCAAGCGAGGCTTTGCTCGCAGGGAGGCAAGCCCCAAGGAGGTCCTGGAACACGGCCTGCGCCTGGCCCGGGAGGTGGCCCCTCCCACCCCCAAAGGCAAGCGGGGCCGCCCCTGGCGCCACGACTACGCCCGCAAGGCGTTCTCCTGACGGGGAAAGAGTTATCTAGCCACCTTCCTCCCACCTTCCTCAAGTGGAGGTGCGGCCGGTGATCTGGCTTCGTGGCGCGGGCGCTTTTGGAGCTCATCGCCTACGGCCTTAGGGTTCTTCTCTCCCTCCTCCCGCCCCCTCCGGGGTACAAGGCGATTTGCTAGGCAAGCCCACCACCTCTTGGGGCGGATTAAAGGAGGCCCATATGCGTAAAGGAATTACGGCAGCAGTAACCTTGGCCGCGGCGTCCTTGGCACTAGCCCAGGCGCCCACCGTGGCCCCCACCCGGGGCAACGGCCCCGACGCCTACGCCAAGGGCGCGGATTCGGCGGCGGTCAACCAGACCATTGAGCTCATCCTGCCCAAGGCCACGGCCCTCCACCTGGACGTGACCACCCTGACCTTTGACCTCACGGGCCTGGACGGGGCCAGCTGGCCCAACTCCACCCCGGACTTCGGCGGGCAGATGGTGTGCGTCTACGGCGATAGAGACCAGGATGTGAAGACCCAGCTGGGGAACAACTTCTACAACCAGGTGCAGACCCTGCCCCTGGGCACCAGCTACAGCGTGGCCACCTGGCCCAACGTCACCATCAACGGGGGCAGTGCGGTGACCGCCTACCCGCCCATCAAGCTGGACAATGATGGCGAGCTGGTCCCGGGTAGCAAGAACTACTTCGTCTGCTACCGCAGCTTCATCCTGCAGAAGTTCTCCAACGGCAAGCAGTGGCACCTCACCGTGAACCGCAACGACCCCGAGAGCGCCCAAGGGATCCAGCACCTCTACATCCAGGACAACCCTTGCGACACCTTTGGCGCGGCCACGGGTCTTTTCGAGCTGCCCAACGGAGCCAGCCTGGAACTGGTACCCCGGAACCTGCAGGCGGGCCCCACGGGAACCCGCTCCGGCAACAACCCCGAGCGCTGCGGCTACAAGAGCTGGCTGGACGACCTGGTGGTGGTGGCCGTCAAGGTCAACAGCGACCTCTGGGGCAAGAGCACCGCTAACCTCACCTACACCCTCGCCACCACCGCCTGGTAAGCGGTCTTTGGGCCCGGCCCTAGGGCCGGGCCCTTCCCTTTTGGGGTGAACCATGAAACGGCTTTTTCCCCTCCTTCTCTTTCCGGCCCTCGGCGCCCTGGCCCAAAGCACCCTAGGGGTGGAACCCCCGGTCCTCCTCAAGGAGGCCAACCCCGGGACGGTCCTCACCCAAACGCTACAGGTCTACAACGTGGGTACCCGCCCCGTTCGGGTTAGGGCCAGCCTGGGGGACTGGACCTACGACCCCATGGGGAAGATCCAGTTTCTTCCCCCAGGGAGCCTGAAGGAAAGCGCAAGCCCCTGGGCCACCTTTTCCCCTGCGGAGTTTGTGCTGGAACCCAAGCAAAACCGCCCCCTTACCTACTCCCTCACCGTCCCCCCAAACGCCACCCCCGGCACCCACTGGGGTGTCCTCTTCCTGGAATCCGAGGACCCCAACCCGCCTCCCGGGGTACCCCTGGCCACCTTCCGGGTCCGCATGGCCCATGTCTTTTACGTGAACGTGCCCCCCTTGCAACCCGGGGGGCGCATCGCCGGCATCGTCCCCAGCGCCCCCAAAGACCCCAAGGACCCCTACCGCTTCGCCGTGCAGTACCAGAACACGGGCAACGCCGCGCAGAAGCTTTCCGGGCGCTTTGAGGTGCGGGACGGCCAAGGCCGCAAGGTGGCGGAGGTGGCCATAGAAGAGGTGGTGGTGTTACCGGGCCAGGTGCGCCTTCTGCCCATCGCCCTGGTGGGCCCCCTCCCCGCCGGGGCCTACACCGCCTTGGCCATTTTGAACTATGGCGACGCCAGCAAGGACGTGGCGGCGGACCTCCCCTTCACCCTACGCACCCCCCTGGCGGCCCCACCCGAACCACCCCCTCAAGAGGGGGAAAAAGGAGGTTCCCCGTGAGAAACCTACTGGCTGCCCTGGCGCTTACCCTGGCCCCGGCCCTGGCCCAAGCCACCTGGGTCCTCCAGACCCTGATCCCGGAAACCGTGGCCCTCCGCACCCCCACCACGGAGATCGCCTTTGACCTGAAGGACTACCCCCCCAAGGCCTTTCCTGCCACCTTCCCGGCCAGCAACCTGGAGGGAGGTTTTCTTCCCGTACAGGTCTTTGCCAACGCCCCCGGGGTCTGGAGCCTTTTGCTCCAGATCCCCGACCTCAAGGACGAAACCGGGGCCATCCTGATCCCCGCACGGCAAGTGCTCTACCGGGTGAACGGGGGCCTGTGGCTTAGGGCCGACGGCACGCCCCAGATCGTCTACACCCAGTCGGGCCCCACGGGGGATTGGCTGGAAATCCGCCTGGAGTTCGCCCTGGAGCTCCTGGGCACGGAGCGGGCGGGAAGGTACGTGGTCCAGGCCCTGGTCACCGCCCTGAGGCAACCCTAGCGATGCGAAGCCTCCTGGCCCTCTGCCTCTTCCTGAGCCTGGCTTGGGCCCAGGTGCGCCTCCTTTCCCCCCCAAGCCTCGCCGGCATCCCCGGGGAGTACCTGACCCTGAGCCTAGAGGTGGAGGGCCAGGGCCCGCTTGTCCTCCGCCTTTTCCCTCCCGAAGGCTGGCAAGCCCTCTCCCAAGAGCGAAAGGCGGGGCTAGAGGGCGGGCGGGAAACCGTAAGCTTCACCCTGCGGGTGCCTTTCCTCCCCGCTGGCACCCAGAGCAAGGCGGAGGTGGTGGCCTACCTGGGGGAGAAGGAAGCGGCCCGCGCCGAAGTGGCGCTTTCCGTGCTCCCCTTGGTGCAGATCGCCCTCTCCGCGCCCGCCACCCTCGAGGCCCAGCTGGGAGGCCCCTTTGAGTTCCCCGCCTACGTGCAAAACCGCTCCAACCAGCGGGCAAAAGTGCTCCTGGAAGCCGAGGCCGCCATGTTCCAGGTTTTCCTAAACCCCCAGGGTCTAGAGCTGGCCCCCGGGGAGACGGGGGTGGTCCGGGTCTTGGTCAATCCCCAAGGGGAGATCTCCGCCGGCTACCGCTTTTACCTAAAGCTACGGGCCACCCCGGAGGGGAAGGCCGAGGCGCGGAAGGAGGCGGGGGTCATCGTCCTCTTTCAGGAAACCCTGGGGGCTAAAACCCAAGGTAAGGACCCGAGCCTAACCCTCAACCTGGGCCTGGGCCTCAGCCTCGGGGCCAACCTGGAGCGGGGGCAGCTTACCGGGCAGGTGGGCTACCTGCTGGCCCCAAGCCTCACCGGGGCCCTTTCCGATTACGTGAACCTCACCGCTACCCCTAGCCCCCTCACGGAGAGCCTCTCGGATCCCTGGCCCTCGCCCCAGACCCTGGCCCTAAGCCTCAAGGGGGAAGGGTGGGAAGCCCGGGCCCAAGGGGGAGGGGGTGGCCTTAGCGCCGGGGGAACCTTCCGCCTGGGCGATGCCCGGCTTGGGTTGGAAGGAAGCTACCGCCCCCAGGCCCTAAGCCTCCGGGCCAGCGCCGCCAGTCTGGACAGCAACCTGGACCTGCAAGGGAGCCTCTCCACCCAGCTCACCCCCGCCGGGCGCCAGGACAACCTGAACCTGCGCTACCGCCTCCCCCTGGAAAGCGGGCTCACCCTGGGCCTGGGCACCGACCTCGCCGGGCAGACCCAGGGAGCCTACGGCCTCTCCTTGGGCTTGAGCCAGAACCTCACCTGGCAGACCCAGGAACTGGATCTAGTGCAAAGCTATGCCGGCGTACCCTTGGCGGGCCTCCACGTTCTCGGCCTCACGGGGGGAACCCGCAGCCTCTACCCCTTGGGCCTCCGGGGGAGCACCAGCCTGCAGTTGGGATCCCTTCCCGCCTTGTGGCAGAACCAGGCCAGCCTCTATTACCAACCCTGGTCCGGGACCTTTCTCAGCCTGACCCTGAGCTACCGCCAGCAAGGGGAAGACCGGGGTCTGGGCCTAAACCCAGGCCTAGCCACCGCTTTCGGAGAACCCGGGGTCTATGCGGGAAGCTTGAGCCTGGGCTACGGCCTCCAACGCGCCCTATCCGGCCAGGCCCCGGAAAGCCAAAGCTACCAGGGTAGTCTTTCCTTGGGCACCAAGGATCTCAGCTTTTCCGGCTTTTTGCGCTACCTCCACCAGGCCCAGCCCTACCTGGAAGGCAACCTCCTCCTCCGCCTGGTCCTCCCGGCAGGGAGCCTCGAGGGCTCCTACCTGGTCAAGCAGGGCAACGACCAGCCCCTCACCCTCTACGGGGCCGCCTGGAACCAGCTCTGGCCAGGAAGCCTGCAAAGCCGCCTCTTCTACGAGTACCGCCAGGAGGCTTCGCCCAGCCAACGCCTGGGGCTTGGCCTCTACCGGCGCAACTTCCTGGAGCCGGGTCTCTCCCTGGGGGCCTCCTACACCCTGATCCTCCAGGCCGGGGAGGCCCGCCACGCCTTTGGCCTCACCCTCTACTACGCCCAGGCCCTCAGCTTCGCCACGCCCCGGGAGGTGGTGGACCTCTTCGGGGGACGCAAGGGGGGCGAGGTGATGGGCCAGGCCTTTCTGGACCCCAACCTAAACGGCCGCCTGGACCCCGGGGAGTCCCCCTTGGCCGACCTCAAGGTCTGCCTGGGCCAGGTCTGCGAGGCCACAGACGCCCAGGGACGCTACCGCCTGGTGGCCGCCTCCGGGGCAGGAACCCTCCGGTTCCTGGGGCTTCCCGCCACCTTGGCCCTGGTGGGCGAGGCGGGGGTGGATGTTCCCCTAAACGCCCGGCTGGAGAAAAACCTCCCCTTTGCCCCGGCCACCACCTTGACGGTACGGGTCCTGGACGGGGAGAAGGGGTCCGGTCTGGCCTACGCCGGGGTCTGCGCCGAGGGGCCGGTAGGGCGCTGCACCCGGGCGGACGTCAACGGCAACGCCCTGCTGGGCGACCTCTTCCCGGGCACCTACCGCCTCTACCCCGACCCCCGCTACCTGCCCGAAGGCTACCGGGCGGAAAAGGAGGCCCAGGTCCGGGTGGAGCTGAAGCCCCTCGAGGCCCCCCCTCTGGTGGTCCTCCCCCCCAAAAGGGAGGTAGTGGTCACCTACACCGCCGAGCGCCTCAGCCTGGTGGCCACCGCCGATCCCCCCACGGCCCTCGCCGGGGCCGAGGTGGAGGTGAAGGCTTTGGTCCAGGGGCAACCGGAGCGCCTCTGGCTAGACCTCCCTTCGGGCCCCGTATCCCTCCAGCCCCAGGAGGACAACTACTACGCCATCCGGATCCGCCTCCACCTGCCCCCCGGCCTCCACGCCCTACGGGTACGGGCCAGCGCCCAAGGCCAGGAGGCCGAAGCACCCCTTTGGCTCCAGGTGGTCCCCGGGGCCCTCTTTGAGCCCCAGGTCGTCAACAGTCCTAAGGTCCACCTCACCCTGCGTTTCCGGGCTACCCAGGTCACCCTTCAGGCGGAAGGGCAGGCCTTCCCCCTGCAAAGCCAAGACGGCTACACCTGGACCGGGGAAGTCCCTTTGGGCCCCGGCCAGCACACGCTTTTGGTGTTCGCGGACGGCGAAGCTTTAGGCCCGGTGCGCCTAGACCTTCCCTCCGAGAGCGCAACCCAGTAGGGAGGTGTTTTATGCGGTATTGGTACGGAGTTCTTTTGACGGCAAGCCTCTTGGCCGCCTGCTCCCAGGCTCCCCAAGGGGTCACCCCCCAAGCGGTGGTAACCCCCGAACCCTCGGTGGTGGTCACCAAAACAGCGATGCCTACCTTCAAGCGGGTCTACCGCTGGACAATCCAGAAAAAGGCAACAGACCCAGGAAACGGTACCCTCACCCTCGCGGCAGGGCAGAGCTACACGGTGAAGTACGCGGTGAGCCTGGTGGGTACCCCAACAGGCCAGGACTTCAAGGTAGAAGGGGAGGTGCGCATCCAAAACACCGGCGACATCCCTGTGGTGTTGCAGGCCCCTACCGACACCCTCTCCACCGGGGAGAACGTGGCCCTAAACTGTGGGGTCAGCTTCCCCTACACCCTGGCGGAAGGTGCAAGCCTGACCTGTTCCTACAGCCAAACCTTGCCCGACGGGCGGGCCCGGACCAACGCCGTTGCCGTGACTTGGACCTCGGGGGAACAAAGCGGCACCGTCACCGCTCAGCAGGGCTTCACCTTCACCACCCCTACCCAGGTGGTGGATGGAGCGGTCACCGTGGAAGACCCTTCGGCCATGTTGACCAATGCGATCAGCGGCATAGACCCCCAAGGCGTGATCTCCCAAACCTACTTCTTTGAGCGGCTGGTCCGCTTTGACCAGTGCGGCACCTACCAGGTGGAGAACACCGCCACCTTCACCACCAACGATACCAAGACCCAAGGAAGCGCCTCGGCCAGGGTAGCGGTGAACGTGCCCTGCCAAGGGTGTACCCTGACCCAGGGCTACTGGAAGACCCACTCTCGCTACGGCCCTGCTCCTTACGACGACACCTGGGCCCAGATCGGAGAGGACACGGCCTTCTACCTTTCCGGTCAGAGCTACCACCAGGTGCTTTGGACCTCCCCTAGCGGAGGAAACGCCTACTACATCCTGGCCCACCAGTTCATCGCCGCCAAGCTGAACCTTCTAAACGGAGCCGCCTCCACCCCCACCGTGGACGCGGCCTTGGCCTGGGCGGCCAGCTTCTTCGCCACCTACACGCCGAGCACCATCCCTAAGAGCACGGCCAGCCAGGCTAAGGGCTACGCCGCCATCTTGGACGACTACAACAACGGCCGCGTGGGTCCGGGCCACTGTTCCAAGTAGGCCGCTTAAAGGTCCCATGGAGAAAGACATGAAACGCACCCTTTGGCTTTTTCTGCTGGCCCTCGCCGCCTGCTCCGCTCCCCAGGGCATCCGCACCACGGGAAGCCTGCGCATCCAGTCGGTGCAGCCGGACGTGGTGGCGGGCTGCGTGGTCCGGGCCGGGGACTGGATGGCCCTTAAGGGCAACACCTTTGGCACCCAGGCGGCGTGGGATGCGGGCACCAACCACGCCCTCTTTCCCCCGGGTATCCCCGCCCAAGAACCCGAGATCACCCAGCCCCAAGACCCTGCCACCCTCTTGTTCCGAGTACCCCAAGGGGCGGAAAGCGGCCTCCTCCGCCTCCACGTGGAAGGGGTGGGGGATGCGGAGATCCCCATAACGGTGGCCCCGCTGACCCCCCAGATGGCCGTGCCTACGTGCGAAGCCCCTTTACCCCCTAAGCCGGAGTAGCCGGAAGGCCAGGCCTCCCCGCCCCAGGCGGGGAGGTTTACTTGAGGTGGCTCAAAAACTCCTCCCGGGTCTTCTGGCTCTCCCGGAAGACCCCCAGCATGGCGCTTGTGATGGTGCGGGAGTGCTGCTTCTCCACCCCCCGCATCATCATGCAAAGGTGGACCCCCTCCACCACCACCCCCACCCCCTGGGGCTCCAAAACCTCCTGGATGGCCTCGGCGATCTGGACCGCCAGGCGCTCCTGCACCTGGAGGCGGCGGGCGAACATGTCCACGATGCGGGCGAACTTGGAAAGGCCCAGGATCTTACCGTCGGGGATGTAGCCGATGTGGACCTGGCCGAAGAAGGGAAGGAGGTGGTGCTCGCACAGGGAGTAGAACTCAATCCCCTTCACCACCACCATCTCGCTCCCCTCCGCCTGGAAGACCGCCCCGTTGACGATGGCCTTTAGGTCCTGGCGGTAGCCCCGGGTGAGGAAGGCCCAGGCCTTGGCCACCCGCTCCGGGGTCTTCAAGAGGCCCTCCCGCTTGGGGTCCTCGCCGATGGCCAAAAGCCAGTCCGCCGCCAGAGCCTGGAGGCGGCCCAGGTCCAGCTCGGTTTCAAAGGAAAGCCCGGTCTCCTCTATCTCCACCATCTTGCGCTCCATCTTGCCCCCCTTACCCCCCGCCTTCTGTGGCCCCGGGCTCACTCGGGGGCGATGAGGCCCTCCTCCAAGAGGGGTCTCGCCTCCTCCGGGGCCAAGGGGAACCCCTGGGCCACCCGGCGGAGGTGCTCCAGGGCCTCCTTGCGCCCCCGCTTCAGGCTCAGGTGGAGCTCGCTAAAGGGGTTCAGGGCGTCCTGGCCCCGCAAGGTGAGGCGGTAGCGCCGGGGCGGGTCCAAGGGGAAAAGGCCCTTTTGGTAGCGCGCCGCTAAGGCCCGGTAGCGGGGGGCGTTCCCGGGGGGGTCTATGGGGCGCACCACCCGGGCCGGGACCCCTAAGGCCAGCATCCCCTCGGGGACCTCCATCCCCGCCGGCACCACCGCCCCCGCCCCCACCACGGCGTTTTTGCCGATCCTAGCCCCGTTTAGCACCACCGCCCCCATGCCGATCAAGGCCCCCTCCTCCACCACCGCCCCGTGGACCACCGCCCGGTGCCCCACGGTGACGGAGGGCCCGAGGAGGCAGGGAAAGCCGGGGTCGGCGTGCAGGACGGCCCCGTCCTGGACGTTGGTCCCGGGGCCCACCACCACCCTTTCCAGGTCCCCCCGCACCACGGCGCCGAACCAGATGGAAGCCCCCTCCCCCACCTCCACCGCCCCCACCACGTAGGCCCCGGGAGCGAGGAAGGCGGTGGGGTGCACCTTGGGGGCCTTGTCCTCAAAGCGGTAGGCGCTCAAGGGCCACCTCCAAAAGCCCCAGGTCCTCGGGGAAGGCGAGGAGGGCCCGGGCCTCCTCGAGGGCAAACCACCCCGCCCCGCTCATCCCCGCCTCGAGCCTGGGCTCTCCCTCGCCCCGCATGAGGAACCAGTGCACCTCCCGCTCCACCCCCTTGGGGTTCACGTAGCGGGTGGGGTAGAGGGGGGCGAGGATCTCGGCCCTAATCCCCGTCTCCTCGTAGACCTCCCGCACCGCCGCCTCCTCGAGGCTTTCCCCCGCCTCGGGGTGGCCCTTGGGGAAGACCCAGAAGCCCATGCGGTCGCGAAGGAGGAGGACCTCCCGTTTGGCGTTGAAGACCACGCCCCCAGCCCCTAGCTCCATCCATACCTCCCTTTGAGGTAGGCCAAGGTGGCCTCGTCCACCTCCGGCCCCCCTTGGTAGCGCTCCTCCAGGTTCTCCATGCCCACGAGGGCCAAAAAGGCACGCTCCGTCTCGGGGTCAAAGCGGCCGTGGACCTCTCCCCCGTAAAGGCCAAGCCCCTTAAGCACCCCTTGCAACCAGCGCACCTCCTCCTCCCTTAAGGGGCGCTTCGCCTTGGGCCTTTCAAAGAGGAGGCGGTGGAGGGCAAGGAGCCGGAAAAGCTCCTCTATGGGCTCGGGGTGGTCGTCCACCCGCTTGCTGGCCACGGCCACGCCCAGGTCCCCCGTGTCCGGGTCCTGGGCCACCAGGGAGAAGGTGGCCACCATGCCCTTATGCTACGGGGCACGGCGAAAAAAAGGAGGGGGAAACCCCCCTCTCCTTTGGGCTTGGCCTACTCCTCTTCCCGCTCGCCGTAGGTTTCCATGGCCTCCTGCCAGGCCTCGCTGATGGCTTTCCCTTGCTCCATGGGGCACCTCCTTAGCCTCCAAGGTAGGGAAAACCCAGGGCCCGGCGGTGGCTCTAAGGGGAAAACCCGTACACCCCTTGTCGGTGTAGGAACATGGTGGCTACACCGCTGAGCGGCCGCTTTTGGGGCCCCCGCCGCTGGGGGTACTTAAGCCTGGAGCAGGGCCTCCGCCTCGAGGCGGGCCAGAACCCGCTCCAGGCTCCCTCCCCGCCACCGCTCCACGGCGTAGGCGGCCAGGGGAAACCGCTCCCTCAAGCGGCGCAAAAGCCCGGCGGCGTCCTCCGCCCGCCCCCCCTGGAGGACCAGGAGGTAGCCCCCCTCCAGCCGAAAGGCCAAGTCTCCCCGGCGAAGCTCCCCCAAAAGGCGCTCGGGGGGCACGGGGGAAGCCAGAAAGACCAAGACCAGCTCCCGCCTCAGGGCAAGCCCCTCCAAGGCCCCGGAAAGCCGCCTAAGGTCCTCCCGGCTTCCCACCCCCTCCAAGGCGGGGAGCAAGGGGGCCTCCCGCCCGGTGCCCAGGAGGAAGACCACCCCCAGGGCCAAGGCCCCCAGAAGCCCCCCCAAGGCGACGTACCCGGGGGCCTCCGCCCCGGTGAGGAGGAAGGCGGCCTCGAGGGCGAACTGGAAGGCGAGAAGCCCAAGGCCCAAGACCAGGGCCAGCTGCACCCGAAAGCCCACGGGGAACCGGGAGTAGAGGCTCGCCACCCCGGCGAGGACCACCCCCACGAGGAGGAGCCCCATCCCCCGGCCCACCGCGCCCCCTAAGGGGGAAAGGAGGGCCAAGGGGGAAAGCCCAAGGAGGAAGAGGCCCCAGGGCAAAAGGAAAAGCCCCCGCATTCCCCCCTAGGCTACCACGGGCGTAGCATGGGAGGCGTGGAACCCCTGGCGGAACGCCTCCGCCCCCGAAGCCTGGACGAGGTCTTGGGCCAGCCCCACCTCACCGGGGAAAGGGGCCTCCTCCGGCGCATGCTGGCCGAGGGGCGCCTGAGCTCCATGGTCCTCTTCGGCCCCCCGGGGACGGGCAAGACCACCTTGGCCCGCCTCCTGGCGGAAGGGGTGGGGAGGCCCTTCCTAAAGCTTTCGGCGGTGGAGGCGGGGCTTAAGGAGGTGCGGCAGGCGGTGGAGGAAGCCCGGGCAAAGGGCGGCCTCGTCCTCTTCCTGGACGAGATCCACCGCTTCAACAAGGCCCAGCAGGACGCCCTCCTCCCCCACCTGGAGTCGGGCCTCCTCACCCTCATCGGGGCCACGGCGGAAAACCCCGCCTTCCACCTCACCCCCGCCCTCCGCTCCCGCCTCCGCCTCCTGCCCCTGCGGCCCCTGGGCGAAGAGAACCTCCTCGCCCTCCTCCGGCGGGCCCTCACCGACCCCCGGGGCCTCCCGGGCACCCCCTACGAGGAGGAGGCCCTGCGGCTTTTGGCCCAGGCGGCGGGGGGCGACGCCCGCTTCGCCCTGAACACCCTGGAGCTGGCCGCCGCCTTCGGCAAGGTGGACCCCAAGAGCGTCCGGGAGGCCTTGGGCGCCGAGCGCTACGCCATGGACCGGGCGGGGGACCGTTTTTACGACCTGGTCTCCGCCCTCCACAAGTCCCTGCGGGGAAGCCACGTGGACGCCGCCCTTTACTACCTGGCGAGGCTCCTTGAGGGCGGGGCCGACCCCCTTTACCTGGCCCGGCGCCTCATCCGGGTGGCCCTGGAGGACGTGGGCCTCGCCGATCCCCTAGCCCTCCGCCTCGCTGTGGCCGCCAAGGAGGCCTACGAGGCTTTGGGGAGCCCGGAAGGGGAGCTCGCCCTGGTGGAGGCGGCGGTCTACCTGGCCTTGGCTCCCAAGAGCAACAGCCTCTACACCGCTTGGAAAAAAGCCCAGGAGGCAGCCAAGGCCCACCCCGAGGCCGAGGTCCCCCTGAACCTGAGGAACGCTCCCACCAGCCTCGCCCGCGCCCTGGGCCACGGGAAGGGGTACGCCTACTACCACGAGGACAAGGAGGGAAGCTTCGCCCAAAGGTACCTGCCGGAGGGCCTCGAGGGCCTAAGGCTCTTTGAAGCCACGGGAGAAGGCTGGGAGGAGCGGGTCCGGGAGCGGCTTAAAGCCCTCAGGGAGCGGTTCCGGGAAGGCTAGCCCTTAAGCCCCTCCTCAAAGGTGGCCACCACCCGCCTTTCAAAGAGGAGGTAAAGGAGGGCGACGGGAAGGACGCTCAAAAGGGCCGCCGCCGAAAGGAGGCCCCAGTCTGTGGGGTACTTGCGCTGGAGGTCGGTGAGCCAGGTCTGGATGGTCCAGAAGCGGGGGTCGGAGACCATGACCCGGGGGTAAAGGACCAGGTTCCAGTGGGCGGCGAAGGCCAAAACCCCGGCCGCCACCAGGGTGGGCCGGATAAGGGGGAGAAGGATGCGGAAAAGGAGCACCCCATGCCCCGCCCCGTCCAGCTTGGCCGCCTCCAAAAGCTCCTCCGGCACCCCCCGCATGGCCTGGTAGACCAGGTAGACGATGAAGGGGCTTGCGGCGAAGGGCAGGACCAGGGCCCAGAAGGTGTCTAGAAAGGAAAGGCTCTTAAGGATCCCGTAAAGGGGCACCAACAAGAGCTCGGCGGGGATGGCCATGAGCACCAGGTAAAAGGGCAGGAGCCCGAGGCCCACCCGCAAGGGGTAAGCGGCTAAAAGGGCCGTGAAGAGCTGGAGAAAGGCCACAAAGGCGGAAAGCCCCAAGGAAAAGCCGAGCCTCCCCCAAAAGCCCTCCCGCCCCAAGGCCCGGACGTTCTCCAGGCTGAGCCCGAAGGCGAAGAGCTCCCCCGCAAACACCGCCTCCTTGGGAAGAAAGGCGGCGTAGGCCATCCAGAGGAAGGGCAGGGCCACGAAGAGGAGGACCCCAAAGACCACGAGGTGCCGGAGGAAGCGCCCCACGCCCCCACTATAAGGGGTTAGGATAGCCCCCATGGAACCCCTTGCCGGCATCCAGGTCCTGGACCTCTCCCGGGTACTGGCGGGCCCCCTCTGCACCCTGATCCTGGCCGACCTGGGGGCCGAGGTCATCAAGGTGGAACCCCCTTGGGGGGATGAGACCCGGGGCTGGGGGCCGCCCTTCGTGGAGGGGGAAAGCGCCTACTTCCTGGCGGTGAACCGGGGAAAGAAAAGCGTGGCCCTGGACCTCAAGCGCCCGGAGGGCCAGGAGGCGGTGCGCCGCCTTGCCCAGAGGGCCGATGTCCTTGTGGAGAACTTCAAGACGGGGGACCTCAGGCGCTACGGCCTAGACTACGAAAGCCTAAGGGCCCTAAACCCCCGTCTGGTCTACCTCTCCATCACCGGCTTCGGCCACACCGGCCCCCGGGCCCAGGAACCCGGCTACGACGCCGCCCTTCAGGGCTACACCGGGATCATGTCCGTGACCGGGGAGCCCGAAGGCCCCCCCATGAAGGTGGGGGTGGCCTGGATTGACGTGATGACGGGGATGATGGGGGCCTTGGCCGTCCTCGCCGCCCTTTGGGAGCGGGAACGGAGCGGGCTTGGCCAGCACATAGACCTCTCCCTCTTTGACGTGGGGCTTTTCGCCCTGGCGAACCTGGGGGAAAGCTTTCTCCTAACGGGCAAGCCCCCCAGAAGGCTCGGCAACGCCCACCCCCAGATCGTCCCCTACGGGGCCTTTCCCGCAGAGGACGGCTGGCTCATCCTGGCGGTGGGCAACGACGAGCAGTTCCGGAGGCTTTGCCAGGTGGTAGGGCTTCCCGACCTCGCCCTGCGCTTTCCCACGAACGCCCTCCGGGTGGAACACCGCAAGGAGGTGGTGGAGGCCCTGGCCCAGGTCCTCAAGGCCCGCCCCCGGGCCTACTGGCTTGCAAGGCTCAAGGAGGCGGGCGTCCCCGCGGCCCCCGTGAACGACCTGGCCGAGGCCTTCCAGGACCCCCAGGCGAGGGCCCGGGAAGCGGTCTGGACCCTGGAGCACCCTCTTCTTGGGGCGCTTCCCACCCTGGCCAACCCCTTGCGCTTCCTCTCCCGCACCCCCGCAAGGCCCTCGGCCCCCCCGCCCCTTTTGGGGGAGCACACGGAGGAGGTTCTGCGGGAGGCGGGCTTCCCGGAGGAGGCGGTGCGGGCCCTTGTGGAAAAGGGCGTGGCCAAGGTCCGTCCCCGTGAAGGGACGAGATAGGAAAAACGCCCTTCTAGAGGGCGCTTCGGCGGAAGAGCGGCTTGGGTAGGGCCTCGAGGGCCTGTGGATAACCCTGTGGATAACTAACCCCCGGCTACCCAGCATCGCCCGGACCGTGGCGCTTAGGGCTGCTTCCTTCCGGACCTGACCCGGTTCACGCCCGGCCCGCCGCGCTGGACCGGGGGCTTAGGTAGTATAGCATCCATGGAAGCCCTAAGGCTAGAGGGCCTCGGCAAGCGCTACGGGCGCAAGCCCGTGCTCCAGGGGGTGAGCCTTTCCGTGAGGCCAGGGGAGGTCTACGCCTTGGCGGGGCCCAACGGGAGCGGCAAGACCACCCTGATCCGCCTGATTACCGGTCTCGCCTTCCCCACCGAGGGGAGGGCCCTCCTCCTGGGGGAGGACGTGCACAAGAGCCCCAAGGCCCGGCGCCACCTGGGGGCTTTGGTGGAGGCCCCCGCCGCCTTCTACCCCTACCTCACCGGCCGGGAGAACCTTAGGATGCAGGCCTTTTTGGCCGGGGTGCGGGAAGAAGGCCGCATCGGGGAGGTCTTAGCCCGCCTCAAGCTCCTCTCGGTGGCGGACCAGAAGGTGGGAAGCTACTCCCTGGGACAGAGACAGCGCCTGGGCCTCGCCGCCGCCATCCTCCACCGCCCCAAGGTCTTGGTCCTGGACGAGCCCACCTCGGGCCTGGACCCCGAGGGGGTGGCCCTGGTCCACGGGCTTCTCCAGGAACTGGCCCAAGAAGGCGTGGCGGTCCTCCTCTCCACCCACCACCTCCAGGAGGTGAGCCCCTACGCCCACAAGGTGGGGATTCTGGGCGGGGGGCGGCTTCTGGACGAGGTGGCCCTTTCCGGGCGGGAGGTCTTCCGCCTCGAGGCCCACCCCCCGGAAGGAGCCCTGGCCCTCCTCAAGGGCCTCCCCCAGGTGGCCTCGGCGCGGCTCCAAGGCGAGGCCATCCTCTTTGAGGGAAACCCGGAGGCGGTCCTGGAGGCCCTCCTCAAGGAGGGGTACCGGGTGAAGGCCCTCCACCCGGAGCGGTTTGACCTCCTAAGCTACTACCAGGAACGGGTGAGGCATGCTTAGGCTCTTCTTCTTTGAGTTCTACAAGCTTTTCCGGCTTCGCTCCGTGGGGCTTGGTCTCCTCTTCGCCTTTCTCCTCCCCTTCCTCTGGGCTTTGGCCCCCGGGCTTAAGAAGGTCTACGGCCTGGTCCTGGCCTCGGGGTGGCAGGTGATCTCCCTAAGCCTCCTCGCCGGGATGGAGTTCCTCTTCCCCTTCCTGGTGGTCATGGCCGCCAGCGAGGCCTTGGGCAGCGAGGTGGCCCAGGGCACCCTGAAGACCCTCCTCTTAAGGCCCCTGCCCCGAAGCCTCCTCCTTCTGGCGAAGCTCTTCGCCCTCCTCCTCTACCCCTTCCTCCTCCTCTCGGTGAGCTTCCTGGGCGGGCTTTTGGCGGGCCTTCCCCATGGCCTCGGCCCCTTCTACGGGGGGACGGGGCTCGGGGAAGGGGGGTTTGCCGGGACCGGCCTCCTGCCCCCAGGCACCGCCTTGGCCGAGCTCCTAAGGGCCCACCTTCTGGCGGGGGCGGTGCTCCTGCCCCTTTCCGCCCTGGCCCTCCTCTACGGGGTGCTCTTCCTCTCCACCACGGCGGCGGCCCTGGCGGCGGTGGCCACCCTCCTCCTCATGCGCCTCCTGGTGGCCTTCCCCGCCCTCACCCCCTTTCTCCTCACCACCTATTTGGACCTCCACCTGCGGCCGCAGGCGGCGGGGCTTGGGCTTTCTCTCCTCCTCATCTACACGCTCGGCTTCGCCCTCCTGGCGGCCTTGGTCTTTGAGCGCAAGGACCTCTAGACGAAACGCCCCTCCACCAAAAGGGGCTCATCGTCCACAAGGAGCCTCCCCTCCCTCAGGGAAAGCACCAGATCCCAGTGGAGGGCGCTTTCGTTTTTCCCGCCGGTTTCCGGGTAGCTTCGGCCCAGGGCCAGGTGGACCGTCCCCCCCATCTTCTCGTCCAGGAGGATGAGGCCCGTGGGCCTATTTAGGCCAAAGTTGGTGCCGATCCCCACCTCCCCAAGCCGCCTGGCCCCCGCGTCGGTGGAAAGGGCCTCCTTCAGGTAGTCCTCCCCCACTGCCGCCCGGGCCTCCACCACCTCCCCCCGGTGGAAGCGGAGGTAGACCCCTTCCACCCGCCCGCCCCCCACGAAGGCGGGCAGGTTGAAGCGCACCTCCCCCTCGGCCGAGTCTTCCAGGGGGCCGGTGAAGACCTCCCCCGAGGGCATGTTGCGCCGGCCGTCGGAGTTCACCCAGGTGCGCCCCTCCACGGAAAGCCGTAGGTCGGTCCCCGGGGCCAGGATGCGGAGCTCCTTCCCCTGGGAAAGCCTCCGGATGAGGCTTTCCTGGAACGCGGAAAGCGCCCTCCAGGCGGCCACGGGGTCCTCTTGGTCCAGGAAGAGGGCCCTTTCCAGGTAGGCCCGGAACGCCTCCGTCCCCATCCCCGCCCCCACGGCGTAGCCCGCCGTGGGGTAGAGGGTGAGGGTCCAGCGCTTCCTGAGCCGGATCTCCTGGAGGGGGCGCCAGGCCCGCTGGTGCTTGAGGAGAAGAGCGGGGTCCAAGGAGGCCGTCTCCAAGGGGTTTTCCGCCGAGAGGATGCGCAGGAACTTGTCCGCCTTCTCATAGAGGGCCCGCTCCGCCTCGGGGACCTCCTCCAGCCAGCGGCCTCCAAAAAGGAGGAAGTCCCGCCCCTCCCCGGGGTAGCTCAAGCGGAAAAGGGGGTAAGCCCCCCGCGCCAAAAGGGCCCGCTTCAGGTGGGGAAGGAGGGGGAGGGCCGTGGTTTCCGCCTCCACCAGAACCGTCTCGCCGGGGCCTGCCTCGAGGCAATAGCCTGCCAAAAGCTCCGCAAACCGCGCCTCCACCCTGCTATCATAGGGCCAAGATGGAAGAACCCAAAATCACGCCCCTCGCCCGGCGCTTGGCCGAGGAAAACGGCATAGACTGGCGCCAACTCCAAGGCACGGGCCCCGACGGGACCATCGTGGAGCGGGACATCCTGGCCTACCTGGCCAAGGTGATGGCCGGGGAGGTGGACCTCCCCCCCATGCCGGAAGCCCCCCCGCCCCTCCCCCCGGAGGCAGAGCTCAAGCGCGCCCAGGAGGTCCTGGGCCGGGAGGGGGTGGACCTGGAGGAGCTCATCCCCAAGCCCCAGGAGGCGCCGGCCCCGGGGGACTTGGCCCTGGAGGAGGACCTGGTCCTGGAGGAGGAGGCCTTGGTCCTAGAGGAGGACCTGGCCCTAGAAGAGGACCTTGCGGTCTTGGAGGAGGACCTGAGCCTGGAAGAGGCGCCGGTCCAGGAAGGCCCCGCCCCGGAGGCGCCCCTTTGGGCGGAGGCCGAGGCACCCCCCACCCCCCAAGAGGAACCCCCCCTCCTGGAGGACTGGGCGGAGGACCTCCTGGAAAGGCCTGGGGAAGAGGCCCCACAGGAAGCGCCGCTTCCGCCCCCCACCCCCGCCTTAGGCCTCACCCCGGCCCCCCTCGAGGCGGCGGGGGTTCGGGTCTTCCGGAAAAGGCTTTCCTTGGACGCCTTGGAAGAGGCCCTGGAGCGCTTCCAGGAGGTCCACGGGGTGCCCCCAAACCCCCTCCCCTTCCTCCTCCGGGCGGCGGAAAGGGCCCTAGGGGAGCTCGGCCTGCCCTATAGGGCCCTCCTCGGCCGGATGGAGGGGGAAAAGCCCCTGGGCCTCAGGCCTGTCGCAAGCTTCCTCGCCCTCTTCCGCCAGGAAGGGGGGGAGGAGGAAGAGGGCCTCCTCTGCTTCTACGGGGAGGAGGAGTTTCACACGGGCCGGCCAAGCCTCTTCCTCTCCCCGGAAGGGGTCCTGGCGGCCTCGGGGCTTCCCCCGGAAGCCGCCAAGGGGCTTCTGGAGCGGGTGGCCCGCTACCTGGAAAGCCCCGTCCTCCTCCTCGCCTGAGGGCGCGCGCTTTAGGGCCCCCGCCGCGGCTTTCGCTGCGGTGGGGTCTTCACCGCTTTTTCCGCTTCCGCCGCCCCCCGGGGATGGGCTCGGGGGTGTTCACGCCCTGGAGGCGGGCCTCCAGGGCCCTTAGCTCGTCCCGAAGCCTCGCCGCCCGCTCAAAGTCCAAGGCTTCCGCCGCCTGCCACATGAGAAGTTCCAGCTCGGCGATCCTCTCCTTCAGGTCCTCCCGGGAAAGCTCGGCCTCGAGGGGGGCCTCCCCGTACCCCTCGGGGCGGATCACCGCCCGCACTCCCTTCTTTACCGTCTCCGGGGTGATGCCGTGTTCCCGGTTATAGGCCTCCTGGAGGGCCCGCCGCCTCCTGGTCTCGGCGATGGCCCGCTCCATGGCCTCGGAGACCCGGTCGGCGTAGAGCCAGACCTCGCCCCGGGCGTTCCTCGCCGCCCGGCCGATGGTCTGGATGAGGCTCCGTTCGCTCCGCAAGAAGCCCTCCTTGTCGGCGTCCAAAATGACCACCAGGGAGACCTCGGGGATGTCCAGGCCCTCCCTCAAGAGGTTGATCCCCACCAAGCAGTCGTAGTGGCCAAGCCTTAGGTCCCGGATCAGGGCCTGGCGCTCAAAGGCGTCCAGCTCGTGGTGGAGGTAGCGGGCCCGGATCCCGTGCTCCACCAAAAAACTTGTGAGCTCCTCCGCCATGCGCACGGTGAGGACGGTGACCAGGGTGCGCTCGCCCCTTTGGGCCCTTTCCCTTATCCCTTCCATGAGGTCCAGGACCTGGTTCTCCGTGGGCTTCACCACCACCAGGGGGTCCAGAAGCCCCGTGGGGCGGATGATCTGCTCCACGATGCGGCCCGAGTGTTCTAGCTCAAAGGGCCCCGGGGTGGCGGAGACGAAGACCACCTGGGAGACCCGCTCCAAGAACTCCTCAAAGCGAAGGGGCCGGTTGTCCAGGGCCGAGGGCAGGCGGAAGCCGTAGTCCACCAGGGTCTTCTTGCGGGCGTAGTCCCCCCGGTACATCCCCTGAAGCTGGGGCACGGTGACGTGGGACTCGTCTATGAAGACCAGGAAGTCCTCGGGGAAGTAGTCCAAGAGGGTGTAGGGGGGTTCCCCGGGGGCCTTCCCCGTGAAGTAGCGGGCGTAGTTTTCCACCCCCGGGCAGGTGCCCATCACCCTTAGCATCTCCAGGTCGTAGAGGGTGCGCTCCTTAAGGCGCTGGGCGTAGAGGATTTCGCCCCGTTCCTCAAAGTAGCGGACCCTTTCCCAGAGTTCCTTCTCTATCTCCTTGAGGATTTCCTCAAGGCCTTCCGGGCTTAGGTAGTGGGTGGCGGGGAAGAGGACGAAGCCGGGAAGCTCCCTTAGCCTTTCCCCGGTAATGGGGTGGACCTGGAGGATGCGCTCCACCTCGTCGCCGAAAAGCTCCACCCTAAGGGGCTCGGTCTCGTAGGCGGGGAAGATCTCCAGGACCTCCCCCCTCGCCCGGAAGCGGCCCGGGGCGAGGTCTATCTCGTTTCGCTCGTAGCCGAGCTCCAAAAGCCTCTCCAAAAGGGCCTCCCGGGGGTAGCGGCTTCCCCTTTCCACCACCAGGTTCCTGGCCCGGTACTCCCTCGGGTCCCCGAGGCCGTAGATGGCGGAGACCGAGGCCACCACGATCACGTCCCGCCGGGTGAGGAGGCTTCGGGTGGTGGAGTGGCGTAGGCGCTCAATCTCGGGGTTGATGGAGGCGTCCTTCTCAATGTAGAGGTCCTTCCCCGGCACGTAGGCCTCGGGCTGGTAGTAATCGTAGTAGCTGATGAAGTACTCCACGGCGTTTTCCGGGAAAAGCTCCCTAAACTCCGCCGCAAGCTGGGCCGCCAGGATCTTGTTGGGGGCGAGGACCAAGGCGGGCCTTCCCAGGGCCTCTATGACCTTGGCCATGGTCACCGTCTTCCCCGTGCCCGTGGCCCCGAGGAGGGTGACGAAGCGCTCCCCGTCCCCCAGGGCCTCCACGAGCTCCCGGATGGCCTTGGGCTGGTCCCCCTTGGGGCTTGGCCCCCGGTAGCAGAAGGTCATCCCTTTAGTCTAGCTCAAAGGAAAACCCCCCGCCTTTGGGCGGGGGGAAGGCCCTAAGGAGCCTTAGAACTTCAGGTCGTAGCTCACCTTGAAGGCCCGGCCGTAGGACAGGACGTTGTTTGCGCCGTCCAGGAGCACGGCATCCAGGTAGGCCACGGTGAAGTCGTAGTACTTGGCCTCTACGTAGATGCCGTCCACGCCGCCGGAGCGGACGTTGCCCGTAGCGGTGAGGTTCCAGGGGAACTGGACCTCGCCGGGGTAGGTGAAGAGGCGGTCGGTGGTAGCGCTCAAGGAGAAGTCGCCGAAGCCGCGGTTGACGGAGGTGAAGGGGGCACCGTCGGGGTTGGCCACGTTCTCGCCCCGGTAGCGGGCGTAGCCCACCTTGACGCTGGCGCCGGGGGCCAGGAACTCGTTCAGGGCGAGGCCCACCCGCCAGTAGGTCTCCTTGGGATCGTTGTTGCCGGTGTAGGGGGAACCACCAGGAGCACGGGTGATGTCCGTGGAGCGGGCGGCGTAGACCCCTTCCAGGCTGGGCTTCAGGGGGATGGCCAAGGGATCGGTGGCCACCTTCACCCCGTACTTGAGGGTGGTGTAGTCGTAGGTGGTCCTACCAGAAGCAATGCTTTGCGGATCGCCGTAAACGTCGGGCCCACCAGGGTTAGTGTCCTTGAAGCTGTGGTAGCGGACGTAGGGGCTCAGGCTCAGGGGGCCGAGCTTGAGGTCGTAGGTGGCGTAGGCCACGAGGTCCTGGAGGTTGTAGGCCCCGCTGGAGTCGGCGAAGACCTGGTAGCCCACGGTGAGGCCGAGGCCGGGGATGAGGGCGTTTTGGGCCTTGGCGTCGTGGGTGAGCTTGACCCCCAGGCTGGAGGAGTAGCGGCTGTCCTGGATGTTGTAGATGTAGTAGCTGTAGTTGTAGTTGGCGATGCCGTAGCTAGCAGAGCCCCGGGTATCCCCTTCTGCGCTATTGCTGAAGAAGAGCTGGTTCCAGTAAGGGTTCAGGGCAAAGCCGCGGAAGAGTTTGAGGGTGGCCCCCACGCCGTAGGCCTGCTGCTGGTAGCCGCCATTGGCATTCAGCTTGACGCCGTTGTAGTCATGGGCGTTCTCGTAGTAGCCCCGGACCTCGAGGCCCTCCAAAAGCCCCAGGTTCACCTTGGCGTCCACGCCAAAGCCCCGGTTGTCGGGGGCGTAAGGCGCGGTGCCGTTGCCGCCCACGCCGAAGTAGTAGTAGGCGTAGTTGGCGGAAAGGCCCGCCACGCCGTCTTCGTAGTCCGGGTCAATGGCCCGGTAGTTGGCGGAGAGGGTGAGAGGGCCAAGAACAGCCTCGCCCTTGACGTAGTAGGCCCAGTCGGAGAGGGTGCTGTCAAAGAGATCGGAGACGGGCTGGCCCCAGGGCTTGGTGGTGTCAAAGACACCCGTGAGCTTCACCGGGCCCACAGAGGCGGAGAGGTCGGCGCCCACGCCGTAGCGGATCCCCTCGGCCCGGACGTAGTTCAGGCCCAGGGTGATGCCCTCCAGGGGCTTGAGGGCGGTGCGGATGCCGAAGTAGTCGGCTGTAGCAGCCCCAAAGGGCTGGGAGCCTGCGGGGTTACCGTTGTCCGTAGCCTGTCCCGCCACCACGGTCACCTCGGGAGCGAGGGGGAACTTGGTGGCGGAGAGGGTGGCCACCACGCCCCGGCGGGAGACCGCCTCGTCGTCGTCCTTGTTGTTGGCGAAGAGGTAGTCGTTGAAGAAGAACTTGCTGTTGGACTCGCTGTAGACCACGCTGAAGGGCTGGCCGTCCACGTTGCCCTTAAGGGTGGCGCTCTCCAGGTTGAGGCTGATGGAGGGGAAAGTGTCGGCGTAGAGGGTGACGCTGGCCTCGGAGACGTTCACGCCCTGCTGGCCGGGCTCGGCCACCTTCACGCCGAAGGTGAGGTTGGCGGAGCCTCCGGTGAAGGTCTGGCCGAAGTCACCCCGCCGCTGGGCCACGCGCTTGCGGTAGGGATTCCCACCATAGTCCTGCTGGTCGGCCCCGGAGGAGACGGCGTTGCCCGGGAAGAGGCGGTCAATGTCAAAGTCCTGGCCCGTAGCGGTCGCGGTGCCGTAGGTGGCGGAGAGGCTACCGGAGATGGAGTAGCGCACCTTGTTGAGCTCGGCCACCTGGCCCTCCAGCTTGGTGACCTTCTCGGAGAGGCCCACCAGGTCGGAGCGGAGGGCGGCGGCGAACTCCTGGACGGCGGCCACGTCCTCCTTGGTGGCAAACTGCGCCAGGTCGGGAAGCTCCTGGCCGCCCGAGACCAGCTTCTCCAGGTTGGTCACCCGGTCCTGAAGGGCCAGGACGTCCTGGTTCAGGAGGGCAGCGAGCTCGTTGAGGGCCTGGATGGCCTCGGCGTTGGCCTCCACCTGGGTCTGGAGGCCAGCCACGTCCTGGGAGAGGGCCTGGAGCTGCTCGGCAAGCTGCTGGGCCTGGGCCAAGGCGGTGTCGGCGGCCACGGAGGCGGCCTCCACCCGGTCGGCGAGGTCCTTAAGGGCGGCCTGGTCCATGCCGGGCTCGCCCACGGGCTTCTTCAGCTCTTCAATGGCCGCCTCGAGGCGGGCAATGTCCTCCTTGGTGGCGGCGCTGTCCTCCAGGGCGGAGACCCGCACGCCCAGGGCGGCGAGCTCAGCGGCCAGCTCCTGGACGGCGTTCTTCAGGGCCTCGAGGTCCTCGGCGGACAGGGCCTCCATGGTGGGAGAGGTGCCCTTGGCCTTCAGCTCCTCCTGAATCTGCTGCAAAAGCCGGTAGATGAAGAGGGCCGCCTGGTAGCGGGTGAGGTTCTCGTTGCCCCGGTAGGTGCCGTCCGGGAAGCCTACGATGATGCCCTTGGCCGCCAGGCTCTCCACGGCCTCCTTGGCCCAGTGCCCGGCGGGCACGTCGGAGAACTGGGCCAGACCGAACCCCATGGAGAGGACGGTCAAGAGCCCTGCCAGTAGCGCCACAAGCCTTTTCTTCATACGCCTTCACACCCCCTTCTAGGGTTTTGGGGGCCATGGGCGGGCGAGTTGCCGCGTTTCCTCTCCGCTTAGACCCCCTGGATGCCCGGCAAGGCGCCAAAAGCCCAGTTGCCCGGACATCCGGGGCTATCATAGAAGCCTCACACAGGGCTTGTCAAGGGCCTGGGCCTTTAGATTTGCTATACTCCCCCCGGGGGAGGTGGGACGGCGGAAAAAACATCGGTCGGGATGGCGGGAAGCGCAGGGGGCCTTTGGCCTCACGAGGTGGCGGACCCCGCAAAGGGGATAACCGGCTTGGGCCGGGAAAGATCGAGGGATCCGCGGATGCCGCCCGGGGTGTGCCCGCCCCGCCCGCCTGCGAAAAGCCCCAAGGGAAAGCCGCCCCCGCAAGGGGGGGACAACCAAGGGGCAGGGCGTCTTTAAGGGACAAAACAAGCTCGGAAAGGGAACCGCATGTGCGGCATCGTGGGGTATATCGGCTTTAGAAACGCCACGGACGTGCTCTTAGACGGTCTAAGGCGGCTGGAGTACCGGGGGTACGACTCCGCCGGGGTGGCGGTGAGGACCCCGGAGGGGCTAAGGGTGGTGAAGCGCTCGGGGAAGCTTTCCGTCCTGGAGCAGGCCCTAAGGACGGAGCCCTTGGCGGGGCACCTGGGGGTGGGGCACACCCGCTGGGCCACCCACGGGGCCCCCACGGACCCCAACGCCCACCCCCACGCCACCGAGGACGGAAAGCTGGTGGTGATCCACAACGGGATCTTTGAAAACTACCTGGAGCTCAAGGAAGCCCTCCTGGCCCGGGGCCACCGCTTCGCCTCGGAGACGGATAGCGAGGTCTTAGCCCATCTCCTGGAAGAAAAGTACCAGGGGGACCTCTTCCAGGCCCTCAGGGAGGCTCTAAGGGAGGTGCGGGGGGCCTACGCCGTGGTGGTGGCCCACCAGGACCACGAGGAGATCGTGGCCGCCCGCACGGTGAGCCCCCTGGTGGTGGGCCTTGGGGAAGGGGAGAACTTCTTGGCCTCGGACGTGCCCGCCCTCCTCCCCTACACCCGCCGGGTCATCTTCCTGCACGACGGGGACGTGGTGCGCCTCACCCGGGAGGGGGTGGAGATCACCGACCTGGAGGGAAGGCCCATCCACAGGGAAGCGGTGGCGGTGGACTGGACCCCGGAAGCCGCCGAGAAGGGGGGCTTTCCCCACTACATGCTGAAGGAGATCTACGAGCAGCCCTGGGTTTTGGAGAACACCCTGGGGGGAAGGCTTCAGGAAGAGGCGGGGGAGGTGGCCTTGGGCCTCGCCCTAGACCCCCTGGCGGTGGAACGGGTCCACTTCCTGGCCTGCGGGACGGCGGCCTACGCCGGGTGGTACGGGAAGTACCTCCTGGAGATCCTGGCCCGCCTGCCCGCCGAGTGGGAGGTGGCCAGCGAGTACCGCTACCGCGACCCCGTGGTGGACGGGAAGACCCTGGCCGTGGTCATCAGCCAGTCGGGGGAGACCATTGACACCCTCGAGGCCCTGCGGGAGGCCAAGCGCAGGGGGGCCCGCTCCTTGGGGGTGATCAACGCCAAGGGGAGCACCCTCACCCGGGAGGTGGAGGACGTGCTTTACATCCACGCCGGCCCGGAGATCGGGGTGGCCTCCACCAAGGCCTACACCGCCATGCTCGCCGCCATGGCCCTCCTCGCCCTCTGGTTCGGCCGGGCCCGGGGCACCCTGGCCAAGGAGGAGGCCCAAAGGCTCATCCGGGAGATGCGGAAACTCCCCCGCCTGGTGGAGGAGACCCTGGAGCGAAGGCCCCTCGTGGCCCACATCGCCGAGAAGTACCACCAGGCCCGGGACTTCCTCTTCCTGGGGCGGCACGTCCAGGCCCCCACCGCCTACGAGGGGGCCTTAAAGCTCAAGGAGATCAGCTACATCCACGCCGAGGCCTACCCCGCCGGGGAGATGAAGCACGGGCCCATCGCCCTCATTGACGAGCACCTCCCCGTGGTGGTCCTGGCCACCCGGGGGCCCCTTTACGAGAAGACCCTTTCCAACATCCAGGAGGTGCGGGCCCGGGGCGGGAAGGTGATCGCCATCGCCACGGAAGGGGACGAGGAAATCTCTAAGCTCGCCCAGGACGTGATCTACGTGCCCGAGGTCCACCCCCTCCTCGCCCCCATCGTGAGCGTGGTGCCCCTGCAGCTCCTCGCCTACGAGATCGCCGTGCTCTTGGGGAGGGACGTGGACCAGCCCAGGAACCTGGCCAAGAGCGTCACCGTGGAGTGAGGATCTCCAGAAACTTGGCCACCACCTCCGGGTCCAGGGTCCTGCCCGCCTGGGCCCGGAGTTCCTTTAGGGCCTCCTCTTTTGTCCAGGCCCGCTTGTAGGGGCGCTCGGAGACCAGGGCATCGTAGACGTCCACCACGGCGAAGATGCGGGCCTCCAAGGGGATGGCCTCCCGCCTCAGGCCAAAGGGGTACCCCGAGCCGTCCCAGCGCTCGTGGTGGTAGAGGACCACGTTCAAGGCGGTGGTGGAGAAGAAGGGAAGGGTCTTGAGGATCTCGTACCCCACCTGGGGATGGGTCCTCACCAGCTCCCACTCCGCCGAGGAAAGGGTGGTGGGCTTCTTCAGCACCTCGTCGGGCAGGGCCAGCTTGCCCAGGTCGTGGAAGTAAGCCCCTAGGCGAAGCCCTTCCCTATCCTCAAAGCCCAAAGCCTCCGCCAAGCGGAGGGCGAGCTCGGCCACGCGCTCGGTGTGGCCCTGGGTCTCCAGGTCCCGGTACTCCAGAACCCGGGAAAGGGCCTTGAGGGAGGCCTCCTTGACGTTTTTCAAGTAGTTAAAGTGGAAGAGGCGCTCCAAGGCGTCCTCCAACCGCTTGGCCACCAACCGAAGGAGCGCCTCGTCCTCCTTGCGGTAAGGGATGGCCTGGCCGAAGGAACCCAGGGCCAGGATCCCGTACCGCCTCCCCTCGGGCCTCAGGGGGACCAGGAGGGCCGATCGGAGCCTCGCGGCCACGTAAGGTTCCAAGGCCCCGGGAAAGCGGGCGTAGTCCTCCACGTACACCGGCCCCTCCCAGAGCCTGGGATGGCCTAAAAGCCCCTGGCCGAAGCGGATGGGATGGGTGGTGTAGAGCTCGGGAAACCCTTCGGGGACACTTCCTGCGTAAACGGCGGGGCGCACCACCCCGCTCTCCCAAAGGTAAAGCGCCCCCCCGTGGTAAGGGGTGAGCCGGAGGAGGGTCTCCAGGGCCTCCCGGGCCATGGCCAAGGGGTCCCGGCTCGCCTCTAAGGAAAGGCTTAGGTCCAAGAGGGCCCGGTACCTTTTGGCCTCCTCCCGCGCCTGCTCCAGGGCGTGGATCCGGCCCAGGACCACCCCGGCCGCCTCGGCCAGGGCCTCGGCCCAGAACCGGTCCTCGGGCACCACCTCCCCCTCCCCGCCCACGGTGTCCATGGAGAACACCCCCACCACCCGGCCCAGAGGGTCCCGCAGGGGCACCCCCAGGTAGGCCCCCTTTTCCTCCCGGCCCAGGAGGAACACCACCCGGGGGTCCTGCCACACATCGGGGAGGTAGACCACCTCCCCTCCCTCCAGCACCTCCCAGGAGATGCCCTGGCCCCGGGGCAGGCGAAGCCCCACCTTCTCGGCGCTAAGCCCGCTGGCGGCCACCAGCTCCAAGGCATCCTCCTCCGGGCAGTAGAGGAAAAGGAGGGCCGAAACCGCCCGGGTGGAGGCCATGAGGGTCTCCACCACCACCTGGGCCACGGCCTTGGGGTCCTCCAAGGGGGCAAGAAGGCGCCAAGCCTGGACCAAGACCTCGAGGCGGCGAAGCTCCAAAGCGGCACGGGCCATGATGGCCTACTTTAGCAAAGGAAGCCCCCGGTCCGGCCCCAAGGAAAGCTCCCCCCAGGCCTCAAAGGCGCGGCGCCAAGGGAAGAAAAGGGCCTTTAGGTCCACCCGTCGGCCGTCCAGCTCCAGGTAAGGCCAAAGGCCAGCCACGGCCAAGGCCTCCTCGGGCAGGGGCTCGGGGAAACGGGCCCGCACGAAAGGCCTCCCCACCTCCCCCCACCAGTAGGCGAAGTAGGCCTCGGCGAGGCGCCCCAAGCGCCCTTCCCGGTCCTTTAGGAAAAGCCCTCCCTGGGCCAAGGCGCTTCCCAGGTTGTTGGCCGGGGTGCCCCAGGCGGCGTAGGCGGCAAGCCGCCCGTAAAGCCCCAGGGCCTGGAGGTAGTCCATAAGGCGGCCATCCCCCCGGTTCACCCGGGAAAGGTCCGCCAGGGCCACGGGGTGGCGGGCCATGAGGGCCATGAGCCGCAGCACCGCCCGCCTCGCCTCCCCGCCCCCGTGGAGGTAGAGGACGAGGTCGGGGCCCTCCTCGAGGGCCACCTCACGGGCCCCTCCGCTTTGGAGAAGCCGGGCCACGGTCTCCCCCAAGGGAACCCCCTCGTAAGGGGTGACCCGCCCCGGGGAAAGCCCTTCCCCGTAGACCACGGCCACCCGCAGGCCCGGGCGCAGGGCCCGAAGGAGGAGGACCTGCCCCGCTTCGTCCGCCCCCGGACGGCTCGGGTAGGGCAGGGAGGCCGCCTCTTTAGGGGCGGGGGACCCCCGGATGGCATCGTCCCAAACCACCTCTAGATAAACCCCCTTAAGCCCCGCCCAAGGGGCGAGGCGCTTGAGCACCCGGAGGTTCCGCTCCCTCTCCGTGGCGTCCCAGCGGGGCACCACCCCGAAGAGGAAAACCTCTCCCCCAAACCGCGCCTTCCAGGAAAGGAGGGGCCCAAGCCGGGCCAGGGCGTCCTCCGCCGGCAGGGGGAGGTGGCGGCTCTGGAGGAGCCCGCCGTAGGCCAAGGCGTCCAGGCTGGCCACAAGCCCCTCCCCCGGGGTGGCAAGGAGCCAGCGGCGAAGCGCCCCAAGGTCCGCCCCCTCCGGGCCCCTGTAGGCCTCCTGGGGCGGGCAGAGGACCAGGCCCCAGGCGCAGGGGGCGAGGTTCGGGGGGCGGTCGTCTAGGGGGAGGTAAAGAAGAGCGAAAAGGAGACGAAAGGCGGCGAGAAGCCGCCTCAACCTAAGTACCCCACCGCGGCGAAGGCCCCAAAAGGGACTTCCCAAGCCCCTTTTCGGACACCCCGTGTGGCGAAACCACCGGGCGGCCACTTAGCCTCTCTGGGGCTCCTTCTGGGCCCTTTCCGCCAGGTACCGCTCCACGGCCATGGCCGCCCGGGTTCCCGCCCCCACGCTGGTGGTGAGCTGGCGGTAGACGGGATCGGCCACGTCCCCGGCGGCGAAGATCCCGGGCACCGAGGTGTAGACCTCGTCCCGCACGGCCACGTAGCCGTCGGGCCTGAGCTCCACCACTCCCTTCAGGAAGGCGGTGTTGGGCTCGTGGCCGATGAAGACGAAGACCCCGTCCGTGGGGTAGACGTACTCCTCTCCTGTTTTAAGGTTCTTAAGCCGCACCCCCGTTACCTGGTCCTCCCCCAGGATCTCCGTGACCACATGGGAGAAGAGAAAGTGCATCTTGGGGTTCTGGAAGGCCCGCTTCTGGGCCACCTTGTTGGCCCTAAGCTCATCCCGGCGGTGGACCAGGGTCACCTTTCGGGCGAACTTGGTGAGAAAAAGCCCTTCCTCTACCGCGGCATCCCCCCCGCCCACCACCACCACCTCCTTGTCTCGGTAGAAAAAACCGTCGCAGGTGGCGCAGGTGGAAACGCCCCGGCCATAAAACTTCTCCTCTCCCGGCACCCCGAGCTTCCTCGGGTTGGCCCCCGTGGCCAGGATCACCGCCCTGGTCCGGTAGTTCCGCTCAAAGCCCCTGACCAGGAAGCCCTCCTCCAGGCGTTCCAAACCCTGGACCTCGTCCATCACGATCCGGACGCCGAACTTCTCCGCCTGCTGGACCATGCGGGCGGCAAGCTCCGCCCCCGAGATCCCCTCGGGAAAGCCCGGGTAGTTCTCCACCTCCTCGGTCTGGGCGATCTGCCCCCCGGGGAGGCCCTTCTCCACGATCACCGTCTTGAGCTGGGCCCTACCCGTGTAGATCCCGGCGGTGAGGCCCGCAGGCCCCCCGCCCACGATGACCACATCGTACGCCTCCTCAGGCGTGCCGCTTCCCGCAAGGCCCGTGAGGTTGAACTCCATGGCCTAGCCTCCTCCCTTTCAGGCTACACCCCCATATACCTAGTGGGGGTATGCCTTCCCCAGTCTGGGACACCGGGGCCCGGGGTGTCAAGGAAAAGCAATCCGAGCCGCCTCTGGTGACCCCAGGGGGATTCGAACCCCCGTCTCGGCCTTGAGAGGGCCGTGTCCTAGGCCTCTAGACGATGGGGCCGCGTGCGGCTCGGATTGCCTTGGTGACCCCAGGGGGACTCGAACCCCCGCCGCCGGCTTGAAAGGCCGGTGACCTAACCGCTAGTCGATGGGGCCAAGTTTGGCTGGGGTGCGTGGATTCGAACCACGACCGGCGGATCCAGAGTCCGCTGTCCTACCCTTAGACGACACCCCAGCGGCGGGTGCCCGATCCCTCGGGCAGACGATATGGTACACTTTGGGAGGCGGATTGGCAAGCCCCACTATGGAAGCCGATCTCGTAGCTCTCCTAAGCCAATATCTCTCCCGCCAGGCGGTGGAAAACCTCCTTCAAAGGGCCAAGGGCCGCCTCGAGCCCAAAACCCCCCAGGAGTGGGCCAGGCTGGTGGAAGAGGTCCTCTGGCCCGAGCTCCAGACCATCCTTCCCTTCCGGGAGATGCCCCCGCCCCTCAAGGCCTGGGTCCGGGCCCTCAAGGCCACCCCCTCCGCCTCCCCGCCCGAGGAAGCGGGAAGCGAGGAGGAAGAACCCTTCCTGGAGGAGGCCGTGGACCTGGAAGACCCCCAGACCCGGCAACACCTCCTCCAACGCCTGGCCCGCCTGGAGGGGGTCTTGGGGGTGGTGGTGGCGGGAAGGAGCGGGAAGGAGGAGCGCTTCGCCGGCGAGGCCCTCCCCCTGGATCCCTTCCACCTCCTTCTCCGCCGCCAGGGCTACGAGGCCTTTTACGTGCGGGTAGGCCACGGCCTTCTGGCCTTGAGGCCCGTGGGGCCGGGGTACGTGGGCCTTTGGGCCCGGAAGGAGGCCAACATAGGCCGTCTCCTCCACGCCCTGAGGCGGCTTGTTCCCCTTGAGGAGGTCCCGGAATGAAGCGGAGCCTAGCCCTCTTGCTCTTGGGCCTGCTGGCCCTTGCCGCCCCCCTAACCGAGGTTTACGACCGGCTGGAAGCGGTTTTCCAGCGGATCTCCCTCGCCAACCCCACCCAGGCCCTCGCCGCCTTGGACCAGGCCCAAAGCCTCCTCCGGCAGGCCGAGGACCTCCCCCCCGTGCTGCGGGACGCCGCCTTGGCCAACCTCCAGGAGGCGCGGCAAGGGGTGGTGCGCCGAAGCCCGGCGGACCTCGAGGCCCGCCTCCTCCTGGTCCGGCACCTCCTGGCCAAGGCCTTCCTGGACCGGGCCCTAAGCCTTCCCCCCGGGGAAAGGTCTTCCTACCTGGAGCGCCTGGGCCGGGCCACGGGGCTTAAGGAGGTGGAAAGCCTAGAGGGGCTTGCGGCCGAGGCCTTGAGGAGGCGCCTCGAGGTCCTCCTCCTCCAGAGGATGGCGGAGGACCTCTCCCGGGCCCTCCTGGCCTCCTCCCGCCCCGAGGCCTACCTGGCCTTAGCCCGGGCCTACGCCCGCTTTCTGGTGATCCAGGACAGCCCCCAAAGCACCCTAAGGGCCCAGGCCTTCGTTCAGGCCCTGGCCAAGATCTCGGGGGGGGAGCCCTTCCGGCCGGAGGTCCAGGGGCTCCAGGCCCAGGTGGCCCGTTGGCGGCAAAACCTCCTTACCCCCACCCCAAGGGCCCAGCCAGGCGCCCAGGCCAGCCCCTCCCCTGCACCCCCCTCTTCCCCACCCCCCTCGCCCACCCAGCTCCGGATCTCCGAGACCGCCCTTCCCGAAGGGATCCGCGAGGAGATCGGCCTCTTACGGCTGGACCCCGCCACGGCCGCCCGGGTTGGGGAGGCCCTGCAGAGGCTGGCCCTTCCCAGCCTGGTCAACTGGCTGGACTCCCTGGACGAGGTGCGCGGCATCCTCGCCCAGGCCCAGCTCTACACGGAAACCGGGCAGTACCCGCGGGCCCGAACCCTGCTGGCCTACGCCTACAGCCGCTTTCGCCTCAAAATCTACCCCGTGGTGGGCGCCTACGCCCCCGAGCTGGCCGAGCGGGCAGACCGCCTTTTCCTCCTCATGCAAAACGCCGTGGGCCTGCGCACCGTGGACTTTACGGTGCTCCTGGGCGAGATCCAGGAAATGGAGGAGCGCCTCCTAGGGGGCAGCCTGGGCTTCTGGCACACCCTGCAGGTCCAAATCCAGCTCTTCTTCCTGGGCATCCCCCGGGCGGTCTTCTTCCTCCTGGCGGCGGCCCTAGCCTTCTTCCCCCTCTACCTCCTGCGCCTCACCTTCGGGGGCCGGAACGTGTACTGGAACCTCTTGGGCTTGGCCTTTCTCTTCCTGGTCCTGCCCATCATGGTAGAGGGGCTTTCTTATATGGGCTCCATCCTGGCCGAGTACGGAGGCCTCCCCTTCCTGGGTGTCCTGGCCAACCTCTCCGTCGCTCAGGCTCTCCTTCCTTACCTGGCCTGGGGGCTTTCCGCCTTCCTGGTGGTGGCCTTCGCCGGGGCGGGCCTAAGGGGGATCGCCGCCCAGTTCGGCCTCCTCAGGGAGCGGGGGGCGGAGGTCACCTCCACGGCGCAAACCCCTCCCACCGCCCTCACCAGCGAGACCATCGTGGAGTGGGACGAGGAGTTCTAAGCACCCCACCCTGGCTTTCGCCGCGGTGGAGCTAGGCGAGCCGGGTCCCCGGGCCCACCCCGTACCCCCGGGCCCAGTCGGCGGCGGGCATGGGCCTTTTGCCCTCGGGCTGCACCTTAAGGAGCCGGATAAGGCCCTTCCCCGTGCCCACCAAGACCCCCTCCCGGTCCACCCCCTGCACCACCCCGGGCTCCCCCTCTCCGGGCTCTGGGCGCAGGGCCAGGACCTTGACCCGCCTATCCCCGTGAAAGAAGTAGCTTCCCGGCCAAGGCTGCACGCCCCGGTGGCGGTTGTAGATGGCCTCGGCGCTCTCGGCGAAGCGGATCCGGCCCTCCTCCTTGGTGAGGAGGGGGGCGTAGGAGGCCTCCCCCTCCTGGGGGGTGGGGGTGAGGCGGGGGAGGTCTTCCAGGACCCGGAGGAGGAGTTCTATCCCCTTGTCGCGAAGCCTCTCGGAAAGGGCCACGGCGTCCTCCTCCGGGCCGATCTCCGTGCGCCACACAGCGTAAAGGGGCCCCGTGTCCAAGCCCTCCTCGGTCTTCATGATGGAAACCCCCGTCTCCTTCTCCCCTCGGATCAGGGCCCACTGCACGGGGGCGGGGCCCCGGTACTTGGGCAGGAGGGAGGGGTGGAGGTTGAGGAAGCCATGGGGGGGCACCTCCAGCACCTCCTTGGGCAGGATCTTGCCGTAGGCGGCGGTGACCGCCACCTCGGGGGCGGCCTCCCGGAAAGCCCTTAGAAAGCCCCCGTTCCCTTTAAGCCGCTCGGGCTTGAGGAGGGGAAGCCCATGGGCCTCGGCGTATTGGGCCACGGGGCTTGGGGCGGGCTTTAATCCTCTGCCCTGGGGCTTATCGGGCTGGGTCACCACCAGCACCACCTGGTGGTGGCGGTTTAGGGCGTCCAGGACCGGCACCGCCCAAAGGGGCGTGCCGAAGAAGGCCACCCTCATCGCCCGGCGAGCTCCTTGAGGAGGGCCTTGGCCTCCTTCTGGAAGCGGGCGAGCTCCGCCCGGTGCTCCTCCAAAAAGGCCTCCCGCTTGGGCTTAGGCAGGCGCTCAAAGAAGAGGATCCCGTCCAGGTGGTCTATCTCGTGCTGGAAGACCCGGGCCATGTAGCCCTCCAGCTCCAGGGTGCGCCGGACCCCCTCCTCGTCCTGGTACTCCACCCGGATCCGCTCCGCCCGGGGCACCTCCTCGGAGTAGAGGCCGGGGAGGGAGAGGCACCCCTCGGTGCCCTCTACCAGGCCCTCCCGGTGGGTGATCACGGGATTGGCCACCACATAGACCCGGCGCACCAGGTCCCGGAGGGGTCTTTCCTCCTCGTCGGGCTCGTCGGCGTACTCCACGGCCACGAAGAGGCGCTCCGAAAGGCCGATCTGGGGCGCCGCCAAGCCCACCCCCCGGGCCTCAAACATGGTCTCCAGCATGTCCTGGGCCAGCTCCTTGATCCGGGAGAAGTCCCGCACAGGCCTGGCCCGCTTGCGAAGCACCGGGTCCCCGTAAAGGCGGATGGGGTAGATCATCCTAGTCATTCTAGCGCAAGGCGAAGCCTGGCCCAAACCCGCCCCACCGCCTCCACCCCGGGGGGTAGGCCGAGGTCCAGGGCCACCTCCACCTCCCCGGGGGTAAGGCGCCCCTGGGGCCGGGCCTCCACCTCCTGTAGCCCCTCCAGGAGATCCCTAGGCCCCACCACCCTCAGGGTCTTGGGGGTGTAGTCCAGGAGGCGGAACCCTTCGGGAAGGGCAAGCTTTAGGGCCACCTCCTTGGCAAAAAGAAGGGGCCTTCGCGCCACCACCCGAACCCGTTCGGGGCTTAGGACCACCTGGGGCAGGGGGCCTTGGGAGCTGAAGGCGGTGAGGAGGACCTCCTCCGCCCCTAGGTCCAGGCCCAGGGCGCTCACCGCCACCTCCACCTGGCTCCTGGGCCCCCGGGCGGTGACCGCCTTGGGCTCGGTCTCCACCAGGAAGCCCGGGGCGTGGACCTCCACGGGAAGGGTGCGGGCGAGGAGGGCCTCCACCCGGCCCTCCACCCGGGCGGGGCGCACCTCCACCACCTCCACCCCCTGGGGCACCACCACCCGCACCTCCCGGTTAAACCCCCCGTCCACCTCGGAGAGGTCCAGGTAGGCGGAGACGGGCAGGTTCTCCCCTTCCACCAGGGGGGCGGGCCCCCGGAGGCGGAGAAGCACCTCCCGGGGCACGCCCTCCGCCACCGCCTGCTCCTCGAGGCCCACCACCTGCAGGGGAACGGAAAGGGCCCGCTCCACCACCGGGGCCTGCTCCCGAAGGGACTGCCAGAGGGCAAAGGCTATCAGCAAGGCCAGGAGGAAGCCGAGCCAGTCACGCACCGAGCACCTCCTTGAGGCGCCGCCTTAGGGCCTCGAGGCTCTGGGGCGGGGAAAGCCTCCCCCCTTCCGCCACCCGGATGGCCCCCGTCTCCTCGCTCACCACGATCACCAAGGCGTCCGAGACCTCGGAGAGGCCCAAAGCCGCCCGGTGCCGGGTGCCGAGGCCAAGCCGCACCTCGGAGAGGGGGAAGACGCAACCCGCCGCCAGCACCCTGTCTCCCCGGAGGATCACCCCGCCGTCGTGGAGGGGGGTGCCGGCGTAGAAGAGGGTCTCCAGGAGGCGGGCGGAGAGCCTGGCCTCCAGAAGCTCCCCCGTGGCGGCGTACTCCCCCAAGGGGGTGCGCCTCTCTAGGGCGATGAGGGCCCCGTAGCGCTTTTCCGAGAGGCGCCTTAGGGCGAAGAGGAGCTCCTCGAGGCTTAGCGCCGGGGGGCGGAGCTGCTGGCCGCGGCCAAGCCGCTCCAGAAGCCCCCGAAGCTCCGGCTGGAAGACCACGATGAGGGCGAAGGCCCCCAGGGTGGCGGCGTTGCCTAAAAGCCAGGCCAGGGTGGAAAGGCCCAGCCGGTCGGCAAGAAACCAAACCACCAGGTAGATCAGAACCCCCCGGACCAGGTTCAGGGCCCGGGTCCCGGCGATGAGCCGCCAGAGGTAGTAGAAGAGGACGGCGACCAGAAGGATGTCCAAAAGGTCGCGCCAGGTGATGGGCATGGTTAAAGGAGGCTCGTCCCAGGCCCCTCCCAAGCAAGGCCAAAAAGCTTCGCCCAGGTGGCCCCGAGGTCCGAGAAGGTCTCCCGGGTGCCCAGGTCCCCCTCCACCCCCGGCCCCACCCAGAGGAGCATCCCGTACTCCCGGGTGTGGTCGGTGCCGAAGAAGGTGGGGTCGTTGCCGTGGTCGGAAACCAAAAAGAGGTGGTCTTCCGGCCCCAAGGCCTCAAGAAGCCTAGGCAGAAAGGCGTCCACCTCCAAAAGGGCCCGGCCGTACCCTTGGGGGTCGCGGCGGTGGCCGTACTTGCTGTCAAAGTCCACCAGGTTGGCGAAGACGAAGCCCCGGAAGTCCTCCTTAAGGAGGTCCAAGGTCTTCTTTAGGCCATCCCCGTTGTCCTTGGTCTTGAGGGTGCGGGTGAAGCCCCGGCCCGCGTAGATGTCGGGGATCTTGCCCACGCCCACCACCTCGAGGCCCCCTTCCTTCAGGAGGTCCAGCACGTTTCTAGGGGGCTCCAGGGCGAAGTCCTTGCGGAGGTGCTCCAGCCGGTAAAACCCCCCGGGCTCCCCAGCGAAGGGCCGGGCGATGACCCGGGCCACCTGGTGCTCCCCTCTAAGCATCTCCCGGGCCACCTGGCACCACCGGTAAAGCTCCTCCACCGGCACCACGTCCACGTGAGCCGCCACCTGGAAGACCGAGTCCGCCGAGGTGTAGACGATGGGGTAGCCCGTCTTCAGGTGGGCCTCCCCGTAGTCCCGGATGGCCTCGGTGCCGGAATAGGGCTTGTTGAGAAGCCACCCCTTGACCCCGATGGCCTCCGCCCAGGCCCTAAGAAGCTCCTCGGGGAACCCCTCGGGGTAGGTGCGAAAGGGCGTGTCCAGGTGGATCCCCACGAACTCCCAGTGCCCGGTGGTGGTGTCCTTCCCCGGGTTCACCTCCCTCATCCGCCCGAAGGCTCCCCTGGGCTTCGGGCGGGGTAGGGTGTGAACCCCCGCCACCCACCCAAGCCCCAAGGCCGCCAGGTGGGGAAGGGCGATCCCCGTCTTGAGGACGGTGTGGTCCAGGGTGTCCGCCCCCTCGTCGCCAAAGCGGGGCGCATCCGGCAAATAGCCCAGGCCCACCGAGTCCAGGACGATGGCCACCACCTTCATCAGGAGCGAAGCCCTCCCTCTTCCTCGTCCTCCTCCGCCAGGGCGGCGAGCTCCTCCGGGGTCATCTCGGAAAGCGCCCGCACCGCCTGGAACTCCTCCACCAGGCCCTGGATCTCCTCCATGGCCTCCTTTAGGGAAAGCTCCCCGTCCCGGTACTCGTCCAGAACCTCCTCAATGGCCTCCAGGATCCCCACCGCCGCGCTGGCCTGGGAGAGGGCCTGGGCCAGCTCCGAAAGCCTTTCCGCTAGGTCCATGCTCCCATCCTACCCCAAGAGCTCGGCCAGGCGGGAAAGGGCGCGGCCGTACTTCTTGGCGAAGGCCCCGTGGCGGTAGGTCTCGGGGAAAAGGCTTTCCAAAGGGGCCCCGGAGGCCACCAGGGAAAGGCCCAGGTTATAGAGCTGGTCCACGAAGTGGACGAAGCGGAGGGCGTCGTTCTGGTCGGGGATGGGCTCTAGCCCCTTCAGGTAGACCACCTGGAGGCCCCCGAAGAGGTAGCGGTAGCGGATGGGGTGGAGGGCGCGGAGGTGGGCCAAAAGCTCCGGGAAGGCGTCCAGGCTCTTGGGCCTGGGGTCTTCCCGGAAACGGGCGGAAAGCTCGGCGTCGGAAAGGGGCCTGGGCAGGCGCCCGGGGTCCCGGTGGCGGAAGTCCTCCCCCTCAATCCGCTCCACGGCGAAGCGCTTGGCGAGGCTTTGGATCTGGTGCTTGAACTGCTCGGCGTTGAACCGCCCCTCCCCCAGGGCCCCCGGGGGGGTGTTGGAGGTGGTGGCCACCCTGAGGCCCCGCTCCATGGTGAGGGCCAGGAAGTGAGCGGCCATCTGGGCGTTCCCGGGGTCGTCCAGCTCAAACTCGTCTATGAAGAGGTAGCGGAGGGCCGAGAAGCGCCTGGCCCCCTCCCGGAGGCCCAGAAGCCCCAGGGTGTAGGTGAGCTCCTCAAAGGTGAGGAAGGCTTTAGGAGGGGGGGCCTCGAGGTAGGCGGCCACCAGGAGGTGGGTCTTCCCCACCCCAAACCCCCCGTCCAGGTAGATCCCCTGGGGCCCGGGCATCCTTTTGCGGAAAAGCCCCTGGGGGCGGTCGTGGACCCAGCGTCTTAGCCTCTCCTTGGCCAGGGCCTGGGAGGGGTAGCGGGGGTCGGGGCGGTAGGTCCCAAAGGTGGCCCCCCGGAAGCGGGGCGGGGGGGCGAAGCCTTGAAGCAGGGTCTCCAGGTCCACCTCGGGGTGGCGTTCTGTGAGGCGCATACCCCGGATTGTACGGGCTTTTGCTACCCTATAGGGGTATGGTGCGGGTCTACGGCATCCCCGGTTGCGGCCCCTGCGAGATCGTGAAGATGTTCCTGGCGCAAAAGGGGATCCCCTTTACCTTCGTGAACGCCCGGGAGGACGAGGAGGCCCTCAGGAAAATCACCGCCCTGGCGGGAAGCCCCACCGCCGGGGTGGTTCTGGAGTGGGAAGGGGGCACGGAGGTGATCCGGGGGGTTTCCCCGGCGCGCCTCCACGCCTGGCTCGCCCGCTACCGGGAAGCCTCCTGAAGGGCCTTTAGGTGGTGGGCCTCGTGGTAGGCGGCGGCCCTAAGCCAACCCAAGGGGTTTAGCTCCCCGAAGAAGGGGTGGGGGAAGGTGGCGGGGTTTTGCGGGTCCGCCTTCGCCGCCTCTTCCAGGAGGAAGGCCCGCGCCCTTTCCAAAAGGGCCAGGACCTCCTCTAAGGAAAGCCCCCCTTTGGGCCGCACCCCTTCCGGGGCCTGGGGCTTGCCGTCCTTGAACTCCCCGGGCTTTACGGGAACGGGGGGCAGGTTCTCCCCCGCCGCCATCCGCCTCAAGCGCCTCAGGACCCGGGCGGTGGAGTCCTCCACCAAGGCGATGTGCTCCGCCACCATCAAGGGGGTCCAGGCCCCCTCCCTTATGGGGGTGGAAAGCCAATGGGAGTCCCCCCCCTTAAGGAGGGCGAGGAGGGCCTTGCGGCTTTCCTCCAAGGCCTTCAGGGCCTCTTCCCAAGCGCCGTAATCCTCTAACCGGACCACGTCTCAGTATAACGAGGCCCTTCCTGGCACAGGAAAGGGCTGTAGTCGGTCAGCACATCTGAGACTCTGCGGGGACCGTCTCCCCCCGTATTCTAGCCAGGTACTCCAAA
>NZ_BMPJ01000013.1 GCF_014647535.1 Thermus composti | reverse complement strand
CCTTACCCATCGCCTGGGTAGCTAGGGTGGCGGCGTGAATAGTGTCGGAGCGAATAACCGAAGGGGGGATATACTCAGGATAAGATTGGGGCATGGAGCTGGATCCCTTCACCCTTTTTGAGCGGCACATCAACCCGGGGCTTGCGGGGCTTCTCCGGTTTACCGGCTTGGACCGGGTGGAGTCCCATGCGGAGGGCCCCTACGTCTGGGACACCGAGGGCAAGCGCTACCTGGACTTTTTGGGCCTTTACGGCACCCTGAACCTGGGCCACCGCCACCCCAAGGTGGTGGAGGCGGTGAAGCGCCAGCTTGACCGCATGCCCATGTCCGTGCGGGTCCTGGTCTCGGAGCCCACGGCGAGGCTTGCCGCTAAGCTCGCCGAGATCACCCCCGAGGGGCTAGAGATGGTCTTCTTCGGCAACTCCGGGGCCGAGGCGGTGGAGGCGGCCATTAAGCTGGCCCGGGCCTACACGGGCAAGCCTGGGATCATCACCACCCAAGGGGGGTTCCACGGCAAGACCATGGGGGCGCTCTCCCTCACCCCCAAGCCCGAGTACCAGGACCCCGCAAGGCCCCTCCTCCCCGGGGTCAAGGTGGTGCCCTACGGGGACCTGGAAGCCCTCGAGGCGGCCATAGACCAGGACACCGCCGCGGTCATCGTGGAGCCCGTCCAGGGGGAGGGGGGGATCCGGGTGCCCCCGGAGGGGTACCTGAGGGGCGTGCGGGAGCTCACCCGGGAAAAGGGCGTCCTCATGATCGCCGACGAGGTGCAGACTGGCCTGGGCCGCACGGGAAAGCTTTTCGGGGTGGACTGGGAGGGGGTTTCGCCTGACCTCATGACCCTGGCCAAGGCCTTGGGGGGCGGGGTGATGCCCATCGGGGCCTGCGTGGGGCGGCGGGAGGTTTTTGAGGTCTTCAAGGAAAACCCCCTCTACCACTCCTCCACCTTCGGCGGCAACCCCCTGGCGGCGGCGGCGGCTTTGGCGGCCATAGAGGTCACCCTGGAGGAGGACCTTCCCGCAAGGGCTTTGGCCTTGGGCCAGTACCTGATGGAGGGCTTGCGGACGCTCAAGGACCAGTACCCCCACCTCATAGAGGACGTGCGGGGGAGGGGGCTCATGGTGGGGGTGGAGTTCACCGACGCTGACATCGGCGCCCTGGTGGTGGCGGAGCTTGCGGAAAGGGGCGTGATCACCGCCTTCGGGCTGAATAACCCCAAGGTGGTGCGCCTCGAGCCTCCCCTCATCATCGGCAAGGAGCACGTGGACGAGGCCCTTTCGGCCCTCTCCGAGAGCCTAAAGGCCACGGAGAAGACCCTCGAGGGCCTCCTGGAATAGAATGCAGGAAACCCTACTGGAGTTTTTCAAAAGAACCGGCAAACCCCACCGGCTGGAGGAGATCCTCCACCGCTTCGGCCTGGAGAAACGAGAGGCCAAAGCCTACCTGAACGCCCTGGTGCGCCAGGGGCTATTGGAGAAGCGGGGAAGCCGCTACTTCCTCCCCAACAAGGTGACGGGGCCCATCAGCCTTCACAAGGACGGGTACGGCTTCGTCCGCCTCCCCGAGAAGGACCTCTTCATCCCCCCTGGGCACACGGGGGACGCCTGGCCCGACGACCTGGTGGAGGCCCGGGTCATGCCCCCGGGGCGGGACGGGAGGCCCTGGGGGGTGGTGGAGCGCGTCATAAAGCGGGCCCGGGAGCGGGTGGTGGGCACCTTAGACTTCCGGCGGGGCTACGCCGTCCTCATCCCCGACGAGCCCGGCCTTCCCGAGCTCAGGCTTCTGCCCGAGGGCCTTGCGGGTCTAAAGCGGGGAAGCCGTATCGTGGCCCGGGTCCACTACGGGAAGCGCCCCTTCGGGGAGTTCTTGGCGTACCTGGGGGAGGGGGAGGCCCCCGAGACGGAGACGGAGGCGGTCATCGCCAAGTACGGCCTTAGGGCCGAGTTCCCCGAGGAGGTCTTGAAGGAGGCGGAGGCCATCCCCCTGGAGATCCCCGAGGCGGAGCTTGGGCGGCGGGAGGACTTTAGGGGCCTTCGGGTCTTCACCATAGACGGGGTGGACGCCAAGGACTTTGACGACGCCATCCACATTGAAAGGCTTCCCAAGGGGTACCGGGTGGGCGTCCATATCGCCGACGTCTCCTACTACGTGAAGGAGGGAAGCCCCTTGGACCAGGAGGCCTTCCTCCGGGGGACGAGCGTCTACCTGCCAGGGCGGGTCCTCCCCATGCTTCCCGAGAGGCTTTCCAACGGGGTTTGCTCCCTGAAGCCCGGCGAGGACCGCCTGACCCTTTCCGTTTTGGTGGAGTTGGGCGAGGACCTTTCCGTGAGGCGGGTGCGCTTTAGGGAAGGGGTCATCCGGAGCGTGGCCCGCCTCACCTACACCGAGGTGGAGGCCTTCGCCGAGGGGTTTGGCCTGCCCGAGGAGCACGCCTTCTTGGCCGAGGACCTAAAGCTCCTCTTGGACCTCACCCAGAGGATGCGAGAAAAGCGCCTCCAGGCGGGGGCCTTGGACTTCAGCTTCCCCGAGGTGAAGGTGGAGGTGGAAGACGGCACCCTCCACCTCATCCCCCAGGCGGAGCCCAAGGCCCGAAGCCTCATTGAGGAGCTCATGCTCCTGGCCAACCGCCTGGTGGCGGAGTACCTGGTGGAGCGTGGCCTTCCCGGGCTTTTCCGGGTCCACGAGGAGCCTCTGGAAGAGGCCTACGCCAAGCTTCGCCAGGCCCTGGCCCGGCTAGGCTACGCCTTGCCGGAAAAGATCTCCTCTAAGGCCTTGCAAAGGGTCCTTCTTGAGGCCAAAGGGCGGCCCGAGGAGCCGGTGGTGGCGAACCTCGTCCTCCGCTCCCTAAGGCTTGCCCGCTACGCCGCCCAGAACCTGGGCCATTTTGGCCTCGCCCTGGAGCACTACCTCCACTTCACGAGCCCCATCCGCCGCTACCCCGACCTTGTGGTCCACCGGGTCTTGCGCTCGGCCCTAAGGCGCACCCTCACCCCCGCCAAGAAGGCCCGCTGGCTGGAGACCTTTCCCGCCATCGCCGAGCACGCCTCGGAGATGGAAAGGAAGGCGGAGGCGGCGGAAAGGGAGCTCACCAAGTACTACATGGCCAAGTGGGCCGAGCTTCACCTGGGGGAGCGCTTTTTGGGGAAGGTCACCGGGGTGGCGAGCTTTGGCGCTTTTGTGATGCTCCCCAACGGGGTGGAAGGTCTTGTGCGCCTCGAGGCCTTGGGCCCTTACACCTACAGCGAGGAGGCCCTGGCCCTTCTCGGCCCCAAGGGGAAGCGGATCCGCCTGGGGGACGAGCTGGAGGTGGCGATCGCCGCAAGCAACCCCAGGCTTCGGCAGATTGACCTAGTTCCCTACCAAGAGCCCCAAGCGGTCTCGCGGAAAAAGGGAGAAAAGGGAAAGGAGGTGGAGATGCGCAAGGTGGTGGGACCCCCCAAGGACAAGAACCGGGACACCCGGCCCGAGCGGGCCACGGTGAACACCATTTACTTCGGCGAGTGGCAGCCCAAGGCGCCTAACCCCGCCCAAAAGCGCCGCAGGAAGCGGCGCTAAGGTGCCCATCCCTTAGGCCTTCCAGAGCACTGCCCTAGGCCATGCGCCTACTTGGGGCCCCCACCGTGGCTTTCGCCACGGTGGGGTGCTTAGGCGGGGAAGGCCAGCGTGCCCGCCCCCACGGCGCTAAGGGTGGGGGCCTCGAGGTCTAGGCGGTAGGCCAGGACCTCCCCTTTTCTCCCTTGGAGGAGGGGGGAGAGGCTTGCCACCACCTCCAAAGCGTCCAGGCGGGTGGGGTTTCTCCCCAGGTGGGCGAGGGCGGCCTCGGGCTCCCCTTGGGCGAGCTTTTCCAAAAAGCCCAGGTCCCGCCGCCGGGCCTCCTGGGCCAGGGGAGGGGAGAGGGGCGGGTCCCCGAAGCGGGGCCCCACGTGGGAGAGGTCCACCGCCAGGACCAAAAGCCCGGGGCGCTCCTTGAGCACCACCCGCAGGGCCTCCCCAAGCTCCTTAGACCTTCGGCCCACCAGAAGGGGGACGAAGCGGGCCTCGGGGAAGGCCCCCTTGAGGAAGAAGAGGGGAAGCTCCAGGCTATGCTCCTCCCGGAAGGCCAGGGGGGTGTTGAAGAGCTCAAAGGGGAGGAGGGCGTTTAGGGCCTGGAGGGCGGGGAGGTCGGGGAGGGCGGGGCCGAAGGGGGTGTGGAAGGGGACGGGGAGGGCGGCCGCCCTCTCCTTGAGGGGCCGGTGGGCGACCCCCACCAGGTAGACCCTTTCCGGGGGCGGGGTCTTCTCCAGGGCGGCTAAAGCCGCCCCATAAGCCTCGGGGACGCGGGCGGGCTCCAGGTGGGGGAGGAGGAGGACCTCGGCCTTCGGGGCCTCCCCCCCGTAGCTCGCCCGGAAGGCCTGGAGGAAGGCCCGGGCCTCCTTTTCCCCTTCCGGGTAGGAAAGCCCCGCCAGGCGCATGGGCCGCTCCCGCTTGAGCTTTTCCTCCTCCTCCCTTAGCCTCGCCTCCACCTCCTCGGTGAGGAGGAGGCCCGCTTCCGCCAGGGCCTGGGCCAGGTTTTGGAGTTCCTCCATGGGGAGGAGGACCCCGTGGGCCTTGAAGACCTCCTCTTGCACCTCCCTTAGGGTCTTTCCCTCCATGAGGGAAAGGAGGAGAAGCCCCCCTTCCGTGAGGACCAGGGGCTTCTCGTAGACCCCGTAGGGATCGGATAAGAGGAACCCGCCCTCCACCGGGGTGATCTGGGGCTCGCGAAGCCTCAAGGGGCCTTCAAGGGGCGTTTGGCGCTCCATGCTCCCTCCAATATAGGAGAAAGGCCCGGGCCTCTTCCTCCGTGCGCACCCTTCCTTCTGCTTGGGCGAGGAGGAGGGCCTTTAGCGCCTTTCCCACCTCGGGGCCTGGGGGGAGGCCTAGGAGGGCCATCACCTCCTCCCCGGAGAGAAGGGGCCTTTGGGGGAGGGGTTCGGCCAAGGCTTCTTGGAAGGCCTCCAGGAGGGTGTGGGCCTCTCCCTCCACCCCCTTGGCTCCAAGCCGGTCCGCCGACATGAGGTAGAGGAGGTCCGGGAGGAGGTCCTGGCGTTTTAAGAGGAAGCGGCGGAGGGCCTTCCTTTCCTCGGGGGGGCGGTCCATGTGGCGGCGCACCAAAAGGGCCACCTTCTCCACCGTCTCCTTGGGAAAGCGGAGCCAAAGGAGGCTTGCCCGGGCGATCTCCGCCCCCACCTCGGCGTGGCCCAGGAAGCGGTAGCGGCCCGCCTCGAGGTCAAAGCGGCGGGTTAGGGCCTTGCCCACGTCGTGGTAGAGGGCGGCGAGGCGGGCCTCCAGGGAGGCCTCGGGCCAGAGCCAAAGGAGGTGGAAGACCACGCTTAGGGTGTGCTCCCAGGCGGGGAGGTGGTGCACTCCCCCTTGCTCTAGGCCCACCAGGAGGGCGAGCTCGGGCCAGTAGACCCCAAGAAGCCCCACCCTCTCCAGGAGGCGGAGGCCGAAGGCCGCCCTGGGGGAGAGGAGGAGCTTGGAGAGCTCCTCCCGCACCCGCTCCCGGGCGGGGAGGGCCTCGGGGTGGTCCCTTAGGAAACGGGCGTGGCGGGAAAGGGCCTTCCTCGTCCCTTGGGGAAGGCCCAGGCCCAAGGTGGCGGCGAGGCGCACCCCCCGGAGACTTCGCAGGTGGTCCTCGTAGAGGTTCTCCTCCCGCACGGGGATGAGGACCCGCCGCCTCAGGTCCTCCTCCGCCCCCTTGAGCCCAAAGACGGCCCCCCCTTTCCAGAGGAGGGCGTTCAGGCGGAAGTCCCGCTTGAGGAGGTCTTCTTCCAGGCTTCCCTCCAGGGGGGTGAAGTCCAGGGTGCGCCCCCCCACCACCAGGCGGTAGTGGCCCCGCTCGGGGTCCAAGGGGAAAAGGCTTCCTCCCAAGCGCCTTTGGGTCTCCCGGGCCGCCTTCTCGGGGTCCAGGGCCACGTAGTCCAGGTCCGCGGGCCTTCTTCCCAAAAGGAGGTCCCGCACGGCACCCCCTGCGGGGAAGGCGCCTTTGGGGGTATAAAAGGGGAAGTCCCTATGGGCCAAGAGGCGAAGCACCCCATCATTATCGGCATCACCGGGAACATCGGAAGCGGCAAGAGCACCCTGGCCCGCCTTCTCCGCCAGAAGGGCTACCCCGTCCTGGACGCCGATCTCCTTGCGGAAAAGGCCCGGGAGAACAAGGAGGAAGAGCTCAAGCGCCTCTTCCCCGAGGCTTTCCGGGAAGGCGTCCTGGACCGGCGGGCCTTGGGGCGGCTCGTCTTCTCCGACCCCGAGCGGCTTAGGGCCTTGGAGGCGGTGGTCCACCCCGAGGTGCGCCGCCTTTTGGAGGCGGAGCTTGCCCGCCTTCGGGCCCCCCTGGTCTTCTTGGAGATCCCCCTTCTCTTTGAGAAGGGCTGGGAAGGGCGCCTCCACGGGGTCATCCTGGTGGCGGCCCCTTTGGAGGAGCGGGTGAAGCGGGTGGTGGCCCGCTCCGGCCTTTCCCCCGAGGAGGTCCTGGCCCGGGAAAGGGCCCAGATGCCCGAGGAGGAGAAGCGAAAGAAGGCCACCTGGGTTTTGGAGAACACGGGGAGCCTCGAGGACCTCAAGGAGGCCCTGGAAGGGGTCCTGCTGGAAATCCGGAGGCGGTTTGGGGTAGGGTAAAAGGCATGCGGGTGGCGCTCATCTCGGGGGCGAGCCGGGGGATCGGCGAGGCCATCGCCCGGCTTCTTCACGCCCATGGCTACAAGGTGGGGCTTTTCGCCCGGGACGAAGGGCGGCTTAGGGCTTTGGCGGAGGACCTGGGGGAAGGGGCGCTTCCCCTGGTGGGGGACGTGCGAAGCCTTGGGGACTGGGAAAGGGCCGTGGCCCGGTTGGAGGAGGCCTTTGGCGGCCTTTCGGCCTTGGTGAATAACGCGGGGATCGGGACCTTCAAGCCCGTGGCCGAGCTTTCCGAGGAGGAGCTTCGGGAGGTTTTGGACGTGAACCTGGTGGGGCCCTTCCTGGGCTTGAAGGCCGCCCTTCCCGCCCTCCTCCGCGCCCGGGGGGTGGTGGTGAACATCGGAAGCCTCGCCGGGAAGAACCCTTTTAAGGGCGGGGCCGCCTACAACGCCAGCAAGTTCGGCCTCTTGGGCCTCATGGGGGCGGCCATGCTGGAGCTCAGGGACCAGGGGGTGCGGGTGGTGAACATCCTCCCGGGCTCGGTGGACACGGGCTTCGCCGGGAACACCCCGGGGGCCTCATGGAAGCTTTCCCCGGAGGACGTGGCCCGGGCGGTCCTCTTCGCCCTGGAGATGCCGGAGAGGGCTCTTGTGAGCGAGATAGAGCTCAGGCCCACCCATGTGGCCGCCAAAGGGGGGTAGGCTAGGGGTATGGCGCTTCCGCCCAAGCTACAGGCCGCTTTGGACCTGATCCGCTCCCTGCCCAAGGAGCTCAAGACCGAGGTCCTCCTGGACTACGCCAAGAAGGTTCCCCCGCCCCCCCCGGGGGTGGAGCTGGAGCGGGTGCACGAGTGCCAGACCCCCTTCTTCCTGAAGGCGGAGGTGGAGGGGGGAAGGGTGCGCCTCCACTTCATGGTCCCCGACGAGGCCCCCACGGTGAAGGCCTTCGCCGGGCTTCTTAAAGAGGGCCTCGAGGGGGAGACCCCCGAGGCGGTGCTGGCCGTGCCCCCCTCCTTCTACCGGGGGGCGGGGCTTGAGGAGATCCTCACGCCCCTCAGGCTAAGGGGCCTCGAGGCGGCCCTCCTCCGCCTCCAAAACCAGGTGCGCCGGGCCCTTTAGATGCTTTGGGCGTTGCTTCTGGGCTACGGGGTGGGGGGGCTTCCCGTGGCCTACTGGTTCGGGGCCCTCCGGGGGCGGGACCTCCTTAGGGAAGGGGGCTTAGGGCTTGGAGCGGTCTGCCGCTTTCTGGGCCCAATTCCCGCCTTCTTGGTCTTTCTTTTGGACTTCTTCCGGGGGGTGATGGCCGTGCCCTTGGGGGAGGCGGTGGCCCAGGACCCCCTCGGGGGCCTTTGGGCGGGGATGGGGGCCATCTTGGGGCAGGCCTTTTCCCCTTGGCTTTTCTTCCGGGGCGGGACGGCCTGGCCCCTGGCGGCAGGGGTCCTCTTCGCCGTGGACCCTAGGGTCCTTTTGGGGGCGGGCCTCCTCTTCCTCGCCCTTTACGCCCTGAGCCGAAGGGCTTTCCGGGCCCTTGGGGCCACGGCTTTGGCCCTGCCCCTCCTCTTCGCCCTTTTGGACCCCACCCCGGCCTACCTCTTCTTCGGCCTGGGGGCCGGGCTTGCCCTGGCCTTGAGCCTGAGGGAAGGCCTCTAGTAGGGCAGGGGCCAGGTGCGGAAGTAGTCCCGCACCCTTCCCCAAAGCCCCACCAGGCCCAGGGGCTCGAGGAGCTTCTCAAGCCCCCTTTCGGGCATCCCGTGTTGCGAAACCAGCGTGCGGCCACTTAGCGGCGGAAGTACGCCACCGTGCGGTGGATGCCTTCCTTAAACCCCACCTTGGGCCTAAAGCCGTGGGCCATGAGCTTGAGGGGGGAAAGGACGCTCCTTTCCAGGTCCCCGGGGCGCGGGGGGGCGGGCTGGACCACGGGGGTCTTCCCGGCCGCCTCGGCCACGGCCTCGAGGACCTCCCTCGTGGTGTGCCCTTCCCCGGTGCCCACGTTGTAAATCCCTTCCAGGGAGAAGAGGGCGAGGGCGTGGGCCTCGGCCACGTCCTCCACGTAGATGTAGTCCCGCACGCACCCCTCGTCCCCGGGGGTCTTGCGGGCGTAGAGGGTCACGGGCTCCCCCTTTAGGATCCGCTCGGCGAAGATGGCCACCACCCCCGCCTCCCCGTGGGGGTCCTGCCTGGGCCCGTAGACGTTGGCGTAGCGCAAGGAGACCCACTTGAGGCCGTAGTTTTGCCCGTAGACGGAAAGGTAGTGCTCAAAGGCCGCCTTGCTTGCGGCGTAAGGGCTTTTGGGGCGGGGGGGCCAGGTCTCCTCGGCCCGTTCCCCTTCGGGCACCTCCCCGTAGATGGCCCCCCCCGTGGAGGCGAAGACCAGCTTCTCCACCCCCCACCTGCGGCAGGCCTCCAGGAGGTTGAGCCCCCCCAGGAGGTTCACCTCAAAGTCCAGGAGGGGGTTTTCCACGCTCACCTTCACCGAGGCCTGGGCCGCCTGGTGGGAGACGTGGGTGGGGCGGAACTCCCGGAAGGCCCGCTCCACCCCCTCCTTGTCCCGTAGGTCCACCTGGAAGAAGGGGACGCCTTTGGGTACGTTCTCCCGCTTGCCCGTGGCCAGGTTGTCCAGGACCGCCACCTCCAAGCCCTTGGCGAGGAGGTCCTCCACGATATGGCTTCCGATGAAACCGGCACCGCCCGTCACCAACACGCGCATCGCCACCTCCGGGCCGAAGCCCGGAGGCAGTCTACCATCTGGGTTAGGATGGGGCGCGTGAGGCTTGTCTCCCACCTGGTGGCCCTTCTCGCCCGGGTTTTCCCGCAAAGGAGAGGGTGTCCCGTCTGCGGCCTGCCCGAGGGCCTGGCCCGGGAGGTGAGGGCTTACCGGCGGTACTGCCCCCGGGTGGCCTTTCGGGCCTGCCCCTACGACCCGAGGCGGGGCCTTTGGCGCCAGCGGCGGTGATCAGCCGATCCTGACCTCCGGCTCGTTCCCCGGCTTCCACTTGATGGTGCAGCCGATGGCGGGGGCCTCGGCCAAGGGGGGGTCCTTGCCCTGGAGGAGGGCCCCTATAGCTGCCTCGAGGTCGTGGCTTTGCGCCTGGCTTGGGTCCTTGGGGTTGTCGCTCACCCGTCCGTGATAGCGGAGAAGCCTCCTTTCGTCAAAGAGGAAGACCTCCGGGGTGCGTAAGGCCCGGTAGGCCTTGGCCACCTCCTGGGTCTCGTCCAGGAGGTAGGGGAAGAAGATGCCGCGCTCCTCGGCGAAGGCCACCATCTTCTCCGGGGCGTCCTCGGGGTACTTCTCGTAGTCGTTGGCGTTGAGGCCCACGAAGGCCACCTTCCCCCGGTACTTCTCCGCCAGGGCCACCAGCTCCCCGATAGAGCCCTTGACGTAGGGGCAGTGGTTGCACATGAAGACCACGGCCAGCAAAGGCTCCTGGAACTGGGAAAGCCGGTAGCGCCCGCCCCGGGGGTCGGGAAGCTCGGCGTCTATGAGGGGGCTTCCTAGGGGGAGTTCTGGGTACTGGAGCATGGCCTGAGTTTACCCCAAGGCTTGGCCCGGGACAAAGGTCTTTAGCGGCTTTGGGTATCTTTGGGGTATGCGCGGCCTTTCCTCGGAGGAGGCCCAAAGACTTCTGCGCCAGCACGGGCCCAACGCCCTGCCGGAAAAGCCCCCCGAGCCCCTTTGGCGCAGGTTTCTCCGCCAGTTTCAAAGCCCCCTGATCTACATTCTCCTTTTTGCCCTTCTGGTGGATCTTTTCCTGTGGCTTGCCGAGGGGGCGCGCGGGGTCCCCTTGGAGGCTTGGAGCATCCTGGCCATCCTCCTCCTGAACGCCGGGCTCGGCACCTTCCAGGAGAAGCGCTCGGAGGAAGCCCTGAAGCGGCTTAAGGCCCTGGCGGAACCCATGGTCTACGTCCTGCGGGACGGCCGCTTCCTCCGCCTGCCAAGCCGGGAGCTCGTCCCCGGGGACGTGGTGCGCCTCGAGGCGGGGGACCGGGTCCCGGCGGACGGCCTCCTCCTGGAGGCGAGGGGGGTTTTGGTGGACGAAAGCGTCCTCACCGGGGAAAGCGTCCCCGTGGAGAAAGGGGAGGGGGAGGAGGTCCACGCCGGGACCCTTCTGGTGCGGGGGCGGGCCCTCATGAAGGTCACCCGCACCGGGGTGAGGAGCGCCATGGGCCGGATCGCCCTCCTCCTTTCCGAGATGGAGGAGGAGAAGACCCCCTTGGAGCGCCGCCTCGAGGCCTTCGGGAGCCGGGTGGCCCGCTACGTCCTCCTCCTAGCCCTCCTCCTGGTGCTCCTGGGCTTCTTGGCGGAGGGGTTTTCCGCCAAGGTCCTCCTCTTCGCCGTGGCCCTGGCGGTGGCCGCCGTGCCCGAGGGGCTTCCCGCCATCCTCACCCTGGCCCTGAGCCTGGGGGTGGAAAGGATGGCCCGCCGCAAGGCGGTGGTGCGGCGCCTATCGGCGGTGGAGGCCCTGGGGAGCGTGACGGTCATCGCCACCGACAAGACGGGCACCCTCACGGAAAACCGCATGGAGGTGGAAAAGGTGGTGGGGCCCGACCCGGAAAGGGCTTTGCTGGCCATGGTCCTTTGCAACGACGCCGACCCCACCACGGGGGCCGGGGACCCCTTGGAGCTCGGCCTTCTCCGCTACGCCGCCCAGCAAGGCCTTGACGTGGAGGGCCTGCGAAAAAGCCATCCCCGCCTCTCCGAGCGCCCCTTTGACAGCGCCTGGAAGTACATGCGGGTCACCACGCCCAAAGGGAGTTTCCTCAAAGGGGCTCCCGAGGTCCTGATCCCTCGTCTGAGCGCCTCGGAGGCGGAAAAGGAGGCCTTCCTGAAGGAGGCGGAGGCCCACGCGGCCCAGGGCTACCGGGTCTTGGCCTTCGCCTTTGGCGAGGGGGAGGCCGAGGAAAACCTCCGTTTCTTGGGCTTCGCCCTCCTCCTGGACCCGCCCCGGCCAGAGGTGCCGGAGGCGATGCGGAGGATCCTCAAAGCGGGGGTGCGGGTGGTGATGGTCACCGGGGACCACCCGGCCACCGCCTTGGCCGTTGCTCGCCGCATCGGCCTGCCGGTGGAGGTGCTGGCCACGGGGGAGGACCTGGAGGACCTTTCCGACGAGGAGCTTGTGGAGGTGGACGTCTTCGCCCGGGTCAGGCCGGAGCACAAGCTAAGGATCGTGGAGGCCCTGCAGAAAGCGGGGGAGGTGGTGGCCATGACCGGGGACGGGGTGAACGATGCCCCGGCCCTCAAGCGGGCGGACGTGGGGGTGGCCATGGGGCAAAGGGGCTCGGACGTGAGCCGGGAGGTGGCGGACCTCGTCCTCCTGGACGACAACTTTGCCACCATCGTGGCCGCCATAGAGGAGGGGCGGAGCATCTACGAGAACATCCAGAAGTTCCTCCGCTTCCTCTTCTCCACCAACCTCTCCGAGGTTTTGGTGGTGGCCCTCGGCATGGTCTTCGCCGCCCTTTTGGGTCTTAGGGACGCCGCCGGCCACCTACTCCTCCCCCTCACCGCCGTGCAGATCCTCTGGATCAACCTGGTCACGGACGGCCTCCCCGCCTTGGCCCTGGCCTTGGACCGGAACCCCGGGGTCCTGGACCGCCCTCCAAGGCCTAAGGAAAGCCCGCTTTTGGACGGGCCCTCTTTGCGCTTCATCCTCCTTACGGGTACGGTGAAGGCGGGCATAGCCCTGGCCCTTTTGGCCTTGCTGCCTGGCTGGGTGGGGGTGGAGGCGGCCCGGAGCGCCGCCTTCCATTTCATGGCGGTGGGGCAGCTCTTCTTCGCCTACGCCGCCCGGCACACCCACCTTATGCCCCTTCCCAACCCCTACCTGCACGGGGCCGTGGCTTTGGGGGTCCTGGCCCAGGTGGGCTTAGGCGCCTGGGTCCCCGGGGTTCTGGAGGCGGTGCCCCTGCCCTGGCCCGTCTGGAGCCTGGTCTTGGGGGCGGCCCTTGGGGCTTGGGGCTTGGCCGAGGCGGTGGACCGGATCGTGTGGCGGAAGGAGGTGCGGCGATGAAGGCGAAAGAGGCGATGGTAAGCCCGATGGTGAGCGTGCATCTTCCCCACCTACCGGGCCCCATGCTCCTGGGGTGTTTTCTGAACGGGGGCGGTTGAAGGCGTTGCGAAAGCTGGCCGTCCTCTCCTGGGACACCCTAGCTTTACGGCGTGGGGCTCCTCTGGCTTTACGCCTTGCGGTAGGGGACCACCAAGACGGGCTTAGGGCTTTTGCGCACCACCTCCTGGGCCACGCTACCCAGAAGGAGCCGGTCTAGCCCGGTGCGCCCGTGGGTGCCCATGACGATGAGGTCGTGCCTTTCCGCCTCCTTTAGGATGGCCTCCGCCGCCCGCCCCTCCACCAGGTGGGCTTCAAAGGCCACCCCGGCCTCCTCGGCCATGCGGGTGGCCCGGTTTAAGGCCTTGATCCCCTCTTGGCGGAGGTCCTCCAGGAGGGCCTGGTGGTAAGGGAGGCTTTCGGGCCCTAGGAGAAGCCTGGGGCCAAGGGGCTCTAAGGCGTAAAGGAAGGCCACCTCGGCCCCCAGGGCTTTGGCCAAGCGGAGGCCCTCGGCGAGGGCCCTTTCCGCCGCCTCGCTCCCGTCCGTGGGCAGAAGCAAGCGCTTGTACATGGTCTACCCCTCTATCACCACGGGCAGGATCATGGGGTCGCGGCCCGTGGCCTTCTTCAAGAACTTCTTCACCGGGTAGTAGATGTCGTCCCGGATGCGCTCCAGGGGCTTCTTCTCCCGGACCCCCCTGAGAAGGGCCTCGAGGGCCATCCTTCGCACCTCGCCCAAAAGCTTCTCCCCGGCCTTGACGAACCCCCGGGAGACCACCTCCACCACCGGGTCCTCCCCGGCGAGGGCGGTGATGACCACCAGGCCCTCCTCGGCCATGTGGCGGCGGTCGGCCAGGATCTCCTCGGTGATGTCCCCCACCCCCAGGCCGTCCACGTAGAGGACCCCGTGGGGCACCGTCCCCACCTTGTCAAAGCTATCCCGGGTGAGGCGGTAAACGGCCCCGTTTTCCCCGATGAGGGTCTTCTCCGGGGGATGGCTCATGGACTCCGCCAGCCACTTGAAGTTGGTCTGGTGGCGCACCTCCCCGTGCCAGGGGAGGAAGAAGCGGGGGGTGGTGAGGTTGAGGATCAGCTTGAGCTCCTCCTGGGAGGCGTGCCCCGAGGCGTGGACCTTGTAGGTGGGGGGGTAGAGGACGTAGGCCCCCAGGGCGTAGAGGCGGTTGATGACCCGGTTCACCGCCTCCTCGTTCCCGGGGATGGGGCTAGAGGAGAGGATCACCGTGTCCCCTGGCTTGATGGCCATCTTGGCGTGCCCCTCAAAGGCCAGGCGGTGGAGGACGGACATGGGCTGGCCCTGGCTCCCCGTAGCCAGGATGAGGACCTGGTGGTCCGGGAGGTCCTTGACCTCCTCGAGGGTGTAGAGGCGGTCCTTCACCTTGAGGTAGCCGAGCTCCATGGCGATGCGGCTGAACTTGAGCATGCTCCGCCCCTCCATGGCCACCTTGCGCCCGTACTTCTCCGCCGCCCAGATCACCGACTGGATGCGGTGGATGTGGCTGGCGAAGGTGGTGACGAAGACCCGCCCCGGGGCGCGGCCGATCACCCGGTCCAGCTCCTTGGCGATCTCCATCTCGCTTGGGGTGTAGCCCGGGCGCTCGGCGTTGGTGGCGTCGGCGATGAGGAGCAGAACCCCTTCCGCCCCCGCCTGGGCCACCTTGGCCAGGTGGGAGACCTTCCCGTCAATGGGGGTGGGGTCCAGCTTGAAGTCCCCCGTGTGGACGATGGTGCCGATGGGGGTGCGGATCACCAGCCCGGAGTTGTCGGGGATGGAGTGGGTCATGCGGAAGAGGTCCAGGGTGAAGTACCGCCCCACCTGGATGCGGTCGTCGGGGGAGATCTCCTTCAGGTTGAAGGCCCCGGGCCTCAGGCCGAACTCCTCAAGCTTGCCCCGGAGAAGCCCCAGGGTGAGCCTAGCCCCGTAGATGGGGATGGGGCTTTCCTTGCCGAAGATCATGGGGAGGAGGAAGGGAAGCCCCCCGATGTGGTCCTCGTGGCCGTGGGTGAGGACCCAGGCCTTGATCCGGTGGCGGTTTTCTATCAGGTAGTCCACCCGGGGGATGAGGAGGTCCACCCCGGGCATTCCCTCGTCGGGGAAGGCGAGGCCGCCATCCAGGACAAACATCTCGTCCCGGAAGCGGAAGACGGTGATGTTCTTGCCGATCTCCCCCATCCCCCCTAAGGGGATGATCTCCACGTGGTCCTGGGGGCCGCCTTGGGACCCCTCCTGGGGCCTTCTGCGGCGCCTCCTCCTCGGTTTCCGTTCCTGGTTTTCCATAAACCTCCCATCTTCCCGGCAGGGCCGGGATCGTCTCCTTTAGAAAGACCCCCAGGGGCTACTTGCGCCGCCTGGGGGGGATCTTGCCTTCCAGCTCGGGGCGGATCAGGTCAATCTTTCCCCGCTCGTCAATGCGGTGGACCTTGACCTTGATCACGTCCCCCACCTTGAGGTGGTCCTCCACCCGCTCCACGCGGCCCGGGGCGATCTGGCTGATGTGGAGAAGCCCCTCGGTGCCCGGGAAGAGGCTCACGAAGGCGCCGAAGGGGGTGATCCTGGTGACGGTGCCCTCGTAGATCTCGCCCACCTTGGCCTCGCGGGTGAGTTCTTCTATGCGCTTTTTGGCCTTTTCCGCCGCCTCGAGGTCGGCGGAGTAGATGCGCACGGTCCCGTCCTCCTCAATGTCCACCTCCACCCCGAGCTCCTCCAGGGCGCGCACGTTCTTGCCCCCGGGGCCGATGACCAGGCCGATCTTCTCCACGGGGATCTTGAGGGAGACGATCCTCGGGGCGAAGGGCTTGAGCTCGGGCCGCGGGGCGGGGAGGACGCTTTCCATCAGGTCCAGAATCCTTAGCCTCGCCTCCCGGGCCTGGAGGAGGGCTTCTTTGAGCACCTCCCGGGGAAGGCCCCCCACCTTGTTGTCCATCTGGAGGGCGGTGACCCCTTTGCGGGTGCCCGCCACCTTGAAGTCCATGTCGCCGAGGGCGTCCTCGAGGCCCAGGATGTCCGTGAGGATCACCGCCCGGTTCCCTTCCCACACGAGCCCCATGGCCACCCCCGCCACCGGGGCCTTGATGGGGACCCCGGCGTCCATGAGGGCCAGGCAGCCGGCGCAGACCGTGGCCATGGAGCTAGAGCCGTTGGACTCCAGGACATCCCCCACCACGCGGACGGTGTAGGGGAAGTCCTCCTCCTTGGGCATCACCGCCTTGAGGGCCCGCTTGGCCAGGTTGCCGTGCCCCACCTCGCGGCGGGAGACCCCCCTAAGGCGCCGCACCTCCCCGGTGGAGAAGGGGGGGAAGTTGTAGTGGACGAGGAACTTCTCGGTCTCGTCAATGCCCAGGTCGTCAATGATCTGCTCGTCCCGCCCGGTACCCAGGGTGACGGTGCCCAGGACCTGGGTCTCCCCCCGGGTGAAGACGGCGGAGCCGTGGGCCCGGGGCAGGACGTCCACCTCTATCCAGATGGGCCTTAGGTCCTTGGGGCCCCGCCCGTCCGCCCGCTTGCCCTCCTCCAGAACGAGCCGCCTGAGCTCCCGCCGCACCACCTCGTCAAAGGCGCTCTCGTAGAGGAGTTTCTTGCTCTCGTCCGGGGTGCCGTCCTCCCCTTTGGGAAGGGCCTCGGCGATGAGGCTTTCGGCGAACTCCGCTAGGGCCCGGCTCCTTTCCCCCTTGCTCGCCGTCTGCAGGACCTGGGAAAGCCCCCGCTCCAGGGCCAGGCGGTAGAGGGCTTCCTTGGCTTCCTCGGGGAGGGTCTCGGGCGGGGTCCAGGCCATCTTGGGCTTGGCGAGCTCCCGGGCCATCCTTTCCTGCAGGTCCAGGATGGGCTGCATCTCCTTGTGGGCGAACTCCAGGGCCTGGACCAGGGTCTCCTCGTCCACCTCCCCGGCCTCCGCCTCCACCATGAGGATGGCCTCCCGGCTCCCCGCCACCACCAGGTCCAGCTGGCTTTCCTCCAGCTCCTGGAGGGTGGGGTTTAGGACGAAGCTCCCGCCGATGAGGCCCACCCGCACGGCGGCGATGGGGCCTTCCCAGGGGATGTCGGAGAGCATGAGGGCGGCGCTCGCCGCGATGGGGCCCAGGATGTCCGGCGGGTTCTTCTGGTCGGCGGAGAGGACGGTGACGATGATCTGGACCTCGTGGCGGAACCCCTTGGGGAAGAGGGGCCGGATGGGGCGGTCCGTCATGCGGGCGGAGAGGATGGCCTTCTCCCCGGGACGCCCCTCCCGGCGCATGAAGCTTCCCGGGATCTTCCCCACGGCGTAGTGCCGCTCCTCAAACTCCACCGTGAGGGGAAGGAAATCGGCCTCCACCGGCGTCTCCGAGGCTTGGGCCGTGGCCAGGACCACGGTGTCGGCGTAGCGGACCAGCACGGACCCCGAGGCTTGTTTGGCGTACTTGCCCGTCTCCAGGACGAGGGGCCGCCCCGCCAGGGTGAGCTCGTAGCGGTGGGCTTGGGGGACGTTGGGTGTACCTTCCATGGCGCTCCTTCCAAAAGCGAAGGGCGGAGCTTTTGGCCCCGCCCCCGACCTGTTTCCTAGTTTAACCCCGGATGCCCAGTTTCTCAATAAGGGCCCGGTACCGCTCGGGGTCCTCCCGCTGGAGGTAGCGGAGGAGCCTGCGGCGCTGGCCCACCAGCATCAGGAGGCCGCGGTGGGAGTGGTGATCCTTCCTGTGGGCCTTGAGGTGCTCGGAAAGCCGGTTGATGCGCAGGGTAAGGAGGGCCACCTGCACCTCGGTGCTCCCCGTGTCCCCGGGGAAGCGGGCAAACTCCTGGATGACTTTCTGCTTCTCTTCCTTGGTGATGGGCATGTTTTCCCTCCGTCAGGCGGGAAGGCGCTTTAAGCCCCTTCCTCCTCGAGGCGGTCTCCCGCCAAGCCTTACCCAGGATAGGCCCTCCTCCCCGTCCCGTCAACCAGGAAGAGGAGGAGGGCGCTGAGGGCGAGGGCGGCCCCCGTGAGGAAGCTCACGGCGCCGAGGAGGTAGACCAAAGGGGGAAGCCTCACGGCCGGGCCCTCCAGAGGAGCCCGAGGAGGACGGGTTCCGGGGCGGCCATCAAGAGGGAAAGGGGGTCTAGGGGGGCGGGGGAGAGCCAGGCGGGGCCTAGGGGGGTGAGGAAGGGCAGGGGCAGGGTCCGGGTGAGGAGGAAGAGGAGGAGGAGGGCCGAGGAGAGCCCCATCCCGAGCCGCCACACCAGGGGGGCGAAGGGGGGGGCCTTTTCGGGGTACATGAACCGGAGGAGGACAAGCCCCAGGGCGTAGGCGGCCTTGAGGGCGAGGAGGACGAGGAAGGCCTGGCCGTAGAAATAGTACTCGCTCACCAGGCCGTACCGCACCGCCTCGGCCTCCGAGACCCCAAGGGCGCTCCCGCAAAGCCCCTCCCCCAGGGTTTCCGAAAGCCCAAGCCCCAGGAACTGGAGGAAGAAGGGCAGGACCTCGAGGACCGCGATGGCGTAGGCGTGGGCGAGGAACATCCCCAAGAAAGTTTCCCCTCCCCGGGGGAGGGGGTCAAGGGACAAAGGGCCTAGGCTACCAGAGCCGCATACCCGGCACGGGGTTCAGGTGGCTGAAAAGCTGGACCAGGGTGGGCCCGTAGGCCAGGACCACCAGGATCACCGCCACGGCGAACCAGAAGCCGATCCGGTCCATGGCCAGGACGAGCCTGCGGTCCTCGGGGCCGGAGAGGACCTCAGCGAAGGGCACCGGGGCCTCCGCCAGCTCGGGCTTCCGCTCCCGGGAAAGGAGGATGCTGAAGAGGCCGTAGATGAAGAGGAGGAGGGCCACCAGGAGGATGATCCCCGCCAGGACGTTGAAGACCATGGGCACCGCCGCCTGAGGGTAGGCGTCGGGAACCTGGGCGATGTAGGACCGCCGGGGCACGTTCAGAAGCCCCGCCCAGTGAAGGCCCACCGCCATGACCATCATGCCCAGGAACCAGAGCCACACCACCGCCAGGCCAAGCCGCCTCTGTCCGTCGGAGATGGGCTTGCCCGTGAGGTTGGGAAGGAGCCAGTAGAGGGAGCCCATGGCGGTGAGGGTCACGAGGCTCGCCACCTGGAGGTGGAAGTGGCCGGGGACCCAGGCGGTGTTGTGGACCACGTAGTCCAGGGTGAAGCTGGCGTTCACGATGCCCCCCGCTCCGCCTGGGATGAAGCCCAAAAGGCCCAAGACCGGGGCCACGAAGGCGGGGTTGTCCCAGGGGAGGGCCTTGATCCAGCCCAAAAGCCCCCTGCCCCCCCGCATCCTTCCGGCCAGCTCCAGGCTGGCGGCCACGGTGAAGGCGGTCATGAGGCTGGGCACCGCCACGAAGAGGGTGAGGACGGAGTGGATCATCTTCCAGGTGGGGTCAATCCCGGGGTCGGCGAACTGGTGGTGGAACCCCACCGGGGTGGAGAGGAGGAGGAAAAGGAGGAAGGCGAGCCGGGCCATGGGGTCGGAGACCAGCTTCCCCCCAGCCTGCTTGGGCAACACCGTGTAGATGATGGCGTAGGCGGGAAGGAGCCAGAAGTAGACGATGGGGTGGCCCGTCCACCAGAAGAGGGTGCGGGCCAGGAGGGGGTCCACCCCCTGGATGAGCCCGAAGGACCAGGGGAGAAGGAAGAGGACCGCCTCCAGCACGAGCCCGATGGAGGCGATGAACCACATGAGCCAGAACACCACGGCCATGTAGGTGACGAGAGGGGTCACCTTGCCGGGGTTTTGCGCCTTCCAGCGCCGCCACAGGTCCAAAACGATGTAGATGCTGACCCAGGTGGAGAGGACGAAGAGGCTCGCCCCCAAATAGAAGGCCCAGTGCCCTTTGAGGGGCGGGTAGAAGGTGTAAAGGACCGTGGCCTCGTTGGCGAGGAGGGGAAGGGCGGCCACCCCAAGGCCGAGGAAGGCCATCCACCAGGAGAGCCACATGAGGCCCATGTTGGGCCGCAGGTTCAGCTCCCGGGCGGGGAGGTAGACCATGATGGCCTGGGCGAAAAGCTGGGTGAAGACGATGGCGTTCAAGACCCCGTGGAGGGTCAGGCCCTGGTAGTAGGACTGGACGAAGGGGAGAAGGCGCTTAAGCAGGGGGTAAGCGTCCACGTTCCCGTAGTTCAGGGCCTGGAAGGGGCCGAAGAGGCTTCCCACGATGACGGCCAGAAACCCCAGGACCAGGAAGTAAAGGGTGGCCTTCTTCTCGGGGTAGGCCTCGTAGATCCGGCTGATCTCTCCCGCGCGCAGCGCCATGGCTCACTCCTTCACCACGATCTTCCCGAACATGTTCTGGTGGCCTAAGCCGCAGTACTGGTTGCAGATAATCCGGTACTCGCCTGCCTCTTTAAAGGTGTAGCGCACCGTGGAGACCTCGCCCGGCAGGACCTCCACGTTGATGTTGGTGCCCTCCACGTGGAAGCCGTGGATGACGTCGGGGCTCGTGATCTTGAAGACGATCTCCGCCCCCTTGGGCACCTCAATGGGGTTCGGCTGGTAGCCGAAGGCGAAGGCCAGGACGTAGACGGTGTACTGGTTGGGGCCGGTCTGGACCACCGCCTGGGCGGGGTCGGCCCAGGGGCCTTCGGAGCGCACCGTGGTGGGGTTCACCCGTTCCAGCTTGCCTGCGGGGATGACCCCGGAGGTGTGGGTGGCCAGGGTGTAGGCGATGAGGGCGATGAAGACGAAGAGCATCGCCAAGGAGAAGGCGAGCCACCCCTTCTCGTAAGCTAGGATCGCCTTGTGGGCCTTGCGCTCGTCCACCCTACCTCACCCCCTAGCGAGGAAAAGGGCGTATACCCCTAGCCAGAAAACCAGGATTGTCAGGGCCAAAACTACGATGACGCCGAGGGCGCCTGTGGGTTTTTCCTCCATACCCTCCCTCCTTTCGCGACGGATGGTCGCATACGGGATCCATGGTAGGGAAAGGAGGGGCGGAGCGGGAGGTACGTTTGTCCCTTAGGAAAAGGTGTTTAGGGACTTTTGTCCCGATTTTTTTGAAACAAAAATAAAAAGCCGGAGGGTATCCGGCCTCGAGCCCCCGGGCCTTTAGGTTCCGCTCGCCACCCGGGCCAGCACCAGGCGGCTCACCTCCTTGAGGGTCTCAAAGACCCCCTTGCCCTCGGTGGCCACCGCCTCAAAGACGGGAAACCGCCCCTCGGGGTCCACCACCGCCCGCACCATCTCCACGGGGAGGGCGTCGGGGAGGTCCCTTTTGTTCACCTGGAGGACCACGGGCACGTCCTCCACCTTAAGCCCGTACTCCGCCAGGTTCTCCCGCATGTTGCGCATGCTCTCGGCGTTGGCCCTGAGGCGGTTGGGGGCCGAGTCGGCCACGAAGACGATGCCGTCCACGCCCCTCAGGATGAGCTTGCGGCTGGCGTTGTAGAAGACCTGGCCCGGGACCGTGTAGAGGTGGAAGCGGGTCTTAAACCCCTTGACCTCCCCCAGGTCCAAGGGGAGGAAGTCAAAGAAGAGGGTGCGCTCGTCCTCCGTGGCCAAGGAGACCATCTCCCCCTTGCGCCCCTCGGGGATCTTGCCGTAGATCCACTTGAGGTTGGTGGTCTTGCCCGAGAGGCCGGGTCCGTAGTAGACGATCTTGAAGTTGATCTCGCGGTTGGCGAAGTTGATGGTGCTCATGCCTAGTTACCCAGGAGCTCGTCTAGGAGGGCCTTGGCTCCTTCTTGGTACTCCGTGTCCAGGGGGAGTTTGGGCGGGTTGGCCAAAGCCTCCTCCGTGATCTCGGCCAGGGCCGAAGCCGCCCGCTTACCGTAAAGCTTCACCTTGCCCAGGGGGGCGCTTTCGTCAAAGATGAGGACCAAAAGGGCGTGCTCCCCGGCCTCGTCCACGTAGAGGCCCATCCTCTCTCCCTGGTGGACCACCTCCTGGAAGCGGGCTTCGCCCAGGAGCTTGGCCAGGGCCTGGGTGGCGGCGGCGTTGCCCGCCACCAGGGTGGCCAGGCTGTCCAGGGGGGGAGGCTTGGGGGCCCAAAGGGCCTCCTTGTGGGCCAGGACGAAGCCTTTGCGGTCAATGAAGAGGGCGTAGCGGGCCCCGGTCTCCCGTAGGGTTTCCTCTAGGACGGCCATGGCCCGCTCGTAAGGGGCCCCGTAGAGGACCAGGGAAGGCTCCACCATAGTATGCTCAGTCTACCATGTGGGGCTTTCTGGAAGAGGCAAGGGCGTTTCTTGCAGAGCTTGTGGCCGTACCCTCGGTGAGCGCCGAGGGGAAGGCCCTTCGGGAAGCGGCGGAAAAGGTGGCCGAGGCGTTGGAGGGCTTGGGGCTTCGCCCCGAGCTCCACGAGGGCTATGGCCCCCCCGTGGTCTATGCCGAGGGAGGCGAGGGGGAGAGGACTCTCCTCTTCTACAACCACTACGACGTCCAGCCCCCGGACCCCTTGGACCTCTGGGAGACGGACCCCTTCCGGCTCACCGAGCGGGACGGGGCCTGGTACGGGCGGGGGGCCCACGACGACAAGGGGGAGCTGGTGGCCCGGATGGTGGCCCTTAAGCTCTTCCGGGAGAAGCACGGCTTTCTACCCCGGGTGAAGTTCGTGGTGGAGGGGGAGGAGGAGGTGGGAAGCCCCCACCTCGAGGCCTACGTGGCGGACAAGCGGGACCGCCTCCAGGCGGAGGCCATCCTCTGGGAGGCGGGGGGCGTGGACGCCAAGGGCAGGCCCTACCTCTACGCCGGCCTCAAGGGGATCGTGGCCCTGGAGCTAAGGGTGCGCACGGCAGCCTTTGACCTCCACTCCTCCTACGGGGCGGTGGTGGAAAACCCCATCTACCGCTTAAGCCGCGCCCTGGCCTCCCTTCGGGACGAGGAGGGACGGGTTTTAATCCCCGGATTTTACGACCGGGTCCGCCCCCTCACCCCCTTGGAGATGGAGGTCTTGGCCGAGATCCCCGACGAGTCGGAGGCCCTAAGGGAGGCCTTTGGCGTGCGGGACTTCCTGGGCGGGGCGAGGAACCTGGAGTTTAACCAGCGCCTTTACGCCGAGCCCTGCGTGAACTTCAACGGCTTCCACGCGGGGTACGGGGGCCCCGGGTCCAAGACCGTCCTCCCTGCGGAGGCCCGGGCCAAGCTGGACTTCCGCCTCGTCCCCGACCAGGACCCCGAGGAGGTGCCCGCTCTCCTTAAGCGGCACCTCGAGGCCCAGGGCTTCCACGACGTGGAGGTGGTGGTCCTGGAGAAGGGGGAAAAGCCCGCCCGATCGGACCTGGCCCACCCCTTCGTGGGCCTGGCCAGGCGGGCCCTGGAGGAGTCCTTTGGCCAGAGGGCCGTTCTTTACCCCAACATGGCGGGCTCGGGGCCCATGCACCCCTTCCTCCACCACCTCAAAGCCCCGGCGGTGGGCCTCGGGGTGGGCTACCCGGGAAGCCGGGTCCATAGCCCCAACGAGCACATCCGCATCCAGGACTTTGCGCGGGGCACCCTGGCCATCCTGCGCCTGTTGGAGCTTTTCTTCCTGGGCCGCTAGTGGGGTATCCTTGGGGGGCTATGCGCCTCGTCTTCGGCGAGCGGGACACCCCTTACGAGGCGGCGCGGGTGGTGGTCCTGCCCGTGCCCTATGACCTTTCCCTCTCCTTCCTCCCGGGGGCCAGGAGGGGCCCCGAGGCCATCCTCCTGGCAAGCCGGGAGCTTGAGCCTTTTCTTTTGGAGCTGGGCGCCTCCCCCGAGGAGGTGGGGATCCACGCGGCCGAGCCGGTGCCCTGGGTGGCGGGGATGGCCGAGGAAAGCCACCGCCTCATCCGGGAGGAGGCCTTAAAGCACCTCCGGGCGGGGAAATGGGTGGTGGCCCTGGGCGGGGACCACTCCATCACCCACCCCTTGGTCCAGGCCCACAAGGAGGCCCTGGGGGCCTTTTCCCTCCTCCACATAGACGCCCACGCCGACCTCTACCCCGAGTGGCAGGGCTCGGTCTACTCCCACGCAAGCCCCTTCCACCGCCTTCTCCAGGAGGGGTTTTCCCTGGCCCAGGTGGGGATCCGGGCCATGGACCGGGACTCCTTGCGCTTGGCCCGGGAGAAGGGGGTGGCCCTTTTCCCCGCCCACCGGATCCACCGGGAGGGGCTTCCCCTCAAGGAGATCCTTGCCGCCTTGGGAAAGCGGGTCTACATCAGCCTGGACTTTGACGCCCTGGACCCCTCGGTGATGCCCAGCGTGGGCACCCCCTTGCCGGGCGGGCTTTCCTACCGGCAGGTGGTGGACCTCCTCGAGGCGGTCTTCGCCGAGAAGGAGGTGGTGGGAATGGACTTCGTGGAGCTTTCCCCGAACGGCCAGTTCCACGCCGAGATGACCGCGGCCCAGCTCGTCTACCACGCCATCGGCCTGAAAGGGCTTCAGGCGGGCTGGCTTTCCCGGGAGGCGGACCACATTTAGCCCGAAGGTTCCCCGTTAGCCTGGGGGGTATGCGCCCAGGCCTTTTCCTGGCCCTTCTGCTTCTTCCGGCTTTCGCCCAGGTTCTCACCCTCCCCGGGCTCCGGGCTCGAGGCTACGGGGAAGGGGGGTTTCGGGTGGAAAGGGTCTTGGAGGAAAGGCCCGCCTTTAGGCGGGTCCAGTTCTCCCACCTCTCCGATGGCCTTAGGGTCCACGGCTTCGCCAACCTGCCCAAAGGCCAAGGGCCCTTCCCCGTGGTGGTGGTCCTCCACGGCTACGTGGAGCCAAGCCGCTACCGCCTCCTCGCCTACACCACTTCCTACGCCGACTTCCTGGCGGAACGGGGCTACCTCGTCCTCCACCCCAACTACCGGGGCCACCCCCCCTCCGAAGGGGCCCCCGCCCAGGGTCTCCGCCACGCCTACGCCGTGGACGTGCTGAACCTCCTGGCCGAGGTGCGCAAGGGGGCCTTTCCCGAGGCGGAGGCCTCCCGCATCGCCCTCTTCGGCCACTCCATGGGGGGCGGGGTCGCCCAGATCGTAAGTCTGGTGGACCCCGGCCTTAGGGGTGTGGTCCTCTACGGGAGCATGAGTGGGGACGAGCGGCTGAACCTGGAAAGGATCCGCTTCTGGTCCCAGGGAAGGCGGGGAGGGGAGCTTTTGGCCCTGCCCGAGGAGGTCCTCCGCCAGGCTTCGGCCTGGACTTACCTAGCGGACCTTTCCGTCCCCTATAGCGTCCACCACGGGCTTAAAGACGCCCAGGTGCCCCCGGAGTGGTCCTGGGAGCTCTGCCGGAGGCTTAAAGCCCTAAAAAAGCCCGTGGAGTGCTTTAGCTACCCGGGGGGGCACCTTTTCCGGGGGGAGGTGGACCGGGCCTTCCGGGAGCGGGTGTTGGCCTTTTTGAGGCGGGCGTTGCGCTAGCCTGGGCGTATGCCGGCCTTCTTCCAGAACCTAGAGGCCCTTTTCCTGGCCCTGGCCTTTGGTGGCCTGGTCCTTGGCCTTCTTTTGCGGCTTTTGGGAGTGCGGCAGAGCTGGCCCTTCTTCCTGGCCCTTGCCTTTTTGGTTCTGGCCTTCCTGCTAAGATGAGCCTTCGTGGCCAAGCGCGTGGTTTCCGTTTCCTTAGGCAGTAGCCGCCGCGACTCCGTGGCCGAGGTGGAGCTTCTGGGGGAAAAGGTGGTCCTGGAAAGGCGGGGCACGGACGGAGACTTCCAGCGGGCCCTTGGCCTGATCCGGGAGCTAGACGGCCAGGTGGAGGCCATCGGCCTTGGGGGAATAGACCTTTACCTCTGGGCGGGAGGGCGGCGGTACGCCATCCGGGATGCCCTTCGCCTCAAGGAGGCGGCCAGGAAGACCCCCGTGGTGGACGGCTCCGGACTCAAGCACACCCTGGAGCGGCGGGCGGTGCGGGAGCTGGCCTCCCTTATAGACTGGAGGAAAACCAAAGTTCTTCTGCCCTCGGCCGTGGACCGCTTCGGCCTCGCCGAGGCTTTGGACGAGGCGGGGGCGAAGGTCCTCTACGGGGACTTCATCTTCGCCCTGGGCCTGCCCATCCCTCTCTACAGCCTCTCCTTCCTGCAGAAGCTCGCCTTCCTCTTCCTGCCCCTCTTTACCCGCCTGCCCTTTTCCGTCCTTTACCCCACGGGGAAGAAGCAGGAGGAGGTGCGGGAGGACTGGCGCGCCCGCTACTACGCTTGGGCCGACGTGGTGGCCGGGGATTGGCACTACATCCGGCGCCATATGCTCAAGGACATGCGGGGCAAGACGGTCCTCACCAACACCACCACGGAGGAGGACGTGGCCTTCCTCCGGGAGCGGGGGGTGAGGCGCCTCGTCACCACCACCCCTCGCATCGGAGGCCGGAGCTTCGGCACCAACGTCATGGAGGCCCTTTTGGTGGCCCTGGCCGGGCGGGAGCTCGCCGAGGAGGACTACCTCCGCTATATTGACCTTTTAGGGCTTAAGCCCCAGGTCTTGGACCTTCAGGAGGAAGCATGATCAGCGTGACCGATTTGCGTCCCGGAACCAAGGTGAAGATGGACGGCGGCCTTTGGGAGTGCGTGGAGTACCAGCACCAGAAGCTGGGCCGTGGCGGGGCCAAGGTGGTGGCCAAGTTCAAGAACCTGGAGACGGGGGCCACGGTGGAGCGCACCTTCAACTCCGGGGAGAGGCTGGAGGACATCTACGTGGAGACCCGGGAACTCCAATACCTCTACCCCGAAGGGGAGGAGATGGTCTTCATGGACCTGGAGACCTACGAGCAGTTCACCGTGCCCCGCTCCCGGGTGGTGGGGGCCGAGTTCCTGAAGGAAGGGATGACCGTCCTTGGGGACATGTACGAGGGCAGGCCCCTCAAGGTGACCCCGCCCACGGTGGTGGAGCTCAAGGTGGTGGACACGCCCCCGGGCGTGCGGGGGGACACGGTCTCCGGGGGGTCCAAGCCCGCCACCCTGGAGACGGGGGCCGTGGTCCAGGTGCCCCTCTTCGTGGAGCCCGGGGAGGTCATCAAGGTGGACACCCGGACCGGCGAGTATGTGGGCCGGGCCTAGGCTGCCTGAGGGGGGCCGCCCCCTCCACGGGATTTTGACGCGGTGCAGAAATCCGTGAGGGGCGAATGGGGTAAGCTTTTCCCGCGAGGTGCACCGATGACGCCGAAGGAGCTGAAGCAGATCCTGCAAGCCTTGGTGGAGCACGGGGTGAACGAGCTCACCCTGGAGACCCCGGACTACAAGCTCACCGTGCGGCGGGGCGGGGAGGTGCAGGTGGTGAGCGTCCCCCAGGTTCAGGTCCCCATGCTGGCGGCCCCCCCGCCGGAGGTGCCGGCCCCGACCCCGCCCGCGCCAGCCGCCCCAGTGGAAAAGCCTCAGGTCCAAACGGAGGCCCCGGACGACTGCCCGGGGTGCGTGGAGGTCCGGGCCCCCATCGTGGGCACCTTCTACCGGGCCCCAGCCCCGGACGCTCCCCCTTACGTGAAGGAGGGGGACCGGGTGGAGAAGGGCCAGGTCCTCTGCATCATTGAGGCCATGAAGCTCATGAACGAGATTGAGTCCGAGGTCTCGGGCATCGTCAAGAAGATCCTGGTGGAGAACGGGGAGCCCGTGGAGTACGGCCAGCCCCTCTTCCTGATCCAGCCGGTATGAAGAAGGTCCTGATCGCCAACCGGGGCGAGATCGCCTTGAGGATCATCCGGGCGGCCAGAGAACTGGGCATCAAGACGGTGGTGGCCCACTCCACCGCCGACGAGAAGAGCCTTCCCGTTCTCCTCGCCGACGAGGCCATCTGCATCGGGCCGCCGCCCTCGGGGCAGAGCTACCTCAACATCCCCAACATCCTCTCGGCGGCCATCGTCACCGGGGCCGACGCCATCCACCCGGGCTACGGCTTTCTGGCGGAGAACGCCACCTTCGCCGAGATGTGCCGGGAGCACGGGATCACCTTCATCGGCCCCACCCCGGAGAACATGAAGGCCCTGGGGGACAAGGCCACGGCGAGGAAGGTGGCCCGGGAGGCGGGGGTGCCCACGGTGCCGGGCACGGACGAGCTTAAAAGCGTGGAGGAGGCCAAGCGGGCGGCCCAGGAGATCGGCTACCCCGTGATCCTCAAGGCCTCCGCCGGGGGCGGGGGCCGGGGGATGCGGGTGGTCCACACGGAGGAGGAGCTGGAACGGGCGGTCCTCCAGGCCCAGGAGGAGGCCCGGGCCGCCTTCGGCAACCCCGCCATCTACCTGGAGAAGTACATTGAGGAGCCCAAGCACATAGAGATCCAGGTCCTGGGGGACGGGGAAAACGTCATCCACCTTTGGGAAAGGGACTGCTCCATCCAGCGCCGCCACCAGAAGCTTTTGGAGGAGGCCCCGAGCGTCCTCCCCTACGAGACCCGCAAGGCCATCGCCGAGGCGGCGGTGCGCCTGGCGGCCCACGTGGGCTACGTTTCCGCAGGCACCCTGGAGTTTTTGGTGGACAAGGAGGGGAACTTCTACTTCATTGAGATGAACACCCGCATCCAGGTGGAGCACCCCGTCACCGAGATGATCACGGGGATTGACCTGGTCCAGGCCCAGTTCCGCATCGCCCAAGGGGAGAAGCTCTGGATCCGGCAGGAGGAGGTCCAGGTCCGGGGGCACGCCATAGAGGTGCGGGTGAACGCCGAGGACCCGGAGAAGGGCTTCCGCCCCTCCATCGGCAAGGTGGAGACCCTCCTCTTCCCCGGAGGGCCTGGGGTGCGGGTGGACAGCCACCTCTACGCCGGCTACCAGATCCCGCCCCACTACGATAGCCTCATCGCCAAGATCATCGCCTGGGCCCCCACCCGGGAGGAGGCCATAAAGCGCATGGAGAGGGCCCTTTCCGAGACGGTGATTGAGGGGCCGGGCCTCAAGACCACCATCCCCTTCCACCAGAAGGTCCTCCAGAACGCCTTCTTCCGCCGGGGGGCCGTCTACACCAACTTCGTGGCCCGGCGGATGGAAGTGTAGACTGTCCTTGGGATGGTGGACTACGAGGTAAGCGACCACGCCCTCGAGGCCCTGGTGGCCTACGCCTTGGAGGGCCTGGAAGGCCTGAGGCCCTTCGCCCCGCCCCAGGTCCTCAAGCGCCAGCGCCCCGTCCGGCTGGAAAGGACGGGGGAGGGGCTTGTGGTGGAGGTGTGGGTGGCGGTGGACTACGGCCAGGTGATCCCCGAGCTGGCCGAGAAAGCCCAGCGGGCCGTGGCCGAGGCCCTTTACCTGGCCACGGGCGAAAGGGTCAAGGCGGTGAACCTCACCGTGGCCCAGGTGCAGGACCCCAGGGGAGGTCATGCGCAGGCGGGCTAGGGAGCTGGCCATGCGGGCCCTCTTCGCCCACACCCAAGGGGGCGTGGACCTGGAGGAGGCCTTCCAGCACGCCCTGGAGGAGATGGAGGGCGAGGAGGCCCTGGGGGAGCCCTTGGACCAGGAGGCGGTGGCCTTCGCCCGGAGGCTCCTTTGGGGGTACAAGGCCCGCCAGGAGGAGGTGGACCGGGCCCTTAAGGAGACGGTGGAGGGCTGGGACTTCGCCCAGATGTCCAAGACCGACCTCACCGTCCTTCGGCTCGCCACCTACGAGATGCTCTTTGAGCCCACCCCCTTCGCCCCCCTCATTGAGGTGGCGGTGAAGATCGCCAACCGCTACGGGGGGGAGCACTCCCGGGCCTTTGTGAACGGGGTTTTGGGACGTCTTTACCGCCGCATCCAGGAGGGGGAGTTGAAGACCGTGCCCAAGGAGGCGTGAATGGCGCAGGCCCGCATGCTTTCCGGCCATGAGGTGGCGGAGGCGGTTTACGCCGAGCTAAAGGAGCGGTTAAAAACCCTTCCCTTCGTGCCCTCCCTGAGGGTGATCCGCCTCGGGGAGGATCCGGCCTCGGTCTCCTATGTGCGCCTCAAGGACAAGAGGGCCCGGGAGCTGGGCTTTCGGAGCCAGGTGGAGGTCTACCCCGAGGACCTCTCCGAGGAAGCCCTCCTAAGCCGTATCCAGGAGCTCAACGCCGACGAGGAGGTGGACGGGATCCTGGTCCAGCTTCCCCTTCCCCCCCACATCCGGGCCGAGCGGGTCCTCGAGGCCATCTCCCCCTTGAAGGACGTGGACGGCTTCCACCCCTTGAACGTGGGGCGGCTTTGGAGCGGGGGCGAGGGGCTTTTCCCCTGCACCCCTTTGGGGATCTTGCGCCTCCTCAAGCACTACGGGGTGGCGCTAAAGGGCAAGGAGGTGGTGGTCCTGGGGCGGTCCAACATCGTGGGCAAGCCCCTGGCGGGGCTTCTTCTGCGGGAGGACGCCACCTTGACCCTGGCCCACTCCAAAACCGAGGCCCTTCCCGAGGTCACCCGGAGGGCGGAGGTCCTGGTGGTGGCCGTGGGCCGGCCCCACCTGGTGCGCAAAGACTGGGTGCGGGAAGGGGCCATCGTGGTGGACGTGGGGGTGAACCGGGTGGAGGGGAGGCTTTTGGGCGACGTGCACCCCGAGGTGGCGGAGGTGGCCAGCGCCCTCACCCCGGTTCCCGGGGGTGTGGGCCCCATGACCGTGGCCATGCTCATGGCCAACACCCTGAAGGCAGCCCTTCTCAGGCGGTATGGAAACCCTTAGGGAGCTTTTGGCCAACCAGATCTTCTGGACAGCCCTCCTCGCCAACCTCCTCACCCAGACCCTCAAGCTCTTCCTTTACTACCTCCTGGAGGGCCGCTTCCAGTGGGAGCGCTTTCTGGACACGGGCGGCATGCCGAGCTCCCACTCCGCCACGGTGAGCGCCCTGGCCATGGGGGTGGGGCTCAAGGAGGGGTTTGACTCCACCCTCTTCGCCGTGGCCATGGTCTTTGCCCTTATCGTCATGTACGACGCCACGGGGATCCGGCGGGCGGCGGGGCTTCACGCCCAGCTTCTGAACCAGCTGGTCCAGGAGCTGCAAAAGGTCCTGGAAAGGGGCCCCGCCCCCGAGCCCCTAAAGGAGCTTCTGGGGCACACCTACCTGGAGGTCCTGGTGGGGGCCCTTCTCGGGGCCGTGGTGGCCCTTGCCGTCTTCTACCTCTTCCCGGCGGCGTAGAAGGCCAGGGTCTGGCCCACGAGGAAGAGGAGAAGCCCCAAGACGGGGGAGAAGAAGAAGACAAAGGCGCTTAGGAAAAGGGCCCCGAGGAGGGGAAGGAGGGGCTTTTGAAAGCGGTGGAACACCCAGAGGTTCAGAAGCCCGAAAAGGAGGAGGACGGCCAAGGCTACGGTTTCCACGAGGGCCTATTGTACGCTCTTGCCAAGAGGGCGGGTTGGGGTAAACTTTTACTGAGTATAAGGAGGGTGGATCCATGCTGACCCTACCGGAAAAGATCCTCTTCGTCCTTCTGGCTTTGGGCAGCTTTTACTTCGCCTACACCGGTTTCCGCCGGGTCTACCTGGCCATAAGGCGGGGCCAGCCCGAGGACCGGTTTGACCGGCTGCCGGAGCGGATCGGAAGGGCCCTTTGGCTGGTTCTCACGCAGCAGACCGTCTTTAAGCGGAGGCCCCTTGTCTCCCTCCTCCACGCCTTCGTCTTCTACGGCTTCGTCTACTACCTCCTGGTGAACCTGGTGGACTTCCTCGAGGGCTTCTTCGGCCTCCACGCCCGGGGAGGGCTTTGGAACCCCTATAACCTCCTGGCCGACCTCCTCACCGCCTTGATCCTGGTGGGGATCCTGGGCCTCATGCTAAGGCGCTACCTTTTGGCCCCCAGGGACTTCACCTGGAACCCCAACGTCCCCCTCCACGAGGAGGCCCGGAAAGGCATCGCCCGGGACTCCGCCATCGTGGGGGCCTTCATCACCTTCCACGTGGGAAGCCGCCTCCTCCACAAGGCCTCCTCCTTGGCCTTGAGCGAGCCCGACCCCTTCCAGCCCGTGGCCAGCGCCATCGCGGGGAGCCTGGCGGGCCTTTCCCCCGCCCTTTTGACCTTCCTGGAGCACTTCTTCTGGTGGGGCGCTTTGGGCTCCATCCTCCTCTTCCTCCCCTACTTCCCCCGCTCCAAGCACATCCACCTCTTCATGGCCCCCATCAACCTGGCCTTCCGCAAGGAGGTGCCGGGGGCCCTCACGCCTTTGAACTTTGAGGGGGAGGCGGAGAAGTTCGGGGCGGAAAAGCTGGAGGACCTTTCCTGGAAGCGGCTTCTGGACGCCTACGCCTGCATCATGTGCAACCGCTGCCAGGAGGCCTGCCCCGCCTACACCACGGGCAAGGCCCTTTCTCCTGCCGCCATCCTCATCTCCGAGCGCTACGAGCTAAACGGCATCCTCAAGGACTTCGCCGAGGGCAAGGAAAGCCCGAGGCCCCTCATGGACTTTGCCCTGAACGAGGAGGCCCTCTGGGCCTGCACCACCTGCATGGCCTGCGTGGAGGTCTGCCCCGTGGGCAACGAGCAGATGCTCCACATCCTGGACGTGCGCCGGGCCAAGGTCCTCATGGAGGGGAGCTTCCCCCAGGAGCTCAACAACGCCTTCCGGGGCATGGAGCGCTCGGGGAACCCCTGGGGCATCGGCCAGGACAAGCGCCTGGACTGGGCGGAAGGGCTTGACGTCCCCACGGTGGAGGAAAAGCCCCACCCCGAGGTCCTCTACTGGGTGGGCTGCGCCCCCAGCTACGACCCCCGGGCCCAGAAGATCGCCCGGAGCATGGTGCAGATCCTAAACGCCAGCGGGGTGGACTGGGCGGTTTTGGGCAGGCGGGAGAAGTGCACCGGGGATGCCGCCCGGCGCGCCGGGAACGAGTACCTCTTCTTCCAGCTCGCCACGGAAAACGTGGAGACCCTGAACCAGGTGGCCCCCAAGACCATCGTCACCACCTGCCCCCACTGCTTCCACACCCTGAAGAACGAGTACAAGGACTTCGGGGGCCAGTACCGGGTGGTTCACCACACGGAGTTCATCGCCGAGCTCTTGCGCTCGGGGCGGATCCGGGTGGAGGAGGCCACGCGGAAGGTGGTCTTCCACGACCCCTGCTACCTGGGCCGCCACAACGGGGTCTACGAGGCCCCCCGGGAGGTGCTCAAGGGGGTGGGCCTCATTCTCACCGAGCCTCCCCGGAACCGGGAAAGGAGCTTCTGCTGCGGGGCGGGCGGGGCCCAGTTCTGGAAGGAGGAGGAGCCCGGGGCCATGCGGGTTTCCGAGAACCGCTACAGAGAACTCAAGGCCACGGGGGCCGAGGTCATCGCCACCGGCTGCCCCTTCTGCATGGCCATGATGAACGTGGAGACCGCCCAGGACGAGGCCCATCCCGAGGTCCTGGACATCGCCGAGCTGGTGGCCCAGGGCCTCAAGGCCTAGCGTAGACGGCGAAGGCCCGGTAGCCCGCCATCCACCCCTCCCCGAAGGCCTTTAAGGCAAGGCCCGGGGGAGGGGTGAGGAGTTCTTCTTCTTCCCAGTAGTAGGGGCTATGGGGCCTTCCCCGCCTTAGGGCCTCCTTCCTCGTGAACCCCTCCACCAGAAGAAGCCCCCCGGGGGCGAGGAGGAAGGGAAGGGCCTTGAGGAGGGGGCGGCTCACGTAGTAGGTCATCACGATCCCGGCGAAGGGCCCTTGGGGAAGGCGGGCTAGGGCTTCTTCCGCCTCGAGGTCCAGGCCCACCACGGCGAGGCCCGGCGTCCCCGAAAGGCGCCTTAGGGCCTCCTGGCTTCCCTCCACCAGGACCACGGGGTGGCCCCTTCGCAGGAAGTAGCGGGCGTTCCGCCCGAGGCCCCCCGCCAGGTCCAGGACGGGGCCTTTGGGGACGAAGGGCCCGTAGGCCCGCACCACGAAGGCCGGGGGGCGGTCTTCCTCAGTTTTTTGGTAGAAGGCGTCCCAGTCCCTAGGCATCCTTGCGGAGGGCGAGTCCCCTAAGGAGGTAAGTTCCAAGCAGGCCGTAGAGGAGGGCCCGGGTCCGGAGGCGCGGGGGGAGGGGCCGCACCATCACCGCCAAGACCAGGGCGTTGTCCCCGGAAAGCAGGGCCTCGAGGGCCGCCACGGAGAAAAGCACCAGGAGATTTCCCCCGCTCATTGCGGTCCCAAGAGGTAGCGTAGCCCCGGGGCCAACGCCTGCTTCCAGGTGACCCAGTTGTGCCCCGAGGGCCTTTCCCGGTAGGCGTGGGGGGCCTTTTTGTCGATGAGGAGGGCGGCGAAGCGGCGGTTGGGCCCCAAAAGCCACTCCAAAAGCCCCACCTCCAGGTAGACCCTAGGAAGCCTCTCGGCCTCGGCGAAGCGTTCAAGAAGCCACTCCTCGTCCCGGTAGGCGTCCATCCCCCCGGGGTGGGCCTTGAGGGCGGGGGAGAGGGCGAGGACCTTGGGGAAGCGGCCCGGGTGCCTCCAGGCCTGCCACAAGGAAAAAAGCCCCCCCAAGGAGGCCCCCACCAGGACCACCTCCCCCAAGGGGCCGTAGGCCCCTTCCACCTCCTCAAGCACCCGGTGGAACTCCGCCTCGTAGGCCTCGTTGAAGCGGTACTCGGTGTTGCGGTTTATGGGCTCCACGAAGACCAGGCGCACCGGGGGGATCTCCCCCGCCTCAAAGAGGGCCCGGGCCACCTTGTGGAGCCCCGCGGTGCGGTAGAAGGCCACCCCGTCCTGGGCCACCACCGTGGCCTTGGGGGAAGGCCCCGTCTCCGCCACGTAAAAGCGCCTCTCCCCCAGGCGGTGGCGGTTCACCTTGGGCTCCTCCTTGGGCTCGGGAGGGGCCTCGTAGCGGAAGCCGGGAAGCCTTATGGCCCTGGGGTAGGTCCACCAGGGGTTTTCCGCCTTCTCGGGGTTTTCGGGGTCGGGGAAGGGTCTGCCCTCCCGGTCCAAAAAGGCGTACTCCACGTAGGCCCCTTCGGGGAACTCCAGGGTGAGGGGGCCTTGGAGGGGGATGGGGTTCCTCTCCCAGTCGGTGAAGTCGCCGATGAGGGCGGTGGCCCCTTCCGGCGGGTAGAAGGTGGCGCTCCTTCGTCCTACGCGTACCACGGGTATACTTTACCCATCATGAAGGTCGGCATCGTGGGGAGCGGCATGGTGGGTAGCGCCGCCGCCTACGCCATGGTCCTCCTCGGGGTGGCGCGGGAGGTGGTTCTCGTGGACCTGGACCGGAAGCTGGCCCAGGCCCACGCCGAGGACATCCTCCACGCCACGCCCTTCGCCCACCCGGTCTGGGTGCGTTCTGGGGACTACCGGGACCTCGAGGGCGCCCGGGTGGTGGTCCTGGCCGCCGGGGTGGCCCAGCGCCCCGAGGAGACCCGCCTGCAGCTTCTAGACCGCAACGCCCAGGTCTTCGCCCAGGTGGTGCCCCGGGTTTTGGAGGTGGCCCCGGAGGCGGTGCTCCTGGTGGCCACGAACCCAGTGGACGTGATGACCCAGGTGGCCTACCGCCTTTCCGGCCTGCCCCCGGGGCGGGTGGTGGGCTCGGGCACGGTCCTGGACACGGCCCGCTTCCGGGCCCTCCTGGCGGAGCACCTTCAGGTGGCCCCCCAGTCGGTCCACGCCTACGTGGTGGGGGAGCACGGGGACTCGGAGGTCCTGGTCTGGTCCAGCGCCCAGGTGGGCGGGGTGCCCCTTCGGGCCTTCGCCGAGGCCCGGGGTCGCCCCCTCACCCAAGAGGTGCGCCTGGCCGTGGACGAGGGGGTTCGCCGGGCCGCTTACCGGATCATTGAGGGGAAGGGGGCCACCTACTACGGCATCGGGGCGGGCCTCGCCCGGCTGGTGCGGGCCATCCTCACCGACGAGAAGGGGGTGTTCACCGTGAGCGCCTTCACCCCCGAGGTGGAAGGGGTCCTCGAGGTCAGCCTTTCCCTTCCCCGGCTTCTGGGGGCGGAAGGCGTGGAGGAAACCCTCTACCCCTCCTTGGACGCCTCGGAGCGGGAGGCCCTTAGGCGGAGCGCCGAGATCCTCAAGGAGGCGGCCTTCGCCCTAGGCTTTTAAAGCTTTTCTAGATTTGGGTAGAGGGCGAGGAGCTCCTCCTCCGTGAGGCCCTCGCCCTCCTTCTCCGGCGTCCAGGCCAGGTGGAAGGCGAGGAGGGTGAAGGGGGTGCTGGCGGCGAAGGCGAGGAGGATCTCCTTTGCCTTTTCCCGGTCCAAAGGCCCCTCAGGGGGAAGGCTTCCCCGGACGGCGAGGACGAGGGAGGCCACCAGATAGCGCCCGCCCGGCTCCACCCTGGGGGTGTAGGCCACCTCTACCTTTTTCCCCTCAAAGTGGCGGAAGGTCTCCCGGTAGGTGCTCCGGTCCTCCAGCATCCAGGCGTCAAACTGGCCTAAGACCTCTTCCTCCGTCCCTTCCCGCCTTTCATACCTTCCGAAGCGCCAGGCGGGGGCTTCCCGGAGGAGGAGCAGGGCCACCTCGTCCAGGAGGTCCGCGAGCCCCTTGGCCGTGGTGGTGTCCGCCTCTTCGGCGAGGCACCTCAGGGCCCGCTGCACCCCAGGGTGGAGGAGGAGGGCGAGGCGGAGGCGGGCCACGCTGGCCCCGGGCGTTTCCTCCCCGGCCCGGCTCAGCCCCCGGACCATGAGGAAGGCCACCAGGGCGAGGCCGAAGAAGACGAGGACCGGCACCGCCCCCAGGCCCCCTCCGCCTCCGGGGTACACGTATACCGGTCCGGGAATGGGGTAGGAGGGCGCGGGGGTGGGGTAAACTGGGGCGGGCCCTGGGCTCATGGGTGGCGGGGTGGAGGGCACGTAGGGCCTGCCCCCGACCCCGCCTCCGCTTTTCTGCCCGAGGGCGAGGCCGAGGAGGAGGAGAAAACCGAGGGCTCGCAGTGCCTTCACGCCCTTAGCATAAGGGCTTTCCGTCCAGGCCCTTTGCGTAAAACGGAGGTTTGCAGTAAACTTGACATAGGTAGGCTTAGGCTATGGACGAACGCAGAGCTACCGAAGAAAGGAGGGAACGCATGCTACCGGAAACCTTGCCCGTCTGCCCTGTGCGGGGCTCGGTCATCTACCCCACCATGGTCATGCCCATTGACGCGGGCCGGCCCATCTCCATCCGGGCCATTGACGAGGCTTTGGCCCGGGAACGGGTGCTTCTCATCGTGAGCCAAAAGGACAAGGAGGTGGAAAACCCCAAGCCCTCCGACCTTTACGAGGTAGGCACCGCCTGCAACATCCTCAAGATGCGCAAGAACCCCGACGGCTCCGTCCAGGTCCTGGTCCAGGCCTTCGCCCGGGTCCGGGTGAAGGAATGGCTAGACTTTGGGGACCACCTGGAGGCCAAGGGGGAGGTCCTTCCCGATGAGCCCGCCGAGGAGACCCTGGTCAAGGCCCTGGTGCGGGAGGTGAAAGACAAGTTCCAGGCCCTCCTCAAGGAGGGGAAGTACCTGCCCCCCGAGGTGGCCCAGTTCATCCTGAACCTGGAGGACCCCTCCCAGCTTGCCGACTACATCGCCTTCCACATGGACTTCCGCCTCGAGGACAAGCAAAAGGTCCTCGAGACCGCCAACGTGGCCGAGAGGCTCAAGCGGGTCCTCGTCCTCCTGCAGGCGGAGCTGGACCTTTTGGAGACCCAGCGGCGCATCCAGCAACAGGTCAAGGAGGAGATTGACCGCAACCAGCGGGAGTACTTCCTCAGGGAGCAGATGAAGGCCATCCAGCGGGAGCTCCACGGGGAGGAGGGCGAGGAGGAGGTGGAGGAGTTCCGCAGGAAGCTGGAGGCCCTGGACCTTCCCCCCGTGGTGCGCCAGGAGGCGGAGCGGGAGCTCAACCGCCTGGCCCGCATGCACCCCGACTCCGCCGAGGCCAGCGTCATCCGCACCTATTTGGACTGGATCGTCAACCTCCCCTGGAACACCCGCACCGAGGACAACCTGGACCTGAAGCGGGCCAAGGAGATCCTGGAAAGGGACCACTACGGCCTGGAGAAGGTGAAGGACCGGGTCCTGGAGTACCTGGCGGTGCGGAAGCTCAAGGCCGAAAGGGCCAAGCGGGGGGAGATCCCTGAGGAGGAGGTGAACAAGGGCCCCATCCTTCTCTTCGTGGGGCCGCCCGGGGTGGGGAAGACCTCCATTGCCAAGAGCATCGCCGAGGCCCTGGGCCGCAAGTACGTGCGCATCTCCTTAGGGGGCGTGCGGGACGAGTCCGACATAAGAGGGCACCGCCGCACCTACATCGGGGCCATGCCGGGCCGGATCATCCAGGGCCTGAGGCAGGCGGGCACCAAGAACCCCGTCTTCCTCCTGGACGAGGTGGATAAGCTCGGCATCTCCTACCAGGGGGACCCGGCGGCGGCCCTTTTGGAGGTCCTGGACCCCGCCCAAAACAAGGAGTTCGTGGACCACTACCTGGGGGTGCCCTTTGACCTCTCCGAGGTCATGTTCATCTGCACCGCCAACTTCCCCCAGAACATCCCCGCTCCCCTCTACGACCGGATGGAGCCCATTGAGTTCACCAGCTACACCGAGCAGGAGAAGCTGGAGATCGCCAAGCGCTACCTCCTTCCCCGGCAGCTCCGGGAGTCGGGGCTTTCCGAGGGGCAGGTGGTGATCACCGAGGCCGCCTTGCGCCGGGTCATCACCCACTACACCCGGGAGGCGGGGGTGCGGCAGCTGGAGCGGGAGATCGGGGCCCTCCTCCGCAAGGCCGCCCGCAGGATCCTGGAGGAGGGCAAGAAGCGGGTGCGGATCACGGAGAAGGACCTGGAGGCCTACCTGGGCCCGCCCCGCTTCCTCCCCGAGACCGAGGCCCGGGAGCCCCAGATAGGGGTGGCCACGGGGATGTACTACACCCCGGTAGGCGGGGACATCATGTTCGTGGAGGTCTCCGTGATGCCCGGCAAAGGGAACCTGATCCTCACCGGGCAGCTGGGTGACGTGATGAAGGAGTCGGCCCGGGCCGCCCTCTCCTACGCCAAGAAAAACGCCCTCCGCTTCGGCATCCCCCTGGAGAAGTTTGACAAGTCCGACATCCACATCCACGTCCCCGCCGGGGCCATTCCCAAGGAGGGGCCCTCGGCGGGCGTGGCCATCGTGAGCGCCCTGGTCTCCGCCCTCACGGAGGTGCCCGTGCGGCACGACATCGCCATGACCGGGGAGATCACCCTCACAGGGCGGGTGTTGCCCATCGGGGGGGTGAAGGAGAAGGTCTTGGGGGCCAGGCGGGCGGGGATCCGGGAGGTGATCCTGCCCAAGCAGAACGAGCCGGACCTGGCCGATATCCCCCCTCCCTTGCGCCACAACATGACCTTCCACCTGGTGGAGCACCTGGACGAGGTCTTGGACCTAGCCTTGGTGGGCGGGCTCAAGGCCCTCGAGGCCCGGGCCAAGGAGGCCAAGCCCAAGCGGAAGAAGGAGCTGGTGGCCCACGCCTAAATACTCCCCACCGCGGCGAAAGCCGCGGTGGGGGCCCCAAAAGGGCGTGCGCGCAGGCTAAAACCAGGGGGTCCTCTGGGGAGGTGCCCACGTGCGGGCCCTCATCCCAGGGCCTTTTCGTACACCTCCAGGTAGGCCCGGGTGATGCGCTCGGGGTGGAAGCGCTCTATGGCGTAGGCCCGGGCCCGCTTTCGGATCTCGGGGAGCCTGGGGTGGGTGAGGAGTTCCACCGCCGCCTCCGCAAGCCCCTCCAGGTCCCCAAGCTCCACGAGCCTCCCCACCTCGGGGGTCACCACCTCCCCCACACCCCCCACCGCCGTGGCCACCACGGGGACGCCGGAGGCTAGGGCCTCCAGGGCCGCCTGACCGAAGGATTCCTCCTCCGAGGCGAGAAGAAAGAGGTCCGCCGCTCCCAGCACCTCCTCGGGATGGGGGGTGGGAGGGAGGAAGCGGACCCAGGCCTCCACCCCCAGCTCCCGGGCCACCCGGCGGGCCTCCTCCTCCTCCGGGCCTTTGCCCAGGAGGAGGAGCCTTGCGGGCAGGCGTTTCCTCACCTTGGCGAAGGCCCGGACGATGTCCGGGACCCTTTTGATGGGCCGGAAGTTGGAGGCGTGCACCAAAAGGGCCTCCCCCTCCGCGGCGTAGAGCCGCTTGCGCTCGGGCCTCGGGCGGAAGCGCTCGGGGTCCACGGCATTGGGGATGACCACGGGCTTTATCCCAAAGGCCTTCTCCGCTTCCCGGGCCAGGGCCTGGCTCACGGCGGTGGTGGCCCGGGCCGCCTGGAGGGCCCGCCGGGTGGGCCCGTGGAAGGCGGGGTCCAGGCCCAAAACGGAGACATCCGTGCCGTGGAGGGTGTGGACCAGGGGAAAGGCCTCGCCAAAGGCCAGATAGGCGGCGGCGGCGTGGGGGACGGCGTAGTGGGTGTGGACCAGGTCCAGCCCAAGCCGCCTGGCCTCCCGTTCCAAGGTGCCCGCCAGGGAAAGGGTGTAAAGGGGCCCGGGGAAGACGGGGTAGTAGGGGAGGGGGACGGGCACGTAGACCGCCTTCGTGTCCTCGGGAAGGCGGAAGGGCCGGGCCGTGGCGAAGATGTAGACCCCGTGCCCCATCCGGGCAAGGCGGTGGGCCAGTTCCGCCGCCACCGTGCCGCTCCCCCCTAAGACGGGGTAGGCCACCATGCCGATCCTAAGCCGGGCCACGGCGCCTCGTGGGCCTCAGTTTAGCGCAGGGCCCGGATCCCCAGGAGGAGGAAGAGGGCATCCGCCCCCCAGGCCCCAAGCTCCGGGGGCAAGGCCCCAATCCCCGCTAAGGAGCGCCCCAGGAAGAAGGTCCCGTAGTAGGCCAGGGCCAGGACCACGCTCATCCCCAAGGCGAGCCCTGTGCTCCTCCCGTAGCGCAGGGCCATGGCCGCGGCCAGAAGCACCAGGACCAGGTTGGCCAGGGGCAGGGCCAGCTTGGAGTGGAACTCAAGTCGGGCCCGCCACCGCTCCAAAGGGGGAAGAAAGGGGTCTTTGAGCTTCCGGTAGGCCTCGGAAAGGCTATCCTGGCCGAAGCTAAAGGTGTCGGCGTAGTCGGCGATGGCCCGGGAGCGGGAAAGGTCCGACTCTACCTCCAGAAGGCTTCCTTGGCTTGCCACCCGGAAGACCTGCCGCACCTGGGCCAGGAGGTCGGGGGCGGTCTCCAGCCCCGGCACCGCCCGGAAGTCCACCCGGTAGTAGCGGTAGTCCTTAAGGGTGATGGTCTTGCCCTCCCAGCTTCCCCGCTCGGCGAAGAGGAAGGTGCCCTCCTCCCCCTGGAAGGTGGCGATGCGCACCCCGAGCATCTCCTTGGTTTGCCAGTCAAACCCCTCAAAGTAGAGGCTTTTCCCCTTGCCGATGGGGATCTGGAGCCCCACCAGGCGGTGGAGGCCCGCCCCTTCCGTGTGGATCTCGTCCCACCAGGCCACCCGCACCCGCTCGTTGTAGTGGGGAACCAGGTACTCCTGGAGGTAAAGGGCCACCCCCGAAAGCACCCCGCCCACGAGGAGGAGGGGAAGGGCGGCCCTGAAGAGGGGGATCCCCCCCGAGAGGAGGGCGAACTGGGCCCCTTCCGCCGAGAGCCTGCCGAAGACCAGGACCGTGGTCACCACCACGGCGATGGGGAAGACCTGGACCAAGACCCCGGGGATGTGGTAGGAGAGCCAGCGGAGGACCTTTAAAAGCGGGACCCCTTCCAGCCACCGGGCCCCAGCGTAGAAGAAGCCGAAGAGGTAGACGGCGGTGAGGAAGGCCAGGGCCAGGAGGAAAACGGGAAGGCTCTCCTTGAGGACGTAGCGGTAAAGGGTCATAGGCGGGCGGCGTAGCGGGCGAGGCGGAGGGCCTCCTGGGGGACCTTGGTGCTGGCCTGGACCTTGCCCCCTTGGAAGCGGAGGTAGAGCCGGGCGTTTTCCCCTTGGCCCCTAAGGGTGGCCTTCCCCTCCTTGTAGACGAAGGGGCCGAGGGCTAAGGCCTGGCGGCCCTTCAGGTCCACCACCAGGGTTTCGGCCTCGAGGAAGGGCTTCTCCGCCCGCACGCTTCCCTTGAGCACCACCACGTCCTCGGCGAAGAGGGCCAGGGCGCGTTTGGCCTTGAGGTTCTGGAAGTCGGCGTTGCTGAAGGTGAGGTTTTGGAAGCGGGCCTCCTGCTTGGGGATCTCGTGCTCCAGGGCGTCCGCCAGGAAGGTCTCCTCCTGGGAGAGGAGCTCCACCCCCTTGGCACGGACGAAGCTTCCCTCCTTGTACTCTATGTAGCCGCCTTTCAGGCGGAGCCCGTTCTCGTTGTCGGTGAGGATCCCCCCTTGGGGAAGGGTGGTGACGCCGGTGTCCAGGTTCACCCGCTGGGCCCCGAAGGGCTCCACGCTGAAGGTGGCGAAGCGGGCGGCCAGGGCGAGGCCCAGGAAAAGCCCTACGACAAAGCCCCTCATGTCCTGCACTTTACCCCACCTCCCTTAGGGCTTGCTGAGGGCGGGGTTTTGGTAGAGTTTACCCCGTGCGTGCCCTGGCCTTGGGTCTTGCCTTAGCACCTTTATTCCCTCCTTTGGCCCTTCTTTCCCTTCTTTTCCTCCCGAGGCTTCGGGGGCTTTCCCGGGGGGGCAAGGTCCTTCTTCTCCTCTACGCCCTTTCCCTCTTGGGGCCCGCCCTTTTCGCCCCGGAGCCTTGGGCCCTGCCCTTGGCCCTGGGCCGGCTCCTTTACGTCCTGGGGCTTCTTGGGGCGGGGGTGGCCCTGGCGGAAAAGGCGCCCAAGGAGGCCATGGCCCCTTTGGGGGTGGGACTTGTTCTCCTTTACCTCACCGCCTTTGGGGCCACCTTCTGGGCCTTCGGGGACAAGGCGGGGGAGGTGCGCCTCATGCACCCCTTCCATAGCCCCGTGGGCCTTGGGCTCATGGGGGCCTTGGGGGTCTTCCTGGCCCTGTACGTGCGCTATCCCTGGCCCTTCCGCCTCCTCTTGGGCCTTCTTGGGGGGGCGGTCCTTTTGCTTTCCGGAAGCCGCGGGGGGATGCTGGCCCTCCTGGTGGGGGGGGGCGGGGGGCTTCTTTTCCGGGGGCGGGGGCTTTGGGCTTTGGGGCTCGGCGGCCTGCTTCTCGCCTTGGCGGCGAGCCTGGACACCCCGGTCTCCGAGCGCTTCTTTGAGGCCCACCTCTCGGGGCGGGAGGGGCTTTGGCTTAGGGCCTACGAGGTCTTTAGCGAGCACCCCTGGACCGGGGTGGGGCCTTATGTGCTGGGGGACTACCTCCGGGGGACCCTTTTCGGGGAGTGCTTTCTCTTTCCCCTCCTCGAGGCCAAGGGCCTTCACTGCTCCGAGGGCCTTAGGCCCTTGGGGGGGTTGTGGCAGTTCGCCCACAACCACCTCCTCCAGGCTTTAGGGGAAAGCGGCCTCCCCGGGGCCTTGGGGCTTCTTTTGCTGGTGGGGGGGTTCTTGGCGGCGGCCTGGGGGGAGGGCCTGCTTTTTACCCTGCTCCTGGCCTACGCCGCCATGGGGATGGTGGACAACCCCTTTAGCGTCCCAAGCCCTTTTCGGGGGGAGGTCTTCTTCCTCGCCGGGGGGATGGCCCTGGCCCGGCGGGACCCCTTCCCGGGGGCCTTGGGGTGGGCGGGGGTTTTGGCTTTGCTTTGGGCCTTGCCCTTCCTCTACCTGGCAAGCCGCCCCGAGCCCCCGCCGCCCCTTTTGGCCTACGCCGTCCTTCCCCGAGAGGGGGTGGGGGTGGTGCGCCTGCTTGGAGGGGAAGGGTACCGGGCCCAGGTGTGGCTTTGCGAGGCCAAGGGGTGCCAGCGCCTGGGATGGGAGTGGAGGGCGGATGGGCCCATCCGCTTCGCCCTTCCCGAAGGGCTTCCCCCGGGGCGCTACCGGCTTCGGGTGGTCCTTTTCAGCCAGCACCGCCTGGCCCTAAGGCCCCGCTACCTCTTAGAGGAGGAGGTGACGCGGTGAGGGGGGCGCTTTACGGCCTCTTCTTCCTGGGGGCCTTGGGGGTTTCCCTCCTCGCTCTCTCCCGGGCCCTTTCCCCAAGGCCCCTCGAGGGGGAGGGGTGTCTTCCCGGGCCCCTTCCCGAGCGGGCGGAGCTTTGGAGCAACGGGGCCATCGCCCTGCCCCTTTGCCGGGAGGCCACCTTGGTCCTGGACCTCGAGGGCACCCCCGCCCAAGGCCAGGGCCCCCACGCCGTGGTGGTGGAGGGAAGCCGTGTGCTTTGGGAAGGGGAGGTCTTGGGCCGGATGACGGTGCGGGTGCGTGTTACGGGGAAGGGCACGGTGGCCCTGGCCTTCACCAACGACCTTTACCAGCCCCCTAAGGACCGGAACCTCTTCCTCCGGGGGCTTCGGGTGGAGCCGCCTTAGCGCAATAGGGAGAGGAGGGCCAGGACCACCCCGATGGCGGTGAAGAGGAGCATGGCCTTGTTGAAGGCGGTGTTGATCTCGGCCTTCACCTCCTGGCGGAGGTGCTCTATCCGCTCTTCCAGCTTGGTTTCTAAGGTTTGGATACGTCCTTCCAGCTTGGTTTCCACGGCTTGAATGCGCTCTTCCAGCTTGGTTTCTACGGTTTGGATACGTCCTTCCAGCTCGGTTTTGGTCTGCTGGATCTGTTCTTCTAGCTTGGCTTCTGCCTGTTGGATCCGTTCTTCCAGCCTGGTTTCAACGGCTTGGATACGCCCTTCCAGCTTGGTTTCTACCTGCTGGATCCGCGCTTCCAGCCTGGTTTCAACGGCTTGGATGCGTCCTTCCAGCTCGGTTTTGGTCTGTTGGATCCGTTCTTCCAGCTTGGTTTCCACCTGCTGGATCCGCGCTTCCAGCTTGGTTTCCAACTGCTGGATCCGCCCCTCCAGCTTGGCCTCCAACCCCTGCATCTCTTCCCGCAGCCCGTCAATCCGCCGGGAAAGATCGTTGATGAGGGGAGGAAGCATCCGGACCGTGGTCTCCACGATCCCTTCCAGCTTCTCCAGGCGCTCCAGCAGGCGGTCTTCCGGCATGGTCTCATTTTAGCGGAGGCTTAGGCCGAAGGAGAAGGAAAGCCCCGTGGTCTCGTCGTACTGCCCCTTGAGGACGTTTTGCGCCCTTAGCTCGTAGGCGAAGCAGCCGTCGTAGTAGCGGAGGGTGGCCCCGTAGCGGGTCAGCCCCTCCCGGTTCAACCCCACCTCGGGGGCGAGCCAGAGGGCCTGGCAGCAGGCGCGGTCCGGCAGGGGCATGGCGTAGACGAGGCGCACCTCTTCGTAGCTTCCCCGCACGTAGGCGGCCCGGAAGGTGCCGAGGCTAGGGTCCTGGAAGCGGCCCTCCAGCCGGTCCAGTCGGTTGCCCAGGGGGTTTTCCAGGGTGTAGGCCAGGCTCAAGGGGCCGTAGCCACCTTCCAGGAAGAGCCTCTGGAACTCGTCCCGGTTCTCGTAGGTGAAGGGCGGGGTCTTCTCCAGGGGCTCAAGCCGCCCGGCGTACCCCGCCCTTAGGACCAGGTCCCCTTCCCGGTAGCCGCCCTCGAGGCTTCCCCCTAGGGCCAGGTAGGCGGGGTATCCGGTGCCCGGGTAGAGGGCCCCCAGGAAGCTGGGGTTTAGCGTGAGGCGGAAGGGGCCTTCCTGAAGGGTGTGGCGGTAGCTTCCTTCTAGCCCCAGGGTCCACCCCTGGCTTTTTCCCGTCTCCGCGTAGCGCAGGAAGGGGCTTAGGGTGAGGCCCTGGAGGCGGAAGGTGGGCCGGTAGCGGGCCTCGAGGCGGGGGGTGTCCTGGTCAGGGGGCGTGGGGGTGGCGGCGAAGTAGAGGTCGTCCCAGAAGGCCCGCACCCCGGCGGCGTACCCGAGCTGCACCTCCGCCCCCTTGGTCCCCTCCCGGAGGCCCAAGACCAAGGCGGCCTCCTCGGTGCCGAGGCCCTTTCCCAGAAGGGTGAGCCGCCTTTCCCAGCGCCCGATTTCCTCCCCCGGCTTGGGCAGGGGAAAGGCCTTTAGGCCAAAGCTTAGCCCCCCGTCCGGGGTGCTTCCAAAGACGAGGGGGCTTTCCAGGGCGGGCCTTCGGTTGGCGTTGGCCCTGGCCTCCCCCAGGGGGATCTCCACCCCCCATAGCCCCAAGGAAGCCTCCCCCAGAAGCTCCCCCGTGGCCACGTCAAAGCGGGCCTCCTCCATGGAAAGGCGGAGATCCTCCCCGCAGGGGCAAGGGGTGGCTAGGAAGCCCTTGAGCTGGGCTTCCTCCCGGGTGAAGCGGGCCTCCTCCGCCTTCACCCGGTAAGCGGGGCTTTCCAGGTAGACCCCTTGGCCCAAAGGGGGGCGTTCCAGAAGGACCTTCGCTGCCCGGGCCTTGAGGCTACCCTTTTCCAGCCGCACTTCCTCGAGGGTTTTCCCCTTAAGCTTTTCCGCCTGAAGCCGCCAGCCCTCGGCCTCGCCCCGGAGATTCTCTCCCTGGAAGCCTTCCCCCTCCTGGTAGCGGAGGAGGGGGGCCTCGAGGTAAAGCCCTTCCCGCTCCAGGCAGGCCCTTCCCTCAAAGACCAGGACCTCGCCGTCGTAGCTCAGGTTTTCCCCGCCTAGGAGGCCTTCCTCGGTCTCCAGGGTGTAGGGCCTTTCCGCGCAAGGCCCCGCTAAGGCAACCCCCAGAAGCAAGGCCCAGCCCCAAAGCCGCTTCATGGGGAAGACGATACCAGAAGGCCTTCAGGGTTTCCACCCCGAGGGGCTTGCGGGATAGGGTGGGGCCTGGTTCCGCCTAAGCTCCACCCGGAAGAGCCGGCTTAGGGTGAGGCTACCCCCGGTGCTTTGCGCCTCCCTTAGAGCGCGGTCCAGCAGGGCGGAAAGCTCCAGAAGCAGATGGTCCTGCCGCGTCTTGGGAACGGGTAGGGCCCCAAAGGTGAGGCAGGCGGCGCTGGGGGTGGGGCAGTGGGGTTCCAGCCAAAGCTTTCCTCCCCGGAAGTAAATCCGCCAGCTTCCCAGGTCCACCCGGTACCCCGCCCGCAGGTGGTCCCGGTATTGTTCGGAAAGCTTCTGCCAAAGCTCCCGGGCTTCCTGGGTCTTGGGGCTTAGGGTGTACCGCCAGGCCGAGGCTCCTTGGGTGGTGACGCTTTGGCTCTTGCTAAGCCGCCAATCCTGGGCCAGGGCCAGCCCACAAAGGGCTATGACGAGGGACAGCCAGCGGATCATCGGAACCCAGATCCCTTCCAGCTTCTCCAGGCGCTCCAGCAGGCGGTTTTCCGGCATGTCTCCATCCTACCCCATCCCGGCTTTAGGGGAGAGGGGGTTCGTGGTATACTCCCTACCCGATGAGTGCCCCCATCCGCTTCGGCACGGAAGGCTTTCGTGGGGTCATCGCCCGGGACTTCACCTTCGCCACGCTGCACCGCCTGGCGGAGGCCTACGGCCGCTATCTCTTGGAAAGGGGCGGGGGGCTTGTGGTGGTGGGGCACGACACCCGCTTCCTTGCGGGGGAGTTCGCCCGGGCCCTGGTCGCCCACCTTTCGGGGATGGGCCTGAAGGTAGCCCTCCTAAAGGGCCCCGTGCCCACGCCTCTCCTTTCCTTCGCCGTGCGTCACCTGGGGGCGGTGGGCGGGGCCATGCTCACCGCAAGCCACAACCCGCCCCAGTACCTGGGGGTGAAGTTCAAGGACGCCACCGGGGGCCCCATCGCCCAGGAGGAGGCCAAGGCCATTGAGGCCCTGGTCCCCGAGGAGGCCTCCCCCAAGGAGGGCCCGGTGGAGACCTTGGACCTCCGGGAGGCCTACTACGAGGCCCTGGCCCGCCTGGTGGACCTAAAGGCCCTGGCCGTTTTCCCCGGCACCCTCTACCACGACAGCATGGGCGGGGCCGGGGCGGGGTTTTTGAAGGGCTTCTTCCGCCACGTGGGGCTGGAGATCCCCGTGAAGCCCCTCCGCGAGGAGCCCCATCCCCTCTTCCACGGGGTGAACCCCGAGCCCATCCCCAAGAACCTGGGGGTGACCCAGGCGGTGATGTCCGCGGAGGCCTCGCCCACCTTCGCCGTGGCCACCGACGGGGACGCCGACCGGGTGGGGGTGGTCCTGCCCGGGGGGGTCTTTTTCAACCCCCACCAGGTCCTCACCACCCTGGCCCTCTACCGCTTCCGCAAAGGGCTTAAGGGGCGGGCGGTGAAGAACTTCGCCGTGAGCTGGCTTCTGGACCGGCTGGGGGAAAGGCTTGGCTTTGGGGTCACCACCACCCCCATCGGCTTCAAGTGGATTAAGGAGGAGTTCCTCAAAGGGGACTGCTTTATCGGCGGCGAGGAGTCCGGGGGCGTGGGGTACCCCGAGCACCTGCCCGAGCGGGACGGGATCCTTTCCGCCCTCTTCCTGGTGGAAAGCGTGGGGGCCACGGGGAAGGACCTGGCGGAGCAGTTTAAGGAGGTGGAGGCCCTTGCGGGCCTCACCCACGCCTACGACCGGCTGGACCTGCCCCTGAAGGCCCCCCTGGACCTTTCCCGCCTGGCCGAGCCCAAGCCCCTTTTGGGCATGACCCCCGTGGGGGTGGACACCCTGGACGGGGTGAAGTGGCTTTACCAGGAGGCCTGGGTCCTCTTCCGGGCCTCGGGGACGGAGCCCGTGCTCCGGATCTACGTGGAGGCCACGGACCCCGGGAAGGTCCAGGGGCTTTTGCAGGAGGCTAGAAGGCTGGTGGAGGGCTAGGTGGCCCCTTGGCGCCTCGTGCGGCGGGCGTTGGGTTCCAACCTGGGGAGGAACCTCTTTTACCTCTACCTGGTCCAGGGGGCCAATTATCTCTTTCCCCTCCTTACCCTCCCTTACCTTTCCCGAGTTTTAGGGCCTGAGGGGTTTGGCAAGCTGGCGCTGGCCCAAGCCTCGGTGCAGTACCTTTACCTGGTTTTGGACTACGGTTTCGGCCTTTCGGCCACCCGGGAGGTGGCCAGGAGCCGACAGGATCCGGCTAGGCTTGGGGAGATCTTGGCCGGGGTTTTTCATGCGCGGCTTTTGCTTGTTCTTCCCACCTTTTTCCTTGCGTTCCTTCTGTATTTCGGTTTTCCCTTCTTCCAAGAGGAGAAGGCCCTTTTCTTTGGAGCCCTACTTGCAGCCCTTGGTCAGGGTTTGAACACGCTTTGGTTTTTCCAGGGCCTCGAGGAGATGCGGGCAGTAGCCCTTCTCGAGGGAAGCATCCGAGGCCTTACCACCTTGGGTATTTTTCTTCTGGTTAGGGACGCTGAAGACCTAGCTTTGCCTCTGTTCCTGCAAGCCTTTGCCGCTTGGATGGTAGGTCTTTGGGGAATGCGATGGGCCTTGGGTAGGGTGTTTTTCCCGGGACTTCGGGGGGGGTGGGCGTGGTTGAGAAGGGGGTTAGGCCTTTTCGCCTACAGTCTCGCCACCCTCTTATACACTTCCCTGAACGTAGCCTTGGTGAGCTTGTTTGTGCCGCCTGGAGCCGTGGGGCATTATGCCGCGGCCGAAAGGCTTGTGCGCCCCTTGGTTAACCTATGGGCTCCTTTGAGCCGGCTCTTTTTCCCCAGGCTCAGCTTCGCCTGGAAGCAGGATCGGAGAGAAGCTTGGCGTTGGGTCCGTTACGGCGGTCTGGCCACGGTAGGGTTGGGCCTGGGGGTTAGTCTTTTTCTTTTTTTGACCAGCCCTTGGCTTGTTCCCTGGTTCTTGGGGCCGGGCTACGAGGATAGCGTTCTTCTGGTTCGGGTTATGTCCCTCTTTTTGCTCCTGAGTTCGGTTTCCAGCTTTTTGGGTATGCAGGTCCTTCTTCCCATGGGGCTGGACCGCCCGTTTCTTTGGCTGACTCTAGGGGCGGGTATGTTTAACATCGTTTTGGGGGCGTTTTTGGTGTGGTGGATGGGAGTTTTGGGCATGGCCTGGGGTATGGTGGTTGTAGAACTCGGAGTAGTTCTCGGGATGTTCTGGGTGCTGGGGCGAACAGGTTTTGGTGGGAGGCGAACGTGAGCTTCGGTCCAGATGTGGCCTTTGTGTTGCCTGCCCTTCAGGGTGGAGGTGTGGAGAGGGTGTATCTGGACCTAGCCAAGGCTTTTCTAACCCGGGGGCTGGCGGTTGACATGGTCTTAGCCAAGGCCGAGGGCCCCTTGCTCCGGGACCTTCCCGAGGGGATTAATTTAGTAGATTTGAATGTACCTCGCCGTTTGCGCCTTGTGCGTGCCTATCCGGCTTTGAGGGATTACTTTGCTCGGCGAAAGCCTAAGGTGGCTATTCCGGTATGGGATTATGTGGACCTTGTTCCCTTGTGGGCGGCGTGGCGTTCGCAGATTCCTTGTCTTTGGGTACTGCATAATACCCCTTCTTACCTCAGGGACGTGCGGGGGCTAAAGGGCAGGGTAGCGGTCTGGGGGGCTAGAAAAGCTCTGCGGGAAGCCCTTTGTCATCCTCTTGCCCGGGTGGGAGCGGTTTCCCTAGGAGTGGCCGAAGCATTTGCCCGCTTTGTTGGGGCGGAGCCATCGCTAATAAAGGTACTCCCCAACCCCTTGGACAGGGGGCGTATCGTGGCGCTAGCAAAGGAGGAGCCGAGCGAACTCCCCCTTGATAAGGGGGAGCCTTTTCTGGTTGCTGTTGGACGGCTTCATTCCCAGAAGGGCTTTGATCTCTTGTTGCGCGCCTACGCCTTTTTAGTAAAGCAGAAACCCTTTTTAGAAGCTAAACTCCTTATCCTGGGCGATGGACCGGAGCGAGCAAAGCTAGAAGCCTTAACCGATCTTCTCGGTCTTTCGAGTAGGGTGTTCTTTTTGGGGTATAGAGCCAACCCCTATCCCTATTTGCGGTTGGCTCGTGGGCTTGTGGTGTCCAGTCGTTATGAGGGCTTGCCTACGGTGATATTGGAGGCCTTAGCCTTAAAGAAGCCGGTTGTGGCCGCGGAGTCTGAGGGAGGGGTAGCTGAGGCCTTGGCCTGGGGAAAATTAGGAATTTTAGTTCCGCGGACGGTGGAAGGTTTGGCTCAAGGTATGGAGCAACTTTTGGTTCGCGGGATGGAGTTGCCAGAGGAGGAATTGGAGGCCCATCTGGAACGTTATTCCTTGGAGAGTGCTGTAAGGGCCTATTTGGAGGTTATGGGGGAGCTATGGGGATGAAGAGGGTCTTGTTCTTGCGCTCTAATCCGATTGATCCAGACCCTAGGGTGGAAAAAGAAGCCAAGGCCTTAGCTGAGGCGGGTTATCAGGTCCGTGTTCTTGGCTGGGATCGTTTAGGTGGTCTTCCTAGAAGAGAAGTCCGCGATTTTGGCGTTATAGAACGTCTACCTGTCAAGGGAGCTTTTGGCACCGGTTTAGCTAATCTTCCTAGCCTTTTGAAGTTTCAACTAACCTTGCTGTGGTATTTGTTGCGTAAAAAGGGCACATATGATGTTTTACATGCTTGCGATTTTGACACCATACTTCCCGCTCTTTTGGTAGGGCGTTTATTTGGCAAAAAAGTTGTTTACGATATCTTTGACTTTTACGCCGATATGTTACGGCGTACACCGACCTGGCTAAAAAAACTTGTGCGCTTTGTGGACCTTAAAGTAATAGGGTGGGTAGATGCTGTCATTTTGGCGGATGAAGCGAGAAAGGAGCAAATTCGTGGATCAATTCCTAAACGGCTCGTCTTCATTTACAACTCTCCAGATGTTTCATATGTGTGCCCTGCGCCCCCACCACCCCCGCCGTTAAGGATTGTGTATGTAGGCTTACTGCAGGTGGAGCGCGGTATACTAGAAGTTTTACGTGTATTAGAGAGACATCCCGATTGGGAATTGGATTTAGCTGGCCTTGGCGGAGATGAAAAAGTGATTGCTCAGAAGGCAAAGGGCATGTCAAATGTTCGATTTCATGGACGCGTCCCTTATGCTAAGGCACTAGAGCTTTCTTGCCAAGCCCATGTGCTTTTTGCGACTTATGACCCCTCTATTCCTAATCATCGCTTTTCTAGTGCTAACAAGCTATTTGAGGCTATGGCTTTGGGAAAGCCCATAATAGTAGCCCGTGATACGGGCATGGATCGTCTTGTGAAGGAAAATGGATTGGGTTTTGTAGTAGATTATGGATCTTTAGAACAACTAGAGGCGGCTTTTCGCGAGGTGGAGGCTTGGTCCTTAGAAGAGCGAAGTTCTTTTGCTCAAAGGGTTCGGCTTTTATATGAAGAAAAGTTTGCTTGGGAGCGCATAAAGGAAAGGTTGGTAGAACTTTATGGTGAATATTTGCGATGATTCTTGTTTTGGGGCTGAGATTTGTTTCAGTCTTGTTTGTTTTTCGGGCTCTGGCGGAGGGAATACTTCGGGCGTTGGAGAAAGGGGCGGTTCCCGTTTACCCGAAGGAGCTGGAGTTCCCCTTTATTGCCCGACGTTTTGCGGTGTGGTACGAGAAGGTAAGGGGGAAGGGTGTTGCGGATCAGTGAGTCCTGGATCCTCTTTCTGTTCTGGACGGGCTTAGCTCTTGGGGTTAGGGGGGTCGCCCTAGTAGCTACTCATCTTTACTCGCTTTGGGCCGGTTTTGGAGGGTTTTACCCTTTGGCCTCAGGGGCGGACGATCGCTTTTATTTTGAAGTGGCCCGGAGGATGGCGGCGGGGGATTGGGGGGAGGTTTCTTTGCCCAACGCCTATCCGGTTTTTCTCGCTTTGTTTTTTAAGCTCGTGGGTCCCAGTTTGTTTTTGGGTAAGCTGCTCAATGTTGTGCTGGGTGCTTTAGGGGTGGGCGTAGGGGTTCTTTTAGCCGAGCGTCTTGCTCCTTGGTCTGGCCCTAGATGGTCGCTGCTCCGACCCGCTAACCTAGCGGGGATTACCCTGTCCTTTTATCCTTCGGCGGTTTTTTATAGCACGCAGCTTCTTAAGGACCCTGGGGTTTGGTTTTTAGGGTTGCTGTTGCTTTACGTTTCCCTGGACCTGTGGAAAGGTTTCTCTTGGAGGGTGATGCTGGTATTCTTTGGGGCGTCCCTTCTCCTTTGGGCCTTGCGTCCCTATGCGGTTTTGGCTATTTGGATTGCCCTGGGAGCTTTTGCCCTTTTTAAGAGGGTGCGTTGGGAGGTGGTTGGAGCCTTATTCCTCGTGGCTTTAGTGGCGCCCTGGCTTTTGGGGTGGGGTGTTTTGGGGTGGAACTACCTTGCTCCCCTCTTAAGCCCTGAACATTTAGCCCGTATGCGGGAGGAGGTTTACGGTATAGGGGGGAGTTCTTTGGGGCTTCAACTGGATCCCTCGCATCCCCTAAGCTTTTTTCTGGTCTGGGGGTATAGCTTTGTGACGGTGTGGCTTGGACCGTTTCCCTGGCAGGTGGACGCTCCCCTGGAGGCTATAGCTTTCTTTGAGACGGTGTATATCTTGCCCTGGATTGCTCCCGCCCTTGTGGGCCTGCCCCGCCTGTGGAGACCAGGTCCTTCAGAGTTCCTCCTTATTTATGCGCTAGTTTTGGGTGCAGGGATAGGGCTTTTTAGCGATAACCTTGGGGCCAACACAAGGCTTCGTCTTCTCGTTTGGGCGGCGATTCTGCTTTACGGGGCTTTACACCTAGGGGGGCGGCGTGCGCATCCTTTACCTCATCACCCGCGCTGAGCCAGGGGGGGCCCAGGTCCACCTTTTGGAACTCCTGAAGGCCTTCCGGGACCGGGCGGAGCTCCACCTGGGGGTGGGTCTGGACCGGGACGGCTTCCTGGTGGAGGAGGCGAGGGCCTTGGGGGTGGAGGTGCACCTTCTAAAGCACCTCGTCCAACCGGTGCGTCCTGGGCGGGACCTCTTGGGTTTTTGGGAGGTGAGGGACCTTGTGGCCAAGGTCAGGCCCCATCTGGTCCACGCCCACTCCTCCAAGGCGGGGGTCTTGGGGCGGCTTGCGGCGCGAAGCCTTGGGGTAAAGAGCGTCTTCACCGCCCACGGCTGGGCCTTTACCGATGGGGTGGGCCCGGGGCGAAAGGCTTTGGCCCTGGCTTTGGAGCGCCTGGCGGGGCGGGTGGGGGATTTGGTCCTCGCGGTCTCAGAGTACGACCGGGCGCTCGCCCTCCGCTACCGGGTGGTACCCCCGGAGCGGGTCCGGGTGGTTTGGAACGGGGTGCCCGACACCCCCTTGAGGGCGGATCCCGCCAGGCACCCCCCGAGGCTCGTCATGGTGGCGAGGTTTGCCCCCCAAAAGGACCACGCCCTCCTCCTTAGGGCCCTGGCAGGGCTCAAAAACCTCCCTTGGACGCTGGACCTGGTGGGGGAAGGGGCCCTTCTTCCCGAGATCCAGGCTCTTTCGGAAACCCTGGGGCTTTCCGGGAGGGTGCGGTTTTTGGGAAAGCGGCGGGACGTGGACCGGGTTTTGGCCGAGGCCCAGGTTTTCGTTTTGGCCTCCAGGTAGGAAGGGTTACCCCTTACGGTGCTGGAGGCCATGCGGGCCGGGCTTCCCGTGGTGGCCACGGACGTGGGCGGGGTGGGGGAGGCGGTGGTGCATGAGGAGACAGGTTTTCGGGTGCCCCGGGGGGATGAGGGGGCTTTGCGGGAGAGGCTTAGGGTTATCCTGGAAAACCCTTCGCTCAGGAGGGAAATGGGCGCTAGGGGGCGAAAACGGTACGAGGCCTTCTTCACCCTAGAGCGGATGCTTCGCGGGGTCTGGGAGGCTTACCAAGAGGTCTTGGGCGCCTAAGGTGGCCGGGGTTTTCATGCCCCTTTCACGCCTTTACTGGTAGGATGAAGGCCATGGGCGTTTTGGAGCTACGCCTCCCCTATCGCCTGGTCAAAACCCGCTCCCTCCCGGCCCTGGTCCTAGGACTAAGTCTTCTTCCGCCCCTGATGGCCGCCCTTTGGGTCTTCGGCCCGCCCCCTTGGCGCGGGGAGGTGTGGGGGCTTGTGGGGCTTACCGTGCTTACCCACCTCCTGGCCTTCGTGGCCACCGATCGGATGGCCCGCTACCCCGGGCGGGAGGTGTGGGGGCTGGTGGCCTTTAACCTGCTTCTCTTCACCCTGCTTTTGGTGGCGGTCCTGGCCATGGGGCGGCTCTATTATTCCCGGCTTTTCCTCCTTTCGGCTACCCTGCTTGCTTTCTTAGCCCTCCTCCTCTACCTGCGCCACCTACCTCCGGCCCGGCTGGCCCTGGTGCCGGGGGGCATGGGGGATTGGTTAAGGCAGAGCCTGGGGCGGGAACTCCATCCCTTGGCGAGCCTCGAGGAGGCCGAAGGGGTGGTGGCGGACCTCCACCACTTAGACCCCAGGGCCCTTCCCCTTTTGGCCGAGGCCTCTTTGCGGGGTATCCCCATCCTGCACGCCGCCACGGTTTACGAGGGCTACACGGGCCGGGTGCCCCTGGAGCCCGGGCTTAGTGAGGGGCTTTCGGCCCTGGCGGAGCGGGACCTGGGCCTTTACCCCCTCTTCAAGCGGGCCTTTGAGGTGGGGCTTGTGGTGCTTTTTTCCCCTTTGATCTTTCTTATCGGGCTTGGCGTAGCCCTTCTCGTCTACCTGGATCTGGGCCGGCCCGTCCTCTTCGCCCAGGAGCGGGTGGGGCTTGGGGGGAGGCCCTTTCTCGCCTACAAGTTCCGCACCATGCGGGGGGCTCCTCGGGAGGGGGCCTACGCCGGGGAGGAGGAGGGGCGGATCACCCCCTTGGGGCGCTTTCTCAGGCGCTACCGCTTGGATGAGCTGCCGCAGTTTTGGAACATCTTAAGGGGCGATATGAACCTGATCGGCCCCAGGCCCGAGCAGAGGGTTCTGGCGGAGGTCTACGCCCGGGAGATCCCCCTTTACGCCCTAAGGCACGCCGTGCGCCCGGGGCTTACCGGCTGGGCCCAGGTGCAGCAGGGCTACGCCGAGGGGAAGGAGGAGACCCTGGTGAAGCTGAGCTACGACCTCTATTACATCAAGCACCTTTCCTTTTGGCTGGATTTAAGGATCCTTTTTAAGACCTTTTGGGTCCTCCTCACGGGGTTTGGGGCCAAGTAAGTATGGAGCGGGAGGTTACCCTATTGGACCTGCTACAGGCTTTAAGGCGGGCCTGGGTGGGGCTTTTTCTTGTGGCCTTGGGCGTGGGTCTTGGGGTGTACGCGGTGAGCCTTTCCCTGCCCAAGCGGTACGTTTCCCAAACCCTGGTCTTCCTGGATGTGGCCCCTCTTTCCCTAGGCTTACCCGAGCTTGTGCCTGCCTTGGGGGAGGATAAGGGCGGGCAGGCCTCGTCTTCCCGAGAAGAAGCCCTTTTGGGAGCCCTTGTGCACGCTTTGGAGCTTACCCTCCCTGGTTTGGTTGCCTCCACAGGGGAGCGGCTCGGCTCCTTCGCCCGGGTGGACTGGGACAGGGAGCGGCGGGTTCTTGCCCTCGAGGCCTTGGCCCCCACGCCCGAAGAAGCCCGGGAGCGGGCGGAACGCCTTAAGCAGGAAGCCCTAGGCTTCCTTAGGGCCCAGGTGCGGGAGGCGTACAGGGAGGTTTTGGCTGCAGAGCGCCTTCGGGCCGAGGAGGAGGCCTCCTTTTGGCAGAAGGCCCAGGATAGGTTGTCAACTTCCTCTTCGCCCGTTTCCCCGGGGGTCCTGGCCATGGTGGCCTACCTGGAAACCTTGGCGGAGGTCCGCCAATCATGGCTTCAGGCGCTTTTGGAAGTGGACGGGGCCTTGGACCGCCTCCTCGTGGCCCAGGTGCTTGTGCCCCCCACCCTTCCTGAAAGGCCCGTGGCTCCAAGGCCCCTTCACTACGGGGTTTTGGCGGCTATGAGCGTTTTGCTCTTCGGGGTCCTTGGGGTCTTCCTGCGGGAGCTTCTGCGCTCGGCCTAAGGGGGGTTCTGGGTCGTTTCGGCCAGGGCGGTTTCCACCTCCGCCATGTAGCGGTCCCAGGGGAGGAGGACGTAGCCCCTCTCCCCCCGGGCGGCGTAGTAGGGGAGGTTCAGGGAGAGGGGGGTCCGCACCTCGGGGTAGGCCCGCACCAGGGCGGGGAGGGGCTTTGGGTGGACCCTGGGCCCACGCAGGCGCTTTAGAAGAAGGCTTAGCCTAAGGGGGCGCATCAGTTCCTCCGCACCTTCTTGTTGAGGAAGTCCAGGAGGAGGTACTTGCCGATGTTCCGGGGGCTCGTGAGGTAGGCCTTCCCCCGGGTGATCTGGGAAAGCTTCTTCACGAAGGCCAAAAGCTCGGGCTCCCGGGCCAGCATGAAGGTGTGGATGGGGATCCCCTCCCTCCGGGCCAGGGTGGCCTCCTTGAGGGTCTCGGCCAGGATCAGGGGGTCCAGGCCCCAGGCGTTTTTGTAGACCTCCCCGCTGGGGAGGGTGAGGGCCGAGGGTTTGCCGTCGGTGATGAGGATGATCTGCTTCATCTCCCCGCCCATCTTCCTGAGGAGGGTGCGGGCGAGCTCCAGCCCCGCCTTGGTGTTGGTGTGGTAGGGCCCCACCTGGGCCAAGGGGAGCTTGGAAAGGGGGATCTCCTCAGCGGTATCGTGGAAGAGGACGAAGCGGACCCCATCCCCGGGGTACTGGGTGCGGATGAGGTGGGCGAGGGCGAGGGCCACCTTCTTGGCGGGGGTGAAGCGGTCCTCCCCGTAGAGGATCATGGAGTGGGAGCAGTCCAGGAGGACCACGGTGCTCATGCTGGCGGTGTACTCGGCGAGGTCCATCACCAGATCCTCATGGCGGAGGTTCTCCAGGCCCTTGGCCACCGCCTTCTTAAGGGTCTCGGGGACGTTTAGGTCCAGGGGGTCCCCCCACTCCCAGGGCTTGGTCTCCCCGGTCTTCTCCACCCCGGGGGCGTGGTGGGGGGTGGGGTGGAGGCCCGGGGGGTTTCGGCCTAAGGCGCCGAGGAGCTCCCTGAGGCTTTTTAGCCCCAGGAAGTCCGAGGCTTTCTCCGTGAGCTCAAACCGGGCCTCCCCCGCCTCCCCCCGGTACCCGCCTTGGGCGGGGTCCCTAGGGTCCTCCCCGGGAAGGCGGAGGTACCCGGCCTCCTGGAGCTTCCAGATCATCCCCTGGATGGCCTGGTAGAGCCTGGTTTCCTCCTTGCGGTTGGCGAAGCGGGCCTCCCTGAGCCAGTCCTCGGGGACGAGTTCGTTCTTTAGGAGGGCCTGGAGGAGGGCGTCGTAGAGGTCCTCGAGGGTGGGCTGGCGGTCGGGGTCGGGGTCGTAGCGCTGGAAGGGGTCGGAAAACCCCGAGTCCAGGAGGAAGTCCTCAAGAAGGCTCAGGATCTCCTCGGCGGAAAGCTCCTCCAGGCTTCCCTCGTAGCGGCTATAGCGGATGGCCTTCATCCTAACCTCCCCAGCACGCGCTCCATGTGAGGTCCCGAAGGGGGGTGGGGGCGAGGAGGGCTAAGTCCAGGTCCGAGGCCCGCCCGCCCTCCCCCCGGGCGAAGGAGCCGAAGAGAAAAAGCCGCGTTCCCGTGCCCTCGGGGTAGGGCCTAAGGGCCCCTAGGACCGCCTCCTTGTCCCGCTCCAGGCTAGTTGCCATAGCTCCTCGGCCGTTCCGCCGCCTGGTAGCTGGCCTCCCCCCGGGCGAGCTTCCTCCGGCCCACCAGGCCCTCCAGGACGAACTCCCCGGCGGAGAGGAGGAGCTCGGGGGTTTCCCCTTCCGCTAGGGTCCGGGCGGCCTCCAGGAGGCCCGGGACCTCCTCCATGGCGGCCAAAGCGCCTTCCAGGTCCCCCTCGGGGAGGGTGAGGAGGTTCCCCTCCTCAAAGTAGGCCACGATGGGCTCGGTCTTCAGGCGGTAGCGGGGGAGGACCAGGCCGAAGGCCCTCTGGACGATCTCCCTGGCCACCCTTTCCGCCCCCTGGAGCTCCCCCTCGTACTCCAGCTCCAGCTTCCCGGTGATGGCGGGAAGCCCCTGGTAGAGGTCCAAGGGCCTCGCCACGGGCCTTCCCCCGTGGAGGAGGGCCCGCCTTTCGGCGCTTGCCGCCACCACCTCCAAGAGGCTGATGGAAAGGCGCTGGGAGACCCCCGCCGTCTGGTCCACCCGCCGGTCCTCCCGGGCGGCGAAGGCCACGGCCTCCACGGAAAGCCGCACCCACTCGGGGATGAGGACCCCTTCGGGGACGTAGGCCTCCTGGGCGCTGATCCGCATGCCCTCCTCCAGGCTTTTCGGGTAGTGGGTGCGGATCTCGCTCCCGATCCGGTCCTTGAGGGGCGTGACGATCCGGCCCCGGGCGGTGTAGTCCTGGGGGTTGGCGGTGAAGACGAGCCACACGTCCAGGGGAAGCCGGATGGGGTAGCCCCGGATCTGGATGTCGCCCTCCTCGAGGATGTTGAAAAGGGCCACCTGCACCTTGGGGGCGAGGTCGGCGAGCTCGTTCACGGCGAAGATCCCCCGGTTGGCCCTGGGGAGGAGGCCGAAGTGGATGCTCTCCAGATCCGCCATCCCCGTCCCCCGCCTGGCTGCCTTAATGGGGTCCATGTCCCCGAGGAGGTCGGCCACGGTGGTGTCGGGGGTGGCGAGCTTCTCCACGTACCGCTCCTCCCGGCTAAGCCAGACGATGGGGGCATCGTCCCCGGCCTCCTCCAAAAGGCGCCTCCCCTCGGGGGAGATGGGAAAGAGGGGGTTGTCGCGAAGCTCCGTGGCGAGGGCGGGGATCTCCTCGTCCAGGAGGCTTGTGAGGCTCCGCAGGATCCGGCTTTTCGCCTGGCCCCGGGTGCCCAGGAGGATGAAGTTCTGCTTGGCCAGGATGGCCTGGACCAGGGCGGGGATCACCGTGTCCTCGTAGCCGTGGATGCCCGGGAAAAGCCTTTCCCCCCGCTTTAGCTTCTCCCGGAGGTTCTCCCGGGCCTCGTCCTTCACGGTGCGGCGGAGCTTTTCCAGGGGGTAGGTGCGCTTGAGTTCGCCTAGGGTCTTGGCCTTCACCCTTACCAGTCTAGGGGAAGGGGTGGGCGGGGTGTGTGCCCTGGATTCCCCTGGAGCGTGGGATAATAAGGGGGTGAACCGGGCCCGGGACTGGCTGGAGCAGGCGAGGCACAACCTACGCCACGCCCAGGGAAGCTTGGGCCTAGGCGACTACGCCTGGGCCTGCTTCGCCGCGCAACAGGCTGCCGAGGCCGCCCTCAAGGGGCTCCATTTGGCTCGGGGCTAGGTGGCCTGGGGTTACTCCATTCTAGACCTCCTGGCCGAGCTTCCAAAGGATGTGGACGTACCCGAGGACCTGGTGGAAGCTGCCAAGGTCCTGGACAAGTACTACATCCCCACCCGCTATCCCGACGCCCACCCGGCGGGCCCTGCCGCTCGGCACTACACCCGCCTCGAGGCTGAGGAGGCCCTGGACCTGGCCCAGAGAATCCTGGCCTTTGTGGAGGAAAAGCTTTGACCCGTGTCTTCCGCTTTGACCTCGAGGCCCGCCTCAAGGAGGTGGCCGAGGCGGCGCGGGCCTTGGGGGAGCGCCCCGAGGTCCTCGCCGTGGTCCTCTTCGGTTCCCTGGCCCGGGGGGAGGCCACCGCCATGAGCGACGCCGATCTCCTTGTCCTCCTCCGGGACACCCCTCTTTCCTTCCCCGAAAGGCTCGTGCGCTACCGCCCGGAAGGGGTGCGCCGGGTGGAGGTCTTCCCCTACACCTTGCGGGAGGCCGAGGAGGGCCTCAAGGGAGGGTTCGGCGTGGTCCCGGCCGCCTTTAGGGAGGGGCGGGTCCTCTTTGAGCGGGAGGGGGCTTGGGAGGCCCTCCGCCGCCTAGCCTAACGCCCTTCTCATGCCTCGAGGGTATCTTGGCGGCGTGGAGATCCACGGCACCACCATCCTCGCCGTGCGCAAAGACGGGGTCACCGCCCTCGCCGGGGACGGCCAGGTGACCTTCGGCCAGACCGTCCTCAAGCGGGGGGCGGTGAAGGTGCGGAGGCTAGAGGTGGGGGAGGGCGTCCTGGTGGGCTTCGCCGGGGGCGTGGCCGACGCCATGGCCCTTTTGGAGCGCTTTGAAGAGAGGCTTAGGGAGGCCAAGGGAAACCTCCTTAGGGGGGCGGTGGAGACGGCCAAGTTCTGGCGTACCGACCGGGTCCTCCGCCACCTTCAGGCCATGATCATCGCCGCCGACCGGGAGAACATGGTCCTCCTTTCGGGAAGCGGCGAGGTCATCGCCCCCGAGGAGCCCCTTTTGGCGGTGGGCAGCGGGGGGCCCTACGCCCTCGCCGCCGCCAAGGCCCTTTACCGGCACACGGGGCTTTCCGCCAAGGAGATCGCCGAAGAGGCCCTTAGGATCGCCGCCGAGGTGGACCTCTACACCTCGGGGGAGATCACCGTCTTAACCCTGGAGGCCCGATGAACCTGACCCCTGCTGAGATCGTAAGGGAGCTTTCCAAGCACATCGTGGGCCAGGAGGCGGCCAAGCGGGCGGTGGCCGTGGCCTTGAGGAACCGCTACCGCCGCAAGAAGCTTCCCCCCGAGATCGCCCGGGAGGTGACCCCCAAGAACATCCTCATGATCGGGCCCACGGGGGTGGGGAAGACGGAGATCGCCCGCCGCCTCGCCCGCCTGGCCGGGGCGCCTTTCGTGAAGGTGGAGGCCACCAAGTTCACCGAGGTGGGGTACGTGGGCCGGGACGTGGACTCCATCGTCCGGGACCTGGCGGAGGCCAGCTACCAGCTCGTCCTGGAGGAGATGAAGAAGAAGGTGGAGGAAAAGGCCCTGGCCCTCGCCGAGGAGGAGCTCGCCACCCTGCTTCGCACCTCGGTGGCCGAGGTCCGCTCGGGCCGCCTGGACGGCCACTTCGTGGAGGTCCAGGTGGAGGAGGAGGTGGCCCTCCCCTTCATGGGGGTCTTGGGGGGCGAGGCCTTCGGGGGCATGGGGGAGATGCTCAAAGGCCTCCTCCCCAGGCGCCCGGTGCGCCGCCGCATGACCGTGCGGGAGGCCCGGGAGGCCCTGAAGAACCAGCACGCCGAGCGCCTCATAGACAAAGAGGAGCTCAAGGAGGAGGCGAGGCGCCGCGCCCAGGAGGAGGGCATCGTCTTCATTGACGAAATAGACAAGGTGGCCCGCCGGGAAGGCACCGTGGGCCCCGACGTCTCCGGGGAAGGGGTGCAGCGGGACCTTCTGCCCATCGTGGAGGGGACGGTGGTCTCCACGAGGATCGGCCCCATCTCCACGGAACACGTCCTCTTCATCGCCGCCGGGGCCTTCCACGTGGCCAAGCCCTCGGACCTGATTCCCGAGCTCCAGGGGCGGTTTCCCATCAGGGTGGAGCTTTCCCCCTTGGGCCCCGAGGAGTTCTACCGCATCCTCAAGGAGCCGGAAAACTCCCTCATCCGCCAATACACGGAGCTCCTCAAGGCCGACGGCACCGAGCTCGTCTTTGAGGACGAGGCCCTTTGGGCCATCGCCCAGGCGGCCCACCGGGCGAACCAAGAGCTGGAGGACATCGGGGCCCGGAGGCTCGCCACCGTCTTGGAGAAGGTTCTGGAGGAGGTCAGTTTCCAGACCGACCTAGGCCGGGTGGAGATCACCCGGGCCTATGTGGAGAAGCGGCTTGCGGAGGTCTTCGCCTCGCCGGACCTCACGCGGTACGTGCTGTAGGAGGGTAGGAGATGCGTTGGTTCTTAGTGGCGCTGAGCCTTGGGACGATGCCGGTTCTGGCCCAAAACCCTTCCCCGCCCGCCCAGGTGGCCGAGCAGAACCCCTTGCGGCTTGGGGTGGAGCTTTACGCCCTGGGGCAGTACGAGGCGGCGCTGAGGGTTTTGGAGCGGGCCTTGAAGGAGAACCCCGGGGACCCGGACACCCTCTACTGGATGGCCCGGGCCCAGCTCAAGGTGGGGCTTCTCAACCCCGCTTTGGAAAACGCCAAGGAGCTGGTGGCCAAGAACCCCCGGTACATCGGGGGGTACATGGTGCTGGCGGAGGCCTACGTGGCCCTCTACCGGGCCTCGGGGGACCGGGAACGGGGCCGGGACTACCTGAACCAGGCCCTTTCCGTCCTGCGGGACGCCGAGCGGGTTAGCCCCCGGTATGCGCCCCTTTTCGCCCAGCGGGGGGTGGTCTACCTTTACCTGGGGGACCTGGACCGGGCCGAGGAAGCTTTCCGGCGGGCCTTGGCCCTGGAGGACACCCCCCAGGTCCGCTCGGCCTTGGCCGAGGTTTACCTGGCCAAAGGCGACCTGGATCGGGCCCTGGCCGAGTACGCCAAGGCCTTGGAGAAGGCGCCCAAGGATACCTCCCTTAGGGTCCGCTACGCCACGGCCCTTCTCCTTAAGGGGAGGGCGGAGGAAGCGGCGCGCCTTTTGGAGGAAGGGCACAAGCTTAGGCCCCTGGACGCCGAGGGCTGGTACACCCTGGGCCAGGCCTACATGGCCCTGAAGCGGTTCAAGGAGGCCGGGGTGGCCTTGGAGAACGCCGTGGCCCTGGCCCCCTTGCGCTTCCCCGCCGCCTACTACTACCTGGGCCAGGTGTACCTGGCCTTGGGGGATGCCCAGAAGGCCAAAAGCCGCCTCACGGTGGCGGTGCGCCTCGAGCCCAGGAAGGCGGAGTACCGCTACCAGCTGTGTCTAGCCAACGAGAAGCTAGGGGACAAGGAAGGAGCCCGCTACCAGTGCCAGGAGGCCCTTAAGCTAAAGCCCGGCTATAAGGAAGTGGAGGAAGTGCTCAAACGCCTTTAGGACTAAGCGCCTCCCGCCCCCGGCCCAGAGGCCGGGGGTTTGGCTAGGCCTTAGGCTCTTCCTGTTTTTCCTTCGCGTCCCCTTCCTGGAGGCCTTTTTTGAACTCCCGGGCCGACTGGCCGATGCCCCGGGCCAGCTCCGGAAGCTTCTTGGCACCGAAAAGGAGGAGGACGATGAGGAGGATGAGGAGGATCTCCAGCGGACCTAAGTGCATGAGGACATCTTAACACCAGGACTTTACCCACATCTCCGTTTCGTGGTAAATCTCCCCTTGCGGGCGCAGCCCGTATCTGGTACC
>NZ_BMPJ01000012.1 GCF_014647535.1 Thermus composti | reverse complement strand
CGGTACCAGATACGGGCTGCGCCCGCAAGGGGAGATTTACCACGAAACGGAGATGTGGGTAAAGTCCTGGCTCTTCTATGCCGTGGTATTAGTTTCTAATCTAGTCGTGATATTCGTTCAACTGGCAAGACTTTGGGATCCGCTCGCCGTTGTCGATGTGACCTGGACACGGGTTCGAGAAAACGAGGGAGTCGTCGCGTTTGAACTGAAAAACTCGGCTCCGGTGTCACTCCGTGTCAACAGCGTAGTGGAGCTTTACCATCTTCCAAGAGGCGTCATGATTGAAGTTCCCCCGGTTTCGTGGACGGTTGAATACGTGACAGTTTAGTCCGCAGCGTGTTCTCCGTGTTGGTCTCGCCATTGAGTTTCAAACTCTACTGGACTGAGGTATCCCAGGGCTGAATGCCGGCGCCGGCGGTTGTAGAAGGCCTCGATGTAGTCAAAGATAGCCGACCGGAGCCGTTGACGCGTAGCCCAAGATCCCCGGTCCAGCAGTTCCGTCTGCAACGTAGCAAAGAAGCTCTCCGCCACCGCGTTGTCCAGCGCATCGCCGACAGAGGTCGTGTAAGGATTTATGTGTAAGGGCCCGTGTTTAATAGGGGGGCACACCTTAGCACGAGGAGGTGCCCCGTGGACCAGGATACCTTGCAGATCTTGCTGAGGGAAGCGGTGCGGGAGACAGTAGCCGAGGTTCTGCAGACGGTTCTGGAGCTGGACCGGACGGCCTTCTTGCAGGTGCACGGGGGGCGCAGGAACGGCTACTACCCCCGCAAGCTGGAGACCACCTTCGGCCAGGTGGACCTGAAGGTCCCTAGGGATCGGGAATCTCGGTATTACCCGGCTTTCCTTAAGCCCTACGCCCGCCGCCTGGTGGACGTGGGGGAAGTGGCGGTAGCCCTTTACGCCGCCGGGGTCAGTCAGCGCAAGGCGGCCGAGATATTGAGCCTGCTCTTAGGCCACCGCTACTCCCACGAGACCCTGAGCGCCCTGACGGACGAGGTCCTGGAGGCGGCAGGAGCCTTCCGCACCCGGCCTTTGCCCGAGGAGATGGCCTTCGTCTACCTGGACGGGCTTTCCCTAAAGGTCTTCAGGGAAGGAGAAGGGATCGTGCGGGAAAGCGTGTATGTGGCCCTGGGCATCGCCCCTAATGGGGAGAGACGGGTCCTGGGGTTCTGGCTTTTGCCCACGGAGAGCGCCCTGGGATGGGAGGGGGTCCTGGGGGAGCTTTGGCAGCGGGGCCTGCGGCGGGTGTTGCTCTTTGTCACCGACGGGCTGCCCGGGCTTCCTGAAGCGATCCGCAGGGTCTACCCTCAGGCGGAGTGGCAGCGGTGCGTGGTGCACGGGGTGCGGTGGAGCCTGTCCCAGGTGCGGGTGCGGGACCGGGGCCTGCTGGCGGAGGACCTGAGGCGGGTGTACGGGGCGGAGAGCAGGGATGAAGCCCTTAGGGCCTTGGAGTCAGCCCCGAAGGGGCTACCTTGGGGAGGTGAAGGCCGCCTGGGGTTCGCGGTACCCGGGGGTGGTGGGGCTTTGGGTACAGGATTCGGGGGCCTTCCTGCGGTTCTACGGGTACCCCAAGGTGCTTTGGCCGTACCTGCGGAGCACCAACCTGATGGAGCGGTTTATCCGGGAAGTGCGGCGGGGGACGAAGGTGCGGGACCACAAGTTTCCTAAGGAAGAGGCGGTGTACAAGCTTCTTTACCTGGAGTCGGAGAGGCAGGCTGCTTCGCGAAGCGAACATCTTGCAGGGAGGTGGGCAGAACGGAAACTAAAGGGGTTCTCGGAGGTGAAGGAGGTGCTGGAGAAGATGCTTCAGGAGCGGTATGCCCCCCGTACACAGACTCTTACACAGAGTCCTTGACACGACCACCTCGAGGCCTTGCACTTCCCCACCAGGCGGCGGAAGGTGGGTAGGATTAGTGGCGCATACCCTTTTGGGTTGAGGGGGTCGGCGTGGCCACGGTGGGAGAAAGGGTTATCGCGCTTCTTCGCCTACACTCGGAGGGCATGACGGACGGAGAACTGGCCAGGGCCTTAGGGAAAAGGCGCCCGCACATCAACCGGGTCTGCCTGGGGTTGGCGAAGAAGGGCCTACTGGAACGGAGGAAGGTGGGTGGCATCCTTCGCAACTTTCTAGCGGATCCACCGCCCTCCCTTTCCGATGAGCATCCTTGGACCTGGGAGGGAAACGTCCAGGAACAGGTCGCCCGATTTCTGGAAGAACGGGGTTGGGAGATCCAGCGCAAAGCCGACACTGCGAAGAAGGAGCCTGGGCAGGACCTCGTGGCCCGCTTTCCCGGCACCCCCCGCCTCCTCTGGGTTACGGTCAAGGGTTACCCCCAGGGCACCTCTAAGACCTCGCCTGCGACCCAGGCCAGGCATTGGTTCAAGCGGGCCATCTTCGACATCCTGGACTGGCGGGGGAGGGACCAGGCGGTGGCGCTGGCGGTGGCCCTGCCGGAAAAGGAGGTCTACCGGAAGCTGGCGGACAGGGTCCGCTACCTGCAGCCAATGCTCAGGTTCTCCTTCCTTTGGGTCCGGGAGGACGGCGGGGTGGAGGTAGACGGGGGGCTGGGGTAGGCCTCTTGCCCGGACGAATCTCGGCGCGAGGCGCGTTCTGGCGAGGCCTCGGGGGAACCCCCGGTGAGGGCTCTCCAGGAGCGACCCTCCTCGGTTTGACCCGTGGTCGGGACGCCTTCGAAGGGCAAGATGGGCGCCCACGCGCTAAAGGGCGGTAGTATAGAGACCGTCCTGGCCCCGCGGCCGTGTTGCAGGCAGATTTTTGTTGCCCAATGGAGTCTAAAAACTCCCAAAACTTGAACTCTAAATCCATGGGGTCTGGGCGTTTCTTCTCGCTCCTTCGGTCGTTGCGGGGTCTTGAGCTGGGCCCGGAAGGCCCGTGTGGCTTCTTGGGCGGGGTGGCACGTTTCGGGGCGGGTGGAGGTGCCGGAGGGGGTGGGCTTGGTCTTCCTGCCCCCCTACTCTCCCGAGCTCCAACCCGTAGAGCGGGTGTGGCCCTTGGTGAACGAGGCGGTGGCCGAGCGGTGCCTGGTCCTTGCCCAGGACCCCGAGACCCTCAGGCGGCGCACCCTGTTCCACTGGTGGCCCAGAACGAAGGCATCAGCATATACCCCTTCTTATTCTTAGAGGGGTCCAAATTTGGGGTAGCCCTTCAGGTCGCCTTTTATATGCTGAGGAGAGGGGCTAAGGTGGACGGTCAAAAGGCCTTCGGGGTGGTCCTTCTAGGGCTCATCGCCCTTTACTTCGCCCTTCAGGGGCGTGAGGGGCCCTCGGCTTCTTCTCACCAAGGAGAGGCCTCCCCCACGTGCCAGGCCCGGGTGTGGGCCGCCACCCTGGGCTACCAGGAGGTGCGGCTCCAGCTTGAAGGGCAGGCCTCCCTCATCCGCCTGGCGTGGCCCCAGGGGGGCCTCGAGGTGGAAACCCCCAAGGTGTGCTCGGCGGGGGAGTGCCGGGTGCCCATCCCCCCCGGGGTGAGGCCCGTGGAGGTGAGGGTGGACGCGTGCCCCCCTATCCGCCTGGGGGAGTGAAGGCCTGGGGTCAGCCCCTCCCTTCCAGGGGGGTACCCTTACCACGGTCAGGCCCTCCTTCTTGGCCGCCCGGTAGAGGGTTCGGTCAAAGGTGAGGAGGGCGGTGTCCGGGTAGAGCCCTTTGAGGAAGAGGGCCCCTTCCAGATGGACCGCATCCGCCCCCTTCAGGGGGTGCCTTTCGCATAGGCGGGCCGCCCTCATGTGGCCTTCCAGGGTGGGGGTGAGGACTTCCAGGTACTCCCAGAGCTCGTAGAGTTCCCGGAGGGCCTTGCGGTAGAGGGGACGGGTGAGCCTGCCGTCCCTCTGCATGGCGTGGAAGACCCCCACCGCTTCCGGGAGGGCGAAGGCGCTCGCCGCGTGGGCTTGAGCCTGGGAGAAGGCTTCTCGGGCCAAGTCGGAAAGGTCCTCCCGGAGGAGGACCTTGAGGAGGCCGCTGATTTCCAGGAAGAGCCTCAACGCCTTTGCTCCTGGAGGTAGGCGAGGCTGGGCTTCCCGGGCTTGGGCGCCACGGGCTCAGGGAGGGGAGGCTTCCCCTTCTTGCGGGGAGGGGTGATGAGGAAAGGGCCCTCCTCCTGGGTTTTGGGGCGCGTCTTTCTCGGCATGTCCTTAGTCTACCTGGGCAAGAGGCCCGGGCGGAGTGCCGGGTCAGGGTGTTTCCTTCCGGTACGAGGGAAGCGCCTGTCCCGGAGCGACCTCGCCCGGCGCATGGGGGTGAAGCCTCCGGTGACCACGCCCATCTTTGACCCCCTTTACTTCGGCCACGGCCTGGCGACCCCGCGTGAGGGGCGAGGGCCCCCAGCCCTCGCCGAGGAGTCCAGGACCCCTTATCCCCGCTCCAGGTAGCCTAAGCCCAGGGCCTTGAGGGCCTGCACCCGGAGATCTCCTTGGCACCACCCCCGCGGTCACTTCCACCAGGGTCCACACCCTCTCCAGGTAGGCCGCCAGGGCCCCTGGCTCCTCTACGCCCCCCACCACGTACCCTAGCCCCGGGGGGCCTCACGGGCTGACGGCAAGGACCTGCGCACCAGTGTGGACTTGGGTTGACCAGTTGTGCCCCCGGATCATTCCCCTGGCCTCTTCGTCCAGCCCCACTCCAGCGGAGGCGTGCGCGGTCGTCCCCTGAGGGCGGGGTGCCTCACCCCTCCTCCCCCCACCCCGGCACCACGAGGCTCTTCATCCCGGTCCAGTAGGCCACCTTCTCCCTGGGGTGGCCTTCTTTGAGGAAGCGGCGGATGGCCCGCCAGCGCAAGGGGAGGGCGAGGTCGGCCCGCCTCTTCCCCTCCGCCTTCACCCCGGCGAAGTCCGCGAACTCGGTGAGGATCCACTTGGCCTCCCCCAGGCCAAGGGGCTTCCCCCGGTTCTTCCCCGGGGCGGGCTTGAGGAGGAGGTGGGGATAGGGGAGGGGTTGGTGCCCCGCCAGGAACTCCCTCTGGGGGAGCCAGTCCGAGAGGACCTCCCGGGCGAGAGGGGAGAGGGGGACCTCCCGGAGCTTGGTCCCCCGCACCAGTAGGCTCTTCTCCCGCACGTCCTCCTTCCAGAGGTCCGCCACCTCCTTCACCGTGAGGCCGACTTCTCCCAGGAGGACGAGGAGGACCCGGAGGAGGGGACGCCAGTAGGCGAGGGGATAGGCCCCGGCCTTTTCCAGGAGGTCCTGGTAGGCCTCCTCGGGCATGGCCCGGGAGGGGGCGACCACGGGAAGCTCCTGGCGGGAGGGGAGGCGCACATGGGGGGGCATGGGATGCCCGGCCCAGTCCAGGAAGGGGAAGAGGTGCCTGAGGCTTGCCCGGGCCCGCTCCACGGTGCCCCAGGAGAGGGGCCCCCTTTCCCCTCCGGGGAAGCCCTTCTCCTTGGCCTCCAGGAGGAAGGCTTTGGGGTCCTCGGCCTCCAGGTGGGGCCACCGCCGCCCCTTCAGGGCCAGCCAGCGGACGAAGTAGCCCACGTAATGGGGGGCCGCCCGGTCGGGCTTCTTGCGGCGGCGCACCAGGTAGGCCCAGAGGGCTTCCTTCAGGACCCCTTCGTCCCAGCGGGCCAGGGCTTCTCCCACCAGCCGCTTCCTCTCCTCCGGGTGGTCCCAGGGGTCTAGGGCAAGGCTCTCAGCCATCCTTGCCATCATCTTAGCTACAAACCCCCTCTGCCGCCACCCCGTGTGTACCTAAGACTTCTTCCTCCTCCGATTTTTCCCGTTCCCCGCTCCACTTTCCACACCCCAACCCTTCCTCCGCGAGGGTTGGAGGTGGTCCTGGTGCGGGTGTGGCGGGAAAAAGTGGGAGCAGGCATTCTGGAGGGTCAGCGCACCAGGAGGCGCACCCCCCTGGCCGGGGGCCTGGCCTCCGCCTCTCCCCGGGGCTCCTCCGGGTCCAGGGCCCCGTCCCCGTCCCGGTCCAGGAAGGCGAGGAGGCGGTAGGTCCCGGGGGAGAGGCCTTCAAGCCGGAAAGGCCCCCCTTCCGAGGGCAGGGCGAGGCTCCGGCAAACGCCCCCCTCGGAGCAGGCCGAGAGCACCACCCGGGCGGGAAGGGCCTCCACCTGGACCTCCGCCGTGGCTTCAGCCCCACCCCCTTCCAGGCGCACCCGGTAGGCCCCGGGGGCCGTCCCCGTGGGCGCCCGCACCCGGAGGTGGGCCGTGCCCTGGGCGGGGTTCGGGGCGAGGTAGGCGGAAAGCCCCCCTTCCGCCGCCACCCGCACGGGGACCGGGTAGGGGCTTAGGACCTCCACGGGGAGGCTCCCCTCCTCCCCGGGCTTCAGGGCCAGGCGGCCCTCCACCCGGAAGGCCACCCCGCCCCCCTCCAGGGCCTTCAGGGCGGCGAAGGCGTCTAGAAGCCTCCCCTCCGGCGTGGACCTGCTCCCCGCGAGGAGGGCCCCCTCCAGGGCCTCAGGGGAGGCCGCCCCCCGGGAGCGAAGGAGGGCCAGGGCCGCCGAGACGTGGGGGGCCGCCTGGCTCGTCCCCTTGAGGAGGCGGTGTCCCCCCAGGGTGGGGCCCAGGACCCCGGAAGCCCCGTCCCCCCCGGGGGCGAGGAGGGGGGCGGAGCGGTTGGAGTAGGAGGCGAGCCTCCCCTCAGGGCCCACCGCCCCCACGGTGAGGACCCCCCGGCAGTTCCCGGGGAAGTAGTCCCTATAGTCCCGCCCGTAGTTCCCCGCCGCTGCCACCACCAGGACGCCCCGGGCCCTCACATCGTCCAGGGCCTCCTGCAAAGCGGGGGAGCAGGGGCCCTCCCCGCTCAGGGAGAGGTTCACCACCTGGGCCGGGTGGGGGTTTGGGGGAAGCCCCGGCACGGGGATCCCCGCCGCCCACCGGAGGGCGAGGATCAGGTCGCTCTCCCGCCCCGTCCCCTCGGGGGTGAGGAGGCGGATGGGGAGGATTTGGGCCTGGGAGGCCCCCGCCATCCCCACCCCGTTCCAGGCCGCCGCCAGGACCCCGGAGACGTGGCTCCCGTGGAAGGTCTGGAGGGGGCTTCCCGTGCTGGGCTCCGTGGGGTCGGTGTCCCCGTCCACGAGGTCCAGCCCCGGAAGGAGGACGCCCTCGAGGTCGGGGTGGCCGGGGAGGACCCCGGTGTCCACCACCGCCACCACCACCCCCTCTCCCGTAGCCTCGGCCCAGGCCTCGGGGAAGCGGGCCAGGGGGAGGTTCCACTCCTCGGGGAAGAGGGGCTCGGCCTCGCCCCCCTGGGCCCGGAGGGGGCGGTCGGGCAGGCTCAGCCCGCCCAGGGCCTGGCCTCCCAGGCCCTCCACCCGGTACCATCCCCCGCCCAGGGGCCTCCCCGGGCACCCCTGGGGGCAGTAGGCCATCCGGTCCGTGGCGGCCTGGGTCTGGGGCGCGACCCCTTCCCCGCCCACGTAGACCGTGCCCTCCAGGTAGAAGTCCAAGGAGGAAGCCCCCTCCACCACCAGGCGGAAGGAGGCCTCCCGCCGCATCCCCCCGCCCTCGGCCACCACCCGGGCCTCCCAGGTCCCGGCCTCCCGGGCGGGGATGGCGAGGGAGAGCTCCTCCTTGCCCTCCACCTCCAGGGGAGGAGGGGTCATCCCCGGGGGAAGGCCCTCCACGAAGAGGCGGGCCCTGAGCCCCCTGGCCTCCACCCGCGCCGGGAGGGTGGCCGTCTCCCCCTCCCGAGCCCGCACCTCCTCCTGGCCCAGGGAGAGCCGAAGGAGGGGGGCCTCGAGGGCGCACCCCGTCAAAAGGAGCAGGCTAAAAAGGAGGCTCCAGGTCCTCCTCATCCAGGCCCACCTCCGCTACCCGCCGGGCGAAGGCCGCCTCGAGGGCCTCGTAGGCCTCCTCCAGGCTGGGGAAGTCCCCGAGGTCTTCCCGCTCCCCTCCGGGGCCCTCCCACCAGGCCCGGCACCGCCCCGTGGGCCACTCCTGGACCCACCCGTCCCCCATGGGGGTCTCGTAGACCCGCCGCTTCTGGCTTCCGTCAAACCGGAGAACCCGCATTTACTTCCCCCAAGCCACAGCGAAGTACCCCCGGAGAACCGCCACCACCTCCGGGCTTTCCACCACCACGAAGGCCGCCCCCTTGGGGGCCACGAAGAACCGTCCGTCCGCCAGGAGGAACCACCCGGCCATGGGCGTCCCTCCGAGGCGCACCACCTTCGCCCCCCGGGCCCAGGGAGGAGGCACCTCCCGCCCCAGGACCAGGGTGAGGCGCTTCTCCTTCAGGGCCTCCCCCAGGGAGGCCGGGGGAAGCCCCACGGCCACCACCTCCTGGGTCCGGTTCGCCAGGAACCAGTAGAGCTCCCGCTCGGAGAGCTCCCGCACCTGGGGCAGGCCCTGGGCCAGGGCGGGGGCCAGGGCGAGGAAGAGAAGGGCGAGGAGCCTAGAAGAGCTCCCCGTTTTCAAAAAGCCTCTCCACCTCATCCTCGTCCTCCCAAGCTTCCTCCGCCTCCCGGTCCAGGCACTCCAGGCAAGCCGTCTCCACCTCCCGGCCATCGGGAAGGCGGACTGTGATGATGCCCCTCCCCCCGCACATGGGGCACGCCATCACGCCACCTCCGGCAACGGCACCCGGAACTCCGGGGCCCAGAAAAGCGCCTCCTCCCCCTCGGCGAGGAGAAAGGCCGCCTCAATCCCCCGCTGGTAGAGCCGCCACCCGAGCTCGGGGTGGCGCACCAGGTAGTACTGCCCCGTGGGGTCTGTCCTGACCCAGGAAGCCTCTTCCACGATCCGCCAGAACTCCGCGAGATCCGTCCGCATACGCCTTCTCCCGTGGGGCGAAGCCCCCAAGTCACTTCACCTCCTCCTGCCTCCTCGAGGCGCTCACCACGTAGCTCGTGGCTAGGCGCATCACCAGGGCCACTTTGTTGGAGACGGGGCCGTCCGGGGTGAGCCAGAGCCAGCGGTCCGGGGTGCTGTATCCGGGGGCGAAGAGGTAGCCCTTTCCCCCGGCCCAAAGGATGGGCAGACCCAGGATGACCCCGGAGAGCTCCGGGGCATCCCGCTCACCCCCCACGGCCACCACCTTGAGGAGGCCTTCCTTCACCGCCTCCTTCAGCTCCGCCTCCAGCTTTCTCGCCGTCTTCCCGTCCGTGACGATGTACGCTTTAGGAATCCGTATCCCTCCCGGCGGGCAGGTGTAGATGGGCACGCCCCCGTAGGAGATGTTCTGGCACCCCCCTCCGTGCAGGATGAGCCCGAGGTAGCGGGCCAACGCCTCCACCCCGGCCCCCGAGCCCACCACCATCACCTCCTGGCCGCTCTGGAGGGCCCTCTGGATCTCTCCCCAAGAGGCGGGGTAGAGCATGTCGTCCGGGAGGCCGCACATCTTGAGGGTGGTGCACAGGACGCACTTCGTCACCCGGTACACCCCCCGGAGGACCAGGGAGGGCTGGGAGAAGTCCAGTTGGGCGAGACTACTGGGGTCGCACGAGAGCACCTGGCTGACCTTGTTCAGGTTGTTGCTGATCCCGCCCCAGTCCAGGTTGGAGAGCCAGTCGAACTGGGCCAGGGCCGGGGTAAGGGCTACCAAAAGGGTCAAGAACGCTTTCCGCATCTTCACCTCCCGAGGAGGGGCCGATAGAGCGCCCTCAGGTCCAGGGCGTAGGCCGAAAGGTCCGAGACCAGGGTGTAGGGGGCTCCCCGCACCCCCGGCACCTCGTACCCCTCGGGCACGGAGACCCAGCGCCAATGCGTCCGCTCCAGGGCGAAGGGAAGCACGTAGGGCGGGACTCCCAGGGGCTGGACGGGGCCTTCCAGGGGAAGCGAGGGGTAGGCGATGACGCAAGGGGGGCAGTATTCCACCCGGATGTCGATGGTGAGGGGCACGTGCCAGTAGACCACCAGGCGGGAGAGCTGGCTCCAGGCCCACCCCATCCAGTTCCCCAGGTTCACCTGGGAGAGGTCCACATTGCGGATGTCGGGGACCGTGGTCACCTCCAGAAAGTTCGTGGCCTGGAAGAAAGAGGCGTACCCGAAGGCCTCGTAGACGGGGAGGGAGGAGGGGGGAAGCCAGCGCTTGGCCTCCTCGAACTTCCAGAGGCCCGGGGCTTCCTTCGCCTTCAGGGGCTCATCCTGGGGCTTCCCCCCGGTGAGCTTCTCCACCTCCCCCTTGGCCTTCACCGCCTGGTCCAGGGTCATGAGGGCCGTGGCCGCGCACGAGACCACCCGGTCCAGGTCCCCCGCGCACCCCTTGAGGACGGGGATCGCCCCGGTGAGGGCCCTCAAGGGGGCGTTCACCAGGTTCTCCAGGTTCCCCTTCAGGGTGTCCACCCCTGGAAGGCCCAGGAAGGCCCGGGAGTCAAAGAGGGTCTTGGCCGAGCGGTAGAAGTGGACATAGAGGTACACCTTCTCCAGGTCGCTCCCCGCCCGGTCGATGAGCCGTTTGTAGGTGTCCCAGATGGCCTGCACTTGGTCCCAGAGGGCGGTGAGGTCCGTGGGGAAGAGCTGGGTGTAGACCGGGGCCACCACGCCCCCCGCCCCAAGGAGGTGGCCCTGCCAGGGCACGGGGAGGTAGGCCTTGGGGCTCCCCAGGCTCCTGAAGTCCCTAGGAAGTAAGGAGAGGAGGTCCTGGGGGGTGCTGGGCCTCGGGGTAAGGAGGACCCTCGCCACCTCCTTCAGGTAGTCGGCGTAGTAGTCCGTGAGGGCCTTCTGCATGGCCCGCTCCACCCGGGCGTTGGCCTCCGCCTCGTTGAACCAGAAGGGGCGGGAGGGGTAGCCCGGGGTGCGGAAGACCTCGTACCCCTGGACCAGGACCTTGAACCCCGGGATGTACATGAGGGGCAGGATCTGCATCCCGAGGCCGTCGCAGAACTCCTTCGGGTCCACCTGGGGCACGGGGAGGTACTTGTCCAGCTTGTGGAGCCCCGCCGAAGCCCACTTCCCCAGGTCCAGGGGAGAGGACCGGGTGGCCGCCTGAAGGAAGGCCGTGTCCACCCCCTCGGAGGGCACCATGAGCTTGAACTCGGGGAGAGGAGGATTTAGCTCCGGCCCCTTCACCCCGGCGAGGCAGTAGGCGAACCAGAAGGCGGGGTTGTTGAGCTCGGTGATGACCCTCCAGTAGTAGCGCTCCTCAAAGCGTTGCCAGGCCTTCCTGAGGTCCCGCGCCACCTCCCGGGTGGCCTCGAGGCTGGAGAGGGGGAGGTAGAACTCGTGGCTCTGGGCCTCGGCCCAGGGAAGCCTCCCGGAGCAGTCCTGACCCTGGGTGGGGTCGCACCTTCCCTTCTGGTAGTCCCGGAAGCGGTCCTTCCTCAACACCTCCAGGTAGGGCCACTTCCCCTTCAGCACCTGCTCCAAGCGGTAGTCCGGGGCGGAGAGCAGGTACTTGGTCCAGTCCTCGTAGGTGGGCCCCTGGGCCAGGGCTAGGGAGAAGAGGAAGAGCGCCCAAACCCACCGCATCTCACAACCCCCTTTCCGCGCACCAGTCCCTGAGGGGCTTGAACCACACCTTGGCCTCCTCCCGCCCCGTCCCGGCGAGGGGGTTCCCCTGGGGCGAGATGGAGCGGGTGACGTAGCTCACGTAGGGGTCGCCCTCGGCCACTTCAAGGTCCTTCCCCGTGGGCTGGAGGTAGCCCTCGAGGCCGGGGACCCGGTACCGCTTCCCCTCCGCCGTCACGTACCCGAAGGCCTCCACGGGGCGGTCGTTGTCCGTGGCGTAGCGCCAGGTCTCCTGCCACCCCCGGAGGTAGGCGTAGCCCGTGTAGCGAAACTCGGTGGTCAGAACCACCTGCCGGAGGACGAGGACCTGCTCGTAGTCCGGGGGAGCCATGTAGTAGCTGTCCAACAGGGCCGTCCCCACCGAGCGCCCCGAGCCGTCCACCACCGAACAGGTCCATCGGCCCCACCCGCTACAGGACTTCAGGGTGTAGGTCTGCCCCCCGTAGCTGAACCGAAGCCCCTCCGGGGTGATCAGGCCGTAGTAGGTGCCCAGGTTGTAGAGGGTGGTCGTCCCTCCCTGGGCGTACACGTAGGCATCCCCCCGGTACTGCCCCTGAGTGTCCGACACGGGGAAGTGCCGCACCCCGCTCCAGGTAGCCCCGGAAGTCCACCCCTGCAGGCGAAAATCCTCGGTCCCCCGTCCCACCACGGCGCTGAAACGCCCGTCCCAGTCCTTGGACTTCTCCCCGAGGCTGGCGTACCAGTTGGTGAAGGGAGCCAAAGCCCAATCCTTGAACTCCACCCGGGCCTTCAGGTTCGCCTGAGAGATGTACCCCCACACCAGAGCCCGGGCCTCGGGAAGCCCCTCCTGAGTGGGAGAGAGGGGCGTGGTGAAGGAGAGGTAGTCCGTCTCCTGCCAGTCCGGGCGGTCCACCAGGTAGCGCCCCGCCATCACCGCCCCCTTCTGGGTGTCCCCGGAGGGCGGGTAGATGACGGCGAAGGCCTGCTCCTTGGAGAGGGTGTCCCGGGGCATCACGTGGAAGCGGGCGTCGTTCCGGTAGAGGGAGCAGTAGCTCCTCGCCGTCCCCTCCGGGACTACGAAGCGCTCCTGCCCCCCGTTTCGCGCCCGGAACTCCTGGGCCAGGGTTTGGGTCCACGCGGAGACCTCGGGGACGAAGAACCAGAGGGTGCTCCCCCGGGGCTGGCGGGCGTAGAAGGCCCGGAGATCGCCCAGGGAGGAGAGGACGCTCTTCGCCACCACGTCCCGGTCCGCCGGGGAGATCCCCGAGAGGATGGACCCCTGGACCGAGGGAGGCTGGTAGGACTCCATGCCGGGGTAGCGGTACCGCTCCCTAGCACTTCCTCCAGGGGGCCTCACGGTGAGCCACCCCCCCGCCTCCAGGGGCACGGGGTTGTCCGGGGAGGGCATCCAGGTCTTGGCCCCCTGGAGGGGCCAGACGGCGTACTGCACCTGGTGGTAGGAGGGGCGGCCTAGGAAGTCGTAGACCGTGCTCACCGAGGCCCGCCCCCGGAGGCGGTTCCCTGAGTCGTAGAGGTTGAAGACCGCCCCGTTGTAGGGGGTGTTCGGGGCGTACCCCGAGAGGGTGAAGTAGTCGCACCCGGAGACGCAGAGGTAGAGCCTCCCGTTCCAGGAGAGGGGCTGGGTGGTCGTCCCCTGCGTCGGGTTGGCCCCGCTCTCCACCAAAAACTCCACCACCACGCTGTACCCCTCCCGGGCGTTCCCCTGGAGCGTCCCCCGCACCTCCGTGGAGGGACGGGGGCCGTCCACGAGGCCCACCTGGGCTAGGGCGAGGGTGGAGAGGAGAAGGAGAGGGCTAAACCTTCTCACACCGCACCTCCTACGGGTACTGCCTCCCCCGCTGGAACATGGGGTCAATCATCAAGAGGGTCTTCAGCGTGGGCACCAGGCCCGTGGGGGTCTCCGCCAGGGCCAGGCACCGCCTGCCCTCCGGGGTGTCCTTGTAGGTCTGGCACCCCTGGAGGACCTGGTTCCGCTCGTCCTGGGGCACCGCGGGGTACTCGGGGTCCGAGGGGTCGTAGTACTTGCGGGGGATCACCCGGTCCATGAGGAGGTAGTCGTGCCGAAACCCCTTGACCATGAGGAAGGTCTTGATCTCCACCTTGGGGCCGATGTCCGCGCCCCGGGCGTTCTGCTGGCCGAAGCAGAAGGTGATGAACCCCCCGCAAAGCCTCCCGGTGTAGAGGAGGCCGTAGAGGATGCTGGGGACGTCCGTGAGGACCTTGATCTCCCCCGCCGGGTCCGCCCTCTTACAGATCCCGAGGCGATTACAGTCGTAGAAGTACCCCTGGGCCACCTTGGCGAGGGCGCTCCGCACGGGCTCCGGGACCTCCTTGGCGTAGGCGTAGGCGAGCATGGAGGCCCCCGCCTGCTTGTGGTCCTCCACCAGACGGTGGGCGAACTCCTGGAGGACCTGATCGTAGGAGAGCTCCCGCTCCCAGGTGAGGTAGGCCGCCCCCCGCCCCGAGGTGGAGATCGTCCCGCTCAGGGGCACCCAGTAGCCCCGGAGGAGGGTGCAGGCGTAGTAGGGAGACCCCGGCGCGCCCCCAGAGGTGGTCACCGTGGTTGTCTGCTCTTCACCCTGGGAGTCCCGGTACTTGCAGGACCAGTCCTCCCGCCACTCCTTCCAGTAGACGAAGGCTTCCGCCGTGAAGCTGTGGAAGCCGTTGTCCCGGAAGGAGAGGTTTCGGGTGGACACCTGGACCTCGGGGCACCCCTGGACCGGGTTGGGGGAGAGGAGGGCGGGGTAAGTGAAGCCCCCCGGCCCCTCGTCCTTGGTGGCGAGCTGGCTTCCTGTCCACCGCACCCGCACCCAGGCCGTGGTGGAGGGGGAGGAGGTCCAGGCCCGCACGGTAAAGGCCCCAGGAGAACTCAGGGCGGTGGGGGAGACGGTGAGGTAGACCTGGGGCCTCCCCGCGGGAAGCTCGGGGTAGTCGGGAGGGGTGTACCGCACGGTGCAGGTCTTGGAGGTCTGGGCGAGGGCGAGGCCCAGGAGGGAGAGAAGTGGCAACATGATGCGGCGCATAATACCGCATTATAGCAATGTCTGCTCAGCGAAGGGCCCGCTCCGCCTCCGCCAGGCGCTCCAGGAGGGCCTCCCGCCGCCTCAGGAGGGCCTTGTAGCGGGCCAGGGCCTCCAGGAACTCCCGGGGTCGGACGAAGCCCTCGGGGGGTTGCCACCCCTTGCCCAGGTACTTCCACCGCCACCGGCCCCCCTTCTTCACCTTGAGGTAGGGGTAGGGCCCGTGGGGGCACTTCCGGCAACGCTCCTTCCCGCACTTGACCCGCCGCCAGTAGACGGGGAGGGGGGAGAGGGCCTCGAGGGCCTTGCGCTCCTCCTCCAGGCGGGCCTCGAGGGCGGCGAGCTCCTCCTTCAGGCGGACGAGGGCTTTTTCCAGCATCTTAGCTACACGCCCCCTCTTCCTTTGCCCCCCGTGTAGCTAAGAAAAAAGGGGGCGGGGGGCGGCCCCCTCAGCGGGCCTTCACCTTCCAGTAGGCCTCTTGCCTGCCGTACACCCAGGCGGCGTGCTCCGGGGTGGGTGGCTCGGCGTAGACCAGGTTCCATCCGGGGGAGAGCTCCAGGTCGTACTGGACCTGCCTCCCCCCGCACGCCTGGAGGCCCTTCTTCACCACCCCCTCTCCCGTGTAGACCAGGGCCCAGTATTCCTCGGCGGGGTAGGGGTAGGGGAGGGCCCGGGGAAGGAGGACCAGGCGGGCCTCGAGGCCGTCGGGGTAGAAGAGCCCGCCCCTGACCTCGTTCCGCCCGTTCCACCAGGCCACCTGGACCTGGGTGCCCGTGCACCAGGGGTCGGCGTCCAGGTAGGGGTCGGGGGTGGGGACGAGGCCCCGGAGGGAGAGGTAGACCCGCCCGTCCACCACCGGGGCTTCCCGGGTGAGGACCCTGAGGGTGCCCTGGAAGGGCGTCCCGTTCCAGGCGGTGATCCGCATCCTGAGCTCCTCGGCGTTCAAGAGCTGGTACTCCCCCTCCGTCCCCGCCCCGGGGAGCTCCCCGCAGGCGGCGAGGAGGGGGAGGAAGGCGAGAAGAAGCCAGAACCGCATCCTCATACCTCCTAAAGGCGGATCCCGTGCCTGTGAAGCACCTCTCCGAGGGCGAGGAGCAGGGCGTGGTTCACCTCGGGGATGGGCTTCGCCAGGCTTCCGAGGACGGCGTGGGGCACCTCTTCCCCGTTGAAGAGGCCTTTGCGCCGCCATTCGATCCTGAGGCCCGCTTCGTAGAGGGGCCCCAGGTCCACCTCCTCCGCCTGTAGCTGTCCCTCGCGCTTGAGGACGCCCACCGCCCCGGAGTGGAGGCCGTTGTAGAAGAAGACCACCCCGAGGGGCAGGTAGCGGTAGGCGTAGTGGTTGATCCGGTCATAGCTCCAGGGCTCGGGAGCAAGCCAAGAGAGCACGTGCTCCATCCTCTCCTCGCTCCAGGGGAAGGAGATGGCCGTGTCCTCGGCGAGGTCCACGTTCACATGGTTTCCCAGAGCGGGTCTCGCCTGGAGCTCCTGCAGGACCTCCAGGGGGATCACCTTCTCCAGGAAGGGTTGCGCCTTCCTCCCGATGGTCCACCCCAGCATCGCCTCGGCGAGCAGGGGCAGGCTCGCCTGGCGCACCAGGAGCTTGAGGGCCCCCGTGTCGCCCTTCTGCGCCAGCCTTTCCGCCATCTGCAGGATCGCTTTTGCGTTCATCCTCACCTCCCACTATGCCCCGAAGGGCCTTTCACCGCCTTACACGCGGGCCTCGAGGGCGTAGAGCACCACCCCCTTCCGGCCCAGGACCTCGTACCACACGCTCCAGCCGTCCACCCGCATCTCCCGGGCGAGCCGCACCACCCGCCCCTCCCAGGGCACCATGGGCCAGGGACGGTCGGAGAGGCCGGAGTAGTGGGGCCTGCCCAGGAAGCGTAGCCGCTCCTCCGCCTGCTTGAGGACTCGCGCGAACTCCACGTCTACCCCTCCCCTGTGTAGCGAAGACAGAGGGCCTCGAGGTCCTCCCGCCGCTCGTACCGGAACCTCCGAGGGTGGGTGGGGTCGTAGATCTGCTCCTCTACCCGGGCCACCCTCTTGTCGGGGAAGAAGCCCAGGTGGTGCCGGAGGTCCTGTTCCAGGCGTTCCTCCACGAGGTCGAAGCTCGTGGTGGTGCCGTCCGCGAAGCGGATGACCACCCGCCTCATCCTTCCTCCCTCCCCAAGACCTCCAGGTAGAGGCCCTGCCGCCTGGCCTCGAGGTAGGCCCCCGAGCGGTAGGTCCTCGCCCACCGCCCCCGGGACAGGGCCTCTAGGAAACGCTCGTAAGCCTTCCAGTCGGGGAAGCGCCGCTCCCGCCGCACGAGCTTGCCGTTTTTTAAGATGATAAGCACCGCTTTCATGCTTTCCTTGCCTCCTACCCCCTCCCGTGGGGCCGCTAGGCCCCCGGGCCCTGAGAGGGCTTGGGGAGGGCGCTTTTGGGGCCCGCCCTCCCCCGTTCTGCGCGAAAGAAAACTTTCGCGAAGAAGAAGGGCTCTAGTTCCCCCATGGCGCAGCGGCCAACCCTTCGCCCTTGAGCGGGGTAGGCACCCGAAGCCAGAGACCAGAGTGGGTTCACCGGTCGAGGTGTGTTTCGGTTAGACCTACCTAGCTAAGGATGTTTGCAAGAACGGCGGCCCCGGCTTAAGATGAGGTTACTGGCTCTGGGGCGGTTGTGGGACTCTTTTCCAGACTTGACCGTTATACCGCATAGAGCCCCAGGAACCTGAGGGCGGAGAGGGGATGGAAGGAGAAGGTCTCCAGGGCCGCTTTCAAGGTACGCTGGCGCGTGATCTTCTCCCGCATCCCCCTGCGGTGCAGCAGGGACACCAGAAAGGCCCGGAGGGCGGCCAAGACCTGCGCCCCCACGTTCCGCACCTGGCAGGCGTCCTCAAGGTAGCTTCGCTGACCATGGAGGAGGACGTCCCGTACCCAAAAGGACCGGTTCTCCATCTTCCACCGGGAAAGGAGAAGCTCCCCAAGCCGCCTCGCGTCTGCTTCCTCGGTCCCCAGGCTGGGGAGGGCGTAGCTCGCCGCGCGCCGTACCTCCCCCGTCCCCTTGTGCACCACCTCCCGCTCCACCCGCACCACCTGTCGGCACCCGGGAAAGGCCAAGAGCGCATCGGGCAGATAAGGGGAAGCCCAGACCCGGTAGGTCCACACCTCCCCGTCCCGCACCACCTCCCAAGCTGACTCCGTCTCCCCGGGAAGCCGCCTTTCCTCCATCCCCTTGAATACCTCCAGAGCCCACTCCAGCAGTTCCCCCTGGTTGGCCTTCAGGACGAAGAGGTATGCCCCCCTTTTTCCACCACCTTCCCCGCCACCTCCGGGTACAGGTACCCCGCGTCCCCCACCACTACCTTCCCTTTGAGCCCCTCCGCCCCCAGGCGGTCCAGGAGCTCCAGAAGCGCTTGGTCCTCCACGAGCCTGACCTGGGGGCTCTTCCCCTTGCCGCTTCCCCGGAGGTGCTTCCCGTCCACCACCAGGACCCCTCCCAGGTCCACCTCGGGGAAGACCTGGAGGAGGGCCTCCTGGAGCTTCTTTGGGTCCAGACGGTGAAGGAGGAGGGTGAGGATGGTGTGGCCCGGGGGGTTGCGCAGGCCCAGGTGGGGCAAGAGGTGAGGGTTGGCCCGGGCGAAACGTTCCACGCCGCGCAGGGAGTCCACGCGGGCGAGAAAGGCCACCAAGATGAGGGCCAACAAGCCCCACAAGGGATACCGCCGGTTGCGGGCCCTGGGGTCGGGGACTTGGGACAAGGCCTCGCGTAGGGTCATGCCCCCTCTTTACCCCAAGGCCGCATATCGGTCAAGTCTGGCCGGAGGTGGTGCTGTACCACCACGAACACTGGGACGGCACGGGCTACCCAAAGGGGCTCAAGGGGGAGGAGATTCCCCTTCCCGCCCGGGTCTTTGCCGTGGTGGATGTGTGGGATGCCCTTCTCTCCAAGAGGGCCTACAAACCCGCCCTCTCCGAGGACGCGGCCCGGATTGAACTCCTCTCCATGGCGGGCAAGAAGCTGGACCCGGGGCTGGTGGAGGTGTTTTTGCAGGTGGAGGGGATGGACAGTAAAGCCCACACCCCCTAGGGGTGTGGGCCTTGCACAACCTGGTCAGCGCCGCCACACCACCTGGACCGCGCTCACGGTGTAGGTGGGCAGGAGGTCGTTGTTGAGGCCCGTGGTGTAGAGGGTGAGGCCGCCGTTGACCGCAATTCCCTCGTTGCTGGAGCTGGTGTCCACCTCACCTCCCGCGGCGATGCCCCCGCGGTAGGTGGCGTTGCCGTTCAGGGTGACCTTGCCCGTGGCCCAGATGAAGGAGGCACTCTGGTCGTTGCTGTAGGACCCGTTGAAGGTGACGTTCCCGCCGGAGATGAGGAGGGGAGAGGCGTTGGCGGAGCTTTGCAGCCTGCCGTTGAAGGTGATGGTGTTCTGGGCCACGAGGGCGCTCGCCCCGGAGAAAAGGGGCCGGTTGTTTCCGTTGAAGGTTATTCCTGAGCCAGAAAAAACCTTGGAATCGGTGAAGGTGGGCTCAGCGTTGAACTGGAGCCCGTTTTTCCCGTAGACCGTGGCGTTGGTGAAGGTGGAGTCTGCCTTGAACTGGATCTCGCCGTTGCTGAGGATCTTCCCCCCGTTCACCGTCACGGTCCCATCCAAAACAGCGTTGTTCTGGGTGACCACCTGGGCATTCGTCCCCACGCTGAGGCTTCCCCGCTGGTTGCCCTGCGCGTCCACCTGCAGCTCCCCGTTCACCTCCAGCCGCGCCCCCGAGGCCAGGGTCAGGGCGCCGTCCTTGCCCACCTTGAAGTTGCCCTCCACCCGCAGGGTGACCCCGGAAGGAATGGTGAGGGAAGCGTTCAGGTCCGGCAGGTTCTGCACGCAGATCACCGCCCCGCTTTGGGCCCCGGCCAGAGCCGCACTCAGGGCGCTGAGGAGGTTGTTACCCGTCACGGATAGGGTGCAGGGGCGCCCCGCCGTGGCCTTGGCGTAGGGGTTGTCCGCCTGGGCCAGGCCCAGGTGGGTGCTCCAGAGGTTGCTCAGGTTGGGGGCAGGGATCCGGGTGGCGGTGCCCACCGTGGCCATCACCCCCTTGAGGCTGTCGTAGCAGGGGGTGTTGTAGCTGGCGTCGTTTTGGCTGGGGGGATTGCCCCAGACGGGGCAGACCAGGGACACCGGCTTGCTCCCCTGGCAGAGGAGACTGTTGTTGGCGGGGTTGCACTGGCTGGCGTAGATGCTCCCGGTGAAGAGGGCCTTGCGGGTGGCCTCGTCCACTTGGTTCAAGGACTTGCACTCCACCGTCCCCGAAGCGTTGGGCAGGCAGATCCGGGGGTCCTGGTCGTTTAGGGTATACCCCTCGTCCCCGTGGAGCCGGGCTCCGTAGAGCTGGATCTGGCCGTTGACGACAATCCGCCTCCCCGTGAACCACCCCTCGCGGAAGGCGGTGCGCACCTCCACGGTGCGGGTGAGGACCGCCTTGGCGGTGTGCCTGGCCCCCCCTGAGGTGGCGGCGCTCACCACCTCGTACTGGGTGGGCGGGTTTCCCCCGGAGGGGGTGACGGTCACGGTGTAGCCGTCTCCTGTAAGGGTGGTGCTGGCCGTGGGAGGGTTGGCCCGGATGAAGGCCACGGCGTGGGCCACGCCTCCCTCCGCCAGGGCCTTGGCCTGGGCCTTTTCCCGCAGGTTCTTGGCGCTTTCCAGGTTGCCCTGGGCGAGGAAGGAGAGGGAGAGGCCCAGCATGAGGACCGCCACCATCACCCCCAGGGCCACGACGAGGGCAAAACCTTCTCTTTTCATCCGCCACCTCCTACTTGCCCAAGTTGGGCGTCAGGGTCACCACCAGACGCTCGGCCCGGGGATAGCCGTCCGTGAGGGCCGTGTTCGAGAGGCCAAAGGTGGAGAGGGAAAGCCCATCGGGGAAGGCCAGGCTTGCTCCTGGGGTGAACGCCCTGGCCCCCGTCTTGGCCTTGCCCTTGAGGCGGATGTAGACCGCCACCGCCGCCACCTTGTCCCCCGGGGTGCCCGAGGCCATGGTCACGGTGCGGTTCCCCCGGGTCCAGCCTCCCCCGGGGGCGCGGTAGGCCACCCGGAAGGCCTCCACCTCCCCCTCGAGGGCCCGCCCCAAGACGGGGAGGCCGTCCGTGCCGCAGGCGGGGAGGCCCGTGGCGGCGGGGCTGAGGCAGATGCCGGCGCTGAGGATCCCGCCCTCCGCCTTGTAGCGGACCGCCTTCACCCTCCCGACCCCCTCCGCGAAGCAGAGCCCCTCCATCCCCGCCTCGCAGGCGTAGCGCAGGGTGAGGGCATCCTCCTCCCCCTGGGCCGTCCCCTTCTTCAGGTCCAGGGCCGTTCCGGAGTCCATCCCGTACCCCGCCACGAAGAGTTCCCGGGAGAGGGCGGAGGCCAGGAGGGAGGCCTCGTCCGCCAGGAGGGCCTGGGGGCGGACGCGCCGCTCCAGCAGGGCGGAGGCGGAGAGGCTTCGCGCCGCGATGCCCAGCAGGAGGGCCAGCACCGCCACCGTCACCAAGAGCTCCACCAGGGTAAAGCCCCGCCTCATGGCGCAATCACCGTCCTCAAGGTCACCTGGGGGCGGTCCGCGGGCACGGCGAGGGTCACCCGGTAGAGGCTGCCCGTGCTCCCGCCGCAGGTGAGGCTCCCGTCCGTCCCCACGGCACAGGGCTCGTAGGTACACCGCCCCGTCTTCCCCCCAAGGGTCACGATGCCCCCGGTGCTGCTCCCGCTTGCCGCGCACACGGAGGCGATCTGGCCTGGGTTGCGCCGCAGGCCCTCCAGGAAGTTCTCCGCCTCCCGGGTGAGGGCCTGCACCTGCCTTCCCGTGCTCCCCGCCCGCAGGGAGGAGACCTGCAGGCCCACCAGGGCCAGGAGGACCACCGAGAGGAGCCCGAGGCTCAGGACCACCTCCAAGAGGGTGAGCCCTTCAGTTGCACGCACCCCGCACCTCCTCCACCGCCCCGCCTGCCCTCAAGCAGAGGCGGGCCTGACGGCTTCCCACGCTCAAGGTCAAATCCCCGGTCCCCGCAGGCTGGCCGAGGCCGTTGAACCGCCAGGGGCCTCCGCCAAAGGAGATGCCCTGGGGATTTAACTCGCGCAAGGTGGCCTCGCCCGCATCCCATTGCCCGTTGCCGTTGGCGTCCACGTAGACCCCCAGGCGCCCGTTCTGGACGACGAGCAAGGTAGGGGACTCCCGCCGCACCGCCTCGGTGCGGGCCAAAGCTGCTACCTGGCGGGCCTCGGAGAGGGCAGCCCGCAGGCGGAAGGCAGCCACCCAGTCGGAGCGGGCCACCAAGGCCAGGAGGATGCCCAGCACCCCCAGGACCACCAGCAGCTCCAAAAGCGTCATGCCCCTTTGCAAGCCACCACCTCCTCCCTGGGCATACCACGGTCTGGGGGGCGGGTGCATCCCCCAAACGGGGGGGTCAGGGGAGGAGCCCCGGCCAGGAGGTGGCGAGGCGCATGAGGGCTGTCCAGGGGAGGAGGGCCCACCAGGAGAGGTTGAGGGCAAGGAGAAGGACTGCCCCCGGCAGGCGGAGGCGCCAGGCGGCTACCCCTGCCCCGTAGACCAGGACGGGCAGGAGGACGGGCAGGTAGCGGGGGGAGATGGGCTGGAAACCCAGGGCGAAGAGGAGGCCCACGGCCAGGACAAAGGGGAGGAGGGCCTGGCGCTCCAGGAGGAGGCCCAGGAGGGCCAGGCCCCAGAAGAGTGCCCCCAAGGGGAGGAAGAGGGGGTCGGGCACCTCCCAAAAGAGGGCCAGCACCTCCTTCAGGCGGCTGGCGGGCTCCCCGTTCCAGTAGGCCACCTGGTGCACCCGGCCCACCTGCCCCAGGAGGGCGGGCACCCAGGGGAGGAAGGCCAGGGGAGGGAGGAGGGCCCTCCTCCCGAAGGGAAGCCCCAGGGAGAGGGCCACCGCCCCCGCCAGGTAGTGGGTCCAGAGGGCCAGGGCCGTGGCCCCGGCCCAGAGGGGGAAGCTCCTTCGCTTGGCCCCCAGGAGGGCGGCGGCCACCAGCAGGGCGGCCAGGGGGTACATGCGGAACTCCGTGTCCTGGAGGAGGGCCTGGGGCAGAAAGGCCCAAAGGCTCCCCCCCAGGAGGGCCAGGGGGGCGGGGAGGCCCTGGGCCCTCAGGGAGAAGAAAAGAAGGGGGGCCACGGCGCTTCCCAGGAGGACGGGGAGGAGGCGGAGGGGTACCTCCCCCTCCACCCCGAAAAGCCCCAGGAAGCTGGCCCAGGCCCCCAGGACCAGGTAGCCCAGGGGGGGGGGTGGAAGTCCTCCGTCCGCAAGGCCTGAAGGAGCTGGCCGGGGGGCAGGGTGCCCACCTCCAGGGTCCAGTCTTCGTCGAACCAGAAGGGGGGGTTCTCCTGGAGCAGGAGCCCTCGAGGGAGGAGGGCCAGGAGGAAGAGGAGGAGGGCGAGGGTGCGGTCGGTCATGGCCTCACCCAGAGGAGGAGGATCTGCCCCTGCTCGCCCAGGAGGCGGGCCCTTTCCCGCAGGAGGGGGAGGAGGTGGGGATGCTCCCCGGCGGCGATCCGTAGGGAGTTCAGACCGATCACCAGGTAGCCTTCTCGGAGGGAGCCTGGGTCCCCGTCCCAGAGGGAAACCTGGCAGGGACGGCACACGTGTTTGAGGACGCCTCCCAGCGGCTTGCTGCTGGCGGTCACTTTTCTCGGGGCGAGGTTCAGGGGGAGGGCCAGGAGGGAAGGCGAGCGGAAGGCCAGGTAGTCCCGGGTGGTGAGGGGAAGGGCCAGGGACCAGGCCAGGAGGGGAACGCCGAGGAGCAGGAAAGCGGTGCGCCAGGGGAGGAGGGAAAGGCCTAGGGCAGCGGTGGCCAGGATTAGGGGAAGGGGCAGGGTCACGTAGCGCACGCTGTAGGCGTTGAACCCCGTGGCCGCGGGGAGGAGGAGGAGCCAAAGCCCCAGGAAGAGGAGGAGGGTGAGCCCGGGGAGGCGGCCTTTGGGGTGGAGGGCTGCCAGCAGGCCGAGGAGCCAGAGCCCGGCCCCCACGGCCACCAGGGCGGGTTCGGGGCTGTGGGAGAAGGCGGCCATCTGGGCCAGGGCTTTCTCCGGCAGGCCGTTGAAGGGGCTCTTGTCGGGGAGGCCGGCCGCCTGAAGGGGCACCGCGTGGAGGCCCCAGGGGAGGAAGAGGAGGTAGGGGAGGAGGCCTTTTGCGCCGAAGGAAAGGGCGGGAAGGAGGAGGAGGGGGAGGGCCAGGTAGTGGGCGTGGAAGGCCAAGGCCGCGGCCAGGGCGAAGCCCCAGTAGCGCCCCCTGGCCCAAAGGAGGAGGGCGAGGGCTGCCAGGAAGGCCGCCGGCGGGTAGACGTGGACCTCCGCCTCCCGCATGAGGGCCGCTGGGGCCAGGGCGTAGAGGAGGCCCGCGCCCAGGGCGGCGGGCCAGGAGGCGCCCAAGGCCCCGGCCAGGAGGGCGGTGAGGCCGGAGGTGCCCGCTCCCAGGAGGGCGGAGAGGATCCGGAGGCCCCTTTCCACCCCGGGATCGCGGTGGGTCAGGGGATCCTCCAGGCCCAAGGCCTCGGCCCAGAGGCGGTAGAGGGCGTAGGAGAGCGGGGGGTGGCTGTCCTCTCCCACCAGGCGGGAAAGGGCGGCTTCCGGGGAAAGGCGGAAGGCGGCGAAGTTGGCGGTCCACACCTCGTCGTACCAGAAGGGAAGTTCCAGGCCCACCAGCCCCAGGCGGAGGAGCAGGCCCAGGAGGAAGGGGAGGACGAAGAGGAGGAGGGGCCTCATCCCGCCCTCCCCCAGGCCCAGCGGAGGGCCCTTTCCGCCAGGAGGAAGAGGCCCAGGAGGAGGAGGGTGGCGGCGAAGGGGGGTAGGCGCACCCCCAGGGGCCAGGCCACCAGGAGGACCAGGGGCACCGCCAGGCCCGGCCCCTTGAGGAAGGCGGCGTAGGCGGGGCCGAGGCGGGCTCCCATCCTCCCGGCGGCCAGCCAGTAGAGGCCGTAGGGCAGGAGGAGGACCAGGAGGGGCAGGTAGGCTTCTCCCCGCGCCCCCAGGCCGCCCAGGACCCCCAGGCGGCCCGGGAGGGGAAGCCGCCGCCCCAAGGGGTGGAGGAGGAGGGGGAAGGCGTAGTAGAGCCCGAGGAGGAGGGGCAGCCACTCCCGGGCCTGGCCAAAGGCCAGGGAGAGGCCCAGGGAGGGGGCGAGGAGGGTGAGGAGGGGGTAGAAGGCTTCCGTCACGGCTGTTTCTCCCAAAGGTAGAGGGGGACGAGCCCCCGGTCCAAGACCCTGAGCTCTCCCCGGGCGTGAGCCTCGTCCAGGAGCCTTTGCAGCAGCACCTGCTCCTCCGAGGCCCAGCCCGGGTACTGGAGGAGGACCAGTACCCCCTTCCGGTTGAAAGGGGGGTGCTTGGGGTCCTCCGGGGTTACCGGGCGCAGCTCGCTTTCCGAGCGCCAGTAGTACCGGAGGGAGATGAGCCGGCCCCGCTCGTCCCCGAGCACGGTGAAGGGGCCCACCCGCCTTTCCAGGGCGGCCAGGATCTCCGCTTTGCGGCGGAAGCCCTCGTTGGGGGGGCCGGGGTGGTCCTCCCCCCGGAGGAGGAGGCCCAGGTAGGCCACGCCCAGGGCCAGGAGGAGGAGGGCCTGGGTTCTCCGGGAGAGGGCGGAGGCGGCGAGGCCCAAGGCGGCGGCCATGGGGGGGACGAAGGCCCCCACGTAGCGCAGGCTCGCGGTGTTGAGGAGGAGGCTCGCGGCCCACCAGAGGAGCACCCCCAGGAAGGGGAGGAGGACCAGGGCCCCCTCCCTCCTCCCCCGCAGCCGCCAGGCCCCGTAGAGGACCACCCCCAGGAGGAGGAGGCCGAAGGCGTCCGGGTTCCCCAGGCGGTAGAGGGGCTCCAGGGCCAAGACCGGGTCGGGCCGGATGGCGGTCATGGCCATCCCTCCCCTTAGCTGCCCCAGGAGGGCAGGCATCCAGGGGAGGAAGAGGAGGAGGGGGAGGAAGTGGAGGAGGGCCCGGGCCTTGTTCTTGGCCTCGAGGAGGAGGAAGAGGTAGAGGGGGAGGAGGAGGAAGGGGGCCAGGTAGTGGGTCCAGAGGGCCCCCAGGCCCGCCCAGACGGCCAGGGGCAGGTGGCGCCGCACCGCCCCCAGGGGTGCTCCCCTTCAATCACCACCCGGGGGTAGCGGTAGAGCTCCCTGCCGATGCCCCACGCCACCGCCGCCCGCTTGAGCGCCCCGGAGATGCCCCCCTTGAAGGGCTCCATGTCCGTGGCCCCGGAGCCGTCCTGCTTCTCCACCCACTCCCCGGTCTCGGGGTTCTTGATGGCGATGCTGGCGATGACCCCGTGCTCCTCCCCCACCTGGGCCGGGGTGTAGCGCACCTGCCACCCGAAGGGCCCGAAGGCCTCGTCAAGCCGGGCCATGACCGCCCGGGCGTCGATGAAGGGGGCGATGGTGGTCTGCCCGTTCTTGGTGCTGATCACCTTCCACTCGATCTCCTCCGCCGTGAGGGGCCGGGTGAGCCTGGCAATCGCTTCCGCTACCGTCATCCTTCACCTGGTCAAGCAGAGCGCACATTAGCGCACTCCGGCCCTCCACCAGGATGGGGACCTAAGCCTCCCTTCCACCCCTCCCACGATCCCCCAAAGAGGATGGGCTTGAGGGGAGAGAGGTCCCTCGGCACCTCGCGCCCGAGGAGGGGAAGGAAGGTGCCTGCCCTCAGGACCCTCCAGGGATTGCCGCCAAGAAGGTTCCTTCCCTCGGTGGACCCCTCTTGGCTCCCCGGCGAGCCCTGAAGGCTTGAAAGCAAGGAGAGGTGGCGCTTCGCCTTCCCGATCTCCCGGGAAAGCCTGCGCCTGAGGTAGGGGTTGGGCTCCGCGCTTCTCTTCGCGCGGAGTTCCTGCACCCTGGAGGCGTAGAAGCCCTGGACGTGGTCCCTGAAGCGTTCGTCCCGGAGAAGCTTCCCGTAGCCTTTGGGGAGCTTCTCCTTGAACCCTAAGGCTCTCCTTCCGATCACGTACGCGGCGGCCACGTCCTTGGACAGGGAAAGCTGCGGGGCGTACTTGAGCATCCCGATGGTGGAGGTGTCCTGGGGGTTCACCTCCACGACTTGGACACCTTTCTTCCTCGCCAACGAGTGGACCTTCCGGAGGAGGGAGGCGTAGGCGAAGCGGTGAGTCTTCCTCCTGAAGGCCCTCCCCGAGCCGTCCCCTCTCCTCCCCTTGGGGAGGTGCTTCAGGCGTTCCGTGGCGATGGCCACACCGTGTTCCAGAGCCAGAGAAACTACCTGGTGCGCCACCTTCCAGAGGAGGAGTTCCTTAGCTCCTTTGTTCGGGGCCTGGTCCACCTCCTCCAGGGAGAGGGTGAGGTAACGCCTCAGGTTCCCGTCAGGAGAAACGAGGGCTAAAGCGAGGTGGTAGGGGTCGGCGTTGATGTCTATGCCCAGAACCCCGTTCTCCTTCGTGGCCACGAGGGGAGCGGGCTCTTCCTCCCAGGTGAAGGTGGCGTGGACCTTGCCGTCCTTGAGGGAGAGCTCCACGTTGTAGGGGAGGGAGGCGTGGACACGCTCCACCAGGGCATTCAGGTTCGGGTGAGAAGTCTTCACCAGGGCGTGGGCGTAGCTTCCGTCTCCTAGGTTGATCCGGAGCCACAGGGCTCCTTCCTTGACGAGGAACCTCAGGTTGAGGTTGCCCCCCTTGGTCTTGTCTCCCCGGGAGTAGAGGAGGCCCTGGCGCTTCTCCTTCCACTCCCGCTTGAGCTCCTTCAGGGGCTTCCCGGAGAGGTGTCTGCGCTTGAGCTGCTCAAAAAGCCCTCTTCCCCCGAACACCACCTTGCGCGGGTCTTCGCCCAGTTCCCGGGCGGAGTCCAGGAGGGCTTGAGCCTTCATCACCGCATCGTCGGCGTAGCGGGTGTTCAGACAAAAGAGAACGCACAGGGGGCCATTTTCCCGCTTGAGGGCTTCCCGGCTCCATCCCTCAAGCAAGCGATTGTAGGCGTACCGCACGGCCGCCGAGAAGCGGCGCATGAGGTCCAGGGTGGCCTTGTGGTCTTCTCCAGAAGGGAAGACAAGGAGGGCGTGGACTCCGGTGAAGGCTTTCGCCCTCTTCTGCGAGGTACGCTTGCGCGCGGCTTTAGGCTTGGCCTTCACCTGGGGCCTCCTGTGGGGGAGTATAGCGCTTCGGGGCTTTTCGTATGTCGCGGGGGCTCGCTGGGGTGAGGTGGCGGGAAGCGGGGGCGTACGAGCGTTGGGGTGAAGTAATGTGCGCTATTTCCCAACTGTTTGCACCTCCTCCCCTTCAGGGCTCGCCTCGCCCGCCGTTCCCGCCGCTCCCGGGGGAAGGCCCCGGGGTGGAAGGGCGCCCGGAAGGACCGATCTTTGCGGATGGCCTCGAGGGCCAGGACCTGAAGCCTGGCGCGAAGGCTCATGCCGCCCTCCTCAAGTGGGCGAGGACGAAGGCCCCCTGGACGAAGAGCAGGACCGGGACGCCCCAGGCCAGGGGCAACGGGGCCCCCTCCTGCCACCGAAGGACGAGCCAGTAAGCGGCCAGAATGTTCCCCAAACCCGCCAAGTGCCTGACAAGCCTCCACATGGTTCCCTCCAAACGAAGCCGAGGGGCGGGTTCTCCCCGCCCCCCTGCCCTTCTTCGCCCTAGGCCACCGGGCGCTCCGCCGCCCGCGCTTCCGTCCGGGCCTGAGCCCGCTCCCGCTTCTCCCGGAGCCAGAGGGAGAGGACCACGGCCACCTGGTGCTTGCAGGGCCGGGTCTTCCCCTGGGCGTAGGCCGGGCAGGTGCAGGTCTCGGCCTCGAGGTCCACGAGGTAGCGCTTCCCCGGCTGGCTCTCGCTCTCCACCACGAAGAGCCCGTCCATCCCCGCCACGGGGTGGACCTTCCCGAGGAGCGCCTTGGCCTTCTCCAGCTTGCCCAGGGTCTGGAAGAGCCTTTCCTTTAGAGGCATCGTCTACCTCCTTCGCTGCTTCCCGTGGGGCCGCTAGGCCCCCAGGCCCTCGGTCTTAGCTACACGAGGGGGCAAAGGGGGGTAGGCGTGTAGCTAAGACCCCTCAGAACGGTAGCTCCTCAAACCCCCACACCTCGCTCTCCGCCGCCCTCCTGGCCTCCTCGGGAGGAAGGCCGCTTCCCCTCGCCTTCCGGTAGGCCCGGACCCATTCCGCCAAGAACTCTGTCGCACGCCCATCCTGGGGCTCGGGGCCGGAGATCTCCTCCAAGAGCTCGGGGAGTGTCCCGAGCCCCTCGCACTCGGGGCACTCCGTTTCGCTCCCCGGCACGGGCTGGAAGGCGAACCACTCCGTGGGGACGAAGCCCTCTCCCCCGCACACCGCGCACGGCACCTTTCGTTTGCTCTTCACCCGCACCACCGCTTGCTTCATGGCAAAAAGCTCGGCGGGGGCGGGTCTTCCCCGCCCCCCTGGCCCTTGTCTTGGCTACAAGGTTCCTGCAAAAAGGGAAACCGTGTAGCTAAGACAACACCTTCTCCCCCACCGCGAAGCCCTCCTCTCTAAGCCGCCTTCTGCGCCTCCTTCAGGAGGGCGAGGAAGGCCTCGAGGGCCCCCTCCCCGGCGGGCGGGACCCTCCTCTTCCACTCCAGGAAAGCCTTCCCGAGGGCGGGGAGGTTCTCGGGGAAGAGCTCGTAAGAGCCCTCCTTGTCCCCCGCCCACCCGGGGCCTCCCGAGTCGGGCCCCGCCTCGAGGACGAAGCCGTCCAGCACGCGGGCCAGAAGCCAAACCTCCTCCTGGGGCTCGGTGATCTCCACCGCGAGGTAGCCCTCCTCGTCCTGGTAGACCTCCACCCGCTCCGGGAGGTCCTCAATCTCCTCCAAAAGCTCCCGCACAGCCTCCCGGTCCAGGGCGGGCTTTCCGAGGATGGCGCACGCGTAGGCCGAGTAGTTCATCCCACCACCTCCACGGGGCTTTAGGGGGGCTTTGGCCCCCCCTGCCCTCTAGAACAGGTCCTCGCTCGGCGTTCCCTCCGCCCCTTCTGCCTTCTTGGGCCGCACCAGGAGGGCGAAGTCGTCCAGGACCAGGGTGAGCCGGGTCTTCTTCCCGTCCTTCCCCTCGTAGGTCTCCGTCTGGAGCCTGCCCTCCAGGTGGGCGTAGGTCCCCTTGGGCGGGTCCATCTCCGCCAGGGCCTCGGCGAGGCCGTTGAAGGCCAGGACCTCAACGAAGACCGTCTCGTCTTCCTTCCGCCGCCCCTGCACGGCCACGGAGGTCTTCCAGATCGCCACGCCCTGGTTGGTGTAGACCAGCTCAGGCTTCCTCGCCAGGTACGCCTTCAGAGTCGCCTTCATCTTTCCTCCTTTCGCCGGGCCTCCGGGGGGGCTTTAGCCCCCCCTGCCCTTTAGCGCCTGACCAGGTAGTAGCTCCCCGTGGGGCTCCGCTTCAGCCCCTCCTCCTTGAGCCAGACCTTCAGGGCCTCCTTCACCTCTTCAAGTGGCCGGGAAAGCTCCCCCTCCCAGTCCTCCTCCGCCTGGAGGAGGTTGAGGAGGGCCACGGCCTGCTCGGGGGTGAGCCTGAGCTCGTTCATCGTTCACCTCCCGCCCTCTTCCCGTGGGGCCTTCAGGCCCCCAGGCCCTCCTCCTCGTCCACCTCCGGGGAGAAGTTGTTCTCCCGGGCGGCCTGGAAGATGGCCTCGAGGGCCTCCCGGTCGGTGAGGAGCCCCCTGAGCCAGTCCTCGAGGACTGCCTGGGTCTCCTCGGCGAAGGCAGAGGCGTCCCAGCAACCGCCTTTCACCTCTCTCCTCCTTTCCGTCCTTTCCCGTGGGGCCTCGAGGCCCCCAGGCTCCCGGTCTTAGCTACACGAAGGGGAAAGGGGAGGGAGCGTGTAGCTAAGACAGCCCCCTCCCCTCCTCCAGGCCCCCTACTCCAGGAAGTCCTCCAGGGAGACCTCCTCCCTGCGGAGGACCTCGTAGCCGTAGTCCTGCTCTTCCAAGACCTCCACCACTACCCGGCCCGCCTCCAGGTCCAGGGTGAAGGCCCCTGGCCCGTCCGCCCACCGGGCGGTGGCCTCGAGGAGGAGGGCCGCCACCTCCTCGTCGTAGAAGTCCTGGAGGGGCCTTCCTTGGCTTCCGAAGAACCAGACCGCCTCCTGGCCCCAGGGGTCGGGCTCCACCACGCCTTCCACCCGGGCCACGCCGTCCGCCCTAAGCCTCTGGACCACCTCTTTAGCCGTCATAGGCGCGTCCACCTCTTTCGGTCCCCCCCGAGGGGCCGGAAGGCCCCCCTGCCCTGGGGGGCCCTCCCCTTCACCCTCGCCTGTAGAACCCCTCCCTGGCCCAGCGCCGGGGAAGCTCCTCCTGGGGGAGGTCCACCTCCCCGAGGACCCGGTACGGCCCCCGGAAGGGCCAGGGGAAGAGGCCTTCCCGGTCCATGCGCTCCCGGGCCTGGAGCCAGTCGGAAAGCCCCGTGTCGTCCTCCTTCCACCGCTCCAGGAGGAAGCGCCTCCCCCGGGCGTCCTCCACCTCCAGAAGCCGCACTTCGAGGAGCCCGTAGAGGTCCACGGGGAGGGCCAGGACACTCTCCACCAGGAGGGCGGCCTCCGCCCAGTCGGCGAGGGGCGCGTCCGAGGCCACCTGGACGAGGTCCCCCAGGTGGAGCTTGGCAAGGAGCAAAAAGGTCCGCACGGCGAGGTCGTAGGGGCGCTTACTTTCCCGGTCGGGCCCCGTCTTGCAAAACCCGAAGGACCACTCCCTCTCCTCCCACCAGGGGAAGACGAAGCTCTCGTAGTCCTCCGGGGCGGGGCCGTTGAAGGCCACCTCGGGGGGATACAGGACTGGCCCCCCCGTCCCGTCCGGCCCCGCTAGGGGAGGAAGGTGGGGAAGGAGCCGGGCGAAGTCCTCGAGGATCGTCCCGAGCCTCTTCTCCACCGCCTCCCTGCCGGTTGTCCTCAGGTACCAGTAGTGCGTGTGTCCCACGTCAAACCTCCCCGAAGAGCTCCCTCAGCGCCGCCGCCGAGTTGTCCTCGTAGGGGGCCTTGAGCCTGGCCTCGAGGGCGTAGAGCCGGGAGGCCAGCCCTCTGAGCCCTTCCACCGCCTCCTTCACCTCCCGGGCCACCCGCTCCGCCTCCAGGGGGTGCTCGGAGAGGAAGGCGTGGAGGTCTTCGGCGTAGAGGGCGAGGGCCCGGGCCGCCTGGGCCATCTCCTCCAGGTGCTTCCTCGTCCGCCGCATCTCCCACCTCCGCCCGGGCGCGAGGGGGGCCACCCGGCCCCCCCTGGCCCTAGGCCACCTCCAGGACCACCCACCCGGCCCGGCTCGGCACGAAGACCTTCTCCCCCGGAAGGGGGTGGACCTCCAGGACCTCCACGTGGCCCAGGGCCTCGAGGTCCTCCAGGTCCACCCACCCCTCTTCCACCAGCCGGGGGTGGACATAGGCCCCGTGCCGCCGGATGAGGCCCTCCAGGGCCCGGTCCGAGAGCCTGGCCTTGGGAACGCCGTCCGTGTTGGGCAGGAGCGCGACCATCTTGCACCTCCTGCCCCTGGCCGTGGGGCCGCTAGGCCCCCAGGCCCTCTTCCCTGTACGCCACCCGCACCCGCTCCGGGCTCACCAGGACGAGGCCGCTCTTCCCCGGAGCGAAGGCCCGCACCACCTCTTCCGCGAGCTCCATGAGGAGGGCGTGGTCCTGGGGCCGGGGCCTTCCAGCCACCTTCACGGGCCTCCCCTCCTCAAAGACCACGGCGAAGCTCCCGCTCACTCGGGCAAACCGCTTTAGCGCTTCCATAGCGGCCTTCCCCGAGGGGCCGGAAGGCCCCCCCGCTCAGAGGCGGTAGAGGACCACCCGGGCACCCTCCGGGCCCAGGGCCTCCTCCATGGCCTCGGTCAGCGAAGCTACCTTGAGGACCACCCCGGGCTTAAGCCCTCCGAGGCCGATGCCCGGGGATGACACAACCGGTGGCACAACTGGTGGCACAGGTGTGTCAAGCCTCTCCCGGGTCAGGGAGGCCACCTCGAGGGGCGCTCGGGCCAGGGTCTATCCACCACGAGGTTTTGCCACCCCCTGGGGGATGAGCGCTACAGAGTTTTGCCACCCCCCTTGGGTGCCCACCACGGAGTTTTGCCACCCCCCTGGGTCTGCTCACCACGAAGTTTTGCTACCCCCCCAAGGGGTAGCACTACCGGGTTTTGCCACCCCCGGGGGGACGAGCGCTACAGAGTTTTGCCACCCCCCGGGGGGCAGGCACAACAAGGGAGAGGGAAAGTCGGGGAAGAGGGGGTTGTCGGGCAACCTTCGTTGCCAAAAGAGAGCGTTCGGGGCAAACCGAAAACCCCGGAAGGAGAAGGTGGTCCCCCCGGGGCAAAGAAGGGTGTCTACCCGATGACCGGGGTCCGGTAGACGGGCTCCCCGGTGGCAGGGTCGCGGTAGACGGCGATCGCCCTGCCCCGCCCTACCTGGTCCAGGTGGTACTTGGCCTTGCGGAGGGTGGCGATGGCCTCAAGCTCCGCCAACAGGCCCTTCAGGTGGGCGTCCGCCTCGGCCACCGCCTCCACGTGGCGGCGCACCTCGTGGACCTTCCAGGAGGGCTCCTTCACGAGCTCCTGCAGGAGGCCGACGGCCATGACGGCCTTCATCGCCTCCCTGGAGAGGCCCTGCCGCACCTCCCACCCGATAGGGCTCTTCACGGCCACCACCTGGCCCTTCTCGCGGTCCACCAGGGCGGAGATGGACCGCACCCTCTCCACGAAAGCCTTCTCCCTGGCGGGGAGGGTGTCCACCAGGGCCTGGAAGCTCCTCAAGGTGCCGTCCCAACCCAGGAGCCTGAGCCTGGCCTCCAGGTCCTCGGGGATGAGGTCTTCACGCCGGAAGTGGGGGTTGTCCTCGTGTTCCAGGGCCTCCTCGAGGGGGCTCGCGCCCTCCTCGTACTCCACCCCGGAGAGGAACTTCTCCACCCACTTGGCGGCGTCCTCCACCCGCTTGTCCCGGAAGCCCCAATGCTTCTCCTCCCTCGGGGTAAAGTCGTACACCTCCACGGCGTACCTCACCCCCTCGGGGGACTCCCAGGTCATGGGCTTCCGCTCCTCCTTGGCCTTGCCCTTGCCGTGCCGCACGAGCAAGGTGGAGGGCGCTTCCTCCTTCAGCCGCTCCCGGAGGCGGGCCAGGGCCACCTTGACCGCGGCCACGAAGGGGGCGGGCATGTCCCGGGTGTCCACCAGGACGTAGCCCTCCTTCGCCGCCTTGGTCATCAGATCCCTCACGCTCCCGTCCTCCTTCCAGAGCCGCCGAAGGGCCTCGAGGGCCTCCTCCACCGAAGCCGCCTGAGCCTGAGCCGCGAAGTAGAGGCTCCGCACGCTGACCTTGACCATCTTGTACCTCCAACCTCATGCTACCTATCTCTGCCGCGTTTAGCAATAGAAGAAACCTTGGAGGGATAAGGGCGTCCCCCCAAGGCGAGGTGCAGGGTGCCGAAGCCGCCTAGACCGCTTGGGTCCTCGTCATGGCCTCCTTCAGGGCCGCTTCAAGCTCCTCAAGCTCCTCTTCCTCCAAGCCGCCCTCTAGGAAGCGCTCCAAGAGCTCCGCCTCCTTCTCGCCCAGCTTCCGCCGGAGGCCATAGCGCTCGATGGCCTCCTCCAGGGCTTCAAAGGCGCGGGCCCTCTCCTCCTCGCGCTCCCAGGGGTCGTGGCCCACGAACTCCTCCAGCCGGGTGCCCTCTTCGGTGGTGTCGTCCAGGCTGAGGATGGCCTCGGCCTCCGCCACGGCCAAGGCCTCCTCCACCACCTCCAAGGGGATCCCGAGCCTCTCGGCGACCTCCTCCGGCGTGGGTGCACGCCCGAGCTCCGCCTGAAGCCCTTCCGTGGCCCGCTTGACCCTGGCCACGAGCCGGGAGTTCGTGTACCCCACCCCCCGGTTCCGGTAGAACCACTCCCGCACGGCGCGGTCAGCCTCCACCATCACCCAGAAGGTGAGGTTCTTGGAGGGGGAGGGGAGCTTCCGCTCGCCCGTCCGCCAGGCCTTGAGGGAGCTGTGAACCTTGAGGGCCACCTCCTGGGCGAGGTCCAGGGCCTCGTCCCCGAGGAGGTGGAACCGGGAGAAGCCCTCCTTGAGGGCCAGGGCGTAGTAGTGCCGCCCCAGCGCCTCGTAGTCCTCCCCCGCGAACGCCCTCATGACCTGCTCCCTGCTGGCCAAAGGCCGGATGCCTTCCGCCATGAGCCGGATGCTGTCGGTACGCATTTTGTACCTCCACCCTCATGGTACTCTTTCAGGTGGAGGTAAGCAAGCGCATGTGGTTGGCTCTTGCGGCGAAGGGCCTCCCTGGGCTAAGATGAAAGAGCCGGGCCGCCTAGCCGGCTGTCGGCCATTTTGTACCTCCACCGAGTAGGCCCCTGGCCCTCCGCCGGGGGCCGAAAGGTTTTACCTTCCCCGCCTCAGGCGGCGCACCTCCTCCCGGAGCCTCCGCAACTCGTCCTGAGTGCTCGACAGGGGTCCCGGGGGGAAGAAGAGGTGGGGGCTGAAGAGGAGGCTCCTCAGGATAAAAAGGGAAAGCAGGATCACCCCAGCGAGGTAGAAGGCCTGGGTCCCTCCCCCGGCGAGGTCCAGGAGCACCCCTCCGGCCACCATGAGCCAGAAGAGGCGGCTCCCCAGGACCTCCCTCAGGGCCTGCTGGGCCAGGTTCTTGTTCTGCGCCCGAAGCATAGGTCCATTATCAAACAAAAACCCCGGAAGGATAAGGGCGTCCTTCCAGGGCAAAGAAGGGCGGAAGGCCTACTCCAGCACCACCTCGGGCTCGAAGCCCGCCCAGAGGGCCGCGGCCAGGACGTGCGAGGGGCTCACTCCCCGCACCCGAAGGGCCGGCTTGGGCCAGCCGTGGTCGGGGCGGATCACCGCCCGGCCCAGGCTCGCCCGCTCCAGCGCCTTACGGAAAGCTTCCTGGTGCCGCGTGTCCTTGAAGATCAACACCTTCTCTTCCATGGCAATTTAATGCTACCACTAAGGTCGCTTTCAGACAATAAGGTAGCTCTGTGCTATACTTGGGCCATGCTCGCCGAAGCCTTCCGCGAGTACGCGAGGCCCAAGGGGCAGGGCCGGGCCTACCTGGAGAACCTGGCGGGCTTCTTCCTGGCGGTGGCCCGGGACCAGGGGGAAGAGGAGCGGGTCCGCATGGTCATCGGCGAGGATCCCGTCCTCGGCCCCTACCTGGACGTGGACCTCCGGGACGCCCCCAGGACCCACGCCTGGCTCTCCGCCTTCCGGGAGGCGGCCAAGGAGGGCGCCGCCCTAGCCCTCCAGGAGAACGAGGACGGCACCGTGGACGCCACCGTCCTCCCTCCGAGGAAGGCCGAGGCGTGATATACTGACCTCGGAAGGCCGAAGCCTTCTCTTCCGTGGCACCCCGGGGCGCTGAGCTCCGGGGTTTGGGTTTTGGTGGCGCGTCTTAGCTACACGGGGAAGGCGTAGGGGGGGAGCGTGTAGCTAAGACCACCCCACCAGGAACCCCACGGCCACCAGGAGCCCCCCAAGGGCACCGCCACGTAGGAGGCCGTGAGGGCCGCCATCACCCTCCTCGCCCCCTCCCTCCACTCCGGGGGCAGGACCTCGAGGCCCCGCCGGTTGGCGTCCACTTCTAGGGGAAGGCTCGCGAGGAAGAGGCCATACCCCCCGGTGAGGAAGGCCGCCCCCAGGGGGCTCGGGCCCACCAGGAACCCGAGGACGAGAAGCCCAAGGGCCAGGGTCAGGGCCCCCTGCGCGGCCCGCACCATCTCGGGCCGTTCACGCCATTGGAGGGCGTGCCCCACCTCGTGAACGGCCACGGCCAGGTGGTAGACGCTCCTTCCCCCGTACACGGCCCGGGTCAGGTAGACGCTCCGCTCCGGGTAGCGCACGCCGTTCCTCCGGCCCACCCGCACCCGGAAGCCCGTTAGCCCCTTCCGCAAAACCTCCTCGGCGAAGGGGCCCGCCTCGAGGGGAACGGGGACGCCCCGGTAGCGAAGGACGGTGAACGCCAGGTAGACGGCGTACCCCGCCACCAGGGCGAGTCCGGTGAGGGCGAGGAGCGTGCCGTTCACCCGTTCACCACCTCCAGGAGCATGTTCCGGGCCAGGAGGACTCCCCCGTACACCAGGGCGGGAACGTCCATGCCCTGGACCCTGCCGCCCTCCCCCTCGAGGCCCTCCGCCAGGAGGAGCCCCAAGGGCAGGAGGAGCCCCGTCCACCCGTACACCCCCACCCCGGCGAGGCCCAGGGCGGCGTACCGCCACCTCCCGGGGAGGACCCCGGCCAGGACCACCCCCAGGGGGGCGAGCCACAGGCCCTGGAAGAGGAGGCCCCCGAAGAGGAAGGCGAGGAGGGCCGCGAAGCGCCATCCCCCGCCCCGTGCCCACAGGGCGAGGACCCCCTGCCCCACCCAGAGGGCGAGGAGGGGCGAGGCCCCCTTCATCCCCGCCGTGAGCCACCCGAGGCCGGAGAAGAAGGCCTCCCTCCACCCCACCCGCCTGGCGAAGAGGGCCCCGGTGAAGGGAGCCCCCCAGGGGCCTTCCAGTAGCCCCGCCAGGGCCCCCAAAAGCTCAGGCCGAAGCCCTCTCCGTCCTGCGGTAGACGCCATCCCTCGCTTCTACCAGGCCCCGGCTCACCAGGCGCTGGAGCCTCTTGGCCACCGTGGACTTGGGCCACCCGAGCTCCCGGGCGAGGGCGCTCGGTCCCTTGGGGACCTCGAGGGCCTCCAAAAGAGAGAGCTCCTCCTCCTCTAGGGGAACGGGGAGGGTGTTCTCCGTCTTCCCCTCCCTCCGGGGCCCCACGGCCCCGTTCACCTCCGGGGACTCCCCTACCGGGAAAGCGGCGGGCGCCCTGGCGTTTCCCGCCTCCTCCCCGTTCACGGCCTTCTTCGCCCTCACCCGGACCACCTCCTCCCTGTCCACGGCCTCGCCCCCCTTCTGGAGGGCACCCGTCTCCGCAAGGACCGGCTCCTCCGGGGCCTCCCTGTTCACCCGGGCGTCCACGCCCCGCTTCCGCTCCGCCAAGCCCAGGCTCATGGAGGTCAGGTTCCCCCAGAACACCACCCCGGCCCCGATGAGGCTCCCCCAGAGGGCCCACCTGCTTTCCAAGACCACCGAGGCGAAGGAGAGGTAGAAGGTGGCCACCTCCACGGCGAAGGCGATGAAGGGGGAGGCCCGCACCCCCTCGCCGTCAAAGCGGGCGTAGTAGTGCCGGAGGTGGGCGTAGCTCGCGGCCAGGGCCACGGCGTAGACCACCACGCCCACCACCGCCAGGAGCGGGAACTTCGCCATAGCCTCCCCCACCACTTTTCCCGTGATGAAGCCCACCACGGGCATGGCGGCGGCGGCGATGGCGGCCTGGGCGTAGACCGTGAGCACGGCTCACCTCAGGACCCGGTCCAGGGGCGTCCACCGCCTGCGTTCCCGCCAGGCGTTCACCGCCCGGAAGAGGAGCAGGGCCAAGAGGACCAGGGCCAGGCTCAGGCCCGCCCCCAGGACCACGCCCGCCTTCACCCCCTCGTCCACGCCCACGGCCCAGGCGGCGTAGATCACCTTGGCGGGCACCTGGTGTTCCCCCACCTGGACCACGCCGTTCACGTCCGCCCGGAACATGCTCCGGGGGACGGTGAACACCACGTCCCCCGCCTTGAACGCCACGTTTTCCCCGTTCACCGTTCACCTCCGAAGAGCCCGAAGAGGCCCTTCCTCCGCTCCCTGGCCTCGAGGGTGCGGCGGAAGGCCTCGGTGATGCGCTTGGCCCACTCCTCCAAGGCCTTGAGCCTGGGCTCCACCTCGCCCCGCCACAGGGCCGTGGCCCCCTGGATCCGCTCCTCCACCTCCCTCAGGGTCTCGGCCTTGGCGGTCCTCACCGCCGCCTCCACCCGCCTCCAGTCCACGCCGCCCTCCGCCCGCAGGTCCTCCAAAAGCCCCTTCAGGGCCCGGATCTCCTGGTGGTGGAGCCTCAGGGCGGCGTTCACCCCGCCGAACCGGGAGGCCTCCTTCTGCACCGCCTCCTCCAGGCGCTCCACCCGTCTCGCGAGCTCCTCCAGTTGGGCGGCGAGCTTCCCCAGCTGGATGTAGGCCGCTCCCGCGTCCACCTGGGGCTCCGAGCCCAGAAGCTCCCGGGTCCGGCTCCGGGACTCCTGGAGCCGCCGCTCCACCTCCCGCACCTCCTCGAAGGCCCTGCGCCGCCCCTGCTCCGGTCGGTAGAAGAGCAGGGCCTGGGCCAGGCGCTCCCGGTAGAGGAGGGGGTCCTCCGAGGGGTCCTGGCCGAAGACCTCCTGGTAGGCCCGCCGCCACCTCGAGTCCCGCGCCGCCTCGTTCTGGTTCTGGGACCGGGAGGTCTTCTCCGCCCGGCTGGGAGGGGGAGGCGCCCCCGCTGGTTGCTTCCCCGTCAGGGGAACGCCTTGTGGAGAAGCTTGCCTCGGAGAAGGAGCTTCCACCGGAGGAGAAGGCGCTGGGGGAGAAGCCTCTACCGGAGGAGGAGCCTTCCCCGCCTGTCCCGGAGAAGAAGTCTCCACCGGAGGAGAAGCCTCTACCGGAGGAGGGGCCTCCACCGGGGGAGGAGCCTGCCCCGGAGGAGGAGCCTGCGAAGGAGCGGCGTCTTTCTGGGCCGGGAGGACCGGGGCGGGCTCCGCCTCCACCCCAAGGAGGCCAAAGGCCTCCTCGTAGCTCCCCGCCAGCCCCTCCTCCACGAGGGCGGTAGCCACCCGAAGGAGGGGCTCCTCCAGGGGGGTGGCAGACCTCCCCGCGAGGGCCTTGAAGGCCTCCTTCGCCCTCCGGGAGGGGAAGACCCCCTTCGCCTTCTCCAGAACCTCCTTCGCCACCTCCTCCTCAAAGGAGGAGAGCCTGTCCGCGAGTTCCTTCCAAAGCGCTTCCATCACACCCCCAGAAGCAGGTAGAAGCCCAGGAGGGCCGGGAAGAAGGCCACCATGAAGCCATAGCCCTCCTCCTCCCCTCGGAGGAAGCCGTCCGCCGCCAGCGCCAGGGCCAGGTAGGCCATAGCGGCGTAGGAGCCGCCCAGCCTCCACGCCATGGCCCCGGCCAGGCCCAAGACCGCCCCCCCGTAGTAGACCCCCACCCTTCCCCGGAAGAGGGCCCGGAGGAGGGGGGAGAGGGCGAGGAGGAAGGGCAGGACCCCCTGGGCAAGAAGGCCCTGGAGGAACCAGGCCCCGAGGAGGGCCAGGGCCGCCATCCCGAGGAGGGAGACCCACTCCCTCACGGCAGGACCACCCTCCGGTCGCCGTCCACGAGGTCCACCACGCCCTCCGTGGTGCGGCTCCCCACCAGGCGGAAGAGGACCATCCGCCCCGTGGGCACGGAGAGCTCCGCCACCCCGTTCACCACCATGGCCCGGTCCGCCAGGCGGTAGCCCTCGTACCCGGGAGGCGGGGGGTCGCCGTAGAGGGCCACCCCCTCCTGGTCCTCGGGCCGGAGCCAGGCCTCCCCCACCGCCTGCACGTCCGCCGTGAACCCGGGGGCGGTGAGCTCCACCCGCACCCGCTTCCGGTCCAGGGGCACGGTCCGGCTCTCCCCGGAGCGGGCCACCACCCGCCCCTCCTGGAAGGGGAGGCCGTCCGCGTAGGCCACGAGGAGGACCTCCCGGTACTCCCCGTCCGGCGGGCTCACGGCGAGGGCGAAGGGCGGGGTGCAGGACCGCCCCGCCTCCGTGCTCCCCAAAAAGGCCGCCACGCACCCCACCCTCGAGGCCACCTCCTCCGGGGTCAGGTGGATGGGGGCGTACCGGGGCTCGGGCACCCGCACCACCCCGCCGTCCTGGGGCGAGGCCACCTCCACCCGGGCCTCCCCCGCCCCGTCCCGCACCCGGATCACCGCCCTGGGGGCCGTGGGCACCTGGAAGGAGGCCCCGCCCCGGTGGACCAGGACCATCCCCTCGAGGCCCTCCGGGGCCGGGTCGGGGTAGGCCGCCACCCCGAAGGCCCACTCCCCGTCCACCCAGGCCTCGTAGGTGGCGGCGCTACCCGCCCAGGGGGCTTCCGCCCGCAAGGAGACGGTCCTCCGGGCCACCTCCACCCGGGCCGTGGCCCCCGGGGTGAGCTCCACCTCCCCCTGGTAGCCCTGGACCTCCACCCCCTGCCACTCCACCCGCACCTCCACGGGGACCTTCCCGAACACCCCCGTGAAGCGGAAGGTGTAGTCCTCGCACCGGGTGGCGCTCTGGCTCCCCACCTTCACCGTGGCGCACGCCCCCTCCTTGACCCCCGCCACCTCGAGGCGGGCCGGGCCCTGGAACTCCCGCTGGAGCTCCGTGCAGGAGGAAAGGAGGAGGGCAAGGGCCAGGAAAGCGCTAGAAGCGAACCTCATAGCTCAACCGCACGCCCCCGTAGAAGCCCGTGGCCGTGGTGAAGCGGAAGCGGTCCACGTGGGAGGCCACGCCCCTCCCCCAAAGCCCGTCCCGGTACCCCGCCTGGAGGCTCACCCGGAAGGGCGCGAGGGGGAAGCCCACCTCTCCCTCCACCAGAAGGCCCCGGTCCCGCCCGATGTCCTCCTGGGGGACGGCGTAGGCCAGGCGCGCCTCCCCGAAGAAGCCCTCCCCGGGGTAGGTCAGGGTGGCGAAGAGGGCGGAGAAGGGGGTGTCCCCGCCCCCGAGGCCCCAGTACCGCCCGTAGCCCAGGGTCAGGTCCACGGGACCCAGGAAGGCCCCGCCCTGCGCCTCCACGAAGTACCGCCCGGGCTCGCCCCCCACGAGGCCCGCGCCGAGGCCGATGCGGGCGTGCACCCCGGGGAGGAGGCCGCCTTCGGGCTCATGCACCACGTAGCCCGCCCCGAAGTAGTAGCCGCCGTCCCCCGCCCCGAGCTCCCCCACCAGGCGGATGCCCTGGAAGAGCCCGGCCCGGGCGGTGGCCTCGCTCCGGCCCTCCAGGCTCCGGTAGGCCACCCGCACGCTTCCCGCCTGGAAGGAGGCCTCCACCCGGTCGGTGCCCAGGTGCACCTGGGCCTCCTTCCACTCCAGGGCGAGGCCCCCGAAGGGGCCCCTCTCCCCCGTCCCGGCGTAGACCTGGGCCCTCGCCCGGGAGTCCACCCGCTCCTCCAAGGCCTTGGTCCTCTCCTCCAGGGCGTAGACCCGCTTGCCCGTGGCCTGGGCGTCCTTGATCCGGGCCGCCTCGTTCTCCTGGACCTTTTGGGTGAGCTCGGCGAGGGTGGCCTCCAGGGCCTTCACCCGGGCCTCCATCTGGGCGAGGGCCGCCTTCTGCGCCCCCAGCTCCTTCTCCAGGCGGCCCACCGCCCCCTCGAGGGCCTCCAGGTCCTTGAGGGCGGCCTGGGCCTCCAGGGCGGTGAGGAGGGCCTGGCGCACCTCCTCCAGGTCCTTCTCCATGGCCTCCAGGCGCACCCCCTGGTCCTCCAGGGCCCGCCTCACCTCCGGCACCACCTCAAGGAGGTCGGCCACCTGCCCGTAGAGCTCCGCGATCCGCTCCGGGGCCGCCCCTGCCTCCTCCAGGGCCTTCCGCACCCGGGCCAGGACCTCCTCCGTCCAGGTGAGGTAGGCCCGGTAGAGCATGACCGCCGCCTGGTAGCGGTTCACCGCCTGGCTTCCCTTGAAGGTGCCGTCCGGGAAGCCCGTGAGGACGCCCTTCTCCAGGAGGGCCCGCACCGCCCCCTCGGCCCAATGCCCCGGGGGCACGTCCGCCATCTGCGCCTTCACCGAGCCCGCCAGCAAAAGAGTGGCTAGGGCGACTCGCCGCATAGCCACATGCTACCACTCTCTAACTTTTATGGCAACACATTACATGCTAAGCTCCACCCCCTCCGGCTCCCTCCCCTGGAGGAGGTCGTCCAGGGCCTGGGCCAGGTCGGGGTAGACGAGGTAGCGCCCCTTCGCCACCACCTGGAGGGCCATCCCGAAGGAGGGCCGGGTCCTCCGCCTCCCCTCCTTCAGGTCCGGCTCCCCGAGGACGGGGTGCAGGGCGGGGTTTTCCAGCACGTCCAGAAGCCTCTCCCCGTGGGCCGTGGCCACCACCCGCACCCCCCTCCGGGAGGCGGTGAGGCACTCCTGCACGTCCTCGTTGTAGCCGATCTCGTCCACCACCACCACCTCCGGGGAGTGGTTGGCGATGGCCTGGTAGATGATCCGCCCCTGGTTCCTGGAGGGAGGGTCCGGCACCTGCATCCTCCGGGCGGGGCGGATCCCCGGGTGGGCGGTGAGCCCGTCCCCACCGATCTCGTTGGAGGTGTCCACCACCACCACCCGGGGGCCCCACCGCTCCGCCAGGATGCGCACGATGTCCCTGAGGAGGGTCGTCTTCCCCGTGCGGGGCGGCCCCACCACGAGGAGGCTTCCCCCGCTCTCCAGGAGGTAGGGCCTGAGGGGCTCCGCCACCCCCTCCACGAACTTCCCCACCCGGATGGTGATGCCCGTCATCTCCCCCAGGGCCGACTGGATACGGGAGACCCGGTGGAGGGTGCCCTCGATCCCGGCCCGGTTGTTCTCCTTGAACCCTCCCACCCGGTGGAGGACGAAGCTCAGGTCCTCCTTGGTGATCTCCCGGTCGCTGTAGCGGGCCTCCCCGTCCACGGTGTAGGCCAGGGGGGCCCCCAGGTCCATGGCGATCTCCTCCAGCCTCGCCCCGTGGGGCTCCACCTCCTTGCGCACCCAGGGGGGAAGCTTCTCCATGAGCGCCGCGAACTCCCTGTCAAACCCCTCGCGAAGCCGCACCATACTCCTCACCCCCAACGGTCCGAAAGCCCGGACAAAAAGCCCACCACCGCCCCCAGGGAGAGGCCCGTGGGAAGCCCGGAAAGAAAGGCCCACGCCTCTTTGGAGGCCGCCCCCAGGTGGTGGGCGAGGGCCTCCAGGTCCGCCCGCCCGAGGAGGGCCGCCCCCAGGTAGAGGAGGGCCGCCCAGGGGAGGAGGGCCCGGGCCACCCGGCCCAGGGCGTACCCCGAGAGGGCCCCCACCCCGAGCAAGACCCAGGCCTCCTTCTGGGCGAAGGCCCGGCCCAGGGCCTCGAGGGCGTGGAAGGCAGGCAGGGACTCCATCACCCCCTCCGCCAGGCCCGGTAGACCGAAAGCACCCGCTCCACGTACCTCTGGGTGGAGGCGGGAATGGCCCCTCTCCTCACCGCTCCGAGCCCGGCGTTGTAGGCGGCGAGGGCCAGCCGCCAGTCCTGGGTGGCCTCCCAGAGCTCCCGGAGGTGCTTCGCCGTGGCCCAGAGCGCCCAGTCGGGGTGGGCCCGCCACTCCACGGGAGCCCCCGTGGTGCGCGCCCAGGTGCCGGGCATGAACTGGCCCAGGCCCACTTCTCCGGCCCGCCCTACTGCTCCCGGGCAGTAGCCGCTTTCCACCCACACCACGGCGGCCACCAGGTAGGGGTCCACCCCCCAGGCCCGGGCGTACTTCCACGTCTTCGCCCAGAGGTCCTGGGGGACGTGGCCGCACGCGAGGGCCGCCCCCAGGAGGAGGGCCAGGTAGGCCGCCCGCCTCACCCCTTCTCCACCTCCCTCTCCAGGAGGGCCCGCACCGCCTTGAGTTCCCCGTAGACCCCGGCGAGGAGGGCGAGGCCCACCCCGTAGAGGAGGACCACGAGCCCCGCCCCCACCCCGGCCCCGTCCAGCCGGAAGAGGCCGAGAAGGAAGAGCCCGGCCCCCAAGACGGCCACCGCCTTACCCAGAAGCTCCGCCCACTTCACCTTCCACCTCCTTTCACGTACTCCCGGATGTAGAGCCGGTGCACCCAGTCCTCCACCGCGAAGGGCACCCCCCGGAGGAAGGCGAAGTAGAAGCGCTCCACCAGGGGAGCGGGCTCCGCCCCCTCCAGGGAGAGGCCCACGTAGCCCCGAAGGAGGCGGATGGCCTCCTTCCGGTCCACCACCACGAACTCCCCGTCCACCCGGGGGGCGAAGCGCACCACGGCCCCCGCCAGGGCCAGGGAGGGCCCGTAGCTCTTCGGGTGGGTGAGGCCGCTATCCGTGGTGAGCAGGTACACCTTCACCCCTCCCTTCACCATCGCCTCCCTCAGGGCCTCCGCCAGGGGCTTCAGGTCCAGGACCGCCACCTGCACCAGGACCTCCCCCGTGGCCCGCCTCACCGCCTCCGCCGCCTCCGCCAGGGTGTAGCTCCTTCCTAGGGCAACGGAGGCCGCCAAGGCCAAGACTGGGACGAACCAGGACCTCATCCTCCTTCACCTCCACCGCTTCGCCGCAGAGCTTCCCCAAAAGCACCCGCTCCCCTTCCTCCCGGGGGAAGGCCAGGACCTCGGGCACGGGCGCCTCCCGGTGCTCCTTCTTCCACCGCTCCACCGCCCGGCACCACCGGAGGAGGGCCCGGTACCCCTCCCGGTCTGCCCCCTGGATGGCCTTGAGGCCCTTCTGGGTGATGGAGAGGCGCACGGGCTCCCCCTCCACCTCGCACCAGCCGAGCTTCACCCAGGCAGGCTCGGGGGTAGGGAAGCCCTCGGGGAGGCGGAAGTCCAGGCGGAGGGTCTCCGAGCCCCGGTAGTACCGCTTGAACTCGGGCACCCGCCGGGTGAGGGCTTCCAGGTAGAGGAGGAGGCTTTCGGGCCTCGAGGGGTCCCGGCTCCAGGGGGCGGCCTCCCCTTCGGGCGAAGCGGAGGCGGGGAGGGAGACGGGCCCCCGCGTCCGGGGAAGGGGGAAGCCCGCCTCCTCCACCCGCGCCTCCCGCGCCTTCTTCCAGAGGCGGTGCAGGAGGTGTTCCTTCCGCCACATGCCGAAGAGGTTCAGGCGGGCCGGAGGAGCGCCCTCCAGCAGGACCACCGCCTCCCCCTTGGGGGCGGTGCGCATCTCCTCCGGGGAGAGGAGGGGCCGGGCCACCTCCCGCTCCCCCACGGTTCGGCTCGTGGGGATGGGGAGAAGGCCCCTCCGGCTCACCCCCCGCACCTCCTGCATCACCGAGGTCTCCCCCAGGACCTCCGAGAGGCGGGCGGCGTCGTTGTCGGAGAGGCCGGAGAGGAAGTAGACCCGCTGGGCGAAGGTGCCCTCGATGGCCTCCCACTCCTCGTCCCCGTAGACGGCCCGCCCCTGGTCCGTGTTCTGCACGGCGATGTGGTAGGCCACCCTCCGGGAGCGCATGGTGCCCAGGTTCTCCTTGATCCCGGGGAGGAAGCCGAAGTTGGGGAACTCGTCCCAGTAGACGCTCACGGGCACCTTGAGCCTGCCCCCGTTGCGGTTAGCGTGCTGGAGGGTCTTCAGGTCCACGATGCGCTTCAGGAGCTTGAGGAGCACGTACCCCGAGGCGTTGTCCCCGATGAGCTCCTGGGGCACGCCGATGTAGACCAGGCTGGGCTCGGAGAAAACCTTCGCCCAGGGGACCTCCATGGGCCCGGGCTCCGTGGCGGCGGCGAGGCCCGGGTCCAGCCAGATGGAGAGGCGGTTCCGGGCCCCGTTCAGGATCCCCGCCAGCTGGTCCTGCCGCATCTCCAGGAGGGTCTTGAGTTCCACCTGCAGGTAGGGCCGCACCTCCACGTAGGCCTTGAGCCCGGCCACCCCGTCCCCCAGGACCCGGTAGACGTGGGCCAGGGAGTACCGCCCCTCCACCCCCTCGGCGTAGATCAGGGCCTGGAGCAGGGTCCGCTCGAGGCCCGGGTAGAACTCCTTGGAGTCGGGCACCTTAGGGTTCCTGGGCACGAAGATCTCGGCGATGAGCTTGGCCTGGGTGATGTCCTCGGCCCCCTCCAGGAAGTTGATGCGGTAGGACCTTTCCCCCCACGGGGTGAAGGGGTAGACGGCCCGCCCGTGGTGGGCGTAGTAGGTCATGGCCTCCATGAGGCCTTCCCGGTCCGGGTACTTCAGGTCGTAGACGATGGCCGTCCACCCGTCCTTGGCGTCCAGGAGGAGGTTGGGCAGGTAGTACCCCGAGGTCTTCCCGTGCCCCGGCTTGCCCACCACGAGGGTGTGGGCCACCCGCTGGCCCTCGGAGACCCGGAGGGGCCTCTTCCCCACCTGGCCGTACCAGCCCACACCCTTGGGGTTGAGGTAGGGCTCGAGGTCCCTCTCCGTGGCCCACCGCCCCTGCCCCGGGAGTTTCCTGGGCCTCGCGGGGCTGTAGACGAAGGGGGCGAGGCCCCCCACGAACCCCAGGACCAGGACGAGCCGGAGGAGGTCGTAGTTGAGCCGGGCCGCCCAGAGCCGGTTGAGCTCGCTTCCGCACGAGGTGGCGACATTGAGCATGCAGGCGGTGGCGAACTCCAGGCCCCTCGCCCCGGGCCTGCCCACGGCCCGGTCCCAGCCCGCCTCGGCCAGGGCGTTCGCCGCCTCGAGGGCCCCCTGCACCCCCAGGTAGAAGACGAGGCCCAGGGTGGCGAGGAAGAGGAGGAACCCCAAAGCCCGAAGGGCCTTGAGGGGGCGTGGGGTCTCGAAGAGGGAAGCGGCCTCCACCTACCTCCTCCCCCGCGCCCGGGCGATCCACCTTCCTGGGGCCTTAGGGGCCAGGGGCCGGGCGCGAAGCGCCGCCAAGGCCTCCTCGCTCAGGCGGAACTCCACCCTGGGCAAGGGGTCCCTTTTGACCCACTTCGGTCCACGGTCAATCCAGCGCTTCACTCCTCATCACCTCCCTTCCTGTAAGCGCTCCTGTCAATCCACCTGCCCGGAGGCGGCCCCCCTGCGGGAAGGGTGGTGCCCGAGGGGGTCTCCGGGGGCCGCACCTCCTTGGCCCGGTCGGTCCACCTTCCCGGGGCCTCAGGGGCTCCCTTGTAGGAGGGGACCTCCCCGGGACCCGTGTAGCCCACGCTCTGCCCCACCCCGGGGGCGGGCCGCACCACGGCGGGCCCCACGCCCTCGCCGTACTCGGCCCGGTGCACCCACGGCACCTCCGTCCCGGAGGCCCGCACCTCCACCGTGCGCTGGTAGCTGGGCGGCAGGGCCGGGGCATCCCCCCCCGAGGGCGGGCTCCACCAGGAAGAAGGCGTCCTGGGGCTTTCCAGGATGTAGCCGCCCACGCCCTCCACTCCCGCCGTGAACGCCCTCTGGCCGGCAGAGGCCAGGCCGCCCGCCGCCTGTTGCACCATCTGCCCCGCACCCCCGACGCCCCTCGCGGCCACGCTGGTGGCGTAGCCCACCGCCGCCGCCGTCACGGCCAGGGAAAGCCCACCGAAGAAGGTGGCCACCAGGCTGGAGAGATAGCCCGCGATGAGGAGGGCCGCCGCCATGCCTCCCACGGTCATCAGCAGGGTCTGGGCCCAGGCCTGGAACATGTCCACGAGCCCTTTGCCGATGCCCAGGACGAAGGTCCCCATCTGCCGCATCCCCTGGGCGATGGCCTCCTTGGTCATGGTCCCGCACGCCACCGGGGAGAGGATGGCGCTCGGATTTGGGGCCACGTTCCGGTAGTTGAGCTTCCCGTCCGTGTCCACGAAGACCTCAAAGCCGCACACCGTGGGGTCCCACCCGTTCCTGAGGGCCAAGTCGTTCAGGGTCTCGGCGAAGATGCGGCGGTTCTCCCGGAACTGGCCGGTGAGCTGTTCCACGGTGGTGTTCACGATCTCCACCGCCTGGGAGGCGATGTAGGCGGCGGGCCGGGAGACCCCGAGCTCCATGCCCCCCCGCACCACGAAAGGCCCGACGGCCCCCATGAGGAAGGCCCACACCACCACGGAAAGCCACCGCCCGAAAAGCTGGGGTCCGAGGCCGATGGGAAGGGCCAGGCTCCCCGCCACGATGGGCCAGAAGGCGGAGGCGAGCATGAACATGGTGCTGATGAGCACCGTGAGGACCATGGCGATCACCACGAAGGGGATGAGGAGGAGGGAGGCGGGGTTGAGAAGCTGGGCCGCCGCCCCCACGCCCGCCAGGACCTGCTGGGACAGTTCCGACAGGTTCCCCTGGTTCAAAGCGGTCCCCGCCACGTGGACGAGGCCCGCCTCGGCGATGGCGACCAGGGTGAAGAGGGGGTTGATGACCGCCCCTAGGGCCTTGAGGTTGTTGGCGGCCTCCGTCATGGCGTCCGCGAGCTCCGTGCGGAAGGTGTTCGTGACGGCGTAGTACACGCCCTGCGTCCCGCCGAAGCTCTCGTCCAGGACCTCCCCGAACCAGAGGAACCCCCCCGCCAGGACCACCCGGGCCATGGCCCCCAGGACCTCCTCCAGGCTCCCGTAGTAGACCGCCCGGATGAGGCTCCAGATGAGGCCCACCACGATGAGGCTCCGCCCGATGGTGTAGGCCCCCGCCTGGAAGTCCCGGAGGCTCGCCTTGAAGAGGGCGATCCAGTCGTTGAGGTTGAGCATGGCGTTGAGGATGCCCGTGAGGAAGTCCCGAACCCCCTGGTCGATCTGTCCCTGGGGCGGCGGGGGCGGGTCCGCCAGGGCCAGGAGGAAGAGGAAGGGGAGGAGGGCGAGAAGCCTCGCGCCCCACCCCTTGGGAAGAAGGGCCCGCCTCACGGGCTACCCCCCGAGGGCGGCGGGGTGCCGCTTTGCGCTCTCCATTGCCGCGCGAGGATCTCCAGGGCCTCCCCCGCCGCCACGTACTTGGCCGAGGTCTTCTCCGCCTGGGAGGCCACCTGGGCCATGAGGGCCCGTAGCTGGTCCTCGGCGCTACGCTCCTGCTTCCTGATGAGCTCCACCAGGTTCTGGTTCACCTGGACCAGTTGCTCCACGGTCATGGCCTGCTGGGCGGCGAGGTTCTTCATCTCCTGCACGGCCCGGAAAGAGTCCTGGGCCTGCAGGCGGATGAGCTCGGCGAAGCCCTTCACCACCACCTCCGTCACCTCCCGGGTGGAGGGGGCGGTCTGGGCCTCGGAGATGAGCCTTTCCGTGATGCCGGGGTCCATCACGCCCCCAGAGCCGGAGGTGCCCCCGGAGCCGCCCGAAGTCTGCTGGGCCCCCAGGGAGGCCCCGGGGGAAGCGCCCTGCGCCCCCACGGGTCCCTGGGGAAGGCCCACGCTCGCCCCGGAAAGCCCCCCGGTGAGGGAGGCCCACCCCTTGGACACCGCCTCGGCGATGAAGTTCCAGGCGGCCCCCAGGGTGTCCCAGAGGTCCTGGAGGGTGCTCTCCAGGCTCAGGTTCTCCTGCTGGTTCTTCACGTTCTGGGCCACCCGGGACTGGTTCTCCAGGAGCTGGGCCGTGCGCTGGAGGTCGGCGAGGCTCTGGGTCGTGGCCTGGAAGCCCAGCTGGGGCACCACCCCGGAGATGAGCCGGGTCCACCACTCCGGGCCCCAGTAGAGGGGGTCGTCCCCGGGCTTCCAGGCGTCCAGTTCCCGCAACTGCTCCGCCCGCGCCCGGGCCAGGGCGTTCAGGATGGCGTTCTTCTGGCGGCGGATGTCGCTCATGAGGTCCGTCAGGGCCTGGTCCACCTGGTCCACCAGGGGGTTGAGCTGGTGGAGGCCAAGCCCCTTGCCCAGCCAGTCCAGGGCCAGCCCGGTGCCGTAGTAGATGGCCTGGTTCTTGAAGTCCTCCCACATGTCCCCGAGCTGGTTCCAGTAGTTGACGGCCTTCTTCACGGTCCGGTGGGCGGTGCACAGCCACCGCACCGAGGAGAGCTCGTAGAAGCCGATGAAGCGGCAGGCCTGGGCGATGAAGCCGTCCAGGTCCTCCATGAGGCCCTGGGCCTGGAGGTTCTGGCCCGAAAGCCCCGTCCCCTGGACCTGGAGGTTCTGGCCCGAAAGCCCCGTCCCCTGGACCTGGAGGGCGAGGAGGGCGTAGGCCGTGCCCGTCTTCTCCCCGGTGTAGTCCACCTCCAGGCGAAGCGCCGTGGTGCCGCCGAAGCCCGTGGTGTCCCAGTACCGCTTCACCTGGAGGGAGGTGGTGCGGAAGACCTCCCGCCCCGAAGGAAGGGCCACACCCCTCACCTCGAGGACCCTCTCCCCCGGCTCGGGCTCCACCCGGGCCTCCACCACCAGGACCCGCCCCTCCGGGTAGACGCCGGGCCTCGGGGAAAGCCACGCCACCCTCACCGCGAGGGCGGGGAGGAGGGCGAAGGCGAGGAGGGCGATCGCCCTCACGGCCTCCTCCCCTCCGCGAGGTCCACCACCGCCCTTAGGATGTCCCCGCCGTACTTCTCCGCCATGGCCTTCCTCAGGGCCACCTCGTCCTGGGCGCTGGTGAAGAGCCAGTAGTCGTAGGGCGTGGGCCAGAGCTGGAGCACGTCCCCCTCCTTCCGGTCGTCCCGCACCGCCCACACCATCACCTCCCCGTAGAGCCCCTTGACGCCCCCCAGGGACTTCCACACGGCCATGGCCCGGTCGGAGAGGCCGAAGACTCTTCGCACGTGCTCCTCCTCCCCCTGCACCCGGAAGAGGAAGACCCAGGTGGTGTTCTGGAGGATCCTCCCCGCGCTCTCCCCGCTGTAGTCCTGGAGGCTCTGGGTGATGCTCCAAATCCCGCCACCCAGGTGCCGGAACCGGCGGTAGAGCTCCTCCACCAGGCTCGCGGCGTAGGGGTTCTTGAACACCTTCCACGCCTCGTCCAGGACCACCAGGAGGTTCCGCTCCTCCCCCCGCTTCTTCCCCTCCTTCGCCCGCTTCCAGATGAGGTCGGCCATGAGCACCGTGCCCACCACGTCCAGGCCCTCGTAGGCGTCTAGGCCCTCGAGCTCGTAGCAGACCACCCGGGCCGTGCTCACGGGCACGGAGGTGGGGCGGTCCACGAAGGTGCCCATGGGGGAGTCCCCGGTCCAGGACTGGAGGCGGAGGGCAAGGCTTCGGGCCACCTCCTTCTCCGAGGGGGACACCCCCCGCCCCCCGATCTCGTCCAGGGTGAGGAGGGTCTTCACCAGGTCGGAGAGCCTGGCCCCGAGGTAGCGCTTCTCCTCAATGTAGCTTCGCTGACCGGTGCCGTCCTCCCTCAGGTCCACGGTGGTGGCCCGCTTGTAGGTCTGGTCTATGGCCGCCTCCAGGATGGCGTTCTCCACCGCCTCCTGGGTGGGGTCGCCCCCGGGGGGGACCATGGCCCGGAGGAGCTTCAGTAGGTCCCCCTTCTTCTCCGGGGTGGGCTCCACCTCCCCCTCCTCGAGGTCAAAGGGGTTGATGCTGGCCCCCGCCCCGGGGCGGATCTCCACCATGGCCCCGCCGAAGGCCTCCACCAGGGCCTGGTAGTTCTTGCCCCGGTCCAGGATGACCACGCTCACCTTCTCGTCCCGCAAGAGCTCCGAGAGGAGGTACTGCACGGCGAAGGTCTTCCCCGAGCCCGAGCCCCCCACCACGATGCCGTTGTAGTTCCGCATCCGCTTGTCGAAGGGGTCCACGGAGACCAGGGCCCCCTGGCGGGTCCGGAAGAGGGCCACGGGCCTGGGGCTTCCCGACCAGGCCCCCGTGGTGGGGAAGAAGTGGGCGGCGTTGGTCTCCAGGAGGTAGACCTTCTCCTCCGCTATCCCCCCGGAGAAGGGGGCGAGGGTGAGCCAGGGGGCGAGGAGGCCGTTTCTCAGGACACGGAAGGGGTTCCCCGGAACCTGGCTCAGGGTGCTCACCGCCTGGCTCACGCGCTCCTCCAGGACCTGCCGGTCCCGCTCCAGGAGGATGAGGCTCGCCCCTACCTGGAAGATGTGGTCCCCCATCTGGGAGACGTGGGTGATGGCCCCCTCCGTCTCCACCTGCCCCACCCGCACGTTGGGGTCCACGTAGGTGCCCGACTGGGAGGCGGAGTAGTACCGCCTCGCCCGGGCCTTGAGGGCCCGGATGGCGAGCTCGAAGGGCTCGTGGAGGAAGTCCATGACCAGGTAGAAGCGGTCCCCCCCGGCCTGGGCCAGCACGTCCCCCATCTCCGCGTAGGTCTCGTCCGGCACCGTGTAGAGGGAGAGGATCCCCGCCCACATGCCCCCCACGTAGAGGGCGTCCCGGTAGGAGTTGTCCACCTCGCTCCGGGCGATCTGGGCCCGGAGGGTGGGGGGCCTGAGGGAGGGGATGCGGCGGATGGCCTCCCGGGGGTAGCGTTGCCAGGTCTGTTGGTACTGGGGCACCTCCGCCAGGGCCAGGGCGGGGTTGAAGTAGCGGTAGAGGACGGCGAAGAGCTCCTGGTCGCTCATGGGGAAGGCGAGGATGCGGTAGGCGGAGGCCGCGCGGACGATCCGGGTCCGCACCCGCTCCGCCTCCGCCACCACCTCCTTCCACTCCTCCGGGGTGAAGGGCACCCGGCGCCGCTTGTGCCGGGGCCTGCCCAGGAGGACGCTGAGGTAGACCCGCTTCTCCAGGACCTGCCCCCTCTGCCACCGCTCCCGCCAGGCCTCGTAGCGCCTCTCCTGCAGGAAGCGGGCCGTGGGGTGGGAGGCCTGGAGGTCCCGGTACCGCTCCACCCGGGCGAAGGGGGCCGGGGAGACCTCCACCACGAGCCGGGCCCGGCTTCCCTCGGGCACGCCGCTCCGAAGGATGGTCTTGATGACCCCCACCAGGCCCTCCATGTAGGCGGTGCTGGCGAAGAGGGTGGGCTGAAGCTCCAGCCGAACTCCGAGCTCCACCCGCCCATCGTTCAGGACCACGAGGCCGTCCTGGATCTCCCAGTACGGCAAAAGCGCGGTGAGGGAGTCCTCCCGCGCCCGGGAGAAGAGGCTACCTCTGGAAGCGCTCGTCATAGATCAGGGGGGTCGTGTCCTCATCCCGCTCGGGGCGGTAGCGCTCCTTCTGCGTGAGCCAGGCGATCTCCTGCCACAGGCTCGCCCCCGGGTAGAGGATCCTGAGACGGTCCGAGAACTTGATGGCCAAAAACCCCAAGAGCCCCGCCAGCACCAGCCCCAGGGCCGGGTGCGGCAGGGCCCCGCCCACCTGAAGCCCCACGGTCATGGCCACGGCCCCGAGGAAGAGTTGCCAAAGCTCGAGGCCGAGGAGCGTCAGGGGTTGGTAGAGCCGCCACACCCGGAGCCTGAGCATGGTTCAGAAGAGGTTCGTGCAGGCGGGGGCGTTGGCCGTGTTGGTGACGCTCCCGAAGAACATCTTGGCGAAGTAGGGTGCGGCGGCGATGATGATGCCCCCGATGCCCGCCCCGATCATGAGGGGCAAGGCGTTGCGCCCGCCGATGGCGAGGCTGATGCCGCCTATGGCGAACATGAGGATGATGATCCCCAGGCCCACGGGGCCCTTCAGGTAGCCCACGATGGTGCAGATGGCGTTCGCCACGTTGCCAAAGGCCTGGTCTGCCGGGTTCGTCTGCGCCTCCGCCACCCCGAAGAGGGCGAGGCCCACCGCCAACGCCAGCACGAAGAACCGGAAGTGCTCCGTCTTGAAACCCTTAGCCAGCTTCTTCAGCACGCTCTACCTCCCAAAAGGTCAAGAAGCCCGAAGCCCAAAGCCTGAAGCCCGTCCATCCCCACAACCTTGACTCGCGCGTTCCCACCCCCTTTCAACCTCATACGACTGCTATTATAGCAAAACCCTACCCTTTTGTGGCAACATGAGGGCGTGAGGCTGAACCCAGAGGTGCGCAAGCAGGTAGAGGAGAAGCTCGGCAGGAAGCTCCCCGGGCCGGACGAGCCCAGCTTCTACGCCCTCCTGGAGGAGCTCAGGGAGAAGGACCCGGAGCTCGCCGCCCTCCTGGAGGGGGGGATCGAGTTCGAGCAGGTCAGGCCCCCGGAGGAGGAGGTCCGCCAGGAGGTGAGGAAGCGGGCCTTCCTCCGGGGCCTCTACAACCGCCTCTTCAACCGCTATGACGAGCTCACCGGGGAGTGGGTGCCCTCCCGTCCCAAGCAGATCCTGATCGGCGTGGGCGGCCTTATGAGCCTCTTCGTCTTCATGTGGGCCATGAACAACATAGGAGGCCCCAAGCGCCCGGCCCAAGCCCAAACCCCTCCCCCGGCCCAGAGCGTGGTCTCCACGGGGGTCGCCCCCGCTACGCCGGAGGTCCCGGGCGCCGAGGCCTCCCCTTCGGCGTCCGCCCTCGAGGGCCAGGCGGCCCCTGGCGGGCAGGCCTCTCAGGTCCCCGCGCCCCCCGCCGAGGTCTCCGGGGCCACGGGAGAGGCCTCCCTGGGGACCGCGCCGTCCACGGCCCTGCCGGAGACGATCCCCCCTCCGCCCACGCCCTCGTCCGCCGGGGAGGTGCCTCCCCCGCCCCAGACCGTGGGCGCGTACCCGGCGAGCCCCGCCTCGGTTGGGGGCACCGGAACCTACCTCACGCCTTCCATGGCGGCCTACGTCCGCCAAGCGCCCGCCGCCGAAGCGGCCCCGGCCCCGCCCATGACGGTCTACCTCCGCCAGGGCGAGGCCGAGGCCCCGGCCCAGGCCTCCCTCTCCGTGCCCCTCAGGGCCCAGGCCCAGGAAGCTTCCACCGGGCCTGGCCTCGCCGTCTACCAAGGGCAGGCGGGTAGCGCCTCCGGCCAGGTGGCCCCCGTCTCCTCCTTCGTGGCCTACAGGAAGGCCGAGGCCCCCCAGGCGGCGCCCTCCGCTTCAACCGCCTCGCCTCAGGCCCAGGGGCCCGGCCTCTTCGAGGCCAACCTGCCCGAGGTCTTCGGGCGGGGGCAGGCCTCTCCCACGCCTCCTTCCACGGCCCCTTCCCCGCCTTCCCCCACGGCTTCCTCCCCCTATCTCCCCGGCACCCGGCTTTCCGGGAGGCTCGCGGTGAAGCTCGTGGTCCCCGAGGGGCAGGAGGTCCCCGTGGCCCTGGAGACGGAGGACGGGGCCACCTTCCTGGGCAAGGCCAAGCTCTCCCCCACCCGCCGGGTGGAGGTGAACCTGGACCAGGCGGTCCTGGCGGGGAAGGTCTTCCCCGTGCGGGCCGTGGTCCTGGGGGCTGACCTCGCCCAGGGCCTCCCCGCCCAGGTCCGGGAGGAGGCCCCCTCCCTGGTGGCCGACCTGGTGCGGGGCTCCCTTCGGGGCCTCTCCGACTACGTGCGGGCCCGGTCGCAACAGACCACCGTCACCACCACGCCCTCGGGCACGGTGATCCAGCAGGGGCAGGCCCCGCCCCTGGAGCTCTTCCTGGGCGCGGCGGCGGCGGACCTCTTCTCCGTCCCGGAGGGCACGAGGGCCGTGGTCCGGGTGGCGGAGGTGGCCCAGGGGACGCCCCTCACGGTCCTGGTGCTGGGGGGTAGTGGGCAATGACGGCCCTCGCCGTGGACCTCGCCTGGTCCGAGGAGCAGGCCCGGCGCTGGGGCCTCGTCCCCCCAGAGGAGGCGGTGCGGGTGGAGGGCTACCTGGGCCTCACCTACTACCGGAAGGAGGAGCCCGTGGCCTTCTGGGCCCACCCGAGCGTGGCCCGCTACCCCCTCACCGCCCTCCGCCACCTGGCGGGCCTGGCGGAGATGCGCCTCCTCCTCGGGGTGCCTCCTGACCCCAGGGTGTGGCGGGTGAGCCCCAAGCCCCGCCACCCCGTGGAGGAGCCCGATGGGGTCTGGCTCACCCCCGAAGGCCCCGTGGCCCTGGAGTACGACGCCGGGGCCTACGCCCGGGCCCGGGTAAAGGCCAAAGGAGAAGCCTTCGCCCGGAGGTTCGTGGGCCAGGTCTGGGGGGCTCCGGTCCCGGAGCGCGTGGCCTACCTGAGGCGGTTTCTCCCCGAGGGGACGAGGGTCCTCCTGGCCCCTTGGGCCTAGCGCACCACCACCACTTCCACGCCCGGCACCACCCCGGCCCAGGTCCGGTCCGCGGTGAGGACGGCCAGGCCGCGCACCCTCCCGGCGGCCAGGCAGGCCCGGTCCCCCAGGGAAAGGCCCAGGGGCCGGGTCAGGGGGTCAAGAGCCCCCGCCTCCAGGGCCTCCTCCAGGGTGAAGGGCAGGATCTCGAGGCCCATGGCCAAAAGCCGCCTCACGATGCGCTCCGGGTCCTTCCCCCTGGCCTTGAGCTTGCCCGCCACCTCGGCGAGGTTCACCGCGCTGATGGCCGCCCCCTCCCGAAGGGCCTCCCGCACCGCCTCAAAGCCCGGCTCCCTCTGCAGGTAGGCGAGAAGGGCCGAGGCGTCAAGGAGCTTTCGCGGCCCCTCAGGCATCCTTCTCGGCCTCCAGGCGGCGCTCCCTCAGAAGTTCCTCGGCGAGGCTTTCCTGGATGTCGGCGAGCTCCGCCCAAAGCTCCTCCTCCAGCCGCTCCCAGGGGGTGAGGACCAGGCGCCCGTCCTCCACCAGGGCCACGAGCCTGGCCCCCGGCCCCAGGCCCAGGGCCTGGCGGAGGGGACGGGGAAGGAGCACCCGGCCCTGGGCGTCCAGGGTGAGGGTGGTGAAGTCCGCCTTTTTCACCATATAGGCCATTTTACACCAAAGCCCTCACGAACCCCCACACGAGAGGCCCTTCACGGGCCTTTCGTCCGGGGAAGGGGTGTACCGGGGAGGCGGGCCGATGAAGGTGCAGGCCCCGTACCCCCCGGTGAGCATGCGGATCAAGGGGTAGAAGGCCGCCGTCTTCCCGCCCTGCCCGTTCGGCACCGGGGCGAGGAGCCCCGCGAGGAGGAGGAGGGCCGCCAGGCTCCACTTGGCCCGCCGGAGGTCTCCCATCACCACCCGGTAGCCCAGGAGGACCACGGCCAAAAGGACCAGCGCCCCCACCAGGACCACAGGGGGGGTGAGGGCGCACACCAGCCGGGTCACGCTACACAGGACCTCGTTCATAGGCCCACCAGGGAGAGCAAGCTCTTGGCGTTCCAGGCGAGGATCCCCCCGAGGAGGGCGGCGATGAGGTAGCCCACCCCCCGGTCCCGCTCCCCGATGGCGATGAGGAGGCCGCCCAGGGCGAGGCCCAGGGTGGTGATGGCGAGGATCACCGCCTTGGGGGGCTCCAGGCTCACCACCAGGTCCTTCATGGCGTCAACCGCTTCCAATCCGCACCTCCTTCACCTCTATCCGGGACCGCTTCGCCCCCTCGGGGACCAGGACCACCACCCGGCTAGCGGTGGCCTCGAGGTCGTCCTGGGGCCTGGGCCGCCTTCCCACGGGCCCACGGTTTCCCACCACGAGCACCCGCTCCCCGTCCTTCTCCAAAACGGCCCTGCTTCCCTGCCGCTTGAGCACGCGCCAGCCCTCCCTCTCCATGGCCTCCGCCTGCCGCCGCACCAGGAGGGCCATCTCCAGGGCCCCCGCCCTGGGGGTGTAGTACCGGGTGAGCCCTAAGAGGGCCCGGCCCCTGGCCGCCGGGACCAGGACGGGGCCGAGCCGGGTCATCACGGGCTTCAGCACCCGTTGCCTCAGGGCCTCTCCCACCAGGGCCTCCCCGTAGCGCTCCAGGGCCTCCTGCAGGGTGTAGGGGCCTTCCCGCCAAGGAGCGAGGAGGTCCACCTCCTACCTCCCTTCCGTCTGGACCTCGATGGTCTTGCCCAAAAGCCGCCTCTCCAGGAGGAAGCTCCTCCCGGGCCCGAGCTCCACCCCTCGCCACCTGAGGAGGATCTCCCCGGGCCTCGCCCCGTGGACCACGATGACCCCGCTCTGCCCCTCCCCGGGGTTCAAGACCGCCTTCAGGGGGTCGCGGCGCATCTCAAACCGGAGGGGCTTCCCCTCCTGCAGGACCTGGAGGTCGTTGATGGCGAAGCTCACGGGGTGGCTTCCCCGGTTTTCCAGGGTGAAGAAGACGCTCACCTTCCCCTCCTCCCCGGAAGGGGCCTCCACGGTGGTGGTGAAGTGCACCGCCGGGGGCTGGGCCGTGGGGGGCTCGGTCTGAGGGCGAAGGGCCGGGGCGGGAGCGGGGCTAACGGTCGGGGCGGGAGGAACCTGAGAGAGAGGGGCGTAGGTGCCCCCCTGGGTCCGCTTGAGGAGGATCTGGTAGCGCCTGGGGTACTCCCCCGCCCCGATGCGCACCGTGAAGAGGAGGGTCCTCCCCCCCACCTCCACCACCAGGTCGGTCATCCCGCTCTTCACGGGGACCGCCCCGGCCTGGGTGCCCATCATCCCCGTGGAGAGGAGGAGCCTGCTCCCGCCCCCCTCGAGGCGAAGGAGCTCCCGCCGGGCGGAAAAGGCGGCGTCCACCGTGTCCCAGAAGTCGATGACCGTGGTGAAACCGGGGCTCACCTCGATGAGCCCCGGGGTCTTCACCAGGTCCTCGGCGTAGTAGGTCTTGAGCACCACCTGGGCCTGCGCCGGAAGGACCATCGTGAGGGCGAGCAGTACGGCACGCAACCGCATACCCTCATGTTGCCATATATTGGGTAGCTAGGCAAGCCTTTGTTGCTAGTCCTCCCCCAGGTGTCCCCCCAGGAGGGCCAGGAGGCCCAGGGCGGCGAGGGCAAGCCCCAAGGGCACGGCGTAGAGCAGGGCCACGGGAGCGAGGAGGGCGGTGGGCCCCAGGGCGTCCCCCACCGCCTGGGCGTAGAGGCGGGCGGGGCGGCCCAGGGGGAGGGGCCTGAGCCCGGCGGCCACCCCGTAGAGGGCGGGGAGGAGGGCCCAGGCCAGGCCCCCCGCCAGGGAGAGGAGAACCCCGTGGACTGCTCCCCCCAGGAGGGCCACCAGGGCCAGGCCAAAGAGGAGTCCCTTGAAGGCGCTCACGTACTCCCGGGCAGGCCCCCCGCGCTTGAGGAGGCGGTCCTGCACCAGGACCAGGTTCAGGGCGGGAAAGAAGGCCAGGGCCCCGGGGATGGCCCCCGCAAAGGCGGGGTAGAGGACGAGGGGAAGGGAAGCGGCGAGGAGGAGAAGGGGCACCAGGGGAGACCGCCTCTCCCTGGGGGAGGAGGGGAAGGCTTCCCGCTCCCGGGTGAGGACCCTCCCCCGGGGAGAAGCCTCCCCCGCCTTGGGAAACCCCTCGAGGCGCGCTTCCCGCCTCTCCCCTTCCCCGCCCTGGGGCGGCGGGGGCGGTCCGGTCGGGGCCTCCTCCCGAGGAGCCGCCTCCTCAAGGTGTTCCCCTGACGGGGAAGCAACTGGGGTTTCCGGGCGGCCCGGCTCGATGAGACGCACCTCCGGCCTCTCCCCTTCCCCCCGGAGGAAGGCGGCGATCCGGTCCACGTCCGCCGGGGAGAGGACCCGGGGAATGGCCTGGAGGTGCTCCTCCAGGGAGGCCACGTGGAGGACCCCCTCGTGGTAGCCCCGCCGGTAGCTCCCCACCACCAGGGGCACCACGGGGAGGGCGAGGAGGGCGTAGGCCTCCCGGCCTAGGGCCTCGGCCTGGCGCGCCTCCTTCGCCAGGGCGAAGACCCCCGCCTCCGAGACCAGGAGGTGGCCCTCGCCGAAGGGGACGAGGTGGGCTTCCACAAACTGCATCTTACACACCTCCCCTTTCCAGGAAGGCCTCGGCCACCCGGGCGAGGACCTCCTTCCGGAGGGCTTCCCGGCCCCTGGCCTCGGCCACCTCGCACGCGTCGCCGTCCTCGAGGGGGGCGAGCAGGTAGCCCCCAAGCTCCGCCTGCCACCTCTCCGCCGCCTTCCTCCCCGCCTCGTCCCCGTCCAGGAGGAGGAAGGTGGGCCTGCCGTCCGGCTCGGGGAGGGTGCCGTTCACCCCGGCCACCCCCACCACGTCCAGGAGGTCCCCCACGGCGAGGTAGAGGGCCACGGCGTTGAGCTCCCCCTCCACCACCAGGACCCCCGCCCGCTTCCCGTAGCCCGGGCCGTACCAGGGCGGCGTGCCGCACCCCCGGGTGAGGTAGCGGTAGCGCTGGCCCTCCTTGGGCTCCCGGTGCCGCACCTTCACCGCCACCACCCTCCCCTCCGGGTCGTAGACAGGGAGGTAAAGGTCCCCCTCGGGGGAAAGCCCCATCCCGAGGAGGACCGCCTCCCTCAGGGTGAGCCCCCGCCCCTTCAGGACCTCCGGGAGCTCCTTCGCCTCCCTGAGGCGGGCCTGGGCCTCGGAGAGGGCGGCCCCCAGGTCCACCGGGGGCTTGGGCTTCTCCTTCCCGCGCCTGAGCCGCTTCGGGAGCTCGGGGAGGGGCCTCTCCCCGAGGAGGATCTCCACCGCCTCCGCCTTGGAGAAGCCCGCGGCGAGGAGCAGGTGGTAGGCGTTGCCGCTCTCCCCGGTGGCGTGGTCCCGGAAGAACCACACTCCCCCGGCCTTGAAGAGGGAGAGGGAGGGCTTCTTGTCCCCCCGCCAGACCGCCCGGTAAAGCCCGGGCCTGCCGGGCCTGGCCCCCGACTCTGGGAAGAGCCGGGCCACGAGCTCCGGCAGGTCCACCGTGTCGATCGCCTGGGTGAGTGGGTCCACGCCCCTTCCCGTGGGGCCGCTAGGCCCCCGGGCCCTTAGAGCACCTCCTCGGGTTCCAAGAAGGCCTCCAGCACCACCCCCGCCCCGTCCAGGTCCAGCCTCGCCCAAACCAGGGGGATCTCCTCCTGGAGGAAGAAGACCTCCGCCGCCACCTCCCCCTTGGGCCGCCTGAAGGTCCGAGCATAGCCCAGGGTCTCCAGCTGCAGCCGCTCCTCGGGGAGCAGGCTGGCCATAGACACCACGCTGGCCTCGCCATGGGCCAGCCTGCGGAAGGAGCCCTCGGGAAGGCGCAAAAGCCCCTCGAGGGCGCTTTCACGTAGAACCACCACCAACCGCTCCCGGGAGGGGAGCAACCGCAACAGCCGGAATCCTGACCTTCCTTCCTCTTCAACCCGAACGCGGAAAAGGGCTTCAGTGCTCATAGCTCCACCTCAAAAGAAGCCGCATCGCCTCGAGGGCCTCCCGCCCCCGGAGAAGGAAGCGAAACACTCCCTGGACCTCCACCTCCGAGGCGGGCAAGCGCAGGGTGGGATAGGCGGGGTTGTGGGGTTTGAGGACCACCATGTCCCCTTCGGGGTAGACTCAAAACTTGCACTTATTCACCGCGGGCATGAGTATGCTTGGGGACCACTTGAAGAGGGCTACTGGTTTCCCCTCTTATGAGGGGTGCCATGAGACCAGTAGCCCTATCCCTACTTTGGACCATCCTGGCCCTCATGCCAACCCCCCACCTGCGGGAATCCTTGAAGGCCCTGTTGTTCCTTTTCCTCACCGGTCACGGCAAGGCTAGACCCCAGCACAGCAAGACCAAGTCCCCCTCCGCCCTCTCCCGCTTCCTCAACCGCTACCCCTGGCCCACCCGCGCCCTCATCCGCCTGGCCCGCGAGGAGGCCCAGAAAGCCCTGGACCGGGCCAGGCGGAGAAAGGGCCCCAAGCCCCGCCTCCTGGTGGTCCTGGACCTGGTCACCCTGGAAAAGCGGGGCCACTTCCCCCACCTCCCCCTCTCCTTCTTTCACGGCAAGTGGGGCCTCCACCTCGTGGTCCTTTACCTCGTCTACGGGGACCTCCGCGTCCCCTGGGCCTACCGTCTATGGCGGGGCAAGGGGGAGAAAGGCCTCTCCCTCCTGGCCCTGAGCCTCCTGGCCTCTCTGCCCCTCTGGATGCGCCGGACCTTCCGGATACGGGTGGCCGCGGACGCGGCCTTTGGTACGGCCTGGTTCCTCTTTGGGGTGAGGCGGTTGGGCTTGGAAACGGTGGTGGGGATGCGGCGGGACCGGAGGCTGCGGGGAGGGGGAAGGCTTTTGGACCTCAGGCGGCAGGGGAGCCGGGTCTACCTGTGGGGGCTTTCCTTCCCGGTCTGGGTGGCCTGGTACCGCTACCCCCTGCCCCAAGGGGGCTGGGAGTGGCGGTACGTGGTGGCCACCTTTCCCGCCACGCCCCGGACCATGCTCACCTGGGGAAGGAGGCGGTTCACGGTAGAGCACTTCTTCCGGGCTGCGAAGAGTGAGTTCTCCCTGGGGCAGTTCGGGCAGCGGACGGCCTTGGGGGTGCACCGCTTTCTGGTGCTCTCCCTTCTGGCCTACCTGCTGGCCCACTGGGTGGGGGTGGAGGGGAAGGGGAGCTGGCGGGAGGCCAGGGAGGGGGCAGCTCGGGTTCTCTTGCCCGAGCTGGTGGTGCAGGTCGCCCTGCGGGAGCTTCATGCCCTTGGTCTGTGGCCGCCCGGAGGAGGAGGTGAAGGTTTATGCGGGATATGCGGGAGGTGCAGGTTTTGAGGTAGCCTACGCCACCCGCCACCTAGGGGTCTGACGGAAGAAGACGCCGCCCCGGGAGCCCTCAGGCGCTCAAGGTCGGAGGACCTCCACGGGGATCCCCAGATCCAGCTCGGCCCAGGCCCGCTCCGCGGTGAGGGCGGGGAGGCCCAGGCGCCGGGCCAGGGCCAGGCAGGCCCGGTCGCCGAAGGAAAGGCCGTAGGCCCGGGTTAGGGCCCTGAGCCTGGCCACCTCTAGCGCGTCCTCCCCGGTAAAGGGGAGCACCTCCACCGCGGCCCCCAAGAGCCCCACCCCCTCCATCCGGGCCTGGGCTTCGGCGGGGTCTTCCCCCCAGTCGGCCAGCTTGGAGAGGACCTCGGCCAGGTTCACCGCGCTCAGGTAAGCCCCCCGCTCCAGGGCCTCTGCCACCCGTTCGGCCCCAGGTTCCCCCTTGAGGAGGGCCAAGAGGGCGGAGGCGTCCAGGACCGCGGTCACCCTTCCTCCCGCCTGGCCTCCTCCCGCCGCTCGGCGAGGAGCTCCTCCACCAGGCTCCGCCCCGGGGCCACATGGGCGAACAGGCCCTTGGCCCGGCGGGCCACTTCCCGGGCGCTAAGGAGCTCGAGGGTCCCGTCCTCCCGCACCCGGAGGAGGAGCCGGTCCCCCTCCTTGAGCCCCAGGGCCTTGCGCACCTCCGCGGGCAGGACCACCCGGCCCTTGGCCCCGAGGTGGGTGAGGTATTGGGCCTGGAAGGTAAGGTGTCCCATAGCATTAGGGTATCACGTTATACGTGTGTGCCACCCACCAAACTTCATTCGCGCCTTTGGGGTCAGCCCCGCGGCCTGTCCAGGGGGCTCCACCCGGGGAGAGGCGGGAGCCGGGAGGCGTCTGGGGGGACGTCTGCCCCCCACCTCGCCTACCGGCTCTGGGGCAGGGGCAGGAAGCCGCCGAAGAAGAGGAGCCCTGCCAGGGCGTGCCGGGCCGCCGGGGTCAGGACCTCGAGGCCCATCAGGGCCACCCCGGCCACCCTCAGTCCGAGGGGAACGAGCGCTTTCCTCGCGGTGTGCACCTCCTCGAGGCCTTTTGGCCTCTTCATCCTCCTTCTGGGTGGGCCCAAGGCTCCCCTCTCCCGGTTGGGGCCGGGTGGCCTCGGGCGGGAGGGGGCGGCCTCGAGGGTTGTCTTAAGTGCCCCGCTCTGGCTTGCGCCAGAGCGGGGGCCCCAAAAGAGCCTTCGCAAAGCCCTATCTCCAGCGTCCTATGTGGCAAAATCAAGGTGCGGGCACTTAGGTACAAAGGGACGGCCTGAAGCCAAGGGTGTACCTAAGATGCGAGGGAGTCCCGCTCCCTCCTAGGAAGGGGGTGGTGCACCGGGCGGTGCACCAGGACCAGAGGGCGGGGAAGAGGGGCCCTCCGTAGTCTTTCCCCGTAATGAAGTCGTGAATGAAGTGCACCCCTTCACCAGCCATATGCCTTCGTGTGCTACTGGGCTTGCCTTGCAAAGGTCAGGAGGATGGGTGTATATCTCCCTCCTGATGGGCAAGCGAGGCTTTGC
>NZ_BMPJ01000011.1 GCF_014647535.1 Thermus composti | reverse complement strand
GGCTTGCGGTTTGCCATCCGGGAGGGTGGGCGGACCGTGGGCGCCGGGGTCGTCACCAAGATCCTGGAGTAGGCCCAAGGGGGGAGGCTCTCTCCCCCCTTTTCCCTCGAGGTGAGGCATGGCCAGCGAGGTCCGCATCAAGATCCTCTTGGAGTGCACGGAGTGCAAGCGGCGCAACTACGCTACGGAGAAGAACAAGCGCAACACGCCCAACAAGCTGGAGCTTCGCAAGTACTGCCCTTGGTGCGATAAGCACACCGTGCACCGGGAAGTGAAGGCCTGATGCTGGGAAGGATCGTCCGTTACTTCCAGGAGGCCCGGGCGGAGCTTTCCCGGGTCACCTGGCCTACCCGGGAGCAAGTGGTGGAGGGAACCCAGGCCATCCTCCTCTTCACCCTGGCCTTCATGGTGATCCTGGGCCTCTACGATACGGTCTTTCGCTTCCTGATAGGGCTTCTGCGATGAGCATTGAATGGTACGCGGTCCACACCCTCGTAGGGCAGGAGGAGAAGGCCAAGGCCAACCTGGAAAAGCGCATCAAGGCCTTTGGTCTTCAGGACAAGATCTTCCAGGTCCTCATCCCTACGGAGGAGGTGGTGGAAATCCGCGAGGGGGGCAAGAAGGAGGTGGTCAGGCGGAAGCTTTTCCCCGGCTACCTCTTCGTGCAGATGGACCTGGGGGACGAGGAGGACCCCAACGAGGCCTGGGAGGTGGTGCGGAACACCCCCGGGATCACCGGGTTCGTGGGGGCGGGGAACCGCCCCGTGCCCCTTTCCCCCGATGAGGTTCGGCACATCCTCGAGGTCTCGGGCCTCCTCGGCAAGAAGGAGGCCCCCAAGGCCCAGGTGGCCTTCCGGGAGGGGGACCAGGTCCGCGTCATCTCCGGCCCCTTCGCGGACTTTACCGGCACCGTGACCGAGATCATCCCCGAAAAGGGCAAGGTCAAGGTCATGGTCACCATCTTCGGGCGCGAGACCCCTGTGGAGCTGGACTTCTCCCAGGTGGTCAAGGCCTAAGGGCGTTCGCACCCCTAACTTGGGGGGAGCCTAGGAGGGAAAAATGAAGAAAGTCGTTGCCGTAGTGAAGCTGCAGCTGCCCGCGGGCAAGGCCACGCCCGCGCCCCCGGTGGGCCCGGCTTTGGGCCAGCACGGGGCCAACATCATGGAGTTCGTTAAGGCCTTTAACGCGGCCACCGCCAACATGGGGGACGCCATCGTCCCGGTGGAGATCACCATCTATTCCGACCGCTCCTTCACCTTCATCACCAAGACCCCGCCCGTAAGCTACCTGATCCGCAAGGCGGTGGGGCTAGAGAAGGGAGCCCACAAGCCGGGGCGGGAGAAGGTGGGCCGCATCACCTGGCAGCAGGTGCTGGAGATCGCCAAGCAGAAGATGCCCGACCTGAACACCACCGACCTCGAGGCCGCCGCCCGCATGGTGGCCGGCTCGGCCCGCTCCATGGGGGTGGAGGTGGTGGGCGCTCCGGAGGTGAAGGATGCCTAAGCGCGGCAAGCGTTACCGGGCCCTTCTGGAGAAGGTGGACCCCACCAAGATCTACACCATTGACGAGGCGGCCCGGCTCGTGAAGGAGCTCGCCACCGCCAAGTTTGACGAGACGGTGGAGGTCCACGCCAAGCTGGGCATTGATCCCCGCCGCTCCGACCAGAACGTGCGCGGCACCGTCACCCTGCCCCACGGCCTGGGTAAGCAGGTGCGGGTCCTGGCCATCGCCAAGGGCGAAAAGATCAAGGAGGCGGAGGAGGCCGGGGCTGACTACGTGGGCGGGGAGGAGATCATCCAGAAGATTCTGGACGGCTGGATGGACTTTGACGCCGTGGTGGCCACCCCCGACGTGATGGGGGCCGTGGGCTCCAAGCTGGGCCGGATCCTGGGGCCGCGGGGCCTTCTGCCCAACCCCCGGGCGGGCACGGTGGGCTTCAACATCGGGGAGATCATCCGGGAGATCAAGGCGGGGCGCATTGAGTTCCGCAACGATAAGACCGGGGCCATCCACGCCCCTGTGGGCAAGGCCAGCTTCCCGGCGGAAAAGCTTGCGGATAACATCCGGGCCTTTATCCGGGCCCTCGAGGCCAGCAAGCCCGAGGGGGCCAAGGGCACCTTCCTTCGCTCTGTATACGTGACCAGCACCATGGGCCCCAGCATCCGCATCAACCCCCACTCCTAGGAAGATTTGGGGGGCCTTGCTTGACGCAAGGCCCCCCTTCCTTTACACTCCAGGGTGGCACCCCGGGCGCGTTTTGCGCCCAGGCCGAAGACAGCGGGGGGCTTAGGCCTTAAAGATCCCGCCGAGGCGCTTGAGGGGGAGCGTTTCGGAGATCCCAGAAAAACGGTTGGGGTTCCCCTGCCCCAAAAGGGAGGAAGGCGTGCCGAACAAGCGCAACGTTGAGCTGCTTGCCACCCTCAAGGAAAACCTTGAGCGGGCGAAAGGCTCCTTCTTCCTGGTGGACTACCAGGGGCTTTCCGCCAAGGAAACCCACGCCCTGCGCCAGGCCCTGAAGGAAAAGGGAGCCCGCCTTTTCGTGGCCAAGAACACCCTGATCCGCATCGCCCTCAAGGAGCTTGGCCTGCCCGAGCTGGACGGGCTCCAGGGCCCAAGCGCCGTGGTCTTCTACGGGGACCCGGTGGCGGCGGCCAAGGTCCTGGTGGACTTCGCCAAGAAGAACCCCAAGGGCATCCCCCAGGCCAAAAGCGGCCTCCTCCAGGGCCAGGTCCTCTCGGCCAAGGACGTGGAGGCGTTGGCGGAGCTCCCCACCCTGGACGAGCTCCGGGCGGAGCTCGTGGGGGTGCTCCAGGCGCCCATGGCGGAGCTCGTGGGGGTGTTGGGCGGCGTGGCCCGCGAGCTCGTGGGCATCTTGGAAGCGTACGTGGAGAAGCAAGCAGCTTAGGAGGTAAAGGATGGCGCTGGACATTGAAAAGATCAAGGAGGAGCTTTCCCAGGCTACGGTTTTGGAGCTCAAGCAGCTGATTGACGCCCTCAAGGAGGCTTGGGGCGTGACCGCCGCGGCCCCCGTGGCGGTGGCGGCGGTGCCCGCTGCGGGTGCGGCGGCCGCCCCCGCCGAGGAGAAGACCGAGTTTGACGTGATCCTCAAGGAGGCGGGCCCCAAGAAGCTGGAGGTCATCAAGGAGCTCCGGGCCATCACCGGGCTCGGCCTCAAGGAGGCCAAGGACCTGGCCGAGAAGGGCGGCCCCGTCAAGGAGGGGATCTCCAAGCAGGAGGCCGAGGAGATCAAGAAGAAGCTGGAGGCCGTGGGCGCGGTGGTGGAGCTCAAGTAGGCCCCCCGCCCCACGGGGTGCCCCCCAGGCCCAAAGGGCCTGGGGTTTTTGTACCATGGAGCCCATGGCGCTACCCCGGGTGGTGGTGGGGATCACGGGGGCGAGCGGCATGCCCTACGCCCTGGACCTTTTGGAGGCCCTCCAGGGCCTCGCCGAGGTGCACCTGGTCCTCTCCCAGGGGGCGAAGCGGGTGCTCTGGGAGGAGATGGGCCTAAGCCCCAAGGACCTCTACCCCCTGGCCCACCGGGTCTACAAGGACGCCGACCTTGGGGCCCCCATCGCTTCGGGCTCTTTCCCCACCCGCGGCATGGTGGTGGTCCCCTGCTCCGCCACCACCCTGGCCAAGGTGGCCTGGGGCCTGGCCGACACCCTCCTCACCCGGGCCGCCTACGTGCACCTCAAGGAGAAGCGGCCCCTCATCCTCGTGCCCCGGGAGACCCCCCTTCCCCTCCCCACCCTAAGGGCCATGGTGGCCCTGGCCGAGGCCGGGGCGGTGGTGATGCCGGCAAGCCCCGGCTTCTACCACCGGCCCAAGGAAATCAAGGACCTCCTGGGCTTCCTCACCCAGCGCATCCTGGACCACCTGGGCCTTCCCGCCCACCGCGCCCCCCGGTGGGGCGAGACCTGACGTTTTTTTCCCCTAGTGCAGTGATACGATAGGGTGGATGACCCTCACCCAGGAGCAGCGTCTGGTGTTGGAAGCGGTGCGCCGGGTGGCCCGGGAGGTCCTCTACCCCCTCGCCCCCGAGTACGACCGGAAGGCCGAGTACCCCTGGCCGCAGCTTCGGGCTTTGGCGGAGCTGGGCTTCCTGGGCATGACCACCCCGGAGGCGTGGGGAGGGGTGGGCCTGGACTCCGTGACCTGGGCCTTGGCCCTGGAGGAGATCGCCGCCGCCGACCCCAGCGTGGCCGTCATCGTCTCCGTGACCAGCGGCCTTCCCCAGTACATGCTCCTTCGCTTCGGCACCGAGGCCCAGAAGCGGCGCTACCTCGTTCCCTTGGCCAAGGGGGAGTGGATCGGGGCCTTCTGCCTCACCGAGCCCCAGGCGGGCTCCGACGCCAAAAGCCTCCGCACCGAGGCCAGGCGGGTCCCCGGGGGGTTCGTGCTCAACGGGGTGAAGAGCTGGATCACCTCCGCCGGCCAAGCCCACCTCTACGTGGTCATGGCCCGTACGGAAAAGGGCATCAGCGCTTTTTTGGTGGAGAAGGACACCCCCGGCCTTTCCTTCGGCCGCCCCGAGGAGAAGATGGGCCTCCACGCCGCCCACACCGCCGAGGTGCGCCTGGAAGGGGTCTTCGTCCCCGAGGAGAACCTTTTGGGGGAGGAGGGGCGGGGCCTGGCCTACGCCCTCGCGGGCCTGGACTCGGGGCGGGTGGGGGTGGCGGCCCAGGCGGTGGGCATCGCCCGGGGGGCTTACGAGATCGCCAGGGCCTACGCCGACCAAAGGGAGCAGTTCGGGAAGAAGCTCAGGGAGCACCAGGCCATCGCCTTCAAGATCGCCGACATGCACGTGAGGATCGCCGCCGCCAGGGCCCTGGTCTTGGAGGCCGCCCGGAAGAAGGACCAAGGGGAAAGGTTTACCCTCGAGGCCAGCGCCGCCAAGCTCTTCGCCAGCCAGGTGGCGGTGGAGGTGACCCGGGAGGCGGTCCAGGTCCTTGGGGGCTACGGCTACCACCGGGACTTCCGGGTGGAGCGGTACTATAGGGACGCCAAGGTGACGGAGATCTACGAGGGGACTTCGGAGATCCAACGCCTCGTCATCGCCCGGGAGCTTTACCGCTAGGGCTTACCCTTCTCATCCCCCTGGCGTAAGGTGGGGAAGGTATGCTCCGCCGCCTCCTCGCCCTCTCCCGGCCCCTCTACTGGCTTTACGAAAGGCGCCTTCTGAAGGAGGTGAAGGGAGGCCCTATGCCCAAGCACCTCGGCCTCATCCTGGACGGGAACCGCCGCTACGCCCGCGCCTTGGGGCTTTCCCCCACCAAGGGGCACGAGTTCGGGGTGCAAAAGGCTTACGAGGTCCTGGAGTGGTGCCTGGAGCTGGGCATCAAGACCGTCACCGTATGGGTCTTTTCCACCGACAACTTCAAGCGCCCCCCGGAGGAGGTGGAGACCCTCATGAACCTCTTCCTGCGGGAGGCCGAGAGGATGGCGGAGGACCACCGGATCCTGGAAAACCAGGTGCGGGTGCGCTTCATCGGCAGGCGGGAAGGGTTTTCCCCGGAGGTGGTCCGGGCCATAGAGCGTCTGGAGCGGAGGACGGAGGGGCACGGGGGCATGGTCCTCAACATCGCCCTGGGCTACGGGGGGCGGGAGGAGATCGTGGACGCGGTGAAGCGGCTTCTTCTGGAGGCGGAGGCCCAGGGCCTTTCCCCCAAGGAGGTGGCCGAACGCCTCACCCCGGAGGACATCGCCCGCCACCTTTACACCGCTGGGCTTCCCGACCCCGACTTCATCATCCGCACCTCGGGGGAGATACGGCTTTCCGGCTTCCTCCTATGGCAGTCCGCCTACTCGGAGTTCTACTTCGCCGACGTCCTCTGGCCCGAGTTCCGCAAGATTGACTTTCTGCGGGCCCTAAGGAGCTACCAGGCCCGGGAGCGCCGCTTCGGGCGTTGACAAAATGCAGCCCCTCGTATACCCTTACAAACAAGATGCTGGCCCGGGAGAAAAAACTCAGGCGGGGAGGGGCAGGATAGCCCTAGAGGATTCCTGCACCTCCCCGGCCCGAGTTCGGGCCGGTTTTCTTTTGGGAGGGGCGCATGCGGGAATGGAAGATCATAGACTCCACCCTTCGGGAAGGGGAACAGTTTGAAAGGGCCAACTTCTCCACCCAGGACAAGATTGAGATCGCCAAGGCCCTGGACGCCTTCGGGATTGAGTACATTGAGGTGACCACCCCCATGGCCTCGCCGCAGTCCCGCAAGGACGCCGAGGTTATCGCCTCCTTGGGCCTCAAGGCCAAGGTGGTCACCCACATCCAGACCCGCATGGACGCCGCCAAGGTGGCCCTGGAGACGGGGGTCCAGGGGATTGACCTCCTCTTCGGCACCAGCAAGTACCTTCGGGCGGCCCACGGCCGGGACATCCCCCGGATCATCGCGGAGGCCCGGGAGGTGATCCAGTTCATCCGGGAGACCGCCCCCCACGTGGAGGTGCGCTTCTCCGCCGAGGACACCTTCCGCTCCGAGGAGCAGGACCTCCTCGCCGTCTACGAGGCCATCGCCCCCTACGTGGACCGGGTGGGCCTGGCGGACACCGTGGGCATCGCCACCCCCCGCCAGGTCTACGCCCTGGTGCGGGAGGTGCGGCGGGTGGTGGGGCCTAGGGTAGACATAGAGTTCCACGGCCATAACGACACGGGCTGCGCCATCGCCAACGCCTACGAGGCCATAGAGGCCGGGGCCACCCACGTGGACACCACCATCCTGGGGATCGGGGAGCGGAACGGGATCACCCCTTTAGGGGGGTTCCTCGCCCGCATGTACACCCTCCAGCCCGAGTACGTCCGCAGGAAGTACCGGCTGGAGATGCTCCCCGAGCTGGACCGGATGATCGCCAAGATGGTGGGGGTGGAGATCCCCTTCAACAACTACATCACCGGGGAGACGGCCTTCAGCCACAAGGCGGGGATGCACCTTAAGGCCATCTACCTCAACCCCGAGGCCTACGAGCCTTACCCCCCGGAGGTCTTCGGGGTGAAGCGGAAGCTGATCATCGCCTCGAGGCTCACCGGCCGCCACGCCATCAAGGCCCGGGCCCAGGAGCTCGGCCTCCACTACGGGGAGGAGGAGCTTGCCCGGATCACCCAGCACATCAAGGCCCTGGCCGACCGGGGGCAGCTTACCCTGGAGGAGCTGGACCGGATTCTCAGGGAGTGGGTTACCGCATAGCTTGAGGAGGTGGGCATGGGCCTGACGCTGGCGGAAAAGATCCTTTCCCACAAGGTGGGGCGCCCGGTGCGGGCGGGGGAGCTTTTGGTGGTGGAGGTGGACCAGGTGATGGTGGTGGACTCCATCGCCGGGAGCTTCTTCAAGCGCCTGGAGTACCTGGAGGCCACCCCCCGCTACCCGGAAAGGGTTTCCATCGTCATAGACCACGTGGCCCCGGCGGCCAACCTCGAGGTGGCCAAGGCCCAGAAGGAGATCCGGGAGTGGGGCAAGCGGCACGGCATCCGGGTCTTTGACGTGGGCCGGGGGGTCTGCCACCAGGTCCTGGTGGAGGAGGGCCTCGTCCAGCCGGGCTTCGTGGTGGTGGGCTCGGACAGCCACTCCACCACCTACGGGGCGGTGGGGGCCTTCGGCACGGGGATGGGGGCCACGGACATCGCCCTGGCGGCGGCCTCGGGGCGCACCTGGCTTAGGGTGCCCGAGAGCGTGAAGGTGGTCTTCCGGGGGAAGCTCCCCAAGGGGGTGACGGCCAAGGACGCCGCCTTGGAGATGGTCCGCCTCCTCACCGCCGAGGGGGCCACCTACATGGCGGTGGAGATCCACCTCCTGGACGGGGCGGAGGCCCTCACGCGGGGCGAGCGCATGACCCTGGCCAACCTCACGGTGGAGGCCGGGGCCAAGGCGGGGCTCGTGGTGCCGAGCGGGGAGATTCTGGAGCTCTACCGGGTGCCCGAGTGGCTCTACCCCGACCCCGACGCCACCTATGTCAAGGAGGTGGAGATAGACCTCTCCGCCCTCACCCCCAGGGTCTCCGTCCCCTTCTACGTGGACAACGTCCACGAGGTGGCCGAGGTCAAGGGGAAGCGGGTGGACCAGGTCTTCATCGGCACCTGCACCAACGGCCGGATTGAGGACCTCAGGGCGGCGGCGGAGGTCCTTAAGGGGCGGAAGGTGGCCCCTTGGGTGCGGCTTCTGGTGGTCCCGGCGAGCTCCCAGGTCCTGGAGGAGGCGGCCAGGGACGGCACCCTCCTCACCCTCCTCGAGGCGGGGGCCACCATCGGCACCCCGGGGTGCGGTCCCTGCATGGGGCGGCACATGGGGGTTCTGGCCCCGGGGGAGGTGTGCGTCTCCACCAGCAACCGCAACTTCCGGGGGCGCATGGGGGCCCCGGACGCCGAGATCTACCTGGCAAGCCCCCGGGTGGCGGCGGCCAGCGCCGTGGCGGGCTACCTCACCACCCCCGAGGAACTGGAGGAGGTCCATGGCTAGGGTTTGGAAGTTCGGCGACCAGATCAACACCGACGACATCCTTCCCGGCAAGTACGCCCCCTTCATGGTGGGGGAGGACCGGTTCCACCTCTACGCCTTCGCCCACTTAAGGCCCGGGTTCGCGGAGGAGGTGCGGCCCGGGGACATCCTGGTCTTCGGGCGGAACGCCGGGCTTGGTTCCAGCCGGGAGTACGCCCCAGAGGCCCTGAAGCGGCTTGGCATCCGGGCCATCATCGCTAAAAGCTACGCCCGGATTTTCTTCCGCAACCTGGTGAACCTGGGGATCGTCCCCTTTGAGTCGGAGGAGGTGGTGGATGCGCTAGAGGACGGCGACCAAGTGGAGCTGGACCTGGAGACGGGGGTTTTGACGCGGGGAGAGGAGCGCTTCCAGCTCCGTCCTCCGCCCCCCTTCCTCCTGGAGGCGCTCAAGGAGGGGTCCTTGCTAGACTACTACAAGAAGCACGGGCGCTTCCCGGGGGAGTAGACTTTAGCCATGGAGGACCTAGAGATCGTCTGTCCGGTGTGCGGCGAGGCCAGCGTGGTCCTGGCCGAGGACCTCGAGGTGGGGGACGTCCTGGAGTGCGAGGCCTGCGGGGCCTTCCTGGAGGTGGTCTCCCTGGACCCCTTGGAGGTGGAGGTCACGGAGGAGGGCCTGGAGGGCTTCTTCGTGGACTGCCCCCGGTGCGGGTACACCTTTGAAGTCTCCGAGGAGGACCAGGGCCGGGCCGTGGAGTGCCCGGAGTGCGGCTTTAGCTTTGTCCCTGACTGGAGCGAGGTAGAGGAGGAGGACGAGGAATGGTAGCCACTTGTCCTGAGTGCGGCGCGGAACTGCGGCTGGAGAACCCGGAGCTTGGCGAGCTTTTGGTCTGCGAGGACTGCGGGGCGGAGCTGGAGGTGGTGGGGCTTGACCCCCTTCGCCTCGAGCCCGCCCCCGAGGAGGCGGAGGACTGGGGCGAGTGAGGGCCAAGGGCCCTTGGGGAAGGCGATAGGCCTTCCCCTTTTGCTAAGCCATGCTGGCCATCCTTTACGACCGCATCCGCCCTGACGAAAGGATGCTCTTTGAGCGGGCGGAGGCCCTGGGGATCCCCTTCAAGAAGGTCTACGTCCCCGCCCTCCCCATGGTCTTGGGGGAGAGGCCCGAGGCGCTTGAGGGGGTCACGGTGGCCCTGGAGCGGTGCGTGAGCCAGACCCGGGGCCTCGCCGCCGCCCGCTACCTCACCGCCTTGGGCATCCCCGTGGTGAACCGCCCCGAGGTCATAGAGACCTGCGGGGACAAGTGGGCCACCAGCGTGGCCCTGGAGAGGGCGGGGCTTCCCCAGCCCAAAACCGCCTTGGCCACGGACCGGGAGGAGGCCTTGAGGCTCATGGAGGCCTTCGGCTACCCCGTGGTGTTGAAGCCCGTGGTGGGGAGCTGGGGGCGGCTTCTCGCCAAGATCACCGACCGGGAGGCGGCGGAGGCCATCCTGGAGCACAAGGAGGTCCTGGGAGGGTTTTTGCACCAGCTCTTCTACATCCAGGAGTACGTGGAAAAGCCCGGGCGGGACATCAGGGTCTTCGTGGTGGGGGAGAGGGCCATCGCCGCCATCTACCGCAAAAGCCCCCACTGGATCACCAACACCGCCCGGGGAGGCCAGGCGGAAAACTGCCCTTTGACCGAGGAGATCGCCGAGCTTTCCGTGCGGGCGGCAAGGGCCGTGGGGGGCGGGGTGGTGGCCATAGACCTCTTTGAGTCGGAGCGGGGCCTTTTGGTGAACGAGGTGAACCACACCATGGAGTTCAAGAACTCCGTGCACACCACGGGGGTGGACATCCCCGGGGAGATCCTGCGCTACGCCTGGGAGGTGGCCCGTGGATAGGAAGACCGTTTCCATCGTGGGGGCCTCGGGGTACGCCGGGGGGGAGTTTTTGCGCCTCGCCCTATCCCACCCCTACCTCGAGGTGAAGCAGGTGACCTCGAGGCGCTTCGCCGGGGAGCCCGTCCCCTTCGTCCACCCCAACCTCCGAGGACGCACGAACCTCAAGTTCGTCTCCCCGGAGAAGCTGGAGCCCGCCGACATCCTGGTTCTGGCCCTGCCCCACGGGGTCTTGGCCCGGGAGTTTGACCGGTATAGCGCCCTGGCCCCCATCCTGGTGGACCTCTCCGCCGACTTCCGCCTCAAGGACCCGGAGCTTTACCGGAAGTACTACGGGGAGCACCCCCGCCCTGAGCTCCTGGGCCGCTTCGTCTACGCCGTGCCCGAGATCCACCGGGAGGCCCTGAAGGGGGCGGACTGGATCGCCGGGGCCGGGTGCAACGCCACCGCCACCCTGCTTGGCCTCTACCCCCTCCTCAAGGCCGGGGTGTTGAAGCCCACCCCCATCTTCGTCACCCTCCTCATCTCCACCTCGGCGGGAGGGGCCGAGGCCACTCCGGCGAGCCACCACCCCGAAAGGGCGGGGTCCATCCGGGTCTACAAGCCCACGGGCCACCGCCACACCGCCGAGGTGGTGGAGAACCTCCCGGGCCGCCCCGAGGTCCACCTCACCGCCATCGCCACCGACCGGGTGCGGGGCATCCTCATGACCGCCCAGTGCTTCGTCCAGGACGGCTGGAGCGAAAGGGACGTGTGGCAGGCTTACCGGGAGGCCTACGCCGGGGAGCCTTTCGTCCGCATCGTCAAGCAGAAAAAGGGGATTCACCGCTACCCCGACCCCCGCTTCGTCCAGGGCACCAACTACGCCGACATCGGCTTTGAGCTGGAGGAGGACACCGGGCGGCTCGTGGTCATGGTGGCCATTGACAACCTGGTGAAGGGCACCGCCGGCCACGCCCTCCAGGCCCTAAACATCCGCATGGGCTGGCCCGAGACCCTGGGCCTGGACTTCCCGGGGCTTCACCCGTAGGGGGTGCGCCGTGATCGTGGTCAAGGTAGGGGGCGCCGAGGGCATCAACTACGAGGCCGTGGCCAAGGACGCCGCCTCCTTGTGGAAGGAGGGGGTGCGGCTCATCCTGGTCCACGGGGGAAGCAGCGAGACCAACAAGGTAGCGGAGGCCCTGGGCCACCCGCCCCGCTTCCTCACCCACCCTGGAGGGCAGGTGAGCCGTCTCACCGACCGCAAGACCCTGGAGATCTTTGAGATGGTCTACTGCGGCCTGGTGAACAAGCGCCTGGTGGAGCTTTTGCAGCGGGAAGGGGCCAACGCCATCGGCCTTTCCGGCCTGGACGGAAGGCTTTTCGTGGGCCGCAGGAAGACGGCGGTGAAGTACGTGGAAAACGGCAAGGTCAAGGTCCACCGGGGCGACTACACCGGCACGGTGGAGGAGGTGAACAAGGCCCTTCTGGACCTCCTCCTTCAGGCGGGCTACCTCCCCGTCCTCACCCCGCCCGCCCTAAGCTACGAGAACGAGGCCATCAACACCGACGGGGACAGCATCGCCGCCCTCCTCGCCACCCTCTACCGGGCCGAGGCCCTGGTCTACCTTTCCAACGTCCCCGGCCTCCTCGCCCACTACCCCGACGAGGCCTCCTTGGTGCGGGAGATCCCCGTGGATAGGGTGGAGGACCCGGAGTACCTGGCCCTGGCCCAAGGACGCATGAAGCGCAAGGTCATGGGGGCGGTGGAGGCGGTGAAGGGCGGGGTGAAGCGGGTGGTCTTCGCCGATGCCCGGGTGGAAAACCCCATACGGCGGGCCCTTTCCGGGGAGGGCACCGTGGTACGCTAGGCCTATGGCGCGCTTCGCCCTGGTCCTCCACGCCCACCTCCCCTACGTGCGGGCCCACGGGATGTGGCCTTTTGGGGAGGAGACCCTCTACGAGGCCATGGCCGAGACCTACCTCCCCCTGGCCCGGGCCCTGGAACGGCTTTTTGCCGAGGGGGTGGAGGTCCGCTTCACCTTGGGGATCACCCCCATCCTGGCGGAGCAGCTTGCCGATGCCAAGGTGAAGGAGGGATTTTGGGCCTACGTCAAGGACCGCCTAGAAAGGGCCCAGGCGGACTACGGGCGCTACCAGGGCACGGAGCTGGAGGCGAGTGCCCGCCACCAGGTGGCCTTCTGGGAGCTCACCCTGGACCACTTCCAGAGGCTTTCCGGGGACCTCGTCGCTGCCTTCCGCAAGGCCCAGGAGCGGGGCCAGGTGGAGCTCATCACCTCCAACGCCACCCACGGCTACTCCCCCCTTCTGGGCTACGACGAGGCCCTATGGGCCCAGATCAAGACGGGGGTGGCCACCTACCGCCGCCACTTCGCCAAGGACCCCACGGGCTTCTGGCTCCCGGAGATGGCCTACCGGCCCAGGGGCCCCTGGAAGCCCCCGGTGGAAGGCCCCCCGGAGGGGGTGAGGCCGGGGGTGGACGAGCTATTGATGCGGGCCGGGATCCGCTACACCTTCGTGGACGCCCACCTGGTCCAAGGGGGGAGGCCCCTTGCCCCTTACGGGGAGGCGGCCTTGGGCCCTGTGGAGAGCGCCGAGGCCACCTTCTACGTCCACGAGCTGGAGTCGGGTCTTAGGGTGTTGGCCCGCAACCAGGAGACCGCCCTCCAAGTTTGGAGCGCCGACTACGGCTACCCCGGGGAGGGGCTTTACCGGGAGTTCCACCGCAAAGACCCCCTCTCCGGCCTCCACCACTGGCGGGTGACCCACAGGAAGGCGGACCTTTCCGAGAAGGCCCCTTACGACCCCGAGGCGGCCTTCGCCAAGGCCAAGGAGCACGCCGCCCACTTCGTGGGGCTTCTAAGCCGCCTGGCGAAGAAGCACCCGGAAGGGGTGATCCTCGCCCCCTACGACGCCGAGCTTTTCGGCCACTGGTGGTACGAGGGGGTGGCGTGGCTGGAGGAGGTGCTAAGGCTTCTTCCCAAGACCCCTGGGCTTCGGGCGGTCACCGCCAGGGAAGCGGTCCAGGGCCCTGCGGTGCGGACTGTCTTGCCGGAAGGGTCCTGGGGGCGGGGCGGGGACCACCGGGTCTGGCTCAATGAGGCCACCCTGGACTACTGGCGGGAGGTGTACCGTGCCGAGGCCGCCTTGCGGGAGGCGGTGGCCCGGGGGGTTCTGCCCACCCCCACCCTGCAACAGGCCATGCGGGAGCTTCTCCTTCTGGAGGCCTCCGACTGGCCCTTCCTCATAGACACGGGGCAGGCCAAGGCCTACGCCGAGGAGCGGTACAAGGCCCACGCCGAGAGGTTTTTCCGCCTTATGAAAGGGGTCTCCCCGGAGGAGTTGAAGGCCCTCGAGGCCCTGGACAACCCCTTCCCCGAGGCCGACCCCAGGCTCTACCTGGGACCGGAGGGCTAGGGTGGTGCGCCAGGCGGTCCTGCAGTTCCGGCCCGAGAAGGCGAGGCTTAAGGAAAGCCTGGCCCGGCTCAAGGCCCACCTCGAGGCCCTCCGCCCCCACGCCCCCGAGGTGGTGGTCCTCCCCGAGGCCGCCCTCACCGGCTACTTCCTACAAGGGGGGGTGAGGGAGCTCGCCCTCACCCGCCACGAGCTTTTGGAGCTTCTGGTGGGGGTCTACGAGGAGGTGGGGTGGGAGGGGCTTTTGGACGTGGTGGTGGGCTTTTACGAGCGGGACGGGGGGGCTTACTACAATAGCGCCGCCTACCTGGAGCTTCCCCACCGTCTGGTCCACGTCCACCGCAAGGTCTTCCTCCCCACCTACGGGGTCTTTGACGAGGAGCGCTACCTGGCCCGGGGGAGGCGGGTGGAGGCCTTTAACACCCGGTTCGGCCGGGCGGCCCTCCTCATCTGCGAGGACTTCTGGCACTCCATCACCGCCACCCTCGCCGCCCTGGACGGGGCCGAGGTGATCTACGTGCCCGCGGCGAGCCCCGCCCGGGGCTTCCGGGGGGAGTGGCCCGAAAATGTTCTCCGCTGGCGCACCCTGGCCCAGGCGGTGGCGGCGGAGCACGGGCTTTACGTGGTGGTGGCGAGCCTCGTGGGGTTTGAGGGGGGGAAGGGGATGAGCGGGGGGAGCTTGGTGGTGGGCCCGGACGGCCGCCTCCTGGCCGAGGCCCCCCTTTTTGAGGAGGCGGCCCTCCTCTTCCACCTGGACCGGGAAAGGATCCCCCCGGTGCGCTACGATAGCCCCCTCCTTTCGGACCTCGAGGCCGGCCTTCCCCTGCTTTTACCCGACCTGGAACGGGTTTTAGGGAGACGGGATGCGAATCCTTGAAGCGCCCCAAGCCCACGAGGTCCTGGAGCTCAACTGGCCCTTGGTGGCCGACTTCCTCACCCGCTTCATCCGGGAGGAGCTTTCCTGGCGGGGCTACGAGAAGGCCATCGTGGCGGTCTCCGGCGGGGTGGACTCCGCCACCACCCTGGCCCTGGCGGTGCGGGCCTTGGGGGCGGAAAAGGTCCACGCCCTCTTCCTGCCCCATAAGGACAGCAGCCCCACCTCCCGGGAACACGCCTACCTGGTGGCGAAGACCTTCGGCGTGGCCTTGGAGGAGGTGGACATCACCCCCATGGTGGAGGGCTACGCCGCCCTCACCCCGGACCTCACCCCCCACCGCAAGGGCAACGTCATGGCCCGGGCCCGGATGATCGTCCTCTTTGACAAGTCCGAGGCCTATAAGGCCCTTCCCTTGGGGACGGGCAACAAGACCGAGCGGCTTTTCGGCTACTTCACCTGGCACGGGGATGACTCCCCCCCCATCAACCCCCTAGGGGACCTCTACAAGACCCAGGTCTGGCGCCTGGCGGAGTACCTGGGCGTGCCCGAGGAGGTGGTGGAAAAGCCCCCCACCGCCGACCTCATCCCCGGCCAGACGGACGAGGCGGACCTAGGGGTCCGCTACCTCCGGGCCGACGTGATCCTGGAGCACTACCTGAAGGGCTACTCCGACCAGTACATCCTGGGCCTGGGCTTCACCGAGGAGGAGCTAAGGCGGGTCAAGGAGCGGGTGAACCGCACCCACTGGAAAAGGGCCCTCCCCACGGTGGCCCTCCTTTCCTCCACCGCCATCGGGGAGTTTTACCTCAGGCCCTTGGACTACCGCTAAGGGAGGGAAGGATGGCCCGTTCGGTAGGCAAAGCGGGAAAGACCCTTTCCAAAAAGCTTTGGCGCCAGGCCCACAAGCTCCGGGAGCTTCTAGGGGTGGAGGTGGAGCCCGTCTTGGTCTTCGTGAGCGGGAAGCTGGAGGGGCGTCAGGTGGGGCGGCTTCCTGTGCTCCCGCCGGAGGAGCTGGTTCCCTACCTCAAAGGGCGTCCGCCCCGCCTGGACTTCGCCCAGGCCCAGCGGGTGGCCAAGATCCTGGAAGGAAGGGTGCGCTGATGGAAGACCAGGAGCTTAAGCGCCTTCTTTCGGAGGCCAGGACCATCGCCGTCCTGGGGGCCCACAAGGACCCAGGCCGCCCCGCCCACTACGTGCCCAAGTACCTTTGGGAACAGGGCTACCGCATCCTCCCCGTGAACCCCCGCTTCGCCGGGGAGGAGCTCTTCGGGGCGAAGGTGGTGGCAGGCTTAAAGGACCTTACGGAGCCTGTGGACATCCTGGACGTCTTCCGCCCCCCTTCCGCCCTCATGGACCACCTGCCCGAGGTCCTCGCCTTGAGACCGGGCCTCGTCTGGCTCCAGTCGGGGATCACCCACCCCGCTTTTGAGAAGGCCCTGGAGGAGGCGGGCATCCCCGTGGTGGCGGACCGCTGCCTCATGGTGGAGCACAAGCGCCTTTTCCGGGGCCCCATCCCCCTCTGATGAAAGCCTGGCAGGAGGCCCTTCTCGCCTGGTACCGCCAAAACGCCCGCCTCCTTCCCTGGCGGGGGGAGAAGGACCCCTACCGGATTTTGGTCTCCGAGGTCCTCCTGCAGCAGACCCGGGTGGAGCAGGCCATCCCCTACTACCGCCGCTTCCTGGAGCGCTTTCCCACCCTGAAGGCCTTGCGGGAGGCCTCCTTGGAAGAGGTCCTTAAGGTCTGGCAGGGGGCGGGCTACTACCGGCGGGCGGTAAACCTCCACCGCCTGGCCCAAAGGGTGGAGGAGCTTCCCCCTAGCTTCGCCGAGCTCAAGGGGCTTCCCGGCCTCGGGCCCTACACCGCGGCGGCGGTGGCCTCCATCGCCTTTGGGGAACGGGTGGCGGCGGTGGACGGGAACGTGCGCCGGGTCCTTTCCCGCCTCTTTGCCCAGGAAAGCCCCAAGGAAAAGGAGCTTTTCGCCCTCGCCCAGGGCCTCCTTCCCGCGGACGTGGACCCCGGGACCTGGAACCAGGCCCTCATGGAGCTTGGGGCGGTGGTCTGCCTACCGAAAAACCCCCGCTGCCCCAACTGCCCCCTAGCGGCCTTCTGCCAGGGCAAGGGGGACTGGGGGCGCTACCCCCTTCCCCGAAGGAGAAAGGCGCCCGAGGAGCGCCTTATGGCCCTGGTCCTCTTGGGGCGGAAGGGGGTCCATTTGGAGCGCCTTCAAGGGCGCTTCCAGGGGCTTTACGGCGTGCCCCTCTTTCCCCCGGAGGAGCTTTCGCGGCGGGAGGCGGCCTTCGGGGTGCGCTCTTTCCCCTTGGGGGAAGTGCGCCACGCCCTCACCCACCGGAGGCTTCTTGTGGAGGTGCGGGGGGCCCTTTGGCCGGGAGAGGGGGAGGACCCTTGGAAGAGGCCCCTACCCAAGCTCATGGAGAAGGTGCTCCGCAAGGCGCTTCCCCTCCTGGCTCATGAGGGCGTAGTCTCCCTCCCGGACGCAGAGGCCCACGGCGTAAAGCCCCTTTAGGCGGGTTAGGCGGAAGGTGGCTTCCTCCCACTCCTCGGGGTGGAAGGCCTGGTAGCGCACCCTATAGCCCGGGGTGGTGGGGGTCTCGGGGACCTCCCCCTCCCGCTCCACGAAGCGGAAGCCCAGGGCCTTAAGGGACTCCCAAAGGTCCGGGTAGCTGGCCTCGGAAAGCCTCCCCGCCTCCTCCTCCACCCCGCCCAGGAAAAGCCTCGCCCCGAGGAAGCTTCCCACCGCCAGGACCACCCGCTCCGCCAGGGCCGGGGGGCCTTCCCAGGTGTTCACCCTCACCACCCGCTCCCCTTCCAGGAGGAGCCCCGTGGCCGTGGCCTGGAAAAGGTGCAGGTTGTCCTCGGCCTCCAGCAGGTACTTGGCCCGGGCGTGGAAAGCCCAGACCCGCTCGTCCTCTGGGTCGTAGGCCTTTTCCAGGAGGCTTCCTGGGGGGAAGGGGGGCTTTGGGGGCAGAAAGGGCATCATCACCGAGTCCAGGCTTTGGGTGAGGAGGCCCACCCGCACCCCCTTCTGGGCTAGAAGGTAGGCGGCCTCGCTTCCCGCGAAGCCCGCCCCTACGATGAGGACCTGGTAGCGGCGCATACCCCAAAAAAGAAGCCCTCCTTGGGAGGAGGGCACCTTGGCGGGCCGTGAAGGACTCGAACCTCCAACCCCCGGTTTTGGAGACCGGTGCTCTGCCAGTTGAGCTAACGGCCCCCGCCTTGGGGGATTCTAGCACACCCTTGGCCTTTGGGCCAAGGGGGTAGGCGGCTTGGGAAAGGGCGGGGGCCCCTCCTTTACCCCGTGGGAAAACCCCAACCCGGCTCCCCCACGGCGCGGCGCCGCCACGCCCCTTCTGGGTGTCGCATGTATCTTTCCCCTTACGGGGAAGCATCTCGTGCAACCCGTCTTCTTCAACCCCGACGGCTCCGGGGGCAAGTCGCAATCCCCTTACGGGGAAGCATCTCGTGCAACGGGAGGAGAGGGGGACGCATGTAGAAGCGGGCTTCCTGGAATCGCAACCCCCTTACGGGGAAGCATCTCGTGCAACCTCCTTGGTGGACCTCTCCATGGAGGAGGCCTTGGAAAGGTCGCAATCCCCTTACGGGGAAGCATCTCGTGCAACGGTACCCCCTCAAGAACCTCGTCTTGGAGAGGGCTCCTGGAGGGGGGGTTTGTGAGAAAGATGAAACTTGGAATATGCATAGGCCGTATAACGGCCCTTTTTGGGGGTTTAGCTCGTCGCGAAGCCACAGGAAGAAGGAGCGATGAGAAGGCAAAAGCGCATATTGCCCTTCCCCAAGGGAAAATAGGCTTTCAAGATTCCCGTTCGGCTTCCCGGACAAGGCCATTATAGCACCTTACTGCGATGATGAACCCGGTCTATACTTATCACGCAATCCACTTTCAGGACTGCACTTTACCTTCTAAAGTCCAAGATTTGCCTTATCCGTCGCGTCAAGAGCCTTGCCCTTTGGCCGCCGGGATGGGGGCTTGGCCGGGGTAGAATGGGGCCGTGCGGCGCCAAATCCCCTGGCTTTTAGCCCTGGGCCTGGCCCTGGCCCAGCCCACCCACACCGTGGCCCCCGGGGACACCCTCTTCTCCCTGGCCCGGCGCTATGGGACCACGGTGGAGGCCCTCATGCGCCTAAACGGGCTCACCTCCCCTGAACTCAAGGTGGGGCAGGTCCTGAGGCTTCCCCCAAAGGAAGCCCCTTCGGAAGGGGAAAAGCCGCCCTCTCCGGCGGGTTTGCAGGAAGAGGAGGCCTTTTCCCCCGAAAGCCCCCTCCTCCGGGCCGTCCTCCGCTATCTGGGCGTGCCCTACAAGTACGGGGCGAACTCCCCTTTGGCCCTGGATTGCTCCGCCTTCGTGGCCCAGGTCTATGCCGAGCTGGGCGTGGCCCTTCCCCGGACCACCAGGGAGCAGTACCAGGCCTTTCCCCCTGCGGAGGCCCTGCGCCCGGGGGATTTGGTCTTCTTCAGCTTTGGGGGAAAGGAGGTGGACCACGTGGGGATCTACCTGGGCCGGGGGGTCTTCGCCCACGCCTCCAGCTACGGGAGCCGGGTGGTGATAGAGAGCCTCGAGGCCCCCTTCTACCAAAAGGTCTACCGGGGGGCCAGGCGGGTGGTCCAGGAGGCTAGGGGGCCTTAGGGCCAGCCGGGGATCTCCCCCCGGGCCTTCCTTAGGGCGGTGTAGAGGGCCTCGCCCGGCCTTCCTTCCCCCCGGAAGGCCTCGGTCTCCCGCTCCAGCCAGGCCTCGCCCCGGCGGAAGAGCACCCCTCTTCCTTCCTCCAGGGCCTCTTCCACCAAGGCCCCCAGGGAGTAGAAGGGGGCCCCTTGGGGCAGGTCGGGGTCAAAACCCTGCCGGGCGAGGGCCCGCCCGTAGGGCCTTTCCCGCTCTTCCATGGTGCCGCCTTCGGCGAAGTAGCGCCTCAGGACCCGGTTCCAGTCCCCCACCCGGCTGTAGGGGGCCATGGCCTGGTAGGCCTCTTCCAGGTCCGCTTCCGTGTAGGGGCGGTAGCGGTCCTCGTGGACCACAAGCCTCCGGGGAAGCCTGGGCCTCGGGGGGCCCTCCTCGTCGGGGACGCCCACGGCAAGCCCCGCCACGGGGAGAACCCCGGGGGGAAGCCCAAGGAGGTCTACGAGGGCCTCCACCCCGTTCAAGACCCCTCCGATGAAGCAGACCCCGTAGCCCAGGGCCTCGGCGGTGAGGGCCAAATAGGCCCCGGCAAGCCCCGCGTCCAGGATGGCGAAGTGGAGGGCGGTCCTGGGCCAAGGGGCCATCCTCTGCCCCCGGTGGGCGAGAAGCCTTTCCAGGCGGTGGATGTCGGCCAAAAGGACGAAGAACTCCGCCGCTTGCCTGATGTGCTCCTGGTCCCCGGAAAGCCTTGCGATCTCGTCCCGGAGGGCTTGGTCCTTCACCCGCACCACGGAATAGAGCTGGGCGCTGGCGTCGGTGGGGGCCCGCTGCAGGGCGAAGAGGAGTTTTTCCAGGTCCTCCTCGGGGATGGGAAGGGGTTTGAAGCGCCGGACGCTCCGCCTTCTGGCCAGGACCTCCAGAAGCTCCATGGGGGCCATGCTACTCCAGGGGGAACTCCAGCCGCACCACCTTCCAGCCCCAAAGCCCCTGGCGTTCCAGGTAGAGGCGGCTTTGGGGGTCGTCCTTGTGGTGGATGTAGGCGGTGCGGAAGCCCTGGTACCGGAGCCGCCAGTTCCGCACCTCCTCCTTGGGGGCCTCCCCGGGCTCGGCCCCGGTGCCCAAGGCGGCGAGGCCCTCCGGGGAGACGAGGGCCTCCACCAAGGGGTCCACAAGCCCGGCGGCGAAAAGGTAGGCGAGGCCAGCGAAGGGGTTGGCCTGGACTTCCTTCCCCACCTCCTTGAGGAGCTGGGCGTGGATCTGGGCCTTGAGGCCCTCCCGCACCTGAGGGAAGTCCACCATCCTTTCCAGACGGGCCCGGTCCCCCTCGAGGATGGCCCCCTGGAGGTTGCGGAGGAAGAGGTAGGGGGAGGCCCAGGTGTAAAGGACAAGGCCCAAGGCCAAAAGCCCAAGCGCCGCCAGGAATGCCCTTATGTCCCTCATGGTTTCAGGATAGGAGAGGGCAAGCCCACCCCCCGTTCAAAAGCCCAAAAGCCGGAGGTAAGCCCCAAAAATGGCCTCCCCGAAGAAGAAGGCCACCACCCCCCCAAGGGCGAGGTAGGGGCCGAAGGGAAGCTTCCTTTGCCTGAGGAGAAGGCCCACCAGGGCTCCGGCGAAGACCCCAAGGAATAGGGCCAGGAAAGCGTAAGGCCCAAGCCAAGCCCCTAAGGCCCCCAAAAGCTTCACGTCCCCGTAGCCCATGGCCACGGGCTCCTCTTCTTCCTCGGGAAGGGGCCGGAAGGCCCAGTAAAGCCCCCCGGCAAGGGCAAGCCCCCCGGCGGCGAGGAGGCTTCCCTTAAGGTTTTCCAGGAGGTCTAGGCCTAGGGTGGGGGCGAGGAGGAGGGCGAAAGGCCAAAGGGGGAGGGTGAGCCGGTCGGGGAGGACCACGGGGCGGCCCGTGCGTCCCGAGAGGGCCCAGGAGAGGAAGGCCAGAGCCATCCCCACCCCCGGGCCCAAAAGGGCTCCGAAGAGGGCCGCCATGTGGACCTGGTGGGGGCCCACGGGGACCTCGGGCTTAGGCTCCCTGAAGCGCCTCAGGAAAAGGTTCCCGTACCCCGCCACGAGGCCAAGCCCCCCGGCAGCAAGGAGGGCCCCGTCCAGGCTTTCCCTAAAGGGAAGGGGAAAGGCCAGGGCCCAGGAGGCAAGAAGCCCCAGGAAGAGAAGCCCGTAGGTGAGGGGATCGGGAAGCTCAAAGGTGTCCAGGTCAACGAAGGCGAGAGCCACGAGAAAGGCGAGGAAGAGGAAGACGAGGAAAGCCTCCACTCCAGGGGGAAAGAAGAGGGCGGCGAGGAGGAAGAGCCCTCCGGTAAGGGCCTCCACCAGGGGGTAGCGGGGGGAGATGGGGCCACCGCAGTAGCGGCACCGCCCCCTTAGGAGGAGGTAGGAGAGGACGGGGACCAGGTCAAGGGCCCCAAGCCTATGCCCGCAGGCGGGGCACCGGGAAGGGGGGTAGGCGATGGACTCCCCCTTGGGAAGCCTATGGATCACCACGTTGAGAAAAGAGCCCACCACGAGGCCCAAGACCAGGGCGAAGAGGGGCCACATGGGGGCATTTTACGGGGAAGGAGGGCTTCTTCCACCAGGTTTTCACGGGGCTGGAGTAAGATAGCCCCGTGACGCCGGAGACCGCTTACCAAAACCTTTTGGAGTTCCAGAGGGAGACCGCCTATCTCGCTTCCTTGGGGGCCTTGGCCGCCTGGGACCAGCGCACCATGATTCCCCGCAAAGGGCACGAGCACCGGGCCCGGCAGATGGCCGCCCTGGCCCGGCTCCTCCACCAGCGCACCACCGATCCCAGGATCGGGGAGTGGCTGGAGAAAGTGGAGGGGTCTAGCCTGGTGCAAGACCCCCTTTCCGACGCCGCCGTGAACGTGCGGGAGTGGCGCCAGGCCTACGAGCGCGCCCGGGCCATCCCCGAAAGGCTCGCCGTGGAACTGGCCCAGGCGGAAAGCGAGAGCGAAAGCTTCTGGGAGGAGGCGAGGCCCAAGGACGACTGGCGGGGCTTCCTGCCCTACCTCAGGCGGGTCTTCGCCCTCACCAAGGAGAAGGCGGAGATCCTTTCCGGCCTCCCCCCGGCCCCGGGGGACCCGCCCTACGGGGAGCCCTATGACGCCCTCCTGGACGGGTACGAGCCCGGGATGCGGGCGAAGGAGCTTCTTCCCCTTTTCCAGGAGCTCAAGGAGGGCCTCAAGGGGCTTCTTGACCGCATCCTGGGAAGCCCAAAGCGCCCGGACACGGGCATCCTCCACCGCCCCTACCCCCAGGAGGCGCAGAGGGCCTTCGCCCTGGAACTCCTTGCGGCCTGCGGGTACGACCTCGAGGCCGGCCGCTTAGACCCCACCGCCCACCCCTTTGAGATCGCCATCGGCCCCGGGGACGTGCGCATCACCACCCGCTACTACGAGGACTTCTTCAACGCCGGGATCTTCGGCACCCTCCACGAGATGGGCCACGCCCTCTACGAGCAGGGCCTGCCCAAGGAGCACTGGGGCACCCCGAGGGGCGAGGCGGTCTCCTTGGGGGTCCATGAGTCGCAAAGCCGCACCTGGGAGAACCTGGTGGGCCGCTCCCTGGGCTTCTGGGAGCGCTTCTTCCCCCGGGCCAAGGAGGTCTTCGCCAGCCTAAGGGACGTGCGCCTCCAGGATTTCCACTTCGCCATCAACGCCGTGGAGCCCTCTCTTATCCGGGTGGAAGCGGACGAGGTCACCTACAACCTCCACATCCTGGTGCGCCTGGAGCTGGAGCTCGCCCTTTTCCGGGGGGAGCTTGGCCTCGAGGACCTCCCCGGGGCCTGGGCGGAGAAGTACTGGGCCTACCTGGGGGTGGCCCCCAAGGACTACAAGGACGGGGTCATGCAGGACGTGCACTGGGCGGGGGGGCTTTTCGGCTACTTCCCCACCTACACCCTGGGCAACCTCTACGCCGCCCAGTTCTTCCAGAAGGCGGAGGCGGAGCTTGGCCCCCTGGAGCCCCTCTTCGCCCAAGGGGAGTTCCGCCCCTTCCTGGACTGGAGCCGGAAGAGGATCCACGCCGAGGGGAGCCGCTTCCGCCCCAAGGCCCTGGTGGAGCGGGTGACCGGGGAGCCTCCAAGCGCCCGGGCCTTCCTGGACTACCTGGAGAGGAAGTTCGCCCGGCTTTACGGCCTCTAGCCCCTGGGCCAAAGGGAAAGGAGGGCCAAGAGGAGAAGGGCGCTGGCCGCCCAAAGCGCCCCCTCCCCTTGGCCCGCCATCTCGGCGAAGAACCCAGCCACCGCCGGCCCCAAAGCCTGCCCCAGGGCGAAGGCCGCCGTGGAAAGCCCCATGGCCCCGGGCCAGGCGGAGGGGGGAAGGAGGGCCCGGAAGGCCTGGGTGAGGGCGGTGATCACCCCTAAAAAGGAGAGGCCGAAGAGGAGGGCGCTTAGGGCGGGAAGCTTCTGGGCCAAGGGGGGGAGGCTTCCCAAGAAGAGCACCAGGAGGACGTGGAAAAGCCCCCGCCTTCCCCCCACCCGCTCCACCCAGGGTCCCCAGACCACCCCTGTGAGGAGGGCGGAGGCCCCGAGAAGGGTGAAAAGGAGGGTCCAGCTTTCCACCGCCGTGGTGACGAAGGTCATGTAGCCGATGTACCCGGCCCCGTAGAGGCCGTAGGCCAGGAGGAGGCGGCCGATGGGCCTTAGGTTCCCTTCCCCCCGGGCCGGGGGCGGGGGCTCTTGGAGGAGGGGGAGGGCGGGGAGGGCGAGAAGCCCTAGAACCCCCGCCCCCAGGCCCAGCCGGACCCAGGCCTCGAGGGGGTCCCGGACCCCAAGGAAAAGCCAGGGGCTTAGGAGAAGCCCAAGCCCCACGCCGCCGTAGTAGGCCCCAAGGGCCCTCCCCGAGCCCCCCAGGGCCATGAGGAGGGCGGCCCCGCCCACGAAGACCCAGGCCCCGAGGACCCCTTGCAGAAGCCTTAAGGCCAGGGCGGGGGCGTAGCCGAAGGCCCCGGTGAGGCCGAGGAGGGGGACCTGGAGGAAGAGGGCCAGGAAGAACCCCTTCCGGTAGCCCACCCGCCCCAGGAGGCGGTGGCTTACAAGCGCCCCCAGGAGGTAGCCCAAGGTGTTGGCGCTTCCCAAAAGCCCCCCTTGGGCGTAGGAAAGCCCCCAGGCTTGGAGCATCAAGGGGAGGGCCAGGGCGTAGGCGAACCGCCCAAGCCCTAGGGCCGCCGCCGGCCCCAAGGCCAGGAGGAGGGCCCTAGTACCCATGGAGGAGCCCCGTGGCCTTGGCCCGGCGCACCGCCTGGGCGAAGAGGATAAGGCCTAGCCCCAGGTAGGCCCCGCCGTTGAGGCAGGCGAGGAGGAGGGCCCAGGGCCTAAGGGGGGCCCCTTCCGCCATCATCTCCCGGGCCAAAGCGGCCCCGGGGGTTAGGGGCAAGAGGGCGAAGAGGCCTTCTCCGGGGGCCTGAAGGAGGAAGAGGAGGAGGAACTGGGAAAGCCCCAGAAGCTGCCCCACCCGTTTGTAGAGAAGGGCGAGGCTTCCCACGGCGAAGCCCAGGCCGTAGCCTCCCAGGAGCACCGCCAGGAAGGGAAGGATCACGAGGGGGGGAAAGGCGAGCTTAGCCCCGGTGAGGGGCATGAGGCAAAGGGCCACCAGGAGGACCAAAAGGGCGTGGCCCAAAAGCTCCGCTAGGTTGCGCACCAGGAAAAGGGGTATGGGGCCATAGGGGGTGAGGAAGACCTGCTCTAAGGTGCCCGTCTGGGCCTCCTCCGTGAGGCCGAAGGCGAGGCCGTTGTAGGCGCCCAGGGTGAAGGTCCAAAGAAGGTAGCCCACCAAGACCGCCTCGAGCTTCCCTCCAAACTCGGCCCCTGGCCCCGCCAAAAACCGCGCTCCCAGGAAGAGCAGGTAGAAGATGAGGCTCAAGGTGACCACGGCCCCCAGGAGCTCTAAGGGGTAGCGTCGGAGCATGAGGAGGCTCCGCCAAAGCTCCACCAGGAAGAGGTCAAGCATGCTCCACCACCTTGAGGAATACCTCCAATAGGTCCGCCTCCGCCCGGGCCACCCGCTTGAGGGGCAGGGGCTTTAGGGCCTCCAGAACCCGCCAAAGCCCCTCCCCGTCCCCCCTGTAAAGGAAAGGGCCCTCCCCTTCCACCCCCAAGGCCCGGAGGCGGCTTAGGACCTCTTGGGGTGGGGGGGTTTCCAGCTCCAACACGTAGTGGTTTCCGGCGAAGCGGGCGAGGATCTCCCCTTTGGTCCCCTCGAGGACGATCCTCCCCCGGTGGATGATGGCGATGCGGTGGGCCAGGGCCTCGGCTACCTCCATCTGGTGGGTGGTGAGGAGGATGGCCTTGCCCCCTTGGGCCAGGGCCCGCACCTTCTCCTGGACCCGCAAGGCGGTCTCCACGTCCAGGCCTAGGGTGGGCTCGTCCAAGAGGAGGACCTCGGGGTCGTGGACGAGGGCCTGGAGGAGGGCCAGCTTCTGTTGCATGCCCCGGGAGAGGTGGCGCACCTCGGTGTGGGCCTTCTCCAGAAGGCCGTACTCCTCCAGGAGGACCATGGCCCGCCTTCGGGCCTGGAAAAGCCTTAGCCCCCGGGCCACGCCGAAGTAGACCAGGTTCTCCAGGGGGGTGAGGCGCCAGTAGGTGTTGCGGTTCCCCTCCAGGACCGCCCCCAGGTGGCGGAGGGCCCCTGGGTTTCGGAAGGGGTCTTGGCCCAAAAGGCGCACGCTTCCCCCATCGGGCAGGAGGAGGCCCGAAAGCATCTTCACCGTGGTGGTCTTGCCGGCGCCGTTTTTGCCCAAAAAGGCCAGGATCTCCCCGGGGCAGAGGGCAAGGCTCACTCCCCGCACCGCCTCGAGGGTCCCGAAGCGCTTGGCCAGGCCCTGGGCCACCAGGAGGGGTTCCATGGCGTCATTCTAAGGGCCCGGGGGGTGCTTGGGGCTCCAGCGGTCCCGGTCCCGGGCCTCGTACTTGGCCATGACCTTGCGGAAGGCCTCCTCCAGGTCAATGCCCTCCCGGTTGGCCAGGGAGATGAGGACGAAGAGGAGGTCGGCGAGTTCCTCCGCCAGGTCCCCTTCCACCTCCCCCGGCTTGGGCTTCTTGCCGTGGCGGTGGGCCAGGACCCGGGCCACCTCCCCGAGCTCCTCCGCCAGGCGGGCCAGCATCAGAAGGGGAGGGAAGTAGCCTTCCTGGAACCGGGAGATCCAGGCGTCCACCTGCCGTTGCGCCTCCTTGAAGGTGAGGGGCTCCATGCCCCAAGCGTACAATGCCCCCATGAAGGCCCTAGCCCTCATCGCCCACGATGCCAAGAAGGAGGCCATGGTGGCCTTTTGCCTGAAGCACCGGGAACTCCTCGCCCGCTTCCCCCTGGTGGCCACGGGGACCACGGGGAAGCGCATCGCCGAGGCCACGGGGCTTGCGGTGGAAAGGCTCCTCTCGGGCCCTTTGGGCGGGGACCAGCAGATGGGGGCCCGGGTGGCGGAGGGCAGGATCCTAGCGGTCCTCTTTTTCCGCGACCCCCTCACCGCCCAGCCCCACGAGCCCGACGTCCAGGCCCTCCTTAGGGTCTGCGACGTCCACGGGGTGCCCCTGGCCACCAACCCCCAGGCGGCGGAGGCCCTGGTCCCTTGGCTTACCTCCCTTCTGGGCTAAAGGCTTCGGCGGTAGGCCAAGGCCTCGGCCACGTGGGCCTCCTCCACCCGCTCCGCCCCCATGAGGTCGGCCACGGTGCGGGCCACCCGGAGGATCCGGTCGTAGCTCCGGGCGGAAAGGAGCATCCGCTTGGCCGCCTCCTGGAGGAGGGCCTCGGCCGGTGGGGTGGGGCGGGCGTGCTCCCTTAGGGCCCTTCCCGCAAGCTCCCCGTTGGGCTTCCCCTGGCGGGCGAGCATCCTTTCCCGGGCCCTTAGGACCCTGGTGCGTACCGCCTCCGTGGGCTCTCCTTCCGGGGCGTGGACGAGCTCCTTGGGGGTGAGGCGGGGCACCTCCACCACCAGGTCAAAGCGGTCCAGGAGGGGCCCCGAGATCCTTCCAGCGTAGCGCTTCTGGGCGGCGGGGGTGCAGGTGCAGGGGCGTTCCGGGTCCCCGTGCCAGCCGCAGGGGCAGGGGTTCATGGCCGCCACCAGGAGGAAGCGGGCGGGGAAGGTGAGGCTCGCCCGGGCCCGGGCCACGGTGACCACCCCGTCCTCCAGGGGTTGGCGCAGGGCCTCGAGGACCTCCCGGGAAAACTCCGGGAACTCGTCCAAAAAGAGCACCCCCCGGTGGGCCAAGGAGACCTCCCCGGGCTTGGGGATGGCCCCGCCCCCGATGAGGCCGGCGTAGCTCACCGTGTGGTGGGGGGCGCGGAAGGGGGGCGTGCGGATGAGGCCCCGCACGGGCTTGCCGGCGGCGGAGTGGATGCGGGTGACCTCGAGGGCCTCCTCCCGGGAGAGGGGCGGGAGGAGGAAGGGGAGGCGCCTTGCCAGCATGGTCTTCCCCGAGCCCGGGCTTCCCACCATGAGGAGGTGGTGGAAGCCCGCCGCCGCGATCTCCAAGGCCCTTTTGGCCTTGGCCTGCCCCTTCACGTCCCTCAGGTCCAAAACCTCCAAAGCCTCGAGGCCCTCCTCGGGGACCGCTTCCCCCAAGTCCTTCTCCCCCCGCAGGAAGGCCACCGCCTCCTCCAGGGTCTTGGCCCCGTGGGCCGCCACCCCCTCCACCAAGGCCGCCTCCTTGGCGCTCTCCAGGGGCAGGAGGAGCTTTTTCCCCTCCCTTAGGGCCCCCAGGGCCAGGTTCACCGCCCCCGGGACGGGCCTTAGGCTCCCGTCTAGGCCCAGCTCCCCGGCCACGGCGAAGGGCGAAAGGGCCTCCAGGGGCACCACCCCTTGGGCCGCGAGGAGCCCCAAGGCGATGGGCAGGTCAAAGTGGCTCCCCTCCTTCCTGAGCTCCGCCGGGGCCAGGTTCACCACCACCCGGGCCTGGGGGTAGGGGAAGCCGGCGTTTTTCAGGGCCGCCCGCACCCTTTCGCGGCTTTCCTCCACCGCCTTGTCGGGCAGGCCCACCAGGGCGTAGGTGGGAAGCCCCGGGCTAACGTCCACCTCCACGGTGACGGGAATGGCGTCCAGGCCGAGGAGGGCGTAGCTTCGCACCTGGGCCAGCATGGAAGAAGTTTACCATAAACCCGTTAGTTGCTCGGGGGTAGGGCCGTTTGACTATCATGCCGTGTGAAGGGAAGTTTGTGGGCTTCATATGGGGCTATAATGGCCAGAGGTGAAGGAGGATACCAAGAGGGCATATAACAAAATCCGCCGGGCTCTGGAAGAGCGGCGGGTTCTTTTGGACCGCTTCGGCGGGATGAAGCTAGACCTTATCCAGGTGGCCAACGGGGAGTGGTTGTATATGCTCCAGGAGGACACCCGCCACTCCTTGGCCATAGAAGGTCATTTCGCTGACGAGCGGGAGTTGCGCCAGGTGCTCAAGGGCCGCAAAGGGTCGGTGGAGGTTTTCAACTATTTCCGAACTGCCCAGTTCGTGTACGAGCAGGCTCTCCAGGACGCTCAGGAAGGGATCTGGCATCTGGACCTAGCCTTTATCAACAACATCCACGGCCAGCTTTTCAGGGAGACGCCCCTGGAACGGGAGCGGGGCAGGCCCGCAGACGGTCTGGAACGCCGCATCCAAGGGGCCAAGGTCATCCCTCCCCTCGAGGCCACGGAGTACCTCAGGGCCTTTGTGCGGGTGGCCCAGACCCTTTTGCAGGAGCGGGACTTCCTGGAGGCCATAGCCAAGATCCACACCCTTTTTGAGGCCATCCACCCTTACCGGGATGGGAACGGGCGGGTGGGCCGCCTGCTCCTCAACTACTTGGTCATCCGCCTCGGCTTTCCCCCCTTGGTGGTTAAGGGCCTGGATGAGGCGGACCGGAGGCGGTACTACCAGGCCCTGGAAAGGGCGGACCGTGGCTTGCAGGACCGGTTTCCCCCTCCTGAACCTCTGGCCCTTATCCGGTCTTTGGACCTGGGGGACTGGGTGCCCCTGGCCTCCCTTCTGGGGGAGGCCCTCCTCCTCCGGTTGGAGAGGACCGCCGCTTTAGCCCTGACGCAATGGCAGGACCTTATGCCCCTGGACGAGGTGGCGCGTGCCCTTGGGGTTTCCCGGCCCCAGCTTTACGTGTGGGTTGGCCGGGGCCGGCTTCTGGTCTACCGTTCCGGGCCGAGGCGGCTTTTTTCCCACCCCTGGCTTTTCTTAGGCACAAGGGAGCGGCCTCCGGTCCTTCCCCCAAGCCTTCCTCCTCCTCGGCCCGACTGGACCGAACGGGTGGCCAGGATGGGGCGGCTTCTCTTTCACCCGGAGTTTTGAAGGAGGGGCAGGTAGAGGAAAAGGGCCAGGAACAGAAGCCCCAAAAGCCCAAGAAAGGCCGCCCCGTACCCCAAGGCCCCCACCGCCACCCCGATGCCCCACTGCAGGAGGAAGGTCCCCCCAATGCCGAAGAGGTTCACCAAGGTGGTGCCCCGGCCCACCAGGTGGGAAGGGACCAGCTCCCGGGCCTGGGTGAGGGTGAGGATGTTGAAGGCCCCGAAGAAGCCTAGGAAGAGGTAGGCCAGGACGAGGAGCTTAAGGAGAAGCAGGGCGAGGCCCAGGGCGAAGAAGAGGGCGGCGAAAAGGAGGACCCGGGCCGTCCCAAAGCGGTCCGCCAGGTAGCCGGAAACGAGGAAGCCCAAAACCGCTCCCCCCGAGTAGAGGAAAAGGAGGTTGCCCACCTCCAGGGCGGTGAGGCCCAGATGGTAGGCGTAGCCCCCGGCCCAGAGGGTCTGGAGGGCGAGGAAGCACCCGGTGAAGGCGAAGGCCAAAAAGGCCACCTTTAGAAGCCTCCCGTTGCGGAGGACCTCCCCAAACCCCCCTTCCTCCCGCGCCTTGGGCCAAGGGACGCCGGGAGGGGTGTTCCGCACCCCTAGGTAGATGGCCAGGGCCACCAGGACCACCACCAAAGCCCCCAGGAGAAAGACCCCCCGCCAGCCCAGGGTTTCCTTTAGGAGGGCCAAGGGGGTGGCCGCCACGAGCCCCCCTGTGGCCCCGAGGCCCACCAGGAGGGTGGATACCGTGGCGTAGTTTTTGGGGAACCAGAGGCTAAAGGCCTTCAGGGAACCCATGAGGGCCGCCGCCATCCCCACTCCGATCAGGGCCCGGCCCAGGGCCAAAACGGGGAAGCTTTGGGCGAGGCCGAAGACCACGCTCCCCAAAGCCGCCACCAGAAGGAGGGCCGGGGTGACGGTCCGGGGCCCCACCCGGTCCAAAAGCCCCCCCAGGGGGAGCTGGGCCGCGGCGAAGGCCAGGTAGAAGAGGCTCGTCATGAAGCCGAGCTCCGCCGGCCCCAAGCCCAGCTCCTGGGAGAGGTCCCTGGCGAGGACCGCGTTGGCCGAACGGTAGAAGTAGGAGAGGAAATACCCCAGGGTGAAGAGAAGGAAAACCCGCGCCGCCATATCACCTCCGGTTGAGCCCTACTCCCACCAGGATAAGGACTCCTCCCAAAAACCCCAAGGGCTGGATGGGCTCCCCCGCCAGGGGCCAGGCGAAGAGGGCCCCCGCCACCGGCTCCAGCATGGCCACCAGGGTGGCGGTGCGGGCCGGGAGGGTCCGCACCCCCATGAGGAAGAGGCCGAAGGGCACCACGGTGCCCAGGGTGACCAGGTAGGCCACCGCCCCCCACTGGGACGGGCTTAGGGCCATGACCTCCGCCAGGTGGGCGAGGAGGACCGGCAGGGAGAGGAGCGCCCCCACCCCCGTGGCTACCCCCAAGGCCACGAAGGCCGGGGTCTTGAGCCCGTGGGAGAAGGCGGCGTAAAGGGCGAAGGAGAGGGCGGAAAGGAGCCCGAAGGCGAGCCCCACCGCCCCGCCCTTAAGCCCCTCAGGGCCCACCACCAGGAAGTAGGCGCCCAGGAGGGCGAGCCCCACTCCAAAAAGCGCCCGCCCGGGAAGCCTCTCCCCCTTGAGGAGGGCGTAGAGGGTGAGGAGGGAAGGGGCCAGGTACTGGAGGAAGATCCCCGTGGCCACGGTGGTGGCGTGGATGGCCAGGTAGTAAAAGGCCTGGGCCCCGGAGAGGGCAAGCCCCACCCTTAGGAGCCTGGGGCCTTCCGCCCGGGAGGGGGGGTGCCTCAGGACCAGGGGGAAAAGGAGGAGGAAGCTCAGGAGAAAGCGCAAGGGGATGAGGACCTCGGGGGGGATCTCCCGCATGAACCGCCCCGCCAAGGCCCCCCCAAGCCCCCAAAGCAGGGCCGCCAGGGCCACGTAGCTCACCGCCTACCCCCCACCACCGCCAGGCCCACCCCCAGGAGGAGGACCAAAGCCCCGAGGAGGACCTGCACCCCGGGGAGCTCCCCGAAGAGGAGGAAGGCCAGGAGGCTTGCCCCCACGGGTTCAAAGAGGATGGCCAGGGTGACTAGGACCGGGGGGATGTGCCGCGTGGCCCAGTTGAAGCTGGTGTGGCCCACCAGCTGGGGCAGGAGGGCCATGAGGAGGATGTAGGCGTAGACCGCCAAGGGATACCCCCCGTACCCGCCGCCGAAGAGGTAGGGGAGGGGGAGGAGGAGGAGGGCCGCCACGGTGTAGGCCACCCGGACGTACTCCAGGGTGGAAAGCCCTTTGCGCTGGGCTTCCCGTCCCAAGAGGAAGTAAAAGGAGACGGCCACCGCCCCCAAAACCGCCAGGAGGTCCCCGAGGAGGGGGTTGGTCCCCTTGCCCTCCCCGGCGTCCCCAAGCCCGATGAGAAGCCCCCCGAGAAGGGCCACGCCCACCCCTAAGAGGGTGGTTCCCGAGGGCCTTTCCCCGAAGAAGACCCAGCCGAAAAGGGTGACCCAGACGGGGTTCGTGGTCACCAAGGCGGTGCTGGCCGCCACGGAGGTGTAGGAGAGGGAGGTGATCCAGAAGGCGAAGTGGAGGGCGAGGAAGGCCCCGGCGGCCGCGGCGAAGGGAAGCCCGGCCCGGCTTCCTAGGGGCCTCGTCCAGCCCGGGGCCAGGAGAAGCGCGGCCAAACCCAGGCGCCCGGCGCTCATCACCAGGCTGAAGGCGAGGCTTCGGTCCTGGGCGGCCTGAAGGGCGAGCCGCACCAGGATGCTGCCGAAGCTGATGGCCAGGATGCCCACGAGGAGCACGGCGGCGATCTTGGGCCCGGAGGGGCGCATGGCGGTATTTTTCCACGGGGAGGTGCTTTCGGGAAGGCCAGGTGGGGGTTTTTTCTTTGCGGTACAGGAAGTGTAGCTCTCCTTTCGGAGTGGTGTAGAGCGCGGCCGAGGCGGAAAGCAGGCGTCCTTACCTCGGCTGGTATACTTCCCCCAGAGGAGGTCCTATGGTAACCATCGCGGTTCCCAAGGAAAGGGCTCCAGGAGAGCGCAGGGTGGCCCTGGTGCCCGAGGTGGTGGCCCGCCTGGTGAAGGGCGGGGCCCGGGTGCGGGTGGAGCGGGGCGCCGGGGAGGGCGCCTACCACCCGGACGCCGCCTACCAGGAGGCGGGGGCGGAGGTGGTGGAGCGAGGGGAGCTCCTAAAGGGGGCCAACCTCCTCTTTACCGTCCAGCCCCCCCCGGAGGACCTGATCGGGGCCCTCGAGCCCGGGGCCATCGTGGTGGGCTTCGTTCAGGCCCATAAGAACCTGGAGCTGGTGCGGGCCCTGCAGGCGAAGAAGGCCACGGTGATCGCCATGGAGCTCATCCCCCGCATCACCCGGGCCCAGAGCATGGACGCCCTCTCCAGCCAGGCCACGGTGGCGGGGTACCTGGCGGCGGTCCACGCCGCCAGGCTTTCCCCCCGGTTCTTCCCCATGCTCACCACGGCGGCGGGCACCATCCGCCCCGCCAAGGTGATGGTCATGGGGGTGGGGGTGGCGGGGCTCATGGCCATCGCCACCGCCAAGCGCCTGGGGGCCCAGGTTTTCGCTTACGATGTGCGCAAGGCGGCGGTGGAGCAGGCGGTTTCCCTGGGGGCCAAGCCCATTGAGCTTCCCATCAGCGCCGAAGGGGAAGGGGGCTACGCCCGGGAGCTCACCGAGGAGGAAAAGCGCATCCAGCACGAGGCCCTAAGGGAGCACGTGGCGGGGATGGAGGTCCTCATCACCACCGCCCAGGTGCCGGGCCGCCGGGCCCCCATCCTCCTCACCGAGGACATGGTGGAGAGACTCAAGCCCGGGACCGTGGTGGTGGACCTGGCCGCCGAGAGTGGGGGCAACTGCGTTCTCACCAAACCCGGGGAACTGGTGGAGGTGCGGGGGGTGCGGATCTTTGGCCCCTTGAACCTGCCGAGCGAGCTTTCCGTCCACGCCTCGGAGATGTACGCCAAGAACCTCTTCAACCTCTCCGGCCTCCTCATAGAAAAAGGGGAGTTCGCCCCTAAGTGGGAGGACGAGATCATCCAGGGGGCCCTTCTCATGCGGGAAGGGGAGATCCTGCACGGGCCCACCAAGGCCCTTCTGGGAGGTGCGTGATGGAGTTCGGCTTCTGGTCGGCGCTTTACATCTTCGTGCTCACCGCCTTTTTGGGCTATGAGCTCATCACCCGGGTGCCCGTGATCCTTCACACCCCCCTCATGTCCGGGTCCAACTTCATCCACGGGGTGGTGGTGGTGGGGGCCATGGTGGTCCTGGGCCACGCGGAGACGGGCTTGGAAAAGGCCATCGGCTTCCTGGGGGTGATCCTGGGGGCGGCCAACGCCGCCGGGGGGTATGCGGTCACGGTGCGCATGCTGGAGATGTTTGAGAAGAAGCCCGGCAAGGGGGGTGGTCAGTAATGGACCTCATCCAGGCGGCCTACTTCGTGGTGGCCATCCTCTTCATCGTGGGGCTAAAGCGCATGGCCCACCCCACCACCGCCAAAAGCGGCATCGTCTGGGCGGGCTTTGGCATGGTCTTGGCCGTTTTGGCCACCTTCTTCTGGCCGGGGATGGGAAACTTCGGCCTCATGCTCCTGGCCTTGCTCCTGGGCTCGGCGGTGGCCTGGTGGGCGGCGGTGAAGGTGGCCATGACGGACATGCCCCAGATGGTGGCCATCTACAACGGCATGGGGGGTGGGGCGGCCGCCACCATCGCCGCGGTGGAGCTTTTGAAGGGGGCTTTTGAGAACACCGGGCTTATGGCCCTGGCCATCCTGGGCGGGCTCATCGGGAGCGTGGCCTTCACGGGAAGCCTCATCGCCTTCGCCAAGCTCCAGGGGATCATGCGAAGCCGCCCCATCCTCTTCCCTGGGCAGAAGGTGGTGAACGCCCTGGCCCTGGCCCTCACCGTTGTGCTCGGGCTTTCCCTCCTTTGGAACGACGCCACGGCGAGCATCGTCCTCTTCTTCCTCCTGGCCCTTCTCTTCGGCGTCCTCATGACCCTGCCCATCGGCGGGGGGGACATGCCCGTGGCCATCTCCTTCTATAACGCTTTCACCGGGATAGCGGTGGGTTTTGAGGGCTTCGCTGTGGGAAATCCGGCCCTCATGGTGGCGGGCACCCTGGTGGGGGCGGCGGGCACCCTCCTCACCGTGCTCATGGCGAGGGCCATGAACCGCTCCGTGTGGAGCGTCCTGGTGGGGGGCTTTGGCGTGGAGCAGGAGGCGGGCGAGGTCAAGGGGAGCCTCAAGCCCATTGACGTGGAGGACGCCGCCGTCATGCTGGCTTACGCCAACAAGGTGGTCTTCGTCCCCGGCTACGGCATGGCCCTCTCCCAGGCGCAGCACAAGGTGAAGGAGCTGGCGGATCTCCTCGAGGCCCGGGGGGTGGAGGTGAAGTTCGCCATCCACCCGGTGGCGGGACGGATGCCGGGGCACATGAACGTCCTTCTGGCCGAGGCCGGGGTGGACTACGACAAGCTCAAGGACCTGGAGGAGATCAACCCCGAGTTTCCCACGGTGGACGTGGCGGTGGTCATCGGGGCCAACGACGTGGTGAACCCCGCCGCCCGCCGCCCCGGGAGCCCCCTCTACGGCATGCCCATCCTGGACGTGGACAAGGCCAAGAACGTCATCGTCATCAAGCGGGGGCAGGGGAAGGGCTTCGCCGGGGTGGAGAACGAGCTCTTCTACGCCGACAACACCCGGATGCTCTACGGGGACGCCCAGCAGGTCCTGACCCAGCTCACCCAGGCCCTGAAGAAGCTTTAGGGAGGAGGCCCCGGGCATCCCGGGGCCTTTCCCTTGACGCTTGGGGGAAGGCTTGGTATAGTGCTTCCTGCGGTCGGTCCGCGGTAGCTCAGCTGGTAGAGCGGCCGGCTGTTAACCGGTTGGTCGCAGGTTCGAATCCTGCCCGCGGAGCCAAAAGGGGCCCCCAGAGGGGGCCCTGGATCTTTTAGAAGGGCATGGGCTATAATCTAGGCTTGTGCGGCCTGCCGGGCCCGGAAGGGAGGTGGAGATGCGCAAGTACGAGGTGAACATCATTCTGAACCCCAACCTGGACCCAAACCAGCTCGCCCTGGAGAAGGAGATCATCGGGAAGGCCCTCGAGGCCTACGGGGCGAAGGTGCTTAAGGTGGAGGAGTGGGGTACCCGTCGCCTGGCCTACCCCATCGCCAAGGATCCCCAGGGCTACTTCCTCTTCTACCAGGTGGAGATGCCCGAGGACCGGGTGAACGACCTGGCCCGGGAGCTCCGCGTCCGCGACAACGTTCGTAGGGTGATGGTGGTCAAGTCCCAGGAGCCCTTCCCCGTCAGCGCGTAAACTGTTCCCATGGCGCGAGGCCTGAACCGCGTGTTTTTGATCGGAACCCTCACCCACCGCCCGGACATGCGCTACACCCCGGGGGGGTTGGCCATCTTGGATCTGAGCCTGGCGGGGCAGGATACCCTCACGGACGAGACCGGCCAGGAGCGGGAGATTCCTTGGTACCACCGGGTGCGGCTTTTGGGCCGCCAGGCGGAGATGTGGGGGGATGTCCTGGAAAGGGGCCAGCTCCTCTTCGTGGAGGGAAGGCTAGAGTACCGCCAGTGGGAGCGGGACGGGGAGAAGCGGAGCGAGGTCCAGGTGCGGGCGGACTTCATAGACCCCCTGGACGCCCGGGGACGGGAGACCCTGGAAGACGCCAAAAACCAGCCCCGCCTCCGCCGCGCCCTCAACCAGGTGATCCTCATGGGCAACCTCACCCGGGACCCCGATCTGCGCTACACCCCTCAGGGGACGGCGGTGGTGCGGCTCGGCCTGGCGGTGAACGAGCGCCGCCGGGGGCAGGCCCCTGAGGAGGAGAGAACCCACTTCATAGAGGTTCAGGCCTGGCGCGAGCTGGCGGAGTGGGCCGGGGAGCTTAGGAAAGGCGACGGGCTTTTGGTGATCGGCCGGTTGGTGAACGACTCCTGGACGGGCTCCGACGGGGAGCGCCGCTTCCAGACCCGTGTGGAGGCGCTCCGTCTGGAGCACCCCACCCGTGGGCTTGCCCAGGCCGGCGGAAGCAAGCCCCCTAAGGACCAGACGGGTGGGATGGACATTGACGAAGGCTTGGAAGACTTTCCGCCGGAGGAGGAGTTGCCGTTTTGAGCGAGAAGAACGCGAAACCCAAGAAGGAGGCGCAGAAGCGCCCTTCCCGCAAGGCCAAGGTCAAGGCCACCCTGGGGGAGTTTGACCTCAGGGACTACCGGAACGTGGAGGTGCTGAAGCGGTTCCTGTCGGAGACGGGGAAGATCCTTCCCCGCCGCCGTACGGGGCTTTCCGCCAAGGAGCAGCGGATCCTGGCCAAGACCATCAAGCGGGCGAGGATCCTAGGGCTTTTGCCCTTCACCGAGAAGCTGGTGCGGAAGTAGGGGGTGAGCCGTGAAGGTCATTCTCTTAGAGCCCCTGGAGAACCTGGGCGACGTGGGGCAGGTGGTGGACGTGAAGCCCGGCTACGCCCGGAACTACCTCCTGCCCCGGGGCCTGGCGGTTCTGGCCACGGAGAGCAACCTGAAGGCCCTCGAGGCCAAGATCCGCGCCCAGGCCAAGCGCCTGGCGGAGCGCAAGGCGGAGGCGGAAAGGCTCAAGGAGATCCTGGAAAACCTCACCCTCACCATCCCGGTGCGGGCGGGGGAGAACAAGATCTACGGCTCCGTCACCGCCAAGGACATCGCCGAGGCCCTTTCCCGCCAGCACGGGATCACCATTGACCCCAAGCGCCTCCAGCTGGAAAGGCCCATCAAGGAGCTGGGGGAGTACACCCTCACCTACAAGCCCCACCCCGAGGTCCCCATCCAGCTCAAGGTGAGCGTGGTGGCCCAGTAGGCCAAGGACCGGCAGGCCGCAAAGGGCGGGGGAAGACCCCGCCCTAAGGCTTTAGGAGGCCTGGGCCCACCTCCTTTAGGCTTCCCACCCCCGAAAGGGCCAGGGTGAGCTCCAGTTCCGCCAGGAGGTGGTCCAAAACCGCCCCCACCCCTTCCTCCCCCGCAAGGGCCAGGCCGTAGACGTAGGGCCGTCCGAGGCCCACCGCCTTGGCCCCTAAGGCCAGGGCCTTGGCCACGTCCGCCCCGGTGCGGACGCCGCTATCCAAAAGGACCGGGACCTTTCCCTCCACCGCCTGGACCACCTGGGGGAGGGCCTCGAGGGCGGCAAGGCTTCCGTCCACCTGCCTGCCCCCGTGGTTGGAGACGTAGATCCCGTCCACCCCCAGGGCCACCCCTCGGGCGGCGTCCTCGGGGCGGAGGATGCCCTTGAGGAGGAGGGGCAAGGAGGTGGCCTCCCGCAGGCGGGCCACGTCGTCCCAGGAAAGCTCCGGGTAGGAGTAGGTGGCCACGAAGCGGCGCACCGCCTTTTGCATCTGGGAAAGGCTCAGCCCAAAGCGCCTTCCCGCCCGCCTTAGGGCGAGGAGGTTCTTAAGGAGGGCGGGGGTGGGCCTGGGGCGGAAGGCGGGGCCTTCCAGGGGCTCGTCCAAAGCCTCCAGGAAGGCGGGGTCCGTGAGGTAGATGGCCAGGCCCTGTCCCTTGAGGAAGGGAAGGTGGCCGAGGTCCAGGTCCCTTGGCCGCCAGCCAAGCTGCACTGTGTCCAAGGTAAGGACCACCCCGGCGCACCCCGCTTCCTCGGCTCGCCGGAGGAAGCTTTTTACCACCTTGGGGTCGGTGGAGTGGTAGAGCTGGAAGAAGACGACGGCCTCGGGGTTGACCGCCTTGGCCGCCTCCACCACCCGCTCCAGGGGGTAGGAGGCCTGGTTGGAGACCATGAAGGGAAGGCCCCTCCTGGCGGCGGCCCTTGCGGCGGCGAGCTCCGCCAAGGGGTGGGCAAGTTCTAAAACCCCGATGGGGGCGAGGAAGAGGGGGGCGGCCCAGGCCCTCTCCCAGAGGTCTACCCTAAGGCTAGGGGGCTTGGCCCCCCGGAGCATTTTGGGGAAGAGGCGGAGGCGGCGGAAGGCCTCCCGGTTCGCTTCCATGGTCCACTCCACCCCGGCCCCGCCCGCCACGTAGGCGAAGGCCTCGGGGGACATGCGCCTTTGGGCCGCTTCCTCGAGCCCCTCCGGGCGCACGGGGACCCGGGCCCTTTCCCCAAGGAGCCCCTTGAGGTAGATGGCCTGCTGCACCTGGCGGCCGAACATGGCTTTGGCCGGGATTTTACCACCCTGTTTCTCCGGCGTAAACTGGGTGCAAATGGAAAGAGCGGTCCTCATCACCGGCGCGGGGAGCGGCATCGGCCTCGCCACCGCAAGGCTTCTGGCCGAAAGGGGCTACAGGGTCTTGGGCGGGGTGCGGAAGGCGGAGGACGCCGAGGCCCTGAAGGGGCTTGGCGTGGAGCCCCTTTTCCTGGACGTGACCCGGGAGGAGGACCTGAGGCGGGCGGCGGAGGCGGTGCCCGCCGGGCTTTTCGGCCTTGTGGTCAACGCCGGCATCGCCGTGGCGGGGCCCTTGGAGCTCGTGCCCCTTTCCGCCTTCCGGGAGGCTTTGGAGGTGAACGTCCTCGGGGCCTTGGCCACGGTCCAGGCCTTCTTGCCCCACCTGCGGGCGGCCAAGGGGCGGGTGGTCCTCATGGGCTCGGTCTCGGGGCTTGTGGCCCTGCCCCTCATGGGGCCCTACGCCGCCAGCAAGTTCGCCCTCGAGGCCCTGGCGGACGCCCTTCGGGTGGAGCTTCGGCCCTTCGGGGTCCGGGTGGTCCTCGTAGAGCCCGGCTCCGTGGCCACCCCCATCTGGGAGCGCTCCCTAAGGCGGGCCGAAGGCTACCTCAAGCCCCCGCCCCCGGGGACGGAAGGGGTTTATGGCCGCTACCTGGAGGTGGCCCGGAAGGTGGCGGAAAGGAGCGCCAAGAGGGGGCTCCCCCCGGAAAGGGTGGCGGAGGCCGTCCTAAAGGCCCTGGAAAGCCCAAGCCCGAAGGCCCGCTACCTGGTGGCCCACCCCGGGAGGGCCCGGGAGACCCTTCTTCTGCGCCTCCTACCTACTTCCTTGCGGGACCGGCTTATGGCCCGGTTTCTGGGGGTTTAAGTACCCCACCGCGGTGGGGGCCCCAGAAGGGGCTTCCCAAGCCCCGTTTCGGGCACCCCGTGTTGCGAAACCTCCCTGCGGCCGCTTGGCTTTGTGGCCCATCCCTTGGACGGGCGGGCTTTGGGGGCGTATCCTTAGGGCGTGGAGTTCCGGGTGGAGGACCTCGGCCTTGTGCCCTACGGGGAGGCTTGGGCCTACCAGAAGCGGGTCCACCGGGAGGTGGTGGCGGGAAGCCGCCCCCCCACCCTCCTTCTTCTGGAGCACCCCAGGGTCATCACCTTGGGCCGCAAGGCCACGGGGGAGAACCTCCTCTTCCCCGAAAGCTGGTACCGGGAGAACGGCTTTGAGCTCTACTGGGTGGAGCGGGGCGGGGACGTGACCTACCACGGCCCCGGGCAACTCGTGGGCTACCCCATCTTCCCCGTGGGGCGGGAGGTGCGCCGCTTCCTCCGGCAGATAGAGGAGGCCATCGTGCGGGTAGCGGCGGCCTACGGGATCTCCGCCTACCCCACCCCCGGGTACGCGGGGGTCTGGGTGGGGGAGGAGAAGCTTTGCGCCATCGGGGTGGCGGTGAAGGAGGGGGTGAGCTTCCACGGCTTCGCCCTGAACGTGAACACCGACCTCAACGACTTCACGGTGATCATCCCCTGCGGCCTTAAGGGGAAGGGGGTAACCTCCTTGGAAAAGCTTTTGGGCCGCAAGGTCCCCATGGCCGAGGCCAAGGCCAAGGTGGTGGAGGCCTTCGCCCAGGTCTTCGGCCTAAGGCCCGTCTGGGAAGGGAAAGCCCATGAAACCCAAGTTTGAGACCGTGGAACTCCTTGCCCCCACGGGGGAGGTCATTGAGCTCAAGGTGGTGAGGCGGGGCCTGGCCCAGGCCCGGCCCGAGCCCGTGGACCGGAACAAGCCCGCCTGGCTTAGGGCCACCCTGCCCACCGGACCCAAGTACCAGGCCCTAAAGGCCCTGGTGCAGGAGCTAAAGCTCCACACCGTCTGCCAGGAGGCCCTCTGCCCCAACATCGGGGAGTGCTGGACCCACGGCACCCTCACCGTCATGATCCTGGGGGACATCTGCACCCGGGCCTGCAAGTTCTGCGCCGTCCACACCGGAAACCCCAGGGGCCTCGTGGACCCCGAGGAGCCCAAGCGGGTGGCCGAGGCCATCGCCCGCATGGGGGTGCGGTACGTGGTTTTAACCAGCGTGGACCGGGACGACCTTCCGGATGGCGGGGCTTCCCACTTCGCCGCCACCATAAGGGCCATCAAGGAAAGGGCCCCCGGGGTCTTGGTGGAGGCCCTGACCCCCGACTTCCAGGGGGACCTAAGGGCCGTGGAGACGGTCCTTGCCGCCAACCCCGAGGTCTACGCCCAGAACCTGGAGACGGTGCGCCGCCTCACCCCCAAGGTCCGGGACCCCCGGGCGGGGTACGAGCAAACCCTAAGGGTCCTGGAACACGCCAAAAAGGTGCGGCCCGACATCCTCACCAAGAGCAGCCTCATGCTGGGCCTGGGGGAGACGGAGGAGGAGATCCTCGAGGCCATGCGGGACCTCCGGGCCGTGGGCGTGGACATCCTCACCCTGGGCCAGTACCTGAGGCCCACCCCCGCCCACCTCCCCGTGGTGCGCTACGTGCCCCCCGAGGACTTCAAGAAGTACGAGGCCTGGGGGTACGAGCTTGGCTTTAGAGAGGTCTTCGCCGGGCCCTTGGTGCGGAGCTCCTACCGGGCGGACCGGGTCTTCCTAGAGGCCACCCAAAGATGAGCCGGGGGACGGCCCTTTTTCTCCTGGACCTCCTTGCCCTCCTCCTCTTCGCTGGGGTGGGCCTCCTCGCCCACGGGCTGCCCCTCTCCTTGGGGGGCCTTGCCCGTAACGTCCTCCCCGTCCTCTTCGTCTGGCTTCTCCTTGCTCCTTTCTTCGGCACCTACCGGAGGCCCACCTGGCAAAACCTCCTCCTCACCTGGCTCTTCGCCTTCCCCGCGGGGCTATGGCTGAGGCAGATGGTCCTGGGCGGGGCTTTCGGGGTGGGGTTTTTCGTCTTTCTGGGCGTGGCCATGGGGTTTAGCCTCCTTTTCCTCCTTGTCCTGAGGGGCCTCGCCAAGGCCCTAAGGGTCTGGTAAAAAGGAGCCATGGAAAAGGTGGCCTTCCTCGGTCTTGGGGCCATGGGCTACCCCATGGCGGGGCATTTGGCGCGACGCTTCCCCACCCTGGTCTGGAACCGCACCTTTGAAAAGGCCCTTAGGCACCAAAGGGAGTTCGGCTCCGAGGCGGTGCCCTTGGAGAGGGTGGCCGAGGCCCGGGTGATCTTCACCTGCCTGCCCACCACCAAGGAGGTCTACGAGGTGGCCGAGGCCCTTTTCCCCTTCCTCCAGGAGGGCACCTACTGGGTGGACGCCACGAGCGGCGAGCCCGAGGCGAGCCGGAGGCTTGCGGAAAGGCTAAGGGAAAAGGGGGTCACCTACCTGGACGCCCCCGTCTCCGGGGGCACCTCGGGGGCGGAGGCGGGCACCCTCACGGTGATGCTGGGGGGCCCCGAGGAGGCGGTGGAGAGGATCAAACCCTTTTTGGCCTACGCCAAGAAGGTGGTCCACGTGGGCCCCGTGGGGGCGGGGCATGCGGTGAAGGCCATCAACAACGCCCTCCTCGCGGTGAACCTCTGGGCGGCGGGGGAGGGGCTTCTCGCCTTGGTGAAGCAGGGGGTTTTGGCGGAGAAGGCCCTAGAGGTCATCAACGCCTCCTCGGGCCGCTCCAACGCCACGGAGAACCTCATCCCCCAAAGGGTCCTCACCCGGGCCTTCCCCAAGACCTTCGCCTTGGGGCTTTTGGTGAAGGATCTGGGGATCGCCATGGGGGTCCTGGACGGGGAGAAGGCCCCAAGCCCCCTCCTGCGCCTCACCCGCGAGGTCTACGAGATGGCCAAGCGGGAGCTGGGTCCTGAGGCCGACCACGTGGAGGCCCTGAGGCTTTTGGAGCACTGGGGCGGGGCGGAGATCCGCTAGAGTGTCCCACCGTGGCGAAAGCCACGGTGGGGGCCCCGGGTCAGGACGGGGGCCTAGCGGTTCAGGATGTGGATGGCCTGCTTGTGGAAGGCCTCCGCCGCCTCCATGAGCCCTTCGGAGAGGGTGGGGTGGGGGTGGACGGTGAGGGCGAGGTCCGTGAGGGTGGCCCCCATCTCCAGGGCCAAGGCGGCCTCGGCGATGAGCTCCCCTGCCTGGGGGCCCACGATGAAGACTCCGAGGAGGAGGTCGGTCTCGGCATCCCCCACCACCTTCACCATCCCCTCGGCCCCGCCTAGGGTGAGGGCCCTTCCCGATGCGGCTAAGGGAAACTTCCCCACCTTCACCTTGTAGCCTGCCTTCCTGGCCTCTTCCTCCGTGAGGCCTACCCCGGCCCACTCGGGGGAGGTGTAGACCACGCTTGGGATCTGATAGTCAAAGGCGCTGTCCTTGCCGGCGGCGTTCTCGGCGGCCACGAGGCCTTCCCGCATGGCCTTGTGGGCGAGGAGGGGGGGCCTGGCGGCGTCGCCGATGGCGTAGACCCCGGGGACATTGGTCTCCATGCGGGCGTTCACCTGGATGAAGCCCTTGGCATCCACCTTGACCCCAGCCCTTTCCAGGCCGAGGCCCTCGGTGCGGGGCTTCCGGCCCACGGCCACCAGGATCTTGTCCACCACCACCTCTTCCCCCTCCCCGCCCTGGGCGGCCTCGAGGCGCACGTGGAGGCCGTCTTTTTTCTTCTCGTAGCCCACCGCCTTGGTCTTGGTGCGCACCCTTATCCCTTCCTTCTCCAGGGCGCGCCTTAGGAGGGCAGCGGTCTCGGGGTCGCCATTGGGGAGGATCTCCGGCATGTACTCAATGAGGGTAACCTCCGCCCCCAGGCGGCGGTAGACCTGGCCGAGCTCGAGGCCCACCGCCCCCCCGCCGATGACGAGAAGGCGCTTGGGGATGCCTTCTTCCACCCTTAGGGCCCGGGTGGAGTCCCAGACGTCCTCGCCGAAGGGGAAGCCCGGAAGCGCCATGGGCTCGCTTCCCGTGGCGAGGATGAGGCTTTTCGCCCCGTAGCGCTCGCCGTTTACCTCCACCTCCTTGGGGCCCGTTAGCCGGGCGAAGCCCCGCACGAGCTCCACCCCGTTTCCCTTGAGGAGGGTCCCCACCCCCCCGGTGAGCTTTTTCACCACCTGGTCCCGCCAGGCCCCAAGCCTTCCCAGGTCCAGCTCCGGCTTGGCTCTCAGGCCAAAGCCCTCGGCCACCTTCAGGTGGTGGAGGGTCTCGGCGGCGTGGAGGAGGGCCTTGGTGGGGATGCAGCCCACGTTGAGGCACACCCCTCCCACCTCGCCCGCCTCCACCGCCAGGACCTTGAGGCCAAGCTGGGCGGCCCTTATGGCGGCGTGGTAGCCGCCCGGGCCGGTGCCGATGACGATGAGGTCGTAGCTCTTCATAGCTGCCATCCTACATTTCCAGAAGAAGGAGGTCCGGGTTTTCCAAGAGCCTTATGACCTCCCGGGTGAACATGGCCGCCTCGGCCCCGTCCACCAGGCGGTGGTCAAAGGAGAGGGAGAGGAACATGATGTCCCGGGCCTGGATGGAGCCGTCGGGCATCACCCAAGGGCGCTTCCTTATGGAGTGGACGCCCAGGATGGCGGCATCGGGCAGGTTAATGATGGGGAAGCTCAAGGTGGCCCCCACGGAGCCGATGTTGGTGATGGTGAAGGTGGACCCCGAGACCTCCTCCGGGGAGAGGCGGCCTTCCCGGGCCTTCTGGGAAAGCTCGGCGATCTCCCGGGCGATTTCCAGGACGCTTTTCCGGTCGGCGTCCCGCAGGACGGGGACGATGAGGCCTCTTTCCGTGGCCACGGCAAGGCCGATGTGGTAGTAGCGCTTGTAGACGATCTCCTGCCGCTCCTCGTCCAGGCTCGTGTTCAGCATGGGGAACTTCTTCAGGGCCCGCACCACCGCCTTGACGATGAAGGGCAGGTAGGTGAGCTTGACCCCTTGGGCCTCGGCCTCGGGCTTGAGGCGCTCGCGAAGGGCCACGAGCTCCGTGAGGTCGGCCTCGTCCACGTTGAGGGTGCGCACCGTGTAGAGGTGGCTCTGCCAAAGCCCCTGGGCGATGGTGCGGCGGATGCCCCTTAGAGGCACCCGCTCCTCCAGGGACTCGTAGCCCTTGGGCGGGGCGTACTTGGGCGGGGGTGGGAAGCCGGAAGGAAGCGTCTGGGGTGTCTCCACGGGCCTTTCGGGAGGGGCCTTTCTCCGCTCGGCGTAGGCCCGCACGTCCTCCACCCGGACCCGGCCTAAGGGCCCCGAGCCCGGCACCTCCTCAATGGGGATTCCGAGCTCCCGGGCGAGCTTCCTAGCGGCGGGCACCGCCAGGACCCGGCCTTGGGGCCTCGTTTCTTCCTTGGGCTTTTCCCCGGAGAGGAAGGGGTTTTTCACCGCCACCTGCGTGGGGTCGGGCTTGAAGAGGGAGAGGTCCTCCTTCTCCTCCTTCTCGGGCAGGCCGGGCTCCACGATGGAGCGCTCCTCCACCGCCTGGACCGGAAGGGTTTCCTTCACGCCTTCCACCGCCTCCCCGGGCTCGGCCACGAGGGCGATGGGGGCGTGGACCTTGACCACCTCCCCTTCCTTGGCAAGCTTTTTGAGGAGCACCCCCTCAAAGGGAGAGGGTAGCTCCACCGTGACCTTGTCGGTCATGACCTCCACGAAGGGCTGGTCCTTTTTCAGGTAGTCTCCCTCTTCCACCAGCCACTTCAGGATCTCGCCCTCCACCACGCTTTCGGCCAGCTCGGGCATGAGGATTTCTTTGGGCATGGTCCTCCTTTCATAGATTCAGAAGCTCTTGGAGCCTTTGGCGGTCTCTTCCGTGGGCTTCCGCCACCACTTTTAGGATGCCGGCCAGGGTACCCACCTTGAGCGGACGGTGAAGGGGGATGGTGATGGCGTGTGGGCCGCTAGGGCCTTCCCAGGTCATGCGCACGTGGCTTCCGGTCTGCCGCTCCACCCGATAGCCTAGGCGGGCTAGCTTCCTAACGAGCTCTTCCCCGGTGAGGTTGCGGGGAAGCTTCACGGGGTAAGGACCTCCTGGCGAACGAAGTGCAGCCGGATGATCGGGGGTGCCGCTTCGCCGAAGTGGCACCGGACCGCATCCCGGACCATTTCCTTGAGTTCTTCCCAGGTCTCTCCTTCCGTGAAGATGGCCTCCCCCAAGGCGTGGGCGACAAACCCACCTTCTTCCGCTTCTTCCACGAGGAAGATGATTTCCCTTGGCATATCAGTAGTCTAGCGCCCGCTTGGCGGCGTTGAGGATGCGGGTGACGGTGGGCAGGTAGAGCTTGTCCTGGGCGTAAGGGTAGGGGGTGTCAAACCCCGTGACCCGGATGGGCGGGGCGAGGAGCATGTCCAGGATGTCCTCGGCGATGGTGGCGGCCACCTCGCTGACGAAGCTGGCGTGGCGGGGGGCGTCGGAGACCAGGACCACCCTTCCCGTTTTGGCCACGGAGTTCATCACCGCCTCGTAGTCCCAGGGCATGAGGCTCCTCAGGTCCAGGACCTCGGCCGAGACCCCGGCCTTCTCCAGTTCCTCCGCCGCCTTTAGGACCTCGGGCATCACGGTGCCGTAGCCGATGAGGGTGAGGTCCTTCCCCTCCCGCCTTAGGGCGGCCTTGCCGATGGGGAGGACGTAGTCCTCCTCGGGCACCTCCTCCTTCACCGAGCGGTAGAGCCTTTTGGGCTCCAGGAAGACCACGGGGTCCTCGTCCCGGATGGCGGCCTTCAGGAGCCCCTTGGCGTCGTAGGGGGTGGAGACCGCCACCACCTTGAGCCCGGCGGTGTGGACGAAGTGGGCCTCGGGGCTTTGGGAGTGGTGGTGCCCGCCCCGCACCCCGCCCCCGGAGGGCATGCGCACCACCAAGGGCGCGGCGAACTGCCCCCCGGAGCGGTAGCGGAGCTTGGCCACCTGGCTCACCAGCTGGTCAAACCCGGGGAAGATGTAGTCGGCAAACTGGATCTCGGCCACGGGCCTTAGCCCGTGGACGGCCATGCCCAAGGCCGCCCCCACGATGGCCGCCTCGGAGAGGGGGGTGTCCATGACCCGGTCGGGGCCGTACTTCTGCAAAAGCCCCTCGGTGACCAGGAAGACCCCGCCCCTCTTCCCCACGTCCTCCCCCAGGACCACCACCCGCTCGTCCCGGGCCATCTCCTCGTCCAGGGCCCGGTTCAGGGCCTGCACCATGGTCATGAGGGCCATACCCACCCCCTAGAGCTCCTCCTTAAGGAGGGCCTCCTGGCGCTTGAGGTGCCAGGGCTTCTCGGCAAAGACATCCTCAAACATCCACTCGGGGGGCACGGGGCCCGCTTCTTCCGCCTCCTTGAGGCCCCGCTCCAGTTCGGCGCGGATCTCCTCTTTGAGGGTTTCCTCCCACTCCTCGTTCCAGAGGCCCCTGGCCTCGAGGAAGCGCCGGAAGCGGAGGATGGGGTCTTTCCTGCGCCAGGCCTCCACCTCCTCCTTGGGGCGGTAGCGGCTGTCGTCGTCGGCGGAGGAGTGGGGGCCGTAGCGGTAGACCCTGAGCTCCACGAGGCTTGGACCCTCCCCCCTTCGGGCCCTCTCTACCGCCTCCTTCACCACGTAATAGCTGGCCAGGACGTCCATCCCGTCCACCAGGTAGCCGGGGATGCCGAAGGCGTGGGCCTTCTCCGCCAGGGTGGGGCTATGGGTCTGGCGGCGGTAGTCCACGCTGATGGCGTAGAAGTTGTTCTCGGCGATGAAGACCGCCGGCGCCCCCTGCACGGCGGCGAAGTTGATGCCGGCGTACCAGTCCCCTTCGCTGGTGGCCCCGTCCCCGAAGGTGCAGACCGCCACCTGGCCCGTGCGCAGAAGCTTCATGCTGATGGCCGCTCCCACGGCGGGGGGCACGTGGGAGGCGATGGGGCTCGCCACGGTGAAGTAGTTGAGGGCCTTGGAGCCCGGGTGCTCGGGCATCTGGCGGCCCTTGTTGGGGTCGGCCTTTGTGGCCAGCATCTGGCCGAAGAGCTCCTTTAAGGGGAGGCCTAGGGCCAGGGCCAGGCCGTGGTCCCGGTAGTAGGGGAAGACCCAGTCAAAGCCCGGCCGGATGGCGTGGGCGATGGCCACCTGGGCCGCCTCGTGCCCGGCGGCGGGGGCGATAAAGCTGGTCTTGCCCGTGCGGAGGAGGATGGTGTAGCGCTCGTCCAAAAGGCGGGCCGCCACCATGTCCCGGTAGAGGCGGCGTAGCTTCTCCCCCTCCAGGTCCAGGGGGAAGTCCCCAAGCCACTCTCCCCTTTCCCCGATGAGCCTTATGGGCTCCTGGGTGAAGGGCTCAAACCGATGGGTCTCCTTGACCATGACGCCCTCCTTCTTGGCGCTTGTGGCGCCGGGAAGCCCGCCCTGGGTAAGGGCGTTGGCCTCCTTTTCGGGGTGGGTTAGGGTCCCACTTTCCCTTCCCCCTGAGTATACCCCGTTAGGATGAGGGGGTGCGCCTGCGGGTGGTGGCGGTGGGGAGGCCCAGGCTGGCCTACGCCCGGCTCGGGGTGGAGGAGTATGCGGGGCGCGTGCGGAGGTACGCGCCTTTGGATCTGGTCTTCGTTCGGAAAGAGGAGGAGCTCCTCCCTAAGGCGGAGGGCCACCGGAAGGTGGTCTTGGACGAGCGGGGAAAGCTTCTGACCACGGAGGAGCTCTACCGGAGGCTCCTTTCCTGGGAAGGAGAGCGGGTGGCCTTCCTGGTGGGCGGGGCGGAGGGGCACCTCGAGGGGGTGCGTGAAGCGGCCGACCTCCTCCTTTCCCTCTCCCCCCTCACCCTGCAGCACGAGCTCGCCCTCCTCGTCCTCATGGAGCAGCTCTACCGGGTCCTGACCTTGCGGGCGGGCCACCCCTACCACCGGCCATGACCTACGAGGCCTTCGTGGAGCTGGTGGAGAGGCTTTGGGAGGAGGTTCCCGAGGACTTCAAGCGGGGGCTTCAGGGGGTGCACGTCTTCCCCGAGGCCAAGCCGGAGCCGGGGCTTGAAGGGGTGTGGCGCCTTGGGGAGTACCTGGACCCAGGGCCGCCCTCGGCCTTCGGGGGCTTTGAGGGGCTTGGGCGGCACATCGCCCTCTACTACGGCTCCTTTCTGGCGGTGGCGGGGGAGGGGTTTGACTGGGAGGCCGAGGCGTGGGAAACCCTCCTCCACGAGCTCAGGCACCACCTGGAGTCCTTGGCGGGCCGGGACGACCTCATTCGCGAGGACCTCAGGCGCCTGGACGCCTTTCGCCGGGGCGGGCCTTATGGGGAAGGGTAGGGGCTTCCTCCGCGAGGGGCCTGCGCTCGGCGAAGCCCCCGGAAAGGGGGTGGTAGTGGGAAACCTCCGGCTCCCCCTCCTGCCAGCAGAGGAAGACCACCTCGCCCCCCACCCGGGCGGGGAAGTCCACGAGGCCCCTTTCCAGGTCCTTGAGGAAGACCCCCAAGGAGGCGAGGTAGCGGGCGTCGGCCTCGAGGGAGCCTAAGAGAAAGCGGACCTCCTCCTCCAGGGCCCGCCGCTCAAGTCCCCGGGCCTCGGGGAGGCGGGCCTGGGCCTCCTGGAGTTCCCTCTTGGCCTGGCGCATCTGAGAGAGGACCCGCCGGATCTCGGGCAGGAGGGCGTCCGCTTCTTCCTTGGTGAAGATCCGGGCGAACATACCTGCCCTTATGCTAGCACAAACGCTTAGGAAAATCTAAGCCTAACTCACTCAATCAAGGGCAGAAGCTCCACCTCCGCCGCCGCCACCCCCACCCCCCCCAACAGGAGGCTCCCGTCGGGGAAGACCGCCTCCGCCAGGCCCTCCACCACCCCCTTGGCCGTGCGCACCCGCACAGGGCGCCCCAGGGTGTAGGAGGCCTTCTGGTAGCGGGCCAGGAAGGCCTCGGGGGTTTCCAGGAGGGGGAGGAGGCCTTCCAGCCGGAGGAGGAAGGCTTCCAGGACCTCCCGCCGGGAAAGGGGGGTGAACTCCTGGAGGAAGGCGGCCCCTTCCGGGGCCCAGGCTACGTTCACCCCCACGCCCAAAAGGGCGTAGGCCACCTCCTCCCCCTCGGCCTTGGCCTCGAGGAGGACCCCGGCGAGCTTCCTGCCGTCGGGGGCCAGGAGGTCGTTGGGCCACTTGAGCCCCCCCACCCCCACCGCCTCAACGAGGGCGAGGCCCGCAAGGAGGGGAAGGAGCCCCAGGGCGGGAAGGGGGAGGCTTGGCCTTAGGAGGAGGGAGAAGGTGAGGCTTGCCCCGGGGCGGCTTGCCCAGGGGCGGCCCCGTCGGCCCCGGCCCCTTTCCTGGACTTCGGCGAGAACCAGCGCCCCTTCGGGGGCCCCCTCCTCGGCCCAGGCCCTGAGGGCGTCCTGGGTGCTCCCCACCCGGCCCAGGTAGCGGTAGGGCCTTCCGAGCCGCCCTCTGGGGTGGAAGAGGTGGGGGAGGGGGGTGCCGGGGAGGATCCGGTAGCCCTGGCGGGAGACCTCCACGGGGTAGCCTTCCGAGAGGAGCCGCCTGGCCTCCTTGGAGACGGCGGCCCGGCTCACCCCAAGCCGCCTCGCCAGGGCTTCGCCGCTTTGCCAGGACTCCGTGAGGAGGGAAAGGAGCCCCGCCATCTACGCCAGCTCCACCTGGGAGAGGTCCCCAAGGATCAGGCGGTGGGCCCGGGGAAGGCTGTTGCGGCTTCGCACCTCCGCCCCCACCCCCAGGATGCTCTCCTGGAGGCGCAAGGCCACGTTCTCCAGGCGGGCGTGGTCCTCGAGGATGGAGTACTCCACCTCCGAGCGCACCACCCGCACCCCCGGCCCCAAGGAGGTGAAAGGCCCGATGTAGGCCTCCTCCACCACCACCCCTTCCCCGATGAAGGCGGGGCCGATGACGGTGCTTTTCACCACCCTGGCGCCCTTTTCCACCACCACCCTTCCCGTGAGCTCGCTTTCCAGGACCTCCCCCTCCACCTTCGGGGAAAGCTCCTCCAGGAGGAGGCGGTTCGCATCTAAGAGGTCCTTGGGGCGGCCCGTGTCCTTCCACCAGCCCTCCACCTCCACCCCCACCACCTTCCTTCCCCGGTCAATGAGGCCCTGGATGGCGTCGGTGATCTCGTACTCCCCCCGGGCGGAGGGCTTGAGTTCCCGGATGACCTCAAAGACCTCGGGGGTGAAGACGTAGACCCCGGCCACCGCCAGGTCCGAAGGGGGCTCCTTGGGCTTTTCCAGAAGGCGCACGATCCTCTCCCCCTCCAGCACCGCCACCCCGAACTGCCTTGGGTCTTCCACCCGCACCAGGGCGATGACGGCGCTCACCCCGGGGCGGAAGGCCTCGAGGAAGCGCCGGATGCCCTTTTGGAAGAGGTTGTCCCCCAGGTAGAGGACGAAGGGGCTATCCCCCAGGAAGTCCCGGGCCACGGCCACGGCGTGGGCCAGGCCCTGGGGCTCCTCCTGGAGGACGTAGCGGACCTCGCGCCCGGAAAGAGCCTCCCGGATGTCCTTTTCCGTCTCGGGGGAGACCACCACCCCGATCTCCTCCACCCCTGCTTCCTTCAGGTTCTCCACGGCGTAGTGGAGGATGGGGCGGCCCGCCACCCGGATCACCGGTTTGGGGCGGGTGTGGGTGAGGGGGCGAAGCCGCGTCCCCCTGCCCGCGGCGAGGATTAACCCTTTCATCCCCCAGAGTATACCCCGTACAATAAGGGTGGCCATGGCCAGCGCCCTCACCCGGATGGCCTACGCCTACGACCGCCTCCGGGCCTACCCGCCGGAGGTGGCGGGCCGCATCGCCACCGCCATGACCTCGGCCCTTTCCGGCCGGGAGGACCCGGTGTTTTTGGAGCTGGGCGTGGGCACGGGGCGGATCGCTCTTCCCCTCATCGCCCGGGGGTACGCCTACGTGGCCTTGGACAAGGACCCGGGGATGCTGGAGGTCTTCCGCCAGAAGGCGGCGGGGGTCATGCGCAAGGTGCGCCTCCTCCTTGCGGACGCCCGGGCCCTTCCCCTTCCCGACGAGAGCGTGCACGCCGTGATCGCCGTCCACCTCTGGCACCTCCTTCCCGACTGGCCCAAGGCCCTGGCGGAGGCCCTCCGGGTGCTGAAGCCGGGCGGGGTCCTCCTGGAGGGGTGGGACCGGGTGGAGGCCGAGGTGGAGTGGCGCCTGCAGGAGGCGTGGCGGGCCTTTGTGGAGGCCGAGGGGGTGCGGGTGGAGCGGGGGCTCCACCAGAGGCGCCTTCAGGAGGTGGAGGAGGCCCTGAAGCGCCTGGGGCTTAAGCCCAAGACCCGGCAGGTGGTGGCCTGGAAGGAGGAGCGCTCCCTCAGGGACGCCCTCGAGGCCCTGGAGGAAAGGCTTTACTCCTTCACCCAAGGGGTGCCGGAGGAGGTGCACCGCAAGGCCATGGACCGCCTCTACCCCTGGGCCGAGGAGGCCTTCGGCAGTCTGGACAGAACCTTCCCCGTGCAGAAGAGCTTCTTCCTCAGGACCACCCGCCTGGGCTAACCTTAGGGCATGCGCCGGCTGGAGGTGCGCACCCCCAAAGAGGGCCTGGTGAACATCACCCGGGCGGTGGAGGAGGTTTTGCAGGGGCACACTGGGCTCGTTTTTCTCTTCGTGCCCCACACCACCTGCGGCCTCCTCGTCCAGGAGGGGGCCGACCCCGACGTGGCCCACGATCTTTTGGCCCGCCTGGAGGAACTCGCCCCCCGGCTTCACCCCAAGGACCGCCACGCCGAGGGGAACACCCACGCCCACCTGAAAAGCCTCCTCACCGGGGTCCACCTCCTCCTCTTCGCCGAGGGGGGGAGGCTTAGGCTTGGGCGCTGGCAGCAGGTCTTCCTGGCGGAGTTTGACGGGCCGAGGACCCGGGAGGTGTGGGTGCGGCCCCTTTAGAGCCACCGCACCTCCTGGACGCTCTTCACCCCCCTTAGGGCCTCCGCCAGGGCCTCCCGCTCCCCGTCCTGGAGGGTGAGGCGGAGCCTTATGCGGGCGATGGGGCCCAGGATCCAGGTCTCCGAGCCCAGGGCGCTTTTCCCCGCCTCCGCCACCACCTGCATCACGTCCCTTAGGAGGCCGGCCCGGTCCTGGGCCAGGACCTCGAGGGTCACCACCTTCCCCCCCACCCCCTCCCAGTAGGCGGGGATGACCCGGTCCGCCTCGGGGCCCTGGAGGAGGCGCCTCAGGTTGGGGCAGTCCGCCCGGTGGACCGTCACCCCCCGGCCCCGGGTGATGAAGCCCAGGATGCTGTCCCCCTTCATGGGCTCGCAGCAGGAGGCCAGGCGGATGGGGGCCTGGAGGTCCTGGTCCAGGCGGATGCCCCACTGGTTTTGGGGCGTGGGCTTGGGCTTCTCCGGCTTGAGGAGGGCCGTGGGGTAGAGCTTCTCCGCCACCTGCCTGGGGGTGAGGCGGTTTAGGGCCAAGGCCAGGTAGAGCTCTTCCGGGGAAGGGGGGAGGCCGAGCCGCTTGGCTGCCTCCTCCAGCTGGCTGTCCGTGGGCTTGGGGAGGCTCTTGCGCTTGAGGTAGCGCTCCAGGAGGCCTTGGCCCCGCTCCAGGGTCTCCTGCCGCTCCTGGGCGCGGAAGTACTGGCGGATCTTGCTCTTGGCGGTGCGGCTTTTGGCGAACTCCAGCCAGCCCTTGGAGGGGCGGGCGTTTTTGGCGGTGAGGATCTCCACGATGTCCCCGTTTTGCAGCTCGTAGGAGAGGGGGACGATGCGGCCGTTGACCTTGGCCCCCACCATGTGGTGGCCCACCTCGGTGTGGATGTGGTAGGCGAAGTCCACGGGGGTGGCCCCCTTGGGCAGGTTGATGATCCGGCCCTTGGGGGTGAAGACGAAGACCCTCCCCCCCAGAAGGTCCCGGGTTACCGCCTCCACGAACTCCCGGGAGCTGCTGAACTCCTGCTGCCACTCCTGGATGTTCTTGAGCCAGGAGACCCGGCGCTTCACCTCCTCGGGGTCGGTGAGGCCCTCCTTGTAAAGCCAGTGGGCGGCGATGCCGTACTCGGCGATGCGGTGCATCTCCCGGGTGCGGATCTGGACCTCGAGGGGCAGGCCCTCCAGGGCGATCACCGTGGTGTGGAGGCTTTGGTAGCCGTTGGGCTTGGGCACGGCGATGTAGTCCTTCACCCGGCCCGGGATGGGCTGCCAGAGGGCGTGGACGAGGCCTAAGACGTGGTAGCAGACCTGCTTTTCCCGGATGGCCTTGGCCTCCTCCGTGGGGCTTGGCTTGGGGTCCAGGATCACCCGCACCGCCAGAAGGTCATAGATTTGCTCCAAGGATTTGCCGTCCCGCTGCATCTTCCGCCAGATGGAGTAGAGGTGCTTGGGACGGCCCGTGACCTCAAACTCCTGGAGCTGGCCCTGAAGGAGTTCGTCTTGCTTTAGGGCCTCCTCTAGGAGGGCCACGGCCTTTTGCACCAGGCGTTCCCGGGCCTCCTGGGTCTCCTGGAGGCGGGCGAGGAGTTGGTGGTAGGCCTCGGGGTGGAGGTAGCGGAAGGAGAGGTCCTCCAGCTCCCACTTGATCTGCCCCATCCCCAGGCGGTGGGCCAGGGGGGCGTAGATCTCCAGGGTCTCCTGGGCGATCCGCTTCTGCTTCTCGGGGGGCATGTGCTCCAGGGTGCGCAGGTTGTGGAGGCGGTCCGCCAGCTTGACGATGATGATGCGCACGTCCTCCGCCATGGCGATGAACATCTGGCGGAGGTCCTCGGCCCGCTTCTCCTCCCCCTCGAGGTTCGCCAGCTTGTAGAGCTTGCTGACCTTGGTCTCCCCCTCCACGAGGCGGCGCACCGCCGTTCCGAAGCGCCTTTCCAGCTCCTCGGCGGGGACGCCGCAGTCCTCCATGGTGTCGTGGAGGAGGCCCGCGGCGATGGTGTCGGCGTCCATGTGCAAGGAGGCCAGGATCTCCGCCACCGCCACGGGGTGGGTGATGTAGGGCTCCCCGCTTCGCCTAAGCTGTCCCCGGTGGGCCTCCTCGGCGAAGAGGTAGGCGGCCTTCACCTTGGCCCACTCCTCGGGGCTTAAGTAGGCGAGGCGAGGGGCGAGTTGTTCCCAGAGGGCCTCGGTCGCGGTCACTATCCTTTAGTGTAGCACTAGGAGGAAAGCTCCTGGAGGAAGGCGGAGAGGCTGGGCTTTTCCAGGAGGGCCACCAGGTTCTTCCCCCGGTGGGGGCTTAGCACCAAGGCCTTCTCCCGAAGGAGGACCACCGTGGCCTTCCGGGTGTCCTTTAGGGCCTGGTCCAGCCGGTCCAGGGCCAGGACCAAGGGCCTAAGGGCCTCCGGGGGAAGGGGCGGGGCGTCTTCCAGGTAGCCTAGGGCCTCCACCCCGGGCAGGCGCAAGGGGGCGAGGGGGTCTTCCGAGACCTCCAGGGCCCCGAGGAGGGCCTCGAGGTCGGCGGAGCGGAACTCCTGGAGGAGGGCCTTGGCGGCCTCGGCCTCCTTCTCCAGCTCCTTGAGGAGGGCTTCCGCCTGGGTTAGGGTCTTTTCCACCTGCAAAACCCCCTTGGGCCCGAGGCGGGGGAGCTGGTCTCGGGCGCTTCGCAGGGTGGCGAGGAGGGGTTTTAGGCGGCGGGCGGTCTCGCTTTGGAAGCCCTCCAGGCGGGCCTGGGCTTGGAAGAAGGCGGTGAGGCGGGTGTTGAGCTCCTCCCGCTTGGCCTCGAGGCGGCGCCTTAAGGCGTGGAGGGTCCGGGCGACGGGGGTGGGGTCGGGGAGGGGTTTTTGCTTCTCCTCCTCCAGGGCCTTGAGGGCCGCCTCCCCCCCGAAGCCCCGGAAGCGCTCCGCCAGGGCCTGGAGGCGGGAAAGCTCCTCCAGGGCGCGCCTTCTCGCCTCCTCCTTGGCCTCTTGGAGCCGGGCCTTCAGGCCCTCCAGGTCGGGGAGCCTGCCTTGGGCAAGGAGGAGGGCCGCCTCCTCCAGAAGGCCCTCTAGGCCTAGGGCCTTGGCCTCCTCCCTGAGGGCCTCCAGGGCTTTTTGCGCTTCTTCCAGCTTGCCCCGGTACTGGGCCTCCTCCCCCTGGGCCTTAAGCCTTTCGGCGTAGCGGGCCCGGATCCTGTCTAGGCCTTCCCGTAGGGCGGGCCCGCCTAGGGCCTGGAGCTCCTTTAGGAGGTCCTGGAAGGCCTCTCCCTTTTGGGCGAGCTCCCGGAGGAGGGCCTCCTTCTCCTGCAAGAGGCGCTTTTCCTCCGCCTCCCGCGCCTGGGCCAGGGCCTCGAGGCGCCCAAGCTCCGCCTCCAGGGGGGCGAGGTCGGGGTAGCCCCCCTCCTTCAGGGTCTCCTCCGCCAGGGCCAGGGTCTCTTGGAGGGAGGCCTTCTCCTCCGGGGGAAGGGGAAGCGCCCTAAGGGCCTCCTGGAGCTGGATCAGGCGGGCCCTTCTTTCCGCCCGGAAGTTGGCCTCCGCCTCCTTGAAGGCTTCCTCCAGGGCCTTAAGCCGCTCTCCGGCCGGTTTTCCCGCCTCGAGGAGGGCCTGGACCTCGGCGAGGAGGGGGCTCACCGTGGTCCTTTCCAGGAGGTGGCCGTAGCGGGCGAGAAGCTCCTCCAGCCTCCGCCTTTCCTCCTCCACCTCCAGGGCCAGGATCCTCTGGGCGGCCTCCTCAGGGAGGGTGCCCAGGTCCACCACGAGCTCCCCTTCCAGCTCCGAGGCGTCCTCCACCGTGAGGTAGACCTCTTCCTCGGGGGAGAACTCCTGGGTTTCAAAGACCATCTCCGGCAGGGTGGGGGCCTGGACAGCGCTGGACTCCAGGAGCTTCCTCAAGTCCAGGGCCAGGCCCCGGGCCCGTTCCACCTCCCCTTGGGCCCAGATGCCTTCCTCCTGGGCCTTGCGGATGGTGGCCACCAGGTTTTCCAGGCGGCGCACCTTGGCCCCTCCCAGGTGGCGCACCCGCTCCAGGCTTTCCTCCAGGTAGGCCAGGTCCTTGGCCTGGCGGAGGAGGGCTTCCTCCAGCCGCTCTTCCAGGGCCTCCAGCAGGGCCTTGGCCTCCCCGAGAAGGGCGGGGTCGGGGCTTTGGCGGAGCCGGTTCCAAAGGGCCCTAAGCCGCCCCACCTCGGGCCAGTCCACGTAGAGGCCGAAGCGTTTCAGGGCCTTTTCCAGCTCCTCCAGGGAGGGCCCTTGGCCCTCGAGGCGCCTTAGGGCCTCCTGGACCACCCGCCTGGCCTCCTCGGGCCTAAGCCGCCCCTGGAGCTCCCGGAAGACGAGGCCCTTGAGGAGGAGGGCCCCGTCCTCGGGGGAAAGCTCCCGGGCCCCCCTGCCCAGCCGCTTAAGCCCCTCTTCCAGCACCGCCTCCGCCCTTGGCCCCAGGTGGGGCCTTAAGGCTTCCAGGATGACGCCGGCCACGTCCATTTAGCCCTCCTGCTTCACCTTAAGGGGTTCGCCGAAGTAAAGGGTCCGGTGGGGGAAGGGGATCTCCATCCCCTCCTGGTCCAGGCGCTTCTTGATGCGGCGGCGGAACTCCCGGGCCACCGCCCACTGTTGGCCGGGCTTGGTGCTGAAGAGGACCCGGATGACCACGGCGGAGTCCACCAGGTCCTGCACCCCCAGGACCTCGGGGGGAGCGGTGAAGCGCTCCTGCCACTCGGGGTCCTGGTAGAGCCGGTCCGCCTCGTCCCGGAAGACCTCGAGGACCCGGTCCACGTCTTCCTTGTAGGCCACCCTCACATCCACCACCGCCCGGCTCCACTCCTGGGTGAGGACGGTGACCTGGCGCACCTCGGAGTTGGGGATGAAGTGAACCCGCCCCTCCAGGTCCCTAAGCACCGTGAGGCGGAGGTTGAAGCGCTCCACCTGCCCCCCCACCCCCCCGATCTGGACGATGTCCCCCACCCCGTACTGGTCCTCCAGGAGGATGAAAAAGCCGTTGATGAAGTCGCGGATCAGGTTCTGGGCGGCGAAGCTCACGGCAAGCCCCGCCACCCCGGCCCCCGCCAGGAGGGCGGCCACGTTGAGGCCCAGGTTGGAGAGGAAGAAAAGCCCTCCCAGGACCAGGACCACCACCTTAAGGGCCGACTCCCCCACGGTCCTTAGGGTCTTGCGGCGCACCACCTCGCGGGTGAGCTCCCCTTCCTCCGGGGGAGGAAGCCACCCCAGAAGGAGGGGGGTGAGGCGGTAGGCCAGGTAGGTGAGGGCCAGAACCCCCAAGGCCGCCACCCCCTTGGCCCCGGCCCAGCGCACCAGGCCTTCCCCCCAGGAGCGGAAGGGCTCGTAGGGGAGGCCGAGGGCGTGGACCAGGTAGGAGGCCCCCGCCAGGACCAAAAGGGCCCACCAGGCGTAGCCCAGAAGGCGGAAGAAAAGGTCATTCCGGGCGCCCGGGACTGCCTGGGCCAGCCGGGCGAAAAGCCAGCCCCCGTAGCGCCCCAAAAGGGCCACCAGGACCAGAACCAGCGCTACATGAACCAGGGCCATACCGCTACTATACCGGTATCATGGGGGCATGGAGAGGCATGTTCCCGAGCCTACCTTCACCCTCGAGGGCTGGCACATCCTCCACGATTTCCGCTTTTTGGACTTCCCCGGGTGGCTTTCCGCCCCCAAGGAGGCCCGGCGGGAGGCCTGGGAGGAGCTAAAGGGCCTCCTTTCCGCCTGGGAGCGGGTGGAGGCCGAGGGGAAAGGCGCTTTTGGGGTGTACCAGGTGGTCACCCACAAGGCGGACCTCCTCTTCCTGAACCTCCGGGAGAGCCTGGACGCCCTCTTGGAGGTGGAGGAGGCCCTCAACAAGAGCGCCTTCGCCCGCTTCTTGCGCCCGGCCTACGGCTTTTACTCCGTGGTGGAGCTGGGAAGCCAGACGGGCCCCCTGGACCCCGAAAGCCCCTACGTGAAGCCCCGCCTCACCCCCAAAGTGCCCAAGGGGGGGTACGTCTGCTTCTACCCCATGAACAAGCGCCGCCAGGGCCAGGACAACTGGTACATGCTCCCCGCCAAGGAAAGGGCCCAGCTGATGAAGGCCCACGGGGAGACGGGGAGGAAGTACCAGGGGAAGGTCCTCCAGGTGATCAGCGGGGCCCAGGGCCTGGACGACTGGGAGTGGGGGGTGGACCTCTTCAGCGAGGACCCCATCCAGTTCAAGAAGATCGTCTACGAGATGCGCTTTGACGAGGTCTCGGCCCGCTTCGGCGAGTTTGGGCCCTTCTATGTGGGGAAGTACCTCTCCCAAGAGGCCCTCGCCCGCTTCCTGGGGGTAGACTGAAGGGTGTTCTGGTCCTTAAGCCTCTTCCGCCTCCTGCCCGAGTTCCGCCGCCTCGAGGCCGAGCTCCAGGAGCACCTTAAAGAGGACTTCGCCGCCCTCCTCGCCCGCTGGCAGGCCAAGGAGGGGTTCCTCCGGGCCTATAGCCTGGTGGGGTTTTCCCACGAGGCCGACCTCCTTCTCTTCCAAGGGGCCCCAAGCCCCAAGGCCCTCCAGGCCCTAAGGCGGGAGGTGAACCGGGCCCGCTTCCTGGGCTTTTTGGAGCCCAAAGCCCTCTTCCTGGACCAGGGGGAGGAGGCCCCAAGGGAAGGGTTCTTGGCCTTTTTCCCCCGGGGGCTAGAGGCGGCTACGCCGGAAGGGGTGAGGCTTTTTTCGGGGCGCCGGGTGGTCTTTCTGGAAGGTTCCTTGGAGCGCCTCTTCCCCCTGGCCGTGGCCGAAGGGGGGTATCTGGCGGCCCCCCGGGGCTTCCGGGAGGCCCTGGACGATCTGGGCTAGCGGGCGGCCCAGAGGGCGAGGAGCAAAAACCCCAAGCCCCCGAGGGCCAAGGTGAGGAGGGCGGCCTTGCGGGTCCGGGGCAGGGTCACCCGAGGAGAAGCCCGGTGAGGCTCACCAGGGCCAGGAAGGCCGCGGAGAGGTCCAGGAAAAGCTTCCAGATGCCCGGGGTGTCCCGCCCGTGCCGGGGGTCGGGATGGAAGGCGCCTCCCGTGGCCTCCTGGAGCTTAAGGGCGAGGGTCAGGACCTCCCGCATCTCCGGGCTTGGCCTGCCGCCTCCTTGGCCAAGGAGGCGGGTGAGCTCGCTTTCCCGGTGGCGGCTGAAGACCCCCTCGAGGCGGGCCACCTCCTCAAGCACCGCCCGGAAGACCCGCTCCCTGTGAAGAAAGGGGGCCTCCACCTGGACCTCCAGGAAGCTTCCCAAAACCCCTTCCCATCTGGCTCCATGCCGGCCCATGGCCTAAAGGGTAGGAGCGGGCGGTTAGCCGAGCGTTAACTTGGGTTCATGGGGCATTGGCTGGCCTACAGTTTGGGGCTCCTTTTCCTTTTGGGGCTTCTTCCCTTGTGGGAGGGGCTTGGGTTTTCCTGGCTCCGCCCCTATGCGGCGCTGGGGGCCACCCTGGCTGGGGTCCTCCTGGTGCGGCGCTTGGCGGAAACCGGCCGGGGGCTTCTCCGGGCCGCGGGGCAGGAGGGGCTTTTGCCGGGGGTGCTTCTCCTGGAGGTCCTCGGGTACCTGGGGGTGGCCGCCTTGGGTCTCGCCGCTTTGGGCTACCCGCCCACGGCCCTCCTGGCCGGGGGGGCCGTGGTGGGGGCTTTGGTGGGGCTTGCCGCCCAGACTGCCCTGGCCAACGTCTTTTCCGGCTTCCTCCTCCTTTTCAGCGGGGCGGTGCGGGTGGGGGAGGGGGTGCGGTTCCACCTGGGGGGCGTGCCCCACCAGGGGAAGGTGCAGGAGATCACCCTAAGCCACGTCTGCCTTCAGGGACCTATGGGCGAGGTCTGGGTGCCCAACGCCGCCTTGGCGGGGAGCTCGGTTTTTAAGGGGGAGGTTTTGGGCCTCGAGGCCTCCCTGCCCTCGGAGGCGGCTTGGAGGGCTTTGGAAGAGGCGTTCCCCGGGGTCCGCTTCGTGCCCAGCGCCCTGGGCCCCGGTGGGCTTAAGGGCACCCTCTACCTCCCCCGGGAGGCGGTGGACCCGGTGCTGGCCTTCCTCCAGGGGATAACCCCTGGCTAACCGCCTTGGGGAATACTGGGGGCGTGCAGGTGCTCCTTCTTGAGGACGAGCCCCACCTGGGCCGGGCGGTTTTGGGGGCCCTCAGGGCCCAGGGGTGGGGGGTCCGCTGGGCGCAAAGCCTCGAGGAGGCCCGGGAGGCCTTCTTGGAGCTGGAGCCCGACCTCCTGGTTTTGGACGTGCGGCTTCCCCTGGACCCCGACGGGGGCTTCCGCTTCGCCAAGGAGGTGCGGGAAGCGGGCTACAAGGGCCCCATCCTCTTCCTCACCGCCCGGGACGCCCTGGAGGACCGGGTCTTGGGCCTGGACCTGGGGGGGGACGATTATTTGGTGAAGCCCTTCCACCTGGAGGAGCTCCTCGCCCGGGCGCGGGCCCTTTTGCGCCGGGCTTCGGAGGTGAAGGAAAGCCGGGTGCGCCTCGGGCGCTTGGAGGTGGACCTGGCGGGGCGGGCGGCCTATTGGGAGGGGCGGCGGGTGGACCTTTCCTTGAAGGAGTTCGCCCTCCTGGAGCTTTTCGCCCTGAACCCGAGCCGGGTCTTTTCCCCCGAGGCGCTGGCGGAGAAGGTCTTCGGCGACCCCGAGAAGGTGGGGGCGGTGAAGGTCTACGTCCACTACCTGAGGCAGAAGCTTTCCCCTGAGGTGGTGCGCACCGTGCCTGGGGGGTACCGGCTTGGGAATGAGCCTTAGAACCCGCCTCGCCCTCTTCTTCGCCCTGGCCATCGGCCTCGCCCTCCTCTTCCAGGGGTCCTTGAGCTACCTGGCCTTTAAGCGCCTGGTGGAGGCGGATCTGGACCGCTCCCTCCTCTTCTACGTGGAGGCCCTTTCCCAGGGGCGGAGGCCCCCTAGAGGGGAGTTCGCCTTCCGCCTGGTCCGCGGGGAGGCCCGGCAGCAAAGCCCCAACTTCCCCGACCTCCCCGACCTCCCCCCGGGGGGCTACTGGCGGGAGGGGTGGCGGGTCTTGGTGTTGTCTGTTCCCGGGGGTACCTTGAGCGTGGCCCGGTACGACCCCGGGGCCGCCTTGGCCCTAAGCCGCTTCCGCCTGGCCCTCTTTGGGGTGGGGGCCCTCCTCACCCTGGGCTTCGCCCTCCTGGCCCAAAGCCTGGCGGGGGCCGCCCTAAGGCCCCTTTCCCGCCTCACAGAGGTGGCCCGGCGGGTGGCCGAGGCCCAGGACCTCTCCCTGCGGGTGGCCCCGGAGGGCGGGGGGGAGCTTAGGGCCTTGGCGGAGGCCTTCAACCACATGCTGGAGCGGCTACAGGCTTTTGTGGAGCGGGAAAAGCGCTTCACCCAAGACGCCGCCCACGAGCTCAGGACCCCGGTGGCCGCCGCCCTGGCCCAGCTGGAGGCGGCGGAGGCGGGCTACTTGTCCGAGGGTGAGGCCCTTCAGGCCACGAAGGAAGAACTCCTCCGCATGAAGCGGCTGGTGGAGGCCCTCCTCATCCTGGCGCGGGAAGGCCGGGTGACGCCCGTGCCCTTGGACCTCGCCGCCCTCGCCCGGGAGGAGGCCAGGGCCTTCGGGGTGCCCTACCAGGGGCCCGAAACCCTCCCCTACCAGGGCGACCCCCTCCTCCTCGCCCAGGCCCTGCGGAACCTCGTCCGAAACGCGCTCCTCCACGGGGAAGGCAAGGGGGTGGAGGTGAGGCTAGCCACGCAGGGAGACACCCTCCTTCTGGAGGTGAAGGACGAGGGGCCGGGCATGCCCGAGGAGGCCCTAAAGGCGGCGGGAAGGCCCTTCTTCCGGGCCTCGCCCAAGCCCGGGGAGGGGCTTGGGCTTTCCGTGGCCAAGAAGGTGGCCGAGGCCCATGGGGGGAGGCTGGAGCTCCTCCCCAACCGGCCCTCGGGGCTTCGGGTCCGGCTTGTCCTTCCCCTTAACGGAGCCGCTTCAGGGCCTCCTTGATGAGGTCCTGGGCCTTGGCCTTGGGGTTTTGCGCCAGGAGGTCCAGGACCGCGGCCCGGGCCTGGGCCTCCTTGAAGCCGAGGGCGGCCAGGGCCAAGATGGCCTCCTCGGCGGCGGCGCTGTCCGGTTGCTCCCCGCTTAGGAGGCTTGCGGGGACCTTGCCTTTGAGCTCCAGGGCGATCCTTTCCGCAAGCTTTCTGCCCACACCGCTGGCCGAGGCGAGGAGCTTCGTGTCCCCTTCCGCCAGGGCCCGGGCCAAAAGCTTGGGGGGAAGTTCGGAGAGAAGGGCCAGGGCCACCTTGGGGCCCACCCCGCTCACCGAGAGGAGGAGCTCAAAGAGCTTGAGGCTTGCCTCCTCGGGGAAGCCGTAGAGGAAAAGGCCCTCCTCCTTGAGCTGGAGGTGGGTGTGGACCGCCACCTCATCCCCCTCCTTCAAGGTCTTTAGGAAGGGTGCGGGGGCCTGCACCCAGAACCCCACCCCCCCCACCCGGAGGAGGAACCCCCCTTCCTCCTTCCGCAGGACCTGGCCCTGGAGGTAGCGGATCATCGGCCCTGGAAGCGGGGCGGGCGCTTCTCCCGGAAGGCCCTGACCCCTTCCTCGTGGTCCTGGGTCCGGCCCGCCTCCCCTTGGAGGATGGCCTCGAGGGAGAGGGCCTCGGTGAGGGAGAGGCGGTAGGTCTCCAGGAGGAGCTTCCGGGTGAGGACGTAGGCCCGGGTGGGCCCCTGGGCCAGGGTCTGGGCCAGGGCCAGGGCCTCCTCCAGGAGGCTTTCCGCCGGGACCACCTTGTGGACCAGGCCCAGGGCGAGGGCTTCTTCCGCCGAGAGCCTGGGGGAGAGGAAAAGAAGCTCCTGGGCCTTGCTCAGGCCCACCAGGCGGGGCAGGAGAAAGCTCATCCCCGAGTCCGGGACCAGGCCGATCCTCACGAAGGCGGTGGTGAAGCTCGCCCCCACCGCGGCCAAGCGCAGGTCTCCCCAGAGGGCGAGGCTCATCCCCGCCCCCGCCGCCGGTCCGTTCACCGCCACCACCAGGGGTTTCTCCAGGCCGCTCAAGGCCTCCACCACCCGGTTGTAGCGGCGGAGGTGGCCCTCGTAGTCGGGCTTCTCCTCGCCGAACTCGTTGAGGTCCTGCCCCGCCGAGAAGGCCTTGCCCGCCCCCGTGAGGAGGACCGCCCTCACGGAAGGGTCTTGGTTGGCCTCCTTTAGGCTTTGGTAAAGGCTTTCCAGAAGCTCGGCGGTCAGGGCGTTGAGCTTTTCAGGCCGGTTGAGGGTGAGGAGGAGCACCCCTCCCTGGCGTTCGCGAAGCACCATGCCCCCATTGTAAGGGGCGGCGCACCTACACCGGTTTTTGGTGTAGCGTAGATGAAGGGGTATACCGCCCCCCTGGAGGCGAGGCATGGAGCTCACGCTGGAAAGCCAAGGCTACCTGGAGGCCCTTTACCGGGCGTACCTGGAGGATCCCTTTTCCCTGCCGGAGGAGTGGCGGCGGTACTTCTCGGCCCTCACCCTGGAGTCCTGGGAGGACGGCCGACGAGAACCCAGGCCCCCGGTGCCCATGGCCGAGGCCGTGGACGGCGCCTTCCTCCTCAAGGTGGAGGCCTTGCGCCAGGCCTACCGGGAGCTCGGGCACCTGGCGGCCCGGACCGACCCCTTGGGTCGGGAGCGGCCGAGGCCCAAGGCGCTTTCCCTCGAGGCCCACGGCCTCTCCCCGGAGGACCTGAAAAGGCCCCTTCCCCCCCTCTTCGGCGCCCCCACCCTGGGGGAGCTCCTTGAGCGCCTCGAGGCCACCTACCTGGGCCCCGTGGGGTTTGAGCTGGCCCACGTGGAACCCGAGGAAAGGGCGTGGCTCCTTTCCCGGATTGAGGCCCCTTGGCCCAAGCCCGCCCCCGAGGTGCGGCGGCGGGTCTTGCGGAGCCTCCTCCAGGCGAGCCTTTTTGAGGCCTTCCTCCAACGGAAGTACCTGGGGGCCAAGACCTTCAGCGTGGAGGGCCTGGAAAGCCTCATCCCCCTCCTCCAGGAGGCGGTCCAGGAGGCGGCCCGCTTCGGGGTGCGGGAGGTGGTCTTGGGCATGGCCCACCGGGGCCGGCTCAACGTCCTGGCCCACGTGGTGGAGAAGCCCTTTGAGGCGATCTTCCGGGAGTTTGAGGAGCTCTTCCCCGAGGGGTACGTGGGGGACGTGAAGTACCACCTGGGCCACTCCACGGACGTGGAGACCCCTTTCGGCAAGGTGCACATCTCCCTCAACTTCAACCCGAGCCACCTGGAGTTCGTGAACCCCGTGGCCCTGGGGAGGGTTCGGGCCAAGCAGGACCGCTTCGGCGACCGGGAGAGGAAGCGGGGCCTCGCCGTCTTGGTCCACGGGGACGCGGCCTTCATCGGAGAGGGGATCGTCCAGGAGACCCTAAACCTCTCCCAGCTTCCCGGCTACCGGGTGGGGGGCACCCTCCACATCGTGGCCAACAACCAGCTGGGCTTCACCACCCTGCCCTCGGAGTACACCTCCGGCCGCTACCCCACGGACATCGCCAAGATGGTGGGGGCGCCCATCTTCCACGTGAACGCCGAGGCCCTGGACGAGCTCCTCTTCGTCCTCGCCCTCGCCCTGGAGTACCGGAGCCGCTACGGCAAGGACGTGGTCCTTGACCTGGTGGGCTACCGCCGCCGCGGGCACAACGAGACGGACGAGCCCACCTTCACCCAAGCCCCCATGTACGCCCTCATCGCCAAGAAGCCCGAGCCCTGGCGGGTCTACGCCGAGAGGCTCTTGGCGGAGGGCCTGGTCTCCGAGGAGGAGCTTAAGGCCTGGGAGGAGGCCTACCTGGAGCGGCTGGAAAGCGAGTTCGCCCGGGTGAAGGCCGAGGCCACCCCCGTGGTCTACAGCGCCCTGGGCGGGGTGTGGCAGGGCTACGTGGGGGGGCCCGACCACCTGGTGCCCGAGGCGGACACCTCCTTCCCCAAGGAGGGGCTTAAGAACCTCCTGTTGCGGCTTAGCTCGGTGCCGGAGGGCTTCCAGGTGCACCCCAAGCTCAAGCGCTTCCTCGAGGCCCGCCGGGAGATGGCCGAGGAGAAGCGGCCCGTGGACTGGGCCGCCGCCGAGGCCCTGGCCTTCGCCACCTTGGCGGTGGAGGGGCACCGGGTGCGCCTCACGGGCCAGGACGCCCTTCGGGGCACCTTCACCCAGCGCCACGCTGCCCTTTACGACCACCGCACCGGGGAGCGCTACATTCCCCTCCAGCACCTGGCCGAGGGCCAGGCGGAGGTGGAGATTTACAACTCCCCCCTCTCCGAGGCCGGGGTCTTGGGGTTTGAGTACGGCTACAGCCTGGACTACCCCGAGGGCCTCGTCCTCTGGGAGGCCCAGTTCGGGGACTTCGTCAACGTGGCCCAGGTCTACATAGACCAGTTCCTGGCGAGCGCCGAGGCCAAGTGGCAACGGCTTTCCGGGCTTGTGCTCCTCCTGCCCCATGGTCTCGAGGGCCAAGGCCCCGAGCACTCCTCCGCGAGGCTAGAGCGCTTCTTGCAGCTTGGGGCCAAGGACAACCTCCAGGTGGCCTACCCCACCACCCCCGCCCAGTTCTTCCACCTCCTCCGCCGCCAGGTGAAGCGGAAGATCCGCAAGCCCCTGGTGGTCATGACCCCCAAGAGCCTCCTTCGCCACCCCGAGGTGGTTTCCGCCCTGGAGGAGCTTGCGGAGGGGCGCTTCCAGAAGGTGATCCCGGAGAGGGTCAAGGGGGCGCGGAAGGTCCTCCTCACCTCGGGCAAGGTCTACTACGACCTCCTGCAGAAGCGCAAGGAGCTTCAGGCGGAGGACGTGGCCATCCTGAGGCTGGAACTCCTCTACCCCTTCCCCGAGGCCGAGCTCAAGGAGGCCCTGGGCTTCTACCCCAAGAAGGTGCCGGTGGTCTACGTGCAGGAGGAACCCATCAACCAGGGGGCCTGGTGGTACCTCTCCGCCCGCTTCTGCGGGGAGATCTACGGCCACCCCTTCTCCGTGGTGGCCCGGCCCGAGTCCCCAAGCCCCGCCGTGGGTTCCTCCAAGGTCCACAAGCTGGAGCAGGAAGAGCTTTTAGAGGAAGCGTTCAGGTAAGGAGGTAGCCGTGCAGGAACTCAAGGTGCCCTCCGTGGGCGAAAGCATCGTAGAAGTGGAGATCGGCGCTTGGCTCAAGAAGGAAGGGGAAAGCTTCGCCCAGGACGAGCCTTTGGTGGAGCTCATCACCGACAAGGCCACCCTGGAGCTCCCCGCCCCCTTCGCCGGGACCCTGAAGCGGATCCTGAAGCAGACCGGGGAGACCGCCCGGGTGGGGGAGGCCATCGCCCTTCTCGAGGCGGGGGCAGCGGAGGCGAAGCCCCAGGCCCAGGCCCCCGCCGAGGCCCCCAAGGAGCCCGCCCAAGGGCCTCTTGCCATGCCCGCCGCCGAGCGCCTCATGCAGGAAAAGGGCGTCTTCCCGGCGGAGGTCCAGGGGACGGGCCTTGGGGGGCGGATCCTCAAGGAGGACGTGCTGCGCCACCTGGAGAGCGCCCCCGCCAAGCCCCAGGAAGCCCCGCCCCCTCCCCCCGCCCGCCCCGCGCCCCCGCCCTCCACCCCCACGCAGGCCCCCGCCGACAGGCCCTGGCGGGTGAGCGAGGCGGTGCCCATGACGCCCCTTCGCCGCCGGATCGCCGAGCGCCTCCTCATGGTCCGACAGACCACGGCCATGCTCACCACCTTCAACGAGGCGGACATGTCGGCGGTCATCGCCCTTAGGAAGGAGTTGGGCGAGGCCTTCCAGAAGAAGCACGGGGTCAAGCTGGGCTTCATGAGCTTCTTCGTCAAGGCCGTGGTCCAGGCCCTCAAGGAGATCCCCGAGCTCAACGCCGAGATCCGGGACAACCACATCGTCTACCACCGCTACTACGACATTGGCATCGCCGTGGGCGGGGGCGAGGGGCTGGTGGTGCCGGTGATCCGCGACGCCGACCGCCTCTCCTTCGCCGAGATTGAGCGGCAGATCGCCGACTTCGCCGAAAGGGCCCGCACCAAGAAGCTCAAGCCCGAGGAGCTCATGGGGGGCACCTTCACCATCACCAACGGGGGGATCTACGGCTCCTTGAACTCCACCCCCCTCCTCAACCCACCCCAGGTGGGCATCCTGGGCATGCACGCCATCCAGGAAAGGCCCGTGGCCCGGGACGGCCAGGTGGTCATAAGGCCCATGATGTACCTGGCCCTCTCCTACGATCACCGCATCGTGGACGGGCGGGAGGCGGTGACCTTCCTCCGCCGGGTGAAGGAGCTCATTGAAAACCCGGTCCGCCTGCTTCTGGAGGTGTAGCGTGTACGATCTCCTGGTCATCGGCGCTGGCCCCGGCGGGTATGTGGCCGCCATCAGGGCCGCCCAGCTGGGGATGAAGGTGGGGGTGGTGGAGAAGGAGAGGGCCCTCGGGGGGACCTGCCTCCGGGTGGGGTGCATCCCCTCCAAGGCCCTCCTAGAGACCACCGAGCGGATCTACGAGGTGAAAAAGGGCCTCCTTGGGGCCAAGGTGAAGGGCTTTAGCCTGGACCTTCCCGCCCTCATGGTCCACAAGGACAAGGTGGTCCAGGCCAACACCCAAGGCATTGAGTTCCTCTTCAAGAAAAACGGCATCGCCCGCCACCAGGGCACGGCCCGCTTCCTCTCGGAGCGGAAGGTCCTGGTGGAGGAAACGGGAGAGGAGCTAGAAGCCCGCTTCATCCTCATCGCTACAGGCTCTACCCCCCTCATCCCCCCTTGGGCCCAGGTGGACTACGAAAGGGTGGTGACCTCCACCGAGGCCCTTTCCTTCCCCGAGGTGCCGAAGAGGCTCATCGTGGTGGGGGGCGGGGTGATCGGGCTGGAGCTTGGCGTGGTCTGGCACCGCCTGGGGGCGGAGGTCCTCGTCCTGGAGTACATGGACCGGATCCTCCCCACCATGGACGCCGAGCTTTCCCGGGCGGCGGAAAGGGTCTTCAAGAAGGAAGGCCTCGCCATCCGCACCGGGGTGCGGGTTACCGCCGTGGTGCCCCAGGCCAAGGGGGCCCGGGTGGAGCTGGAGGGGGGCGAGGTCCTCGAGGCGGACCGGGTCCTCGTGGCCGTGGGCCGGAGGCCCTACACCGAGGGGCTTTCCCTGGAAAACGCCGGGCTTTCCACGGACGAGCGGGGGAGGATCCCCGTGGACGAGCACTTAAGGACCCGTGTGCCCCACATCTACGCCATCGGGGACGTCATAAGGGGCCCCATGCTGGCCCATAAGGCCAGCGAAGAGGGCATCGCCGCCGTGGAGCACATGGCCACGGGGTTTGGCCACGTGGACTACCAGGCCATCCCCAGCGTGGTCTACACCCACCCCGAGATCGCCGGGGTAGGCTACACCGAGGAGGAACTAAGGGAGAAGGGCATCCCCTACAAGGTGGGGAAGTTCCCCTACTCCGCCAGCGGCCGCGCCCGGGCCATGGGGGAGACGGAGGGCTTCGTCAAGGTCCTGGCCCACGCCAAGACGGACCGCATCCTGGGGGTCCACGCCATCGGGGCCCGGGCGGGGGACATCCTGGCCGAGGCCAGCTTGGCCATCTTCTTCAAGGCCAGCGCCGAGGACTTAGGCCGCGCCCCCCACGCCCACCCCTCCCTTTCCGAGATCCTCAAGGAGGCCGCCTTGGCGGCGTGGGAGAAGCCCATTCACCTCTAGGGCGCTCGCAGCGCCAGGCTTAGGCGGTAGGGGCCCAGGCTCCAGGTGCCCAGGAGAAGGTGAAGGGGCGCCTGGAGCCTGAGGTTTTCCTCGCGGCTATAGAGGAGCAGGAGGAAGCGCTCCGGGCTGGCCTCGAGGGGAAGCTCCACCCAGCCCTCGGGGCCGGTGAGCCGCGGGTGGGTCTGCCGGATGGGCAGGCGGTTGGGGGCTATTTCCTGGAGTAGAACCAGGACCCCCGGCAAGGGCACACCGGCTTTGGCCACCTCTATTCGCAAGGACCAGGCGGGCTTGGGTTCCTCGGGGGGCCTGGGCCGGGGAACGGGCGCTTGGGCCAGGGCGAGCCCTAGGAGTAGCAAGAACAGAAGAGCTTTGCAACGCATAGGCCTCCTTTTTGCCGAAAGGGCCCCCGGGTCAGACCGGGGGCCCCAACCGGGTATCGCCTACTGGCCGAGGAGGATATCCAGGCTGGCCTTGGCGTCCACCAGGCCGTAGCCGTACTGCCCCCCGGCGGCGTAGTCGGGCTTGGCGGCCTGGGCGGTGAGTGTGGCGTTGGCCCCTTGCTCCAGGGTGAGGCGGATGGCTTCTGGGGTGGCGCTGGGCTTGGCGGAGAGGAGGAGGGCCACCACCCCGGTCACGTGGGGGGAAGCCATGGAGGTGCCTTGCAGGAAGGCGTAGGGGTCGCCGGGGTTTTGGGCCACGGGCACCGTGGAGAGGATCGCCGCCCCAGGAGCCACCACGGTCACGTAGGGGCCGGCGTTGGAGAAGCCCGCCCGGCGGTTGTCGTTGCTGCTGGCCCCCACGCCGATGACCCCGGGGATAAGGGTGCTGTAGCTCACCGGGTAGGAGGGCCGGTTGCCCGAGCGGTAGCTGTTACCGGCGGAAAAGACGTAGACCACCCCCTTGCCCGTGCCGTACTGCAGGACGTCCAGGAAGGCCTTGCTCCGGGCCCCGGAGCCCCAGGAGTTGTTCACCACCTTCGCCCCGCAGTCGGCGGCGTACTTGAGGGCCCGGACCAGCATGTAGTTGGTGCCGCCGAAGTAGCCAAGGCCCCGCAGGGCCATGAGCTTGGCCTCGGGGGCCACGCCCACCACCCCTTGCCCGTTGGCCGCGGCGGCGATGGTGCCCGCCACGTGGGTGCCGTGGCCGCCGGAGTCGGACGGGTCGGGGTCGTCGTCCACGAAATCGTAGCCGTGGAGGCCGGGGCAGGTAGCACTATTGGGGTTGGGGTTGGTCCAAAGGTTGGCCTGGAGATCGGGGTGGGTTAGGTCTATCCCCTCGTCCACCACGGCCACCACCACCCCCTGGCCCCGGTAGCCCTGGTCCCAGACTTTCGGGGCCCGGATGCGGTGGATGCCCCAGAGGTAAGGGACGTTGGTGTAGGACGTGCCGTCCGCCCCTGTGGCCGCCAAGGGGTCCCCCGGCGGAACGTTGGTGAAGTAGGGGTCGGTCACGTTATCCGAGTAGGCCTGGGGTCTTAGACCCTGGGGCTTCTGGGGCAGGCTTAGCGTGGAAAGGACCTCCCGGGCAGGGTTGGTCACCCAGTAGTTGGGCTCGGCGTACTCCACCTCGGGGTGTGCGCTGTACGCCTGGATATAGGCTTCCTCTTGGCCTTCGGGGACCTTCACCCGCACCAGGCTTCCCCAAGCGGGGTCGGAGAGGCTTTGAACGGCCACGCTCTGCCCCAAGGGGGCTAGGTTTTGTGGGTGGAGGCCGGGCTTGTACTTCACCAGGATCTCCCCCGCCACCGCGGGCTCGCCCCCGATGGAGGTGAGCCGGGGCCCGAGGGAGGGCGTCTGGGTTTGCGGGTTTTGGCCGCAGGCGGCAAGCAGTAGAACAAGAGGGATCAGGTTCTTCCAGAAGCGCATGGCTACCTCCTTACTGGACCGTGAAGGAGCGGGTTTCGCTCACGCTTTCCCGGTAACCGTTTTGTAGGAGGTCCTGGTAGGCGGCCTGGGGACCGGGAAGGTACCCCAGGGTTTCCCGGAAGGCCCGGGCCAGCTCGCCTCGGTAGCGGTTGACCGGGGAGGTCTGGAGGCCCTTCAGGCGTGGGTAGTGGTTTAGGTCCACGTAAAGCCTGGCTTGCAAGGCTGCGGGGTCCATGCCGATGTAGTCCAGTATCTCCGTCTGGTCGTCGGTGTAGACGTCCCAGAAGTAAGTGGCCCCGCTTTGTAGGCCGATGGGCACGGTGATGGAGGTGTTGGGGGTGAAGCCCGCCCAGACCAGGGCGCCTTGGGCATCGTACACCGAGACCACGTAGACCTTGGCCCCGTTCACCGGGTTCCAGGAGAGGGTGGGGTTGGTGCCTAGGGTCGCCCCGTCGTTTACCTGGAGCTTGGGGGTGTCCAGGAAGGTGGCGGTGAGGCCTTGGTTGAGGTTGGTGCCGTCCCGCCACTGGTAAACAAAGGAAGCGTCTTGGAGAGTGAACGTGTTGGGGTCAAAGCGTAAGGCCCCATGGGAAAGGGAGATTTGCTGGGAGGTGGTTCCCGAGGAAATCTTGTATACCCGGAGGGTCTTGGAGCTTTCTCCGAAGAAGTAATACTGCCCCAGCTCTACCTCCCCCGAGTGGATGGCGTGAACAAAGGAAGGTATGCTTACGGCGTACGCGTTCCAGCTGCTGTCGTTGGGGTTAAAGTGGAACCCGGAAAGGCCGGAGTAATCGTGGGTTACCTGGAGGGAAACGACCCGGCTGGAGTTGATCCCGGGGTCAAAGGCCTCTAGGGCCACGTTTTGGGAAGTGGTGGAGCCGTTCAGGTACACCCTGACCTCAGGGATGTATTGGAACTCGCTCCAGTAGTACTCGGTGGCGGTGTTGCAATTCCCCGTATCGGTTCCCGTGTAGTTTCCGGCCCAAAGGCTTCCTGAAGCGGCGTAGAGGTTGTTGGTGGAGGTCACGGGGATCTGGTACTGGCCGCTGCCGTCGGTGGTTACGGTGCGGGAACCCCCGAAGACCACCAGGCCGTCCTCGCAAGGGGTGGGCGGGTCAAAAAGCTGGGAAAGCCCTCTTGGGGTAGTGCTCGCCACCGGGTTGCCGTCTAGGGTCACCGTGCCCGCCACGTACCCCGTGCGCGCGGGGTAGCCGGGGAGCGTCCTCGAGGCCGGGGCCGGGAGGTAGATGTTCATCTCCGAGGCGGCCCCGTAGGGAGACTTGTAGGCGGCCACGGGGACGTTCTCGTAGGTGAGGGCGGCCATTCCCTGGCCCGCCGGGGGGATGACGGTGAGGGTGAAGGTCTGGGCGTTGCCCGGGATTTGGAGCGCAAAACCCCCGTCCAGACCGGTGGTGGCCTGGAGGGTCTGGTTGCTCACCTTCACCACCACCTTGGCCCCGTGGACCGGCTGCCCTCCGGCGCTGGAGCTGGTGAAGACGTGGCCTTGGAGGCCTTGAGGGGGAGGCGGGGGCGGAGGCGTGCAGGCCCAAAGGCCAAGGGCCAAAAGGCTTAGGGTTGCCAAACCGCGTCCTTTCATAGCTTCCCTCCTCGTGAGGTACGGCTTCCAGTATACTAGACCCCGAAACCCGATCAAGGGGATTTTTGCAGGACTTTACCCACATCTCCGTTTCGTGGTAAATCTCCCCTTGCGGGCGCAGCCCGTATCTGGTACCG
>NZ_BMPJ01000010.1 GCF_014647535.1 Thermus composti | reverse complement strand
CGGTACCAGATACGGGCTGCGCCCGCAAGGGGAGATTTACCACGAAACGGAGATGTGGGTAAAGTCCTGCTAAACCCCTTGGCAAGGGGTAGGGGGCGTGGTATAAAAGAAGGGTATGCCCTTCGGGGCCGGTTCACGCGGAAGAGGGGAGTAGCGTTCTCCCCCTCCTTTTCGTGTGAACGCGCGCGAAAGCGCCCGCCTTCTTAGGAAGGCGCGTAAGGAGGAAAGAGGCGGCATGGAAGAAAAGGCGACCCAGACCCCAGAACAGACCTTCAGCATGGAGGAGGCCCTTCAGGAAACCGAGGCCCGTTTGGAGAAACGCGTTCGCCCCGGTCAGATCCTGACGGGCACCGTGGTCCTGGTGGGTTCGGAAGGCGTAGCGGTAGATATCGGCGCCAAGACGGAAGGTATCATCCCCTTCAACCAGCTCACCGAAAGGTCCCTTTCGGAAGAGGAGCTTAGGGAGCTCTTGAAGCCCGGGGACCGGGTCAAGGTCCAGGTCCTGCGGGTGGATCCGGAGACGGGCCAGATCCTGCTTTCCCGGAAGAAGGTGGAGCAAAACGAGCACTGGGTCCGGATCCAGGAGCTCTACGAGAAGGGGGAGCCGGTCACCGTTACCGTTAAGGAGAAGGTCAAGGGGGGCGTGGTCGCTGAGCTGGACGGCGTCCAGGCCTTCATCCCGGCTTCCCAGCTGGACCTGCAGCGCATCCCCAACCTGGACGCCTTCGTGGGCCAGCAGATCCCGGCCAAGATCATTGAACTCAACCGCAGGAAGAAGCGGGTGATCCTCTCCCGCCGGGTCCTCCTGGAGGAGGAGCAGAAGCGGGCCAAGGAGGCCTTCTTCCGGAGCCTAGAGTCCGGCCAGGTGGTGGAAGGGACGGTCGTGGAGGTTACCGATTTCGGGGCCTTCGTCAACCTGGGGCCGGTGGACGGCCTGGTCCACCGCTCCGAGCTCACCTGGGGGCGGTTTGGCCACCCCCGGGAAGTGGTCCAGAAGGGGCAGAAGGTCCAGGCCAAGGTCCTCTCCGTGGACCCCGAGAAGGAGCGGATCAACCTCTCCATCAAGGCCCTCACCCCTGACCCCTGGACCACCGTGGCCGAGAAGTACCCGGTGGGCACCCGGGTGCGGGGCAGGGTGGTGGGCCTCACCGATTTCGGGGTTTTCGTGGAGGTGGAGCCGGGCCTCGAGGGCCTTGTCCACATCTCCGAGCTCTCCTGGACCAAGCGGCCCAAGCACCCTTCCGAGGTGGTGAAGGAGGGGGATGAGGTGGAGGCCGTGGTCCTCCGCCTGGACCCCGAGGAGCGCCGCCTCTCCTTGGGCCTCAAGCAGACCCAGCCCGATCCCTGGCAGCTTCTCGTGGAGAAGTACCCGCCGGGGAGCGTGGTCAAGGGGAAGATCACCGGAGTCACGGACTTCGGGGTCTTCGTGGAGGTGGAACCGGGCATCGAGGGCCTGGTCCACATCTCCGAGCTGGACCACGCCCGGGTGGAGAACCCCCAGGCCCTCTTCAAGAAGGGGGACGAGATGGAGGTGGTGGTCCTCCACATAGACCCCGTGGAGCAGCGGGTCTCCCTCTCCCGCAAGCGCCTTCTTCCGCCCCCGGCTCCCAAGGCCGAGGACAAGCCCCGCCGGGCCAAGGGCAAGGGCGGGAAGCGGCGCGCGGGGCCTTCCCGCCGGGAGGAGCGCCGGGAGTACGAGTACGGGGCGGTGGCCGAGTACAACCTCTACGATGCCTCCGCCGTGCCCACCTCCACCGCCAGCGTGAAGCTGGGCGACCTCTACGGGGACCTCCTGGCTAGCCTCGGCCTGGAAGAGGAAAAGTGAAGCTTCAGGGGCCCCGGCAGGGGCCCCTGAAAAAAAAGCCCCCCGGGAAGGGGGGCTTAGCTCTTCCCGGCCTCGGAAACCTCCTCCTTTTTCCCGTAGAAGATCCGGATCAGGGTGTAGGAGAGGAGGAAGGTGAGCAAGGGGCCGCCCAGGACCAGGGTCCAGAGGACGGCGTTGTTGCCGAGAAGGGAGCCCTGTTGCTGGAAGTCAATCTTGTAACCCGCCAAGGTGCTCATGAGGAAGAAGGCCAGGAGGGCCAGGATAGCGCTGGTACGCACGGGGTGTTCCGAGGGAAGCTCCATGTAGCGCATCTTGTCCTTGCGGGTGTCCACGAAGGGAAGAAGGAGGCCAATAAGGGCTAGGATCCCGGGCACCACCACGCCGCCGATGAACTCCGGTCCGATGACCGCCCCGAAGAGGTGGAACTCCCAGCTAGAGGGGATGATCTGGAGGAGCCCGTAGAGCCAAAGGAAGTACCAGTCGGGCTTCACCGCCGGGGTGTTGGGGGTGGGGGGGCCGAAGGCCTCAATGGGGTGGGCCAGGAAAGCCCCAGCGATCAGGGTCATGATGCCCACGTAGAGGGCGAAAAGGATGATCATCATGACCATCTGCTGGGGGTACATGGGCACCCCCAGGATCTTCCCCGGGGCCACCCGCTCGGCGTAGCGGGGCTGGGTGTGCTTCTGCTTCACCATGATGGCCAGGTGGGCCCCGATCAGGGCCATGAGGAGGAGGGGAAGCCAGAGCACGTGCAGGCTAAACAGGCGGGGAATGGCCTTTTCCGAGCCCGGGAACTCCCCGCCGAACATGATCTCCGCCAGGGTTCCCCCGATCCAGGGGATGGAGTGGGCGATGCCGTAGCCGATGCGGGTGGCGGTGACGGCGTAGTTGTCGTAGGGAAGCGCATAGCCGGTGAAGGCGGTGACCACCGCCAGGCCCAGAAGCCCAAGCCCCACCAGGTAGTTGAGCTCCCGGGGCTTCTTGTAGGCCCCCGAGAGGAGGATCCTGAGCATGTGGAGGAAGGCGGCGGCGATCATCACGTGGGCCGACCAGTGGTGGAGGCTCCGGATCACGGCACCGAAGGGGAGGCTGTCTATGTAAAGGACGCTGGCGTAGGCGGCGGGCACCGTGCGCCCGTCGGGTAGGCGCACCTCGCGGATGGAGGGCTCGTAGTTCAGGGTGAGGAAGACCCCGGTGAGGACCAGGACCACGAAGGCGAAGAGGGTGATCTCCCCCAGGAAGAAGGAGTGGTGCACGGGGAAGGCCTTGCGCAGGACCTTGTGGTAGAGGCCCGTGAGGTCTAGGCGCTCGTCAAGCCACTTGTACATGCTTCCCTCCTAAACATGGCGGCAGCAGGTTAGGGCGCTCGCCTGGACGCCCACCGGCCCCAAGAACTCCCCGGCGGCCACCAAGACCCCGTCCTCCACCCTTAAGGGAAGCTGGGGCACGGGGCGGGGCGGGGGGCCGGCGATGATCTTGGCCCCGTCCCTAAGGTCGTACACGCCGCCGTGGCAGGGGCAGAGGGCCGCTTCCTTGTCCGCCACCCACTGGCTCACGATGCACCCCAGGTGGGTGCAGACGGCGGAGTAGGCCACCACCCCCTCCACGGCGTGCTGGGCGGTTTCCGGGGAGAGCTCTTCCGGATTAAAGCGGGCCACGAGGACGGTGTTCTTGGCCTCCCCGCTCTTCACCACCTTGGTCTTGGGGTCCATGGGGTAGGCCAGGACGAAGGGGTCGTTGGGCTTGAGCTCCTCGAGGCGGATGGGCTTGGGCTCCCCGCCCCCCTGGGCGTAGACCAGGATGTCCCCGGGCTTCAAGGGCTCCTTCTCCGGGGTCACCTCCTTCCGGGGCCTGAGGCTTGCCCCCACGTAGAAGGCGGAGACCAGGGAGAGGCCGATGCCCGTGCCGATCACTGTCTTCAGGAAAAGCCGCCTACGGGATTGGCGCAAGCGGATCTCGCGTTCGTCCATGCTTCACCTCACCAGGGGAACTCGCTTTTCTCCTCCTCGGTGATCACCTCGTCCCGGCCGAAGAAGCGCTTGTAAATGCCGAAAAGGGCCGCCACCACCAGGCTTATGGACCCGAAGATGAGGCCCTGAAGCCAGGTGGGGTTGTGCCCGGTCTGGGCGGAGTAGACCAGGAGCCGCACGAAGAAGCCGGAAAGGGCGGTGAGGAGGAGGACCAAAACCACGCCCGCGGCCACGGGGGCGGTGGAGGGGGTAGGGAAGTGCCGCCCGGGCCTGAGCTCCGGGCCTTCCAACCAATAGGAGACGAGGCCGATGAGGCCGTAAAGAAGGAGAACGGCCCCGAAGGCCATGAGGCCGATCTGCCCCACGGAAAGCTCCAGGGGGGTGTGGCCCAAGAGGCGGGCGATGTGCTGACCGTCCAGGTAGGCGGCGTAGAAGAGCCCCGCCGCCAGGATCAGGGCGAAGGTGGGCAGGATGGGGTCGTTCCGGTACATGGCTCACTCCACCGGGCCGAAGTTGTTGCCGAAGCTATTCCGGATGTAGGTGGCCACCGCCTTAAGCTCCTCCTCGCTGAAGTTGGCCCCCACGGCGGGCATGGCCCCGCGGCCGTTCTTGACGATGTTAAGGATCATCTGGGCGTCCTGGAGGTTGGGGTTGCCCGCCAGGGCGGGGAAGGCGGGGGGCATGCCCTGGCCGTTCGCCTGGTGGCAGGCGGCGCAGTGGGCCTCGTAGAGGGCCTTGCCCTTTTCCATGAGGGCGGGGTCCACCCCCGCGGGGACCGCCTCTTGCCCGCCCCCGTGGGCCTGGGCTTCCTGGGCGGGCGGGGCCACCTCCTCCACGATGCGCTCTGTGGCCGGAGAGAGGGCGAAGTAGCTCCAGATGCCACCCAGCACCACCACGGCGGCCACCGCGTACCAGAGGGGGTTGAAGCGAGGGGTTTCCACGGGGAGCTCCGGCTCGCCCACGTGCATGCGGAGCTCCACCTCCCCCGCCACCTCCCCCCCTTCGTCCACGCCGAGGACCAGGACATCGGGGTAGTTGTTGACGGTGAAGGGGATGACCCGGATCTCCTGGCCTCCCCCGCGGAAGTGGGTCACCACCCTAAGGGTGTGCTCCCCGTCGGGGAGGTTCCGGGTGTCCAGTTTGAGCCGGTAAGGGGGCTCCTTCAGGACGGCCACGGGCTCGGTCCCTTGGTCCAGGTAGACTTCAATGCGGTCTACGATCATCTCCCCTCCCTTTGTGAATAGGGGCGCAAAGCCCCACTTCACCCACTATAAAGGCTTGGCGGCAAGGACAGATGTCCCGCCTTAGCCCCAAAACCTCCGCAGGCGCTCTGCGCTTCGGATCACCCCGGCCTTGCCCCCTGTGACCTCGAGGGCGGCCGTGCCCTGGAAGCCCTCGAGGAAGGGCTTTAGGCTTTCCCAGGGTATGCGCCCGGACCCGACGGGCAGGTGATCGTCCTTTTGCCCGTGGTTGTCGTGGAGGTGGAGGTGGAGAAGGCGGGGGGCGAGGGCCTCCAGGTAGCGGAAGGGCCCCTTGGGGCCCAGCTCCACCAGGGCGTGGCCCACGTCCAGGCAGAAGCCGTACTGGGGGAAGCGCTCAAGGAGCTTTTGGAGGTCTTCCGGCCCTTGGATGAGGTCTTCCTCGGAGAGGGCGAGGTTTTCCAAGGCCACGGGGAAGGGGAGGGGAAGGAGGGCGGAGAGGGTTTGTTCCAGGGCCTCGTGGGCCAGGTTCAGGGCCAGGGGGTGGCGGAAGGGGACCTGGCCCGTGTGCAGGACCCCCACCTTGGCCCCCAAGGCCTCGCCGAACTCCAGGGCCCGCTTGAGGCGGTCCTCCGAGAGCTGGCGCACGCTGGGGATGAGGCTTGCGGGGTTGACCTCTACAAAGGGAAGGTGCAGGGTGAAGCCCACGCCCAGGGCCTCTCCCGTGGCCCTCAAGGAGCGGGGGTCGGGGAGGGGCAGGACCTCGTGAAGGTCGTAGGCCACCTCGAGGTCCAGGCCGAGCTCCGCCGCCAGGGGAAAGGCCTCCTCGTAGCTTAGGAGGGCGTTAAAGGGGGTAAACCCGAGGCGCATCCGCCCCATTCTAGCGGATGGCCTCCGCCTTTCGCTGGGCCTCCTCCAGGGCCTTTCGCGGGGGAACCCCGCCCTTGAGGCTTTGTTCCAGGGCCTCGGCCAGGAGGCGGGCCCAGGCGGAGAACTGGGGGAGCCGGGGCCTTTCTTGGGCGTGGGCGATCTGCTCAAAGGCCACTTTGCGGAAGGGGTTTTCCCGGTAGAAACCCTCTAGAAGGGGCAGGGCCGACTTGCGCACGGGCACGTAGTAGCTGGCCTCCACGAAACGGGCCACGTTCTTGGGCTCCATGAGGTAGCGCCAGAAGGCCAAAGCCCCCTGGACCTGGGCTTCCGAGGCGCTCCTTAGGACTACCAGCTGGGCCCCGCCCATGGGCACCTTGCCCCCCTCCTCCCGGGGCACGGGGGCCACCCCCAGGGCGAAGGCGAAGGAGAAGTTCTCGGCGGCGGGCCAGTTGGCGATGGAGGCCATGACCATCATCCCCTTGGTGCGCACGAAGTCCAGCTGGGCGAAGGTGGCCTCCGCCAGGTTGCGGGCCTGGGCGTGGCCCCGTTGCACCATGCGGTGGAGCATCTCCAGGGCCTGGAGGGCCTCCTTGGAGGTGAAGTTGGGCCTGCCATCCTTCACTAGGCTTCCCCCCCGGCTCGTCACCATGGCCTCAAAGAGCCAGGCTTGGGGGTCGGTGACGAAGATGAAGCCCTTGGTCTGGCGGGAGGTGAGGGCCTGGGCTACCCGTTCAAACTCCTTCCAGTCCTTGGGGGGCTTGAGGCCCTTGGCCCGGAAGGCGTCCAGGTTGTAAAAGAGGACCGGGGTGGAGGTGTTGAAGGGTAGGTCGTAGCGCCTGCCCTCCACCATCCCGTAGTTCCAGGCGGGCGCAAAGAGATCTTCCACGAAGGCCATTTCCAGATCCAGGTAGGGGTCAAGAGCCAAGGCCTGCCCCTCCGCCACCAGGCGGGGGAAGAAGGAGAGCTCCGCCTGGAAGAGGACGGGCCCGCTTCCGGTCCTTAAGGCGGCCACCAGCTTGGCCTCGGCCTCGGGGTAGGTGCCCTGGTACTGGGGCAGGACCCGGTAGCGGTCCTGGCGGGCGTTGAACTCCTGGGCGAAGGCCGCAAGAAGCCTTCCCGCCGGGCCGTCCATGGCGTGCCAGAAGGGGATCTGGACCTGGCCCAAGGCGGGGAGGAGGAGGAAGAGGAGCAAAACCCCCTGGCGCATGCCCCGATGCTACCACGCCCCCGTCAGGGGATTTTAAGGGCCCGGGCCTGGGCCTCCTCCAGGGCCTTCTGCGGGGGCGTGTTCCCTTTCAGGGCCTTTTCCAGGGCCTCCTCCAAGGGGGGTGCCCAGAGGAGGAGGGGGCTATCCTGGTGCCACGGGGTGAGGCGGGTCTTTTGGCTTAGGAGGAGCCTCCCCACCTCCTCCTTCCGCCAGGCCTCCTGGGCCTCGAGGCTTAAGGGGAGGTAGTAGGCCCCCCGGGCCAGGGCGAGCTGCCGCTCCTTGTCCGCCAGGTGCCGGTAAAAGGCCCTAAGGCCTTCCCGCACCTCGGGGCCTGCGTGGCGGAGGGCCACCAGCACCGACCCCGAGGCGGCCACCCGGCCTTGGGCCTCCAGGGGCAAGGGGGCGAGGCCCACGGTGAAGGGAAGCCTCGTGCGGCTTTGGACGGCGGGAAGAAGGGTGGAGGGCCCCATGGCCAAAAAGGCCTTGGTCCTTAAAAAGTCGGCTCCTGCGGCGAAAAGCTCCGTGGCCGAGCGCACCTGCAGGGCCCCTTCCCTTTCCAAGGCCTCGAGGTACGCCAAGGCCCGCACCGCCCCTTCCCCGTCCAGGGCGGGCCTTCCTCCTTGGGCGAGCCTTCCCCCCTGGGCCAGGACCAAGGTGGCGAAACTGTAGACGTCGGCGGAGAAGAGAAGGCCCTTGGCCGAGCGGGTGGAAAGCCTCCGCGCCGTCTCCCTAAGCCCCAAGAGGTCCCGGGGAGGCGAGAGGCGGCGGGCCTTAAGGGCCTCCTGGTTGTAGAAGAGGACCGCCACCGAGACCCCCAAGGGGTAGCCGTAAAGCCGCCCTCCCACCTCTCCCAGCCGGAGGAGGTCGGGGTCCAGATCGGGGGCCTGGGGCGGGGGGAGGGGGGCGGCCAGGCCCTCCCGCACCAGGACGGGGAGGAAGCCCAGCTCCACCTGCGCCGCCGGGGGGGCGGTGCCGTTGCGCAGGGCGGCGGTGAGCAGGGCGCCCAGCTCCCGGTAGTCCCCTACGAAGCGGGGGAGGATGCGGAAGCGGTCTTGCGACCGGTTGAAGGCCGCCGCCTCGGCCTCCAAAAACCCTCCTTCCCCCAGGGTGTGCCAGAGGGGGATCTCCACTTGGGCTAAGGCCAAACCCAGGAAAAGACCCAGGGCAAGCCCCCGCACCCTTACCTCCCCTCCGCCGCCAGGGCCTTCTTCTGGGCTTCCTCCAGGGCCACCTGGGGCCTGACCCCTTGCTTGAGGCTCCGCTCCAAGGCTTCCTCCAGGTAGCTGTACCAGACCACCACCTCGGGGTCTTGGCTCCAGGGGCGGCCCCACTCCGCCTGGGCGAAGACCGCCCGCCGCTCGGGGTCCTGGAGGAAGTCCTTTAGCTCCGCCTCGGCGGCCCGCCTCAGGGGCAGGTACCAGGTGGTGCGCACCCAGGCCGCCTGGCGCTTGGGGTCTAGGAAGTGGCGCCAGAAGGCCACGGCCCCCTGGGCCTGCTCGGGGGTGGCGCCCCTTAGGACCACCAGGGCCGCCCCCGAGAGGGGGACGGCGCCCTCCTTCTCCCGGGGCACGGGGGCGAGCCCCACGGCGAAGGGAAGGGCGGTCTGGGCCTGGACCACGGGGAGGGCGGTGGTGGGGCCTAGGCCCATGAAGGCCTTGGTCCTCAGGAAGTCGGCCACGGCGTAGGGGGCCTCCGCCAGGTTGCGGGCCTGGGCGTGGCCCCGTTGCACCATGCGGTGGAGCATCTCCAGGGCCTCGAGGGCCTCCTTGGAGGTGAAGTTGGGCCGGCCGTCCTTCACCAGGCTCCCGCCCCGGCTCATGACCAGGGTGGTGAAGGCCCAGATGTCCGTGGTGACCACGAACCCCTTGGCGGTGCGGCTCGTGAGCTTGGCCGCCGCCGCCTCAAGCTCGGCCCAGGTCCTGGGCGGGGTGAGCCCCTTGGCCCGGAAGGCGTCCTTGTTGTAGTAAAGGGCGGGCACGGAAAGCCCCAGGGGAAGGCCTAGCGTCCTCCCCTGGACCTGGACCGCCCGCATCATCCCCGGGTAGAGGTCCTGGGGGAGGTCCTGGAGGTAGGGGTCCAGGGGCACGGCCACCCTTTCCTGGCCCAGGCGGGGCAGGAAGGAAAGCTCCCCGTGGAAGAGGACCGGGGCGTTTCCCGAGCGCAAGGCGGCAAGAAGCTTCACCCCGGCCTCCCGGTAGTCCCCCACGTAGCGGGCCTCGAGGCGGTAGGCCTTTTGGCTTTGGTGGAAGCTTCGGATGGCCTCTTCCAGGATAGCGCCCCCGGGGGGGCCCGCGGTGTGCCAGAAGGGAATCACCACCTGGGCCTGGGCAGCCCCCAGGAGGCCCAGGGCCAAGAGGAAGCGCCGCATGCCCCAAGCTTACCCGGCTTTGGGTGAGAGGGCTGAAAGGGGAAGCCCCAGATCCTTAAGGAAGGGGAGGGCCCTTTGGTAAAGGTCCTCGCGGGCCTGGAGGAAGCTTTGGTGGGCCTCCACCCCCAGGAAGCCCGGCGGGCAAAGCCCCTGCGGCAGGAGGGGGTCCAGGAAGAGGGCCTTGCGCATCTCGTGGACCAGGCGGGTGAGGGTGCGGAAGGCCTCCAAGGGATCCTCGGGGATGGCCACGGGGAAAAGCCCCCGGTAGTGGGCCTCCGCCTCCTTCAGGGGGAAGATGGCGAGGATCTCCTCCGGCGCCTCCAGGGGCCTGGCCTGGAAGCTCCGGGCCCTTAGGCGGTAGAAGCCGAGGAGTTCCCGGGTGGCCCTAAGGTCCACCCCCGCCCCCAGGTAGAGCCCAGGTTGCAGGCTCCCGTAGCCCAAAAGGGCCATCTCCCGCCGGAAGCGCTCCCGCCTTCCCCGCTCCTTGGGGCCCTCGGGCAGGACCAAAAGGAGGCTCCCGTCCCAAGGGGCCCTGGGGCCGTAGAGGCGGCGGCGCACCTGGCGCACCTGCCAGTAGACCCTTTCCGAGAGGGTATAGAGGGCGGTGCGCCCCTCCCGCTTGGGCTGCACCCAGCCCCGCTTGGCGCTCCGGGAAAGCGCCGCCCGCACCGCCGCCTCGGAGAAGCCCAGGACTTCCATCATGGCGATGAGGTCCTTGACCCGGGCTTCCCGCTCCGGGTAGATGTACTCCAGAAAGAGGGTGAAGATGGTAGAACGCGCCCGCATCAGAAAGGGGATTCTAAAAGCCTTTCCCGGTACTCCTTGAGGGCCCCTTCCAGGAAAGCCGGAAGGGGCATCCCCCCCAGGTTCCCCCGGTGGCGCCTGCGCACGCTCACCGTGCCCTCCGCCTTCTCCTTCTCTCCTATCACCAGGACGTAGGGGATCTTCTGCACCTCGGCGTCGCGCACCTTGGCCTGCATCCTCTCGTTCCTGAGGTCCGCCTCGGCCCTAAGGCCCGCTTCCTTAAGCCGATGGGCCACCTCCTGGGCGTAGTCCGCCTGCTTCTCCGAGACGGGGACCACCACGGCTTGCACCGGGGCAAGCCACAAGGGGAAATCTCCGGCGAAGTGCTCAATGAGGATGCCGATGAAGCGCTCCAAAGAGCCAAAGGGGGCCCGGTGGAGCATCACGGGGCGGTGCTCCTCCCCGTCCGGGCCCACGTAGGTGAGGCCGAAGCGCTCCGGGAGGTTGTAGTCCACCTGGATGGTGCCAAGCTGCCACTCCCGGCCCAGGGCGTCCTTCACCACGAAGTCCAGCTTGGGGCCGTAGAAGGCGGCATCCCCCTCTTCCACCGTGTACCGGAGGCCGGCCTCGGCCGCCGCCTCCTCAATCTGCCGCTCCGCCAGGGCCCACTTGGCCTCGTCCCCCACGTACTTTTCGCTCTTGGGGTCCCGCACCCCGATCCGGGCCCGGTAGTCCTTAAGCCCCAGGGTGGCGAAGACCTTAAGGACCAGGTCCAAGACCCCCAAAAACTCCCCCTTCACCTGCTCGGGGGTGCAGAAGATGTGGGCGTCGTCCTGGGTGAAGCCCCTAACCCTCGTGAGGCCAAGAAGCTCCCCCGCCTTCTCGTAGCGGTAGACGGTGCCGAACTCGGCAAGCCTCAGGGGAAGCTCCCTGTAGGAGCGCTTCCTGTAGGCGTAGATCCTGATGTGGTGGGGGCAGTTCATGGGCTTGAGGAGGTACGCCTCCTCCTCGCCCCGTTCCTTGAAGCTGATGGGAGGAAACTGGCTTTCCGCGTAGTAGGGGTAGTGGCCCGAGGTCTTGTAGAGCTCGAGGCTCCCGATGTGGGGCGTGGTCACCAGCTGGTAGCCCCGCCTCACCTGCTCCTCCCGCATGAAGGCCATGAGCTCCTCCCGGACCACGTTCCCCTTGGGGAGCCAAAGCACCAGGCCCTTCCCCACCATGGGGTCAATGAGGAAAAGCTCCAGCTCCCGCCCAAGCCGCCGGTGGTCCCGCTTCTTGGCCTCCTCCAGCTGCCAGAGGTACTCCTTAAGCTCCTCGGCGGTGCGGAAGGCCACCCCGTAGACCCTTTGGAGCATGGGGCGTCGCTCGTCCCCCCGCCAGTAGGCCCCCGCCACGTGGGTGAGCTTGAAGTGGGGGGGGATCCTGCCCGTGGAGGGGACGTGGGGCCCGCGGCAGAGGTCGGTGAAGCCGAAGCTCTCGTCCCCCTGCTGGTAGAAGCTGATCTCTTCCCCCTCGGGGATCTCCAGGATGAGCTCCGTCTTGTAGGGGTCCTTTCCCCGGTAGCGGGCCAGGGCCTCCTCCCGGGGGAGGACGAAGCGCCTTAGGGGGAGGTCCCGCCTCAGGATCTCCCGCATCTTTTCCTCTATGGCGGGGAGGTCCTCGTCGGAGAGGGGCTCGGGGGCGTCTATATCGTAGTAGAAGCCCTTCTCTATGACCGGTCCCACGCCTAGCTTGACGCTATCCGGGTCGTACCCCTTTTCCCGGAAGTATTCCCGCACCGCCTGGGCCAGGACGTGGGCTAAGGTGTGGCGGAAAAGGGTCTGGAACTCGGGGTCCTTCTCGGTGAGGATCCGCACCCGGGCCCCCGGGGGAAGGGGTTTGAAGAGATCGTAAAGCTCCCCGTCCACCAGGGCTCCCACCGCCGCCTTGGCCAGGCCCGGCCCGATCCTTTGGGCCACGTCCCGGGCGGTGGCCCCCTCGGGGACCTCGAGGGCCTTCCCGTCCGGCAGGTAAACCGTCATGTGCCCTACTATACAGGCTAGCCTTCCTGGGGAAGCCGCCTTCCCAGAAGAAGGCCCAGGGCGTAGGCCAGGGCGGCCAGGAGGAAGAGGGCGGAAAACCCCAGGCGGTCCAGGACCACCCCTCCCAGCACCGGGGCGAAGCCCATGACCCCGGCCAGGGTGTTGCCCAGGCCGATGTAAGCGCTCCGCTTCTCTTCGGGGGCCAGGTTGAGGAGGTAGGTGGAGGTGGCCAGCCCAAAGGCGGAGAGGTAAGCCCCTTGCAGGAAGAAGACCACCCCGAAGGTCCCGGGGGGGAGCAGGGGGGCGAGGAGGAGGGCCAGAAGGGCCAGGGCCATCCCCGGGAGGAGGACCCTTTTGGAGCTCTTTTGGGCGAGCTGGGCCCAGAGGAGGTTGCAAAGGGTGAAGGAAAGGGCGTAAAAGGCCAGGTAGAGGCCTAGCTCCTCCTTCTGGCCCAGTTTCTGGACCGCGTAGGCGGCGAAGAAGGGCTCGGCCATCCCCCCGAGGGCCAGGAAGGCGCGGACCCCCAGGTACCTGCGGAACCCCGGGTCCTTGAGGGGGGCGAGGAGGTCGGGCCTCTGGGAGCTTGGGGGATCTTCGGGCTCGTCTATCAGGCCGAAGAGGTACCAGCCTATCCCGAAGGCCAGGGTCCCCAGGGCGAAGACCAGGGCGTAGGGTAAGGGGAAGGGGAGGTCCAGGGCCAGAATCTCCCGCGTCAAAAGCCCCGCCAGAAAGGCCAAAAACCCTCCGATCAGGTTTCTTGCGGAGAAAAGCCCCGACCTCTTTTCCCTGGGGATGGCCTTGGCCAGGACCTCCCAGAAGGGGAGGTTGGAGATGCCGTTGAAGAGGGCGTTGAGGGAGAGGCCCAGGAAAAACCCTCCAAGGAGGGCCCCCGGCCAGGGCCCTAGGAAGAGGGCGCTTAGGGTGACCAGGGAAAGGCCTAGAAGCCGCAGGGCGGCCATCCGCCGGTAGAGGAGGATCTTCCGGGGGAGGCGGCTTACGTAGCCCACCAGGAAGGCCTGGGGGAGGAGGGTGCCCGCATAGAGGAGGGCGGGTAGGAGGCCGACGAGGCTTCCCGGGACCCCCAAAGCGGCGGCGAAGCCAGCCAGGACGATGTAAGGGTTAAAAAAGGCATCCCCTAGCCACACCAGCCAGCCGTTCACCACCGCCAGGCGGTAGTTCCGCTCCCTTAGGTCTAAGATGGAGAGGATGCTTGTCCTGCCTTCCCTGGGGGCCTTCCACATCCTGCACCCACGCTACAACGCCGCCACGGTTTTGGCCATTCTGGAAGAGGCCCGCCCTCCCGCCGTTTACCTGGCCTCCCTCTCCCCCGAGGCCCTGGAAGGGGGTGGGTGGCGGGAGGAGGACCCCCTTCTTTTCCACCTCCTGCCCTGGGCGGAAAGGCGGGGCATCCCCGTGGTGGCCTTAGACGGGGAGGGCCACCTCAAGGCGGAGGCCGAGGCCTTCCGGGAGGCTTTGGCCCAGCACCCCCGGGGGGCCCCCTACCTGGACAGGATGCGGGCCTTTGACGAGGCCCTTCTGGCCCTCCTCAAGACCCCCCTCACCCCGGAGGCCCTGGGGGGGGAGGAGTTCCTGGCGGGCATCCGGGAGGTCTACCAGGGCTTCGCCCAGGCCTTCGGGGAGGGGCCGGCCACGGGCTTTAGAAAGCGGCGCATGGAGCGGGTGGTGGAGGCCCTGAAGGGGCGGGAAGGGGCGGTGGTGGCGGAGCTTCTGGACTACCTTTTTCTGGCCGAGGCCTTCCCCGAGGCCCTGCCCAAGGCCCACACCCCCACGGAGGAGGAACGGGAGCGGGCCCTTCTGGACCGGGCCTGGCAGCTTAAAGAGGAGGACGACTGGACCGCCCTTTTGGAGGGGCTCTTCGCCATCGGAAGCCCCGAGGCCCTCTACCTAGCGGCCCAGATCTACCTGGCGGCGGGGGCGTGGCGGGAGGCCTTGGGCCTCATGGAAGAGGTGGTCCGGATGGACTTCCAGCACCCGGGCTACCTCCCGGGCTACGTCCTCGCCCGCTTCGGCCAGCTTCTGGACCTGGCGGGGGAGAGGGAGCGGGCCTTGAGGGCCTACCGGGGGGTTTTGGCCCTCTCCTGGGCCCCCGAGGAGGCCCGGGCCATCGCCTTTGCGGGGCTTAGGAGCCCTTTCCGCCTTGGGTAGCGGGGTCATTTGTCCCCAAGGGGCGGGCCTATCCTTAGGGCATGGAAGTGGAGGTCCGCCGCCTGCGCCACGCCCATTACCTGCGGCTGGCGGCGGCCCACGCCGGCCCCTTGGGGCCCGCCCTCCTCGGCCACCCGGAGCTTGCCCCCCTTTACCCCGAGGCCTACGCGCGCTGCCCCGGGGCGGAGGGGCTTGCCTGCTTCGGGGTGGGGGGAGAGCCCAAGACCTGCGTGGCGCGGCGGCTTGAGCACCTGGCCTATAGCGCCCTCCGGGGAGGGAGGCGGCGCCGGGAGCAGGAAAGGGCCATGGTGGAAGGGCTCCTCCTCTGCCTAGCCCATCTGGAAAAGACCTTCCCCGAGGCCTTCCGCCCGGTGCTGGCCGCCACCCGGGACTTTCTGGAGCAAGATCTTAAATACCTCCGGGGGGAGCTTCCCCCGGAAGCCTTCCTCCGGGCCCTTCAGAGCAGGTGATGGGCCTTGCCGATCAGGAGCATAAGGGCCACGGTCCCGGCGGAAAGCAGGATCAGGAGGAGCATAAAGAGGACAAAGCGCAGGTCAAAGGTCTCGCCTTCCGTGGTGAGGACCCGGGGGTTGAGGATCAGGTAGAAGAAGAGGGTCACCAGCGCGGCGCCGAGGGCGAAGAGGACTATGTACACCATGGCTATCCTCCTTTTAAGGGAGGCCTAAAAGCGCCTCCAGGCTCGCCCTCAAGTTTACCAGCCCCACCCCGTAGGTGGGAATCCCCCGCCTGCGCCCCGCCGCCCCCAGGTAAGGCCCTGGGGCTAAGGGGAGGTCCAAGGGTAGAGGAGGGCTTTCCCAAGGCTCGTAGGCCCGAACCTCCCGGTAGACGAGGCCCGTGGGGGCTTGGACGTGGAGGGTGAGGGGCGGGGCCTCGTCCTCGAGGGCCCGCCACCCCCTTTCCGTCTCCTTCCCCCCCGGGAAGGCGAGGCCCAGGCCCTCCCCGGGGAAGGCCAGAAGGAGACGGTCCGGGCGCAGGTGGTCCAGGAGGTGGGCCAGGGGGGCCAGGGTGGGGCCCGAGAGGGGGGTCCCCTCCCGGGTGGGGGAGAGGGGGGAGGGGTCCAGAGCCAGGATCACCCGGCCCCGGAAGGCGAGGCCGTTTAGGGCCTGAAGGACGGGGATCGCCTCGGCGTAAGGGGCGTGGAGGAGGGTGGTCCGCCCTCCCCGGCCTCCTTCCAGGTAGGCGTAGAGGGTACCGAAGGCGTCCAGGCCTGCCCGCAGGTGTTCCGAGAGGACCTCTAGGTCTTGGGAAAGGACCTCCAGAAGGGGAGCCATGGCCCCATGGTATCCTATGCCCCGTGCGCTACCTGGTCCTCTCGGACATCCACGGGAACTGGCCCGCCCTCGAGGCGGTGCTGGAGGAGGCCCCCCCTTTTGACCGGGTGCTCTTCCTGGGGGATGCGGTGGGCTACTACCCCGACGGGGACCGGGTCTTGGCCTGGCTAGAGGAGGTGGGGGCGGAGTGCGTCTTGGGCAACCACGACGCCTGGCTCCTCGCCTTAGACCGCCTGCCCCAAGAGGGGGCGGTGATGGAGATCCTGGCCTGGCAGCGGGAAAGGCTTTCCCCCCGGGCCCTTTCCTTCCTGGCCTCCTGGCCCTGGCAGAAGGAGGTGGAGGGGGCCCTTCTGGTGCACGGGAGCCCCTGTGACCCCCTGGAGTACGTGGACGACCTCGCCGTGGCCCGGGAGGCCTTCCGCTGCGCCGAAAACCGCCTCGCCTTTCACGGCCACACCCACCTGGCGGGGGCCTTTTTGGAGCTTAGAGGGCCCCGCCCTTGGGTGCGCTACCAGGCCTTTCCCGAGGGGGGGGAGCTTCTCCTTCCCCCTTCGGTGCGGGCCCTTCTGAACCCGGGCTCTGTGGGCCAGCCCCGGGACGGGGTGCCGGGGGCGGCCTTCGCTCTCTGGGAGGGGGACGAGGTGCGCTTCTACCGGGTGGCCTACCCGGTGGAGCGGGTGGCCGCCCGCTTGGAGGAGGAGGGGTTTCCCCCATGGCTCTACCAGCGGCTTCTCCTTGGCCAATAGTGGGCCACGAGGAGGTCCTGGCCCTTTTGCCCCGCCTTAGGGCCCACGCCCTCCTCTTCACCGGCCCCGAAGGGGTGGGGAGGCGGCTTGTGGCCCGCTGGTACGCCGTGGGGCTTAACCGGGGCTTCCCGCCCCCTTACCTTCCCGAGCACCCCGACCTTCTGGAGATCGCCCCCAAGGAGCGGGGGCTTCGGGGGGAGAAGGAGGTGCGCCTCGAGGAGGTGGAACCCCTTTGGGACTGGTTCGCCACCCACCCCCGGGAGCGGGTGAAGGTGGCCATCCTGGACGCCGCCCACCTCCTCACCGAGGCGGCGGCCAACGCCCTCCTCAAGCTCCTGGAGGAGCCCCCGGCCTACGCCCGCCTGGTCCTCATCGCCCCAAGCCGGGACACCCTCCTTCCCACCCTGGCGAGCCGCCTCCTGGAGGTTCCCTTCGCCCCTGTGCTCCAGGAGAAGCTTTCCGCCCTCACCCAAGACCCCGAGCTTCTGGCCTACGCCGCCGGGGCCCCGGGGCGCCTTAGGCGCGCCCTTCAGGACCCGGAAGGCTTCCAGGCCCGCATGGAACGGGCCAAAGAGGCGCTTCGGGCGGGCTCCTTGGCCCGGCTTTCCCTCCTTAGGGAGCTTCTGGCGGAGGAGGAAGGTTTTTTCGCCCTTTACGCCCTCCTTCGGGAAAACCCCCGGGGCCTTCTCGCCTTGGAGGCGGCCCGGGAGGCCCTGGAGCGCTACGTGAACCCCGAGGTGGTCCTGGCCCGGTTGAGCGTAGACTTAGAACCATGACCGTGGGCGTACGCTTCCGCACCCCGCTCCTCCGCTACTTTCGCTTCCAAGGGGAGCCGCCCCCTCTAGAGGCCTACGTGGTGGTGCGCACGGGGAGGGGGCTAGAGGTGGGCCGGGTGCGCACCCCCCCGAGGAAGGCCAAGGAGGAAGGGGAGGTGGTGCGCCTCGCCACCAAGGAGGATCTGGACAAGGCGGCCCGCCTCAGGGCCCGGGCCGAGGAGGTGGGCTTTTACCTGAGGGCCCGGCTCAAGGAGGAGGGCATCTCCGCCAAGATCTTAGGCTGCGACCTCACCCTGGACGGGCGGCACCTTTCCGTCCATTACGCCGCGGCGGAGCGGGTGAACCTCCGGCGCTTCAGCCGGGAGCTCTCCCAGCGCTACGGGGTCCGGGTGGAGTTCGTGGCGGAAGGCCCCCGGGAGGAGGCCCGGTACCTGGGGGCCTTGGGGGCTTGCGGCATGGAGTCCTGTTGCTCCACCTGGCTCCAGGGTTTCGCCCAGGTGTCCATCAAGCTGGCCCGGGACCAGCAGCTTCCCCTAAACCCGGAGAAGATCTCGGGCCCTTGCGGGAGGCTCCTCTGCTGCCTCACCTACGAGCACCCCGTTTACCAGGAGCTTCTTAAGGAACTCCCTAAAAAGAACGCCCGGGTGTGCACTAAGGCCGGCCTCTGCGGCAAGGTGCAGAAGGTGAACCCCCTGAAGGGCACGGTGGAGCTCCTCCTGGAGGAAGGCAAGACCGTGGAAGTGGACAAGGAGGATCTGGCATGAGGTCCTACCGGGCGCAAGGTCCCCTGCCCGCCTTCTACCACTACTACCCCGGGGTCCCCGCCGTGGTGGGGGTGCGGCTTGGGGAGCGGGTGAACTTCTGCCCCGCCGTCTGGAACACGGGCCTTTCCGCCGACCCGCCCCTCTTCGGGGTCTCCATCAGCCCCAAGCGCTTCACCCACGGGCTCCTCCTAAAGGCCCGCCGCTTCTCGGCGAGCTTCCACCCCTTCGGGCAGAGGGACCTGGTCCACTGGCTGGGAAGCCGCTCGGGGCGGGAGGTGGACAAGGGGAAAGCCCCCCACTTCCTGGGCCACACCGGGGTGCCCATTCTGGAAGGGGCCTACGCCGCCTACGAGCTGGAGCTTTTAGAGGTCCGCACCTTCGGCGACCACGACCTCTTCGTGGGCAAGGTGGTGGCGGTCTGGGAGGAGGAGGCCCTTTTGGACGAGAAGGGAAGGCCTAAGCCCGGCCTTTCCCTCCTCTACTACGGCAAGGGCCTTTATGGGCGCCCTGCCGAGGAGGCGTCTTCGCCGTGAGGGAGGCGGAGGCCTGGGGAAAGAGGGTGCGCCGCTTGGTCTTTAACCGCCAGGGGACGGAGGCCCAGATCTTCTTTGAGGAGGGCTTCCTCTACCTCAGGGCGGACGCCCACGCCCGCTTCGCCCAAGGGGTGGGGGCGGAAAGCCTCGAGGGCTTCGCCCTTCTGAAGGGCGGGGTGGAGCTCGTCTTCCGGGACGGGAGCCGCCTGAGGCTCCTCTACCGCCTGGGGCGGCTTCGCACCTACTTCTCGTAGGGCTTGCCCACCGCCGCCGGGGGACGGCTTCGGCCGATAAACCCCGCCAGGACCAAGACGGTGACCACGTAGGGGAAGGCCTGCACCAAGACGGCGGGGAGGATCTCCGTGCCCTGGAGCTGGATGGCCAGGGCCGAGGCGAAGCCGAAAAGGAGGGTGGAGAAGAGGATCCCCACCGGGTGCCACTTGCCGAAGATCATGGCCGCCAGGGCGATAAAGCCCATCCCCGCCGACATTCCCCGCACGAACTGGTTGAGGAAGCCGATGGCGAGGTATGCCCCGGCAAGCCCCGCAAGAATCCCGGAGAGGACCACCCCGGTATACCGCATCCGGTAGACGTTCACCCCCAGGGTGTCGGCGGCCTCGGGGTGCTCCCCCACCGCCCGCAGGCGGAGGCCGAAGGGGGTCTTGAAGAGAACCCACCAGGTGAGGGGCACGAGGAGGAAGGCCAGGTAGACCAAAGGGGAAAGCTGGAAGCCCTCCGGGCCCCAGAGGGGGAGGCGGTTCGCCACCTCCTTGGAGCTCGTGGCGTTGCCGTAGAAGTAGGTGAGGACGAGGCTCGGGGCGCCCAGGGCCAGGAGGTTGAGGGCGGTGCCGCTGATGATCTGGTCGGCCCGGTACTTGATGGAGACCAGGGCGTGGACGAAGGCCACCAGGCCCCCTACCCCCATGGCGGCCAGCACCCCCACCCAGGGAAGCCAGGGGTGGGGCCCGGGGCCCAGGGCGGCCTCGAGGCGCTCCACCACCACCGCCGCCGTGAGGGCGCCGAAGAGGAGGATGCCCTCGAGGGCGATGTTCACCACCCCGCTCCTCTCCGAGAACATCCCCCCGAGGGCGGTGAGGAGGAGGGGCGTGGTCTGGCGCAGGGTGGAGAGAAGAAGCGCGGTGAGGAAGGCGGCGTCCAGGCTCATTCCTTCACCTCCTTTTCCGCCTTGAGTTCCACTTCCGCCGCCCTCAGGGGGTCGGTGAAGTAGCGGGGCAAAAAGCCTCCTGCGGCGACGAAGAGGACGATCAGGGCCTGAAGGACCGAGACCAGCTCCCGGCTGATGCCCAGCTGCAGGTTCACCTGGAGCCCTCCCGTGAGGAGGATGCCGAAAAGCCAGGCGGCAAGCCCCACGCCCAAGGGGGTGTTCTGGCCCATGAGGGCCACGGCGATGCCGTCAAACCCCACGGAGTAGGGGAGGGACTGCTTCAGGCGGTACTCGTCAATCCCCCCGCCCAAAACGTAGTGGGTGGCGGCAAGCCCCGCCAAGGCCCCCGCCAAAAACATGACCCAGACCATCTTCTGCCCTGCCCGCACGCCCCCGTACTCCGCCGCCTTGGGGGCGAGGCCCAAAGCCCGCAGCTCATACCCCCCCACGGTGCGGAAGACGTAGAAGTGGAAGAAGAAAAGCGCCCCCAAGGCCAGAAGAAAGGCCCCGTTCAGGCGCACGGAGGTGAGGTCGGGGCCGAAGGCCACCTCTGGCCCGGGGAGAAGCCCTCCCACCAGGTAGCCCCCCGCCCCCAGAAGAAGGGCCCCCAACACCCGGTGCCCCAGGCTCTTCCGCACCAGAAAGTAGCCCAAAAGTCCCAGGAGGAGGGCCAAGGGCAGGGCGAAGGAGAGCTCCCCCCCGGGGGCCACCAGGTCGGTCCAGTGGGGGATGCGGGCCTCAGGCCGGATCTCGTAGCTCCGGGCCTCGTACCCCGGGTACTTGAAGGGGAGGTAGAGGGTGCGGCCGAAGAACTTGTACTCGTTGGCGGAGATGAGGAAGAGGAAAAGGCTTGCGGCGATGTAGTTCAGCATGATGGTGTTGATCACCTCGTGGGCCCCGAAGCGGGCCTTGAGCCAGCCGGGCAGCGCCCCCCAAAGCCCCCCCGCTAGGGCGGCGGCCAGGATGGCCAAGGGAAGCACCAGCCACCTGGGCCCGGGCAGGTACACCCCCACCAGCATGGCGGCGATGGCCCCCAGGATGAGCTGCCCCGAGGCCCCGATGTTGAAGAGGCCGCCCCTAAACCCCAAGGCCACCGCCAGGCCGGTGAAGACGAGGGGGGTGGCCAGGAGGAGGCTTTGCAGGAACCCGGAGGGGTTTACCAGGGGGCTATAGAGGAGCTGGTAGGTGTAGGTGATGAGGTCTAGCTTCAGCATCAGGCTTTCCCTGAGGCCCTGGGCCTCCCCGGGGCTTTCCTTCAGGACCGCTACGATGACCCCGCCGATGCCCGAGGCCAGAAGGAGGGAAAAGAGGGGCACCACCACCCCCCGCCGGCGCACCAAAAAGGCGAGCCCCCCCGGGGAGAAGACCCGGGCCAGGAGGAGGAGGTAGAGGCTATAGGCCAAGGTGGCGTAGCTCCCAAGCCCCAGGCTAAACCGCCTTAGAACGGGCCTTTCCGCCCCGGCGTTCACCTGGGCCACGCTCCCTTGGAAGAGGAGGTAGGTGAGGAGGAAAAGGCCAAGCCCAAGGGCCCCCGCCCAGTAGAGCCCCTTGGGGGCGGCCTTGGTCCAGGGGAGGAGGAGGCTTAGGCCGAGCCAGGCCAGGGAGAGGTAGAAGATGGGGTAGAGCCAGCCGTCCCGGTAGCCTTGGGGAAGGCTTCCTTGGGGAAGGTGGTGGCCGAAGGGGTTGAGGAGCACCCCCTCCCCGCCGAAGATCCGGTGGGGCACGGCCCAGGGCGAAAAGTACCAGAGGAGGAGGGTGAGCCCCCCTCCCAGGAGGACGAGGAGCCCCAGGCGCTTGCGGTCCGTCAACACGCGGAGGATTTTACCCCAAGAGGGGGGCCTTTCGTGCTAGACTCCCCCCGTGGTGGCACCCGAAGAAAAGGCCAAGAGGGTGCGGCGGATGTTCTCGGAGATCGCCCCCCGCTACGATCTCCTGAACCGCCTCCTCTCTTTCGGGGCGGACCTCCGCTGGCGGCGGCGGGCAGTGGCCTTGGCCCTGGAGAAGGCCCCGAGGCGCATCCTGGACCTGGCCACGGGCACGGGGGATCTGGCCCTTTTGCTCAAGGAAAGGGCCCCGGAGGCGGAGGTGGTGGGGGCGGACTTCGCCCCTCCCATGCTGGAGATCGCCCGGAGGAAGGCGGCTTCTAGGGGCCTCGAGGTGGCCTTCCTCGAGGCCGACGCCCTCGCCCTCCCCTTCCCTGATGGGGCCTTTGACGCCGTGACCATCGCCTTTGGCTTCCGCAACTTCGCCGACTACGAGAAGGCCCTAAGGGAGCTTTACCGGGTCCTGGCCCCTGGGGGGAGGCTCGTCCTCCTGGAGTTCCCCCCGCCCCCCAGGGGGGCCTTTGGCCTCGTCTACCGGGTCTACTTCCAGCGGGTCCTGCCCCTTCTAGGGGGGCTTCTTTCCGGGAACTTCGGGGCCTACCGGTACCTTCCCGAAAGCGTGGAGGCCTTCCCCACCCCCGAGGCCCTGAAGGCCCTGATGGAGGGGGCGGGGTTTTCCGTGGCCTACGAGCTCCTTACCTTCGGGGTGGCGGCCATCCACGTGGGGGACAAGCCCTAAAGCCCCGCCTTTTCCCGGAGTTCCTCGTCGCTCGGCACCCGCCCCTCCTTGAGGGCTTCCACCAGGAAGCGGGCCATCCTCCCCAGGGCGTCCCGCACCGCTTGCCAGGCCTCCAGGGGCTTCCCCGTGGGGTCGGGGAAGGAGACGTGGCGCTTTTGGGTCCGGGCGGGGTAGGCGGGGCAGGCCTCCTCGGCCTGGTCGCAGACGGTGAGGACCAGGTCAAAGTTCCAGGGGTCGGGGACCTCCAAGAGGGTCTTGGAGGTGTGCTCCGAGAGGTCCAGCCCCACCTCGGCCATGACCCGCTTGGCCTCCTCCTTCACCAAGGTCTTTTTCCGTGCCGGCGGAGTGGACCTCGAGGTCCACCCCAAGCTCCCGGGCGAAGCGCTTAAGCCAAGCCTCCGCCATCTGGCTCCGGGCGGAGTTGTGGGTGCAAAGGACGAGGACCCGCATCCCCCAAAGCCTAAGCCCCTTGGGTCAGAAGGGCGTCAGGCGAGCCTCCTTTCCAGCTCCGCCACCTTCTCCTCCAAGATCCTAATCCCCTGGCGCCAGAAGGCGGGGCTTTCCAGGTCAAAGCCGTGGCGGCGGGCCAGCTCCTGGGCGGGGTACATGCCCGACTGGGCCAAAAGGGCCTCGTAGCCCTCGGCGAAGCGGGGGTCCTCCTTGGCCTTCTGGTAGACGGCAAGCCCGAAGAGGAGGCCGAAGGTGTAGGGGTAGTTGTAGAAGTCCGCCCCGTAGTAGTGCCCCTTCACCGCCCACATGTAGGGGTGGCGGGTGGCCAGGACCTCCCCGTAGGCCTCCTCCTGGGCCTTGAGCATGAGCTCCTTGAACTCCCTTGGGGAAAGTTCCCGCTCCTTGCGCTTTTGGAAGACCCAGGACTCAAAGAGGAAGCGGCTATGGATGTCCACCACCACCTGGGCCGCCCCTTGCAGGTAGGCGTCCAGGATGAGGAGGCCCTCCTCGGGGGAGGCCTCCTTGAGGGCCGCCTCCACCACCAGGGTCTCGTTCATGATGCTGGCGGTCTCCGCCAGGGTCATGGGGACCTCCCTTAAGGAGGCGGGGGCCTGGGCCAGGGCGAAGTTGTGGTAGGCGTGGCCTAGCTCGTGGGCCAGGGTGGAGATAGATTCAAAGCTTTCCTCGTAGTTGGCGAGGATAAGGCTTTTCCCCCCGCCCCTGGGCATGCAGTAGGCCCCGCCCACCTTGCCTTTTCGTGGGAGAAGGTCCATCCAGCGCTCGGCGAAGGCCATCTCCGCCACCTTGGCGGCGTTGGGCACCAGGGCGGCGAGCTTGGCGGGGATGAAGGCCCGGGCCTCCTCTAAGCTCCAGCGCCGGCCCTTCCCGATGGGGGCGAAGAGGTCCCACCAGTCCAGCTGTTCCTTCCCTAAGGCCTTGGCCTTGAGGAGGTAGTAGCGGCGGAAGAGGGGAAGGCTTTCCCGCACCGCCTCCTGCATGGCTTTTAGGGCTTTCCTGGTGATGCGGTTTCTGTGGAGGGTGGGCTCGAGGTCGTCCCTATAGCCCCGGCGGCGGTTTAGGACGCTGGCCTCCCCCTTCACCCCGTTTAAGGCGAAGGCCAGGGGCACCTCGTGGGCCTCCCAGGCCTTGAGCTCCGCCTCGTAGGCCTTCTTCCGCACCTCTTCCTCGGGGCGGAAGTAGAGGTTGCGCACCTGGCTTATGGGCATCTCCTCCCCGTCCACCAGGGCGGTGATCTGGCTGGTGAGGCTCTCGTGGAGCTTGGCCCAGGCCTGCCTTCCCGAGAGGGATAGCTCCGCCGCCAGGACCTCCTCCCCCTCGGGCATCATGTGGAGGGCCTCCTCCTTGGCCTCCTCCACCAGGATTCGGTAGGGGCCCGCCTCCATGGGGTCCTGCAGGGCCAGGTAGCGGGTGAGCCTTGGCCTTAGGCGCTGGAAGTCCAGGAAGAGGACCTCAAGCTCCGAGAGCTTGGCGAGGGCGGCCTCGTCCCGGGTGTCGGCGCTGTAGCGGGCGTAAAGGTAGGCCCAAAGGGGGGTGGCCTTCTCCAGGAGGGCGTCCAGGGAGGCCAGGACCTGGGAAAGGGGGGCGGCCTCTTCCAAAAGCCCTTTGAGGCGGCCGATCTCCCCTTTGAGGTCCTCCCAGGCCCTCTGGAACTCGGGGCTTTCCAGGCTGGGGAAGAGGGGGGTTAGGTCCCAGGTGGTCTCGGTCATGCCCCCACTATACCTGACCGGCGGGTCAGGGCCTCAATAGGCCAGGGGCTCGAGGTGGACGCGAGGCCCTGAAGGCGCGGTAAAGCCGGGGCCTAGGGCGTCCATGCTTACCCCTTCCCGGAAGCTTAAAGCGGAGGGGATACACCCTTTAGTTGTCCGGGAAGATCTAAGGTATAAACTAAGCCCATGGAGGGATTTCCGGTTACGGTCCGGGTGGACGTGCGCTTCCGGGATTTGGACCCTTTGGGGCACGTGAACAACGCCGTGTTTCTCTCCTACATGGAGCTGGCCCGCATCCGCTATTTCCAGAGGATCTCCCCGGACTGGCTGGAGGAGGGCCACTTCGTGGTGGCCCGGATGGAGGTGGACTACCTGAAGCCCATCCTCCTGGAGGACGAGGTCTATGTGGGGGTGCGCACCCTGAGGATCGGCCGCTCCAGCCTCCACATGGAGCACTTCATCACCGCTAACGGACAGCCCGCCGCCAAGGGGATCGGGGTTTTGGTCTGGCTGGAAGGGGGCAGGCCCGCCCCTATCCCTCAGGCGGTGCGGGACCGGATCGCCGAGCTGGAGGGGAGAGACCTTCCCTCCTAAGCCGGTGGCTTTAGGACCACCACCGTCACCCCATGCCCCCCCTCGTGGGGCGGGGCGTCGGCGAAGCTCTCCACCCGCTTGTCCCGGCGCAGGGCCTCGCGGATGGCCTGCCTGAGGGCCCCCGTCCCCTTGCCGTGGAGGAGGCGGAGGGTGGGAAGCCCAAGGGCCCGGGCCTCCTCCAGGGCCTGGTCCACCTCCAAAAGGGCCTCCTCCACGGTGAGGCCCCTGAGGTCCACCTCCTTCACCTCCCGCCTGGGCCTGGCCAGGAGGGGTTTCGGGGGGGTGGCCTCGGGGAGGGGCCTTAGCTCCTTGGCCTTCAGGTTGAGCTTCAGGGGGCCCACCTGGACCAAGGCCTCCTCCCCCCTTAGCTCCACCACCCGGCCCCGCTTGCCCAAGGAGGGCACCTCCACCAGGGCCCCGGGGGCGAGGTCTTGGGGTGGGGGGGGAGGTGGGGCTTTCTTGGCGTAGCGCTCCCTTAGGGCCATGAGCTCCCTTAGGGCGTCCCGCTTGCTCTCGGTCTTGGCCTTCTCCCGGAGGGCCTTGATCTCGGCCTCCACCTGGAGGAGCCTGGCCCGCACCTCCTCCTCCAGGGCCTTCAGGCGCTCCTTTCGCTCCTCTTCGTAGAGGGCTTCCCGCTTTTCCAGCTCCCGCCTCAGGGCCTCCGCCCGGGCCAGCTCGGCCTCGAGGCGGCGCCTTTCCTCCCTCAGGGCGAGGCGCTCCGCCTCCAGCTTTGCCAAAAGCTCTTCCAGCCTTCCCCCCTCGGGCAGAAGGGCCTCGGCCCGGCGCAGCACCGCCTCGGGGAGGGAAAGCTTCCTGGCGATGGCCAGGGCGTAGCTCCGCCCCGGCACCCCGAGGACGAGCTCGTAGGTGGGGCGCAAGGCCTCGAGGTCAAAGCGCATGGAGGCGTTTTGGATGCCTTCCCTCCCTTGGGCGAAGGCCTTTAGGGGGGAGAGGTGGGTGGTGATCATCCCCTTGACCCCTCTCTCTAGGAGGGCCTCGAGGATGGCCTGGGAGAGGGCCGCCCCCTCCTCGGGGTCGGTGCCGCTTCCCAGCTCGTCAATGAGGACGAGGCTACGGGGGGTGGCCTCCTCCAGCATCTCCTTGAGCCTTTTGAGGTGCCCGGCGAAGGTGGAGAGGTTCTCCTGGAGGGACTGCTCGTCCCCGATGTCGGCATAGACCCGGTCGGGCCAGGCCAAAAGGGCCTTCTTGGCCGCCACGAAAAGCCCCGACTGGGCCATGAGGACGGCGAGGCCCAGGGTCTTTAGGAGGGCGGTCTTCCCCCCCATGTTGGGCCCGGTGATGAGGATGAGGCGGGTCTTCTCGTCCAGGGCGAAGGAGTTCCTTACGGGGTTCGGGATGAGGGGGTGGAAGGCCTCCTCCAGGGCGTAGGCCTCCCCGAAGCGGGGGCGGGAAAGCCCCAGGTCCCGGGCCAGGGCCGCCTGGGCCTGGACTAGGTCCAAAAGGGCCAGGGCCTTTAGGGTTTCCGGCATCCCCTCGTCCTGGGCGAGCCTCTCGGAAAGCTCCCGGAGGATCCGGTTCACCTCCTCTTCCTCCGCAAGCCTCAGGGCCTGGAGGCGGTTGTTGAGCTTCACCACGGAGAAGGGCTCCACGAAGAGGGTGGCCCCCGACTCGGAGGTGTCCAGGAGGATCCCGGGCACCTTGTGGCTCATCCCCGCCTTCACGGGGACGCAGTACCGGTCCCGCCTTAAGGTGACGAAGCGGTCCTGGAAGGCCTCCCGGTGCCGGTCCATGAGGGCGTAGAGGCGCTCCAGGATGGTTTCCCGCAAGGGCCTTAGTTCCCTTCGGATCTGGGCGAGGCGGGGGCTCGCCTCGTCCCGCACCGCCCCCTCCTCGTCCAGGGCCTTTTTCACCCGCTCCAGGAAGGGGGTGTGGTCCCCGATGCCCTCCGCCACCTGGCTTAGGGCGTTCTTTAGGGGAAGAAGCTCCCCCTTTAGGTCCATGGCCTCCTTGAGGGCCTGGGCCGCCCTTAGGAGCTCGGGGCCCGTAAGCCTCGCCCCGGCGCGGGCCCTTCGCCAGGCCTCCCGTAGGGCGCCCGCCTCGGGGAGGGCGTAGGGGTAGCTTAGGGCCTCCTGGGTGAGCCCGTGGCGGCGCTCGGCCTCCTCCTGGGTGAGGGGTAGGAGGCCTTGGGCGAGCTCCTCCCCAAGAGAGGTCTTGGTCCTTTGGGCGAGGAGGGCGCGGACCTTGGGGAACTCCAGGACCTCGAGGACATCCCGCACAAAGGAAAAGTATACCCGGGCCTCAGGCTAAGGGCTGGAAGAGGAGGTAAGAAGCCTCCACCTCCCCCGCCACCTCCTCCCCCGAAAGGAGGTCTAGGCCGGGGGGCAGGGAGAGGCGCGCCCCCTCCGGGGCGAAGAAGGCCCAGATCTCTTCTTCCCCAAGCCGCCTTTTGAAGGCCAGGACCCCTTCGGGGGCGGGAAGGGCTAGGAGGCCTCCTCGGCGGAGGACGGGGTGGGTTTTCTTGAGCCTTATGAGGCGCCGGAAGAAGTCCAAAAGCCCGTGGTCCCAGCGGCTTTCGTCCCAGGGAAAGGGGGCGCGGCAGAAGGGGTCTCCCCGCCAGACCGCGTAGGGGTTGGGCTGGGAGAGGCCGATCTCGTCCCCGTAGTAGAGGGCGGGGCTTCCCGGGAAGGCGAAAAGGAGGGCGTAGGCGGTCTTGAAACGCTCCTTGTCCCCCCTAAGCCGCCAGAGGGCCCGGGGGATGTCGTGGGAGGAGAGGAAGGTGTACATGGCGTGGCGGAGCTGGAGGGGCAGGGCCTGGTAGTGGTCCCAAAGGGTTTGCCAGGCCTCCTTGAGGCCCACGTCCACGGGGTTCCCGTGGAGGTCCTTCCCGGAAAGCCACTCCATCACCGGGTGGGCGAAGCCGGCGTAGTGCATGGCCCCGTCCAGGGTGTGGGCCCTGAGGGTGGGGGTGGTGTCGTAGGAAAGCTCCCCGAAGACGAGGGCGTCAGGCCTTTCCTCCTTGGCGGCTTGGGCTAAGGCCCTAAGCCAGCGGGCGTTTTTCCGGTTCGTGCCCCCTTCCCCGATGGAGTGGGCCACGTCCAGCCGCCAGCCGTGGGCAAGGCGCATCCAGTAGCGGACGGGGGCCTTGGGGCTATGGACGAAGCGCTCTTGGGTGAGGAAAGAGGCGTAGTCCAGCTTGGGCATGTGCTTCACGCCCCAGAAGCTGGCGTAGCTCCCGTCCGGATAAAAGGTGAACATCCCCCGCTCGGGGGCGGTAGGGTCTTCCAGGGCCTTCTGGAACCAGGGGTGGGTCGCCCCCACGTGGTTGAAGACCCCGTCCAGGATGAGCTTCATGCCCCGGGCCTCGAGGGCCTCGTAAAGGGCCCTTAAGGCCTCCTCCCCCCCCAGGTGGGGGTCCACCCTTAGGTAGTCCTCGGTGTCGTACCGGTGGCTGCTGGGGCTTTGGAAGATGGGGGTGAGGTAGAGGACCTCCACGCCCAGGTCCTCCAGGTAGGGGAGGGCCTCCAGGACCCCCCACAAATCCCCCCCGTAGAACTCCCGGGCCCCGTCCTCCCCGGGGGGCTCGTCCCAGGCCTTGCGCCGGATGGGCTTTCCCCCGTAAAGCCAGGCCCCGTCCTTAGGGGCAAGCTCGGGGCGGCCCTGGCGGAAGCGGTCGGGGAAGATCTGGTAATAAACCCTTCCCAAGGCCCACTCCGGGGGAAGGGGCTTGGCGAGGAGGTGGAAGAAGCGGTCGTAGCGGGGAAGGGTCTTCTCCAGGCCGTGGCTTCCCAGGTAGCCTTGGGGCAGGCGGAAGCAGTAGCGGAAGGGGCTTGCGTGGAGGGGCACTTTGACCCGGAGGCCCTTTTCCCAAGGGGCCATGGGCTTTTTGTGCAACTCCCCGTCCCGCTCGTAAAGGAGAAGCCCCTCCCGGGCCTCGGTTTCCAGGAAAAGCTCCACCTCCTCCCCCAGCTCGGGGAAGGGGGGGTGGATGTGGGCTAGGTCGTGGATCATTCCTTCACCGCCCCGGCGGTGTACCCGGAGACAAAGTACTGCTGGAAGCCGTAGAAGAGGAAGAGGATGGGCAAAGACCCCAAGACGCTCGCCGCGGCGAAGACCCCCCACTTGGTCTGGAACTGCCCCGTGGTGAAGCTTCTAAGCCCCACGCCCACGTTCCAGGTCTCCACCCCGGTGAGGACCAGGTTGGCCAGGACGAACTCCGAGTAGGTGCCCACGAACTGCAGGAGGAAGATAAAGACGAACATGGGGGCGGAGAGGGGCAAAAGGATCCGGGTGAAGACCTGCCACCTTGTGGCCCCGTCCACCATGGCGGCCTCCTCGAGGCTCGGGCTTATGCTCTCCAGGTAGCCCTTATAGACCCAGGTGCCGAAGCTGATAATGCCCCCGGAGTAAGCCAGGACCAGCCCGGTGAAGGTGTTCAGGAGGTCCAGCCGGGAAAGCAGGTAGTAGATGGCCACCAGGGCCAAAAACCCCGGGAACATCTGCACGAAGATGAAGAAGAGGAGCATGGGGTAGCGCCCCGGCAGGTGGCGGAAGCGGGCGAAGGCGTAGCCCGCCGTGGCGGTGAGGAGGACGGCGAGAAGCCCGGTGAGCCCCGAGATTAAGAAGGTGTTCCGCACCCAGAGGAGGAACTTGGCCTCGGTACCCTGCCCGGTGAACTGCCTGGGGGAAAGGGATAGGGCGAGGGCGAAGACCGAAAGGGCCATGAGGAAAAGAAGCCTCCCCTGCCAGAGGCCCATCCACTCCCCCTGGGCAAGAAGCCGCCGCAAGAGACCGATACCCCCCACCCCCAGGAGGGCGAGGGCCGCTAAGAGAAGGAGGGCCCCCTGGTAGGGGTAGAGGACCACCCCTTCCACCAAGGCGGCGTAGTTTTCCAGGGAGGGGTTGGGCAGGTAGGGGATCACCTTGGCGTCCAGGAGGAGGAAGCCCGTGTCGGGCCTCCGGAAGCTAAAGAGGTTGTTGGTGGGGTCAAAGCTCGCCGCCACCACCTGGACCACGGGGTAGTAGACCAAAAGGATCAGGACCCAGAGGAAGAGATGGGTCACCCCCTCCTGGAAAAGGGGCCAGGGGCTACGCCTCCTCCCCTGAAGCCGGTTCACGAGGGCGGTGTAGAGGAGGCTATAGAGGAGGATCAGGGCCACGAGGCCCAAAAGCCCCAAGAGGGCGTAGGCCCAGCCAAAGGGCACGAAGACGCTTCCGAAGGCCACCTGCTTGCGGTAGGACCCCTCGTCAAAGAGCCGGTTTGCGGCGAACCAGTAGACCCCGTAAAGGGCGAGGCCCGTGAAGAGGAAGCCCAGGACCTTGCGCATTTACCGCACCTCCCGAAGCGCCCCCGTGAAGCGGAAGTTCACCAGGCTGATGAGCACGGTGAGGGCGAAGATGATGAGGCTAATCGCCGCCCCTAGGCCGTAGGCCGACTGTCCCTCGGCGCTGAAGGCCGTCTTGTAGGCCCAGGAGATGAGGATGTCCGTGGCCTGGGCGGTGGCGAGCCTGCCCTCTTCCGCGGGCCCGCCCCCGGTGAGCAGGTAGATGAGGTAGAAGTTGTTGAAGTTGAAGGCGAAGGAGGAAAGCAGGATGGGCAGCATGGGCTTTTCCAGAAGGGGCAAGGTGATCCCCCAAAGGGTCTGCCAGGGGGTGGCCCCGTCCACCTTGGCCGCCTCGTAGAGCTCGTCGGGAATGGTGGAAAGGGCCCCCAGGGTGGCCGTCATCATGTAGGGGAAGCCGAGCCAGAGGTTCACGAGGAGGACGGCCACCTTGGCCCAGTCGGGATCGTTGAGCCAGGGGATAGGGTAGATGCCCAGGACCCCGAGAAGCCGGTTGATGGCCCCGAAGTTGTAGTTGAGGAGGGCCACCCAGACCTGGACGGTGATAACCCCGGGCAGGGCCCAGGAGACGATGAGGGCCGTGCGGTAGAAGTTCCGGAGCTTCAGGGCCTTGTTGTGGAGGATAAGCCCCAGGACGAGGCCCAAGAGGGCGTTTAGGAGCACGGTGCTCAGGGCGAAGACCACGTTCCAGGTGAAGACGGGAAGGAGGGCCTGGTTCGCCTGGGAGAGGATAAATGCGAAGTTCTTGAGGCCCACGAAGCCGAAGGTGTTCACCTTGGCCACGTACTCCGCCCGGAAGGGAAGGTCGCGGTCCAGGACCAGGCTCGGGCCTTCCACCTCGAGGATTTTGGCCCGTGCCCGGTGGCCCTCGGCGTAGGCTTCCACCTGCTCCCCTTGGCAAGGATCGCAGCGGAGGGCCTCCTTGGCGTCGGCCTCGAGGACGAGCCGCGCCCCTTCCTGGGCCACCACCCGGGTTTCCGTGGAGCGGTCGGGAAAGCCGTTTTTCCGCCCCGAGTAGTCGGTGAAGGCCAAATAGACGGTGAGGCCGATGGGGTAGAGGGTGAAGACGAGAAGGAAGGCGAGGGCGGGCAGGAGGTAGTACCAGTCGGTAAGCCACGGGAAGAGCCGCCCCAAGGCCACCGCCCCCGGTACCAGGACCAAAAGGGCCAGGACCAGGATGGTCCAGCCCGGGGGGGCCAGGTAGGCCTCGAGGGCCAGGTACCCCAAAAGCCCCACCCCCGTGGCCAGGAGGAGGAGGCCCAAGAGGAGGGCCAGGGCCAGGAGGAAGCCTTTAAGACCCGGCGGGTGCTTCATGGTCTAAGGAATACCCCCCCCACGGGGGAGGAAGGTCCTGTGGAGGGGGCCCATGGGTCTTACCTGCCGATGGCCTTCTTGATCTCGGCCACCATGTCCTCCACGATCTTCTTCACGTTGGCGTCGGGCCGCTGGATGGCGAGGCTGATGGCGTTCTTCCAGGGGCCCCAGACCTTGCCCATCTCGGAGATGTTGGGCATGGGGGTGCCCAGGGGGAAGACCTGGGAGAAGCCCGCCACCACCGGGTCCTTCGCCAGCTGCCTGACGGCGCTCTTGGACACGGGGATGCGCCCGCCCGCCTGGTTGAAGGCCACCAGGTTCCGCCCCGTCACCAGGGTCTTGGCGAAGTTGACGGCCTGGGTCTTGTTCTTGGAGTAGGCGTTCACCACCACCCCCTGCACCCCCAGGAAGGGCCCCCACGGGTTCTTGGCCCCGGGCGGGGTGGGGAAGGGGGCGATGCCGAAGTCAATCTTCGCCTTCTTGTAGTCACCGAGGGCCCAGGGGCCGTTGATGATCATGGCCAAAGTCCCCTCCTTGAAGGCCCCGTCCGCCACCCCGTAGTCCACCCCCTCGGGGACCAGGTTGTACTTGAAGCGGAGGTCCTTGATGAACTGGAGGGCCTTCTCCCCCACCTCGCCCCCGATGAGGAGCTTGGCGGGGTCCAGGCTCCCCTTGGCGTCCTTGCCGAAGACGTTCTCCGCACCGTAGGCCTTGAAGAAGCCAAAGTTGAAGTAGGGCTCCCCGATGTTGTAGAGGAAGCCGAAGGTGGAGCCGGTGGTGAGCCTTTGGGCCAGGGCCAAAAACGCCTCCCAGGTCTTGGGAGGCTCCTTCACGTACTTCTTGTTGTAGATGAGGGCCACGCTCTCGGCGTAGGCGGGAAGCCCCATGAGCCTGCCGCCAAAGGTGAAGGCCTCCACCGCCACGGGCTGAAGGTCTGCGAGGTAGTCCTGGGTCACGTACTTGCCCACGGGCTCCAGGACCCCCGCCTGGGCCATCTCGCCCAGCCAGTCGTGGGGCACGGTGACCAGAAGGTCCGCCGCCTGCCCCTGGGGGGCCCCCAGGATAAACTTCTGCTTGATCTCCTCGAAGGGGACCTCCACCACCTCCACCTTGGTGCCGGAGGTCCTTTCAAAGGTCCGGGCCTGGGCTTTGAGCCAGGCCAGCTCGGGCCCACCGAAGTGGGTCCAGACGGTGATCTTTCCCTGGGCGAGGGCCAGGGAGAGGCCTAGGGCCAATAGCGGGACGAGCTTCCTCATCCTCCACCTCCAGGCGCGTGGTAACGCTTCCTCCAAGGGTTTTTCCCGCGCCCTTCGGGTAAAGGATACCATCTCCAGACTGGGACACAAGTCCCCCTAGTGGAGGGCCCGCACCACCTCAAAGGCGATGAGGGCCAGGATGGCCACCTCCACCGCCTGGGTGCGGAGGTGGGCCACCTCCTCGGTCACCATCTCGTAGGTGGCCTCCAGGACCCTAAGCTTCTCCTCCAGGCTCCTCTCCAGCTCGTGGGCCCCGTAAAGCTCCAAGGCCGCCCGGTAGATCTTGGCGTAGAAGAGGTCCTCGGTGATGCGCAAGGCCCCCTCTATTCGGGCCTTCACGTCGGCGATCTCCGCGTGGCGTGCCATGAGGCGGCGGCGGAGGCGCTGGAGCCTCCCGTACCCCCAAAGCCCCCGGTGCCTTAGGACCTGGGGCACGGCCCAAAGCTCCTCGGTGAGCACCCGGTCGTAGTAGGAGAGCTCAAGAAGCTGGGCGTGGACGAACTCCACCAGGTCGGCCACGTCCCAGATCCCCTCGGAGTCCAGGATCAGCACCCGGTCAAAGCCCAAAAGGGCCAGGTCCTCGGTGGAGTAGCTGTAGCGGTAGCGCTCCATCTCCCGCCGCACCTCGGGGGCGAACTCCTCCTCCGTGCCCATCCAGAGGGGGGTGAGGTCCACCGAGGGGCGGAAGGCCTTTTCCCCCTCCAGCCCCAGGGCGTGGTAGACCACGAACTCCTCGGCCAAGCGCTTTTCTTCGGGGCGGAGGAGGGCCCCTTGGAGGTGGGGCTCGAGGGCGGCGAGCTCCGCCAGGAAGAACCCGTCCCAGAAGGGGAGCTCGGGGATCCTAAGCCCCTTTTCCAAGAAAGTTTCCCAGGGCACCCGCTCTCCCAGGTGGATGCGGAAGGAGAGGGAGACCACCCCGAACTCGTAAAGCCGGGCGGTGAGGAGGCCGGAAAGCCCCTCCACGCTCCGCACCCCAAGCTCCATCTCCCCCGGGGGGTTTTCAAAGCGCACCGCCCCGAGCCTCGCCCGGGAGAGGTGGAGGCGGGGCGTGGCGAGGCGGGAGAGGTCTATCTCGTCCGCCACGTCAAAGAGGCGGTAGAGGGCGATGTGGGGGGAGAGGACGTTCATTCCAGCTTGGAGACCTCCCGGGGCGGGGGCCCGTCCTTGTAGGCCTCCAGAAGGGCCCTTAGGGCCCTACCCCGGTGGGAGTAGCGGGCCTTTTCCGTTAGGCTCATCTCGGCGAAGGTCTTCCCCGCCTCGGGAATGTAGAAGAGGGGGTCGTAGCCGAAGCCCCCTTCGCCCCGGGGGGCTTCCAGGATGTACCCCTCCACGCTTCCCTCGTAGGCCTCGGCGTGCCCGTCGGGGTAGGCCAGGACCAAAACGGCCACGAAGCGGGCCTTGCGCTCCTCCCCTTTGAGGTGGCGCATCCTTTCCAGGAGGTAGACGTTCCTTTCACGGTCCGTGGCCCTCCCCCCGTAGCGGGCGGAGTAGACCCCGGGCTCGCCCCCCAGGGCGTAGACCTCGAGGCCCGAGTCGTCGGCGAGGGCGGGAAGCCCCGTGGCCTTGGCCACGTGGGCCGCCTTGAGGAGGGCGTTGTCCAGGAAGGTGGCCCCCTCCTCCTTGGGCATGCGCAAGGGGAAGTCGGCGAGGGTGAGGAGGGTCCAGCCCAAGGGGGCAAGGCCCTCTTTTAGCTCCCGCACCTTCCCGGGGTTGGAGGTGGCCAGGACCAGGCGCATCCCTTTTAGGATACTCCCTTTAGGGCGGCCACCACCTCCTCGGGGTGCTCCAAGGGGGTGAGGAGGGCCAGGTCCTTGGGGTCTATGGCCCCTTGGGCCTTTAGGAACTCCATCCAGGAGAGGAGGCCTTCCCAGTACCCCCGGGGAAGGAGGAAGACGGGGAAGGGGTGGACCTTCTCCGTCTGGATCAGGACCAACACCTCGGAGAGCTCGTCCAAGGTGCCAAACCCCCCAGGCAGGAAGACGAAGCCCACGGCGTAGCGCACGAAGAGAACCTTGCGCACGAAGAAGTAGCGCAAGGAGAGGGCGTGGGTCTGGTAGGGGTTGGGCTTTTGCTCGTGGGGGAGCTCAATATTGAGCCCCACGCTCACCCCGCCCGCCTCGTAAGCCCCCCGGTTCACCGCCTCCATCACCCCGGGCCCGCCCCCCGTCACCACCCCGAAGCCCGCCTGGGCCAAAGCCTGGCCCAGCCGGTAGCCCAGGGCGTAGGCGGGGTGGTCCTCGCCGAAGCGGGCGGAGCCGAAGACGGAGACCAGGGGCACCTCTATCTCCGAAAGGGTCTCAAACCCCTCCACGAACTCCGCCAGAATGCGGAAAAGCCGCCAGCTGTCCTCGTGGTGGAGCTGGTCTATGAGGGGCTTCTTGGGCATGTCCTAAGCCTAACCCTTCACAGGGGCTTAAAGCTCCTCCAGGCTAACTCGGTGAACCTCCTCCACCCGCTCTCCAAGCCGCTCGGCCAGGGCCCGGTAGGCCTCCGGGTCCCCGGTGACGAGGTGGATCACCTGTCCCCTTCCCGCGGGGTTCAGAAGGCCTTCCCGCCTTAGGCCCTGGGCCACCTCCTTGGCCGTGGCCTCGGCAGAGTCTAGAAGCCTCACCCCGGGAAGCGCCTTCTCCAGGGTTTTCTTCAAGAAGGGGTAGTGGGTACAACCGAGGATGAGGGCCTCGAGGTCCTTGGGGGCGTCCTCGAGGTAGTGGCGGGCCACCAGGAGGGCCACGGGGTCGTCCCAAAGCCCCTCCTCCACCAGGGGTACGAAAAGGGGGCAGGCCCGGGCCCAGGCCAGGGGGAGGAGGCGGGCGTAGGCCCCGCTTTCCACCGTGGCCTGGGTGCCGATGAGGCCCACCTTCTGGAAGGCTCGGGCCTCCTTGGCCACGGGCTCCAGCACCCCGAAGACGGGGACCGAGAGGTCCTGGGCCAGGTCGGGGAGGGCGGCGGAGCTCGCCGTGTTGCAGGCCACCACGATGGCCTTCACCCCTTGCCTTAAGAGGAAGCCCGCGATCTCCCAGGCGAAGCGGCGCACCATGACGAGGGGTTTGCCGCCGTAGGGCACGCGGGCCGTGTCCCCGAAGTAAAGAAACTCCTCCCGGGGCAGGAGGCGGCGGAGGGCCTTGAGCACCGTGAGCCCCCCCACCCCGGAGTCAAAGACGCCGATAGGGGCCTTGGGATCCTTCACGGGGCCCTATCCTACTGGATCTAGACGCCCGAGGGGGGGTGCTATACTATCAGGGTTGCCCCGGTAGGGGCTTCGGGGAAAAGGAGGTGCGCAAGTTGCGGCTGGTCACGTCCGAGTCGGTCACCGAAGGGCACCCGGATAAGCTGGCGGACCGGATCTCCGACGCCATCCTGGACGCCCTCCTCGCCCAGGACAAGAAGGCCCGGGTGGCGGCGGAGACCCTGGTCACCACCGGGCTCGTTTTCGTGGCGGGGGAGATCACCACGGAAGGCTACGTGGACATCCCCAACCTGGTGCGCAAGACGGTGCGGGAGGTGGGCTACACCCGGGCCAAGTACGGCTTTGACGCCGACACTTGCGCCGTCCTCACCGCCATAGACGAGCAGTCCCCCGACATCGCGGGTGGGGTCAACCTCTCCTACGAGTGGCGGGTGCTCAAGTCCACGGACCCCCTGGACCGCATCGGGGCTGGGGACCAGGGGCTCATGTTCGGCTACGCCACCGACGAGACCCCCGAGCTCATGCCCCTCCCCATCACCCTGGCCCACCGCCTCACCATGCGCCTGGCCGAGGTGCGCAAGACCGGGGTCCTCCCCTACCTCCGCCCCGACGGCAAGGCCCAGGTCACCGTGGTCTACGAGGGGGACAAGCCCCTTTACGTGAAAACCGTGGTGGTCTCCGCCCAGCACTCCCCCGAGGTGGAGCAGGAGCAGCTGCGGGAGGACCTGATCCGCGAGGTGGTGCGCCAGGCCATCCCTCCTGAGTACCTGAAGGAAGGGGAGACGGAGTACCTCATCAACCCCTCGGGCCGTTTCATCCTGGGGGGGCCCCACGCCGACACCGGCCTCACCGGGCGGAAGATCATCGTGGACACCTACGGGGGGGCGGTGCCCCACGGGGGCGGGGCCTTCAGCGGCAAGGACCCCACCAAGGTGGACCGCTCCGCCAGCTACTACGCCCGCTACATGGCCAAGAACATCGTGGCGGCGGGGCTTGCGAGGCGGGCTTTGGTGGAGCTGGCCTACGCCATCGGTAAGGCCAGGCCCGTCTCCCTTCGGGTGGAGACCTTCGGCACCGGGGTCCTTCCCGACGAGAAGCTCACGGAGATCGTCAAAAAGGTCTTTGACCCGAGGCCCCTCGCCATCATTGAGGAGCTGGACCTCCTCCGGCCCATCTACACCCCCACCTCCGCCTACGGCCACTTCGGCCGTCCCGGCTTCCCCTGGGAGGAGACGGACCGGGTGGAGGCCTTGAGGCGGGAGGCGGGGCTTTAATACCCTTCTTCTGGCTTGCGCCAGCATGGGGGCCCCGGCGAAAGGCTGGGGCCTCCGCTATTTGGGAGCCGCCTCCACCCGGTTTTTCCCCTTGCGCTTGGCCCGGTACATGGCTTCGTCCGCCCGGCGAAGGAGGGTGAGGGGGGTGTCGGTGGGGCCTGCCTCGGCCACGCCGAAGCTTGCCGTGATCCGCGCCACCGGGGGAACCGCTATGACCTCCACCGCCTGCCGCAGGCGCTCGGCCAGGCGCAGGGCTTGGGGCAGGGGGGTTTCCGGGAGGAGGAGGGTGAACTCCTCGCCGCCCAGGCGCACGGCGCGGTCGCTTCGCCGGAGGTGGGCCTTAAGGCATTGGGCGAGGGCCTGGAGCACCCGGTCCCCCACCTCGTGCCCGTGGAGGTCGTTCACCGCCTTGAAGCCGTCCAGGTCAAGGAGGACGAGGGAAAGGGGGCGGCCGTACCGCTTGGCCCGGGTGAGCTCTTGGGGTAGGAGAAGGTCCAGGTAGCGCCGGTTGGGAAGGCCGGTGAGGAAGTCTGTGTGGGCCTCTGCCTGGACCTCCCGGTACCCTTCCCGCAAGGAGGTGAGGAGGTAGAGGAGGGCGGTGTAGGCCAGGTTCGCCCCGAAGAACTGGGCGAGGGCGTTAAGGTGGGCGGGCTGGAAGTGGCCGCGAAGCGCCCCCAGGACGGCCAGGAGGAAGAGGAGGAGGAGGTAGAGGCGGGCAAGGTTTAGGGCCCTCTGGGCGGGGAAGAAGAGGAAGGCGGAGAAGTAGACGAAGGGCACCCAGTAGGCCGCGGGGGAAAGGCCCAAGGGGCTGGGCTTGAGGAGGAGCTGGTAGGCGAGGCTTGCCAGGAGGTAGAGGGCGAGGAGGCCGTGGACCAGGGGGAGGAACCAGGGGGCGGTGCCCGGCCGGTAGCGAAGGAGGACGGCCCCCAGGAAAAACCCCGCGGCGAGGACGGGGAGGAGGTTTTTGTCCACCGGGTCCAGCCCCACCCGGCTGGAGGCCCAGTAGGCGAGGGCGGCGAGGCCGCTTCCCACGAGGAGAAGCCGGACAGCGAGGCGCCGCCTAGCAGGGATTAAGGGGTCCAGGACCTCGAGGGTAGGGCGCAACCTTCCTCAAGGTTACCTTAGGGGCTCAGTCCTCGAGGTAGGTGTACCCCTGGAGTTCCCGGGTGTACCGCTCCAGGAAGGCCCCCTTCTCCGACGGGGAGAGGCGGCTTTGGCGCACGAGTTTTTCCAGGCCCTGGAATAGCTCCCGGGAGGTGAAACCCATCCGGGCGATGGTCTCCTCCGCCGACTCCCCGGGCACGTAGCGCTCTATGGCGAACCCCTCCTCGCTCACCACCACGTGGGCCTCCCCCACCTGGCCGAAGAGGTTGTGGTGGCTTCCCAAAACGTCCTGGTAGGCCCCCACCAGGAAGACCCCCAGGTAGTAGGGCTCCCCGGGCCGCAGGGCGTGGACGGGGAGGGTCTGGCGCACGTCGTGGAGGTCTATGAAGCGGTCAATCTTGCCGTCGGAGTCGCAGGAGATGTCCACCAGGGTGGCCCGGCGGGTGGGGGGCTCGTGGAGGCGGGAGAGGGGGACGATGGGGAAGAGCTGGTGGATGGCCCAGGCGTCGGGCAGGCTTTGGAAGAGGGAGAAGTTGCACACCAGCTTGTCGGCCAGGAGCTTTTCCAGGTCTTCCAGCTCGTCGGGCACGTAGGGGAGGTTTTGGGCGATGGCCTGGACCCGGCGGGCGATGTGGTAGAAGAGCTCCTCCGCCAGGGCCCGGTCCCGCAAGGAGACGAGGCCCAGGTCGTAGAGGGTCTGGAGGGTCTCCTTGTCGGCGAAGGCGTCGTGGTAGACCTCCTGGAAGTTCTTGGGGGAGAGGCTTTGGAGGCTTTCCCAGAGTTCCTTCACCAGGGGGTGGGCCTCCTCGGGCGGGGGGTCGGGCCGCTTCTCCCCGGGAGGGGTGATGACGTCAATGACCTCCAGGACCAGGACCTGGTGGTAGGCGGTGATGGCCCGGCCGCTCTCGGTGACCAGGATGGGGTGGGGCTCCCCCTGGGCCTCCACCACCTCCTTGGTGACGTAGACCAGGTTCTCGGCGTACTCGGAGAGGGTGTAGTTGGCGGAGGCGTAGAAGTTGGTCTTGGAGCCGTCGTAGTCCACGGCCAGCCCCCCGCCCAGGTTGAGGTATTGGAGAGGGGCCCCCAGTTTTCTAAGTTGCACGTAGGTCTGGGCCGCCTCCCGCACCGCCTGCTTCACCTTGCGGATATCGGTCACCTGGCTGCCGATGTGGGCGTGGAGCATGACCAGGGTATCCAGAAGCCCTTCCTCCCTCAGGATCTCCACCGCCCTCACGATCTCCGGGGTGGTGAGGCCGAACTTGGCGTTTTCGCCCCCGGAGGCCTCCCACTGGCCCGCCCCCTTGGCCTTGAGCTTGTAGCGGATGCCCAGAAGGGGCTTGACCCCAAGCTCCTTGGAGAGGCGCACCACCCGGGCAAGCTCGGCGAACTTCTCCAGGGTGATGACCACGTTCCGGCCGAGCTTCCTGCCCATGAGGGCCAGACGCACGAAGTCGTCGTCCTTGAAGCCGTTGGTGGTGATGAGGGCCTCCGGGGAAAGGTCCTGGGCCAGGATCAGGGCCAGCTCGGGCTTGCTCCCCGCCTCGAGGCCGAAGTGGTAGGGCCTCCCCGCCCGGGCCACCGTCTCCAGGACGAGCCGCCTCTGGTTCACCTTCACCGGGTAGACCCCCCGGTAGGTGCCCCGGTACTCGTACTTCGCCATGGCCTTCAGGAAGGCCTCGTTGAGGTCCCGCACCCGGGCCTCGAGGATCTGGGGGAAGCGCAGGACCAAGGGCAAGGGCCTCCCCTCGTCCCTTAAGGCTTCCACGATCTCCTGTAGCGAGGCGGCGGGGCCTTGGGGGCCTTGGGGGGTGACCTCCAGTTCCCCGTCCCGGCCCACCCGGAAAAACCCCGCCCCCCAGTGGGGCACCAGGTAGATCTCCTCGGCTTCCTTGGGGGAAAAGCGCCTGGCCGTCTTCAATCCGGGTCAACCTCCGCCCTTGAGTGTAGGACGGAACCGCCCCCTTGTGAAGGGCTCCGGTAAAGGTAGCCCTGGCCCGGGGGCAGGGGGCCTTTTGGGTCCACCAGGTAGAGGAAGGGCCCCCCGGGCCGGTTCACCACCGCAAAGCCCCGTTCCAGGACGAGGGGCCAGAGGGCCTCCTCCGCCTGGAAGGCGATGGCCAAGGGGCCTAAGGGCCTCGCCACCTCCTCCAAGAGGTCCAGCCACTCCCGGAAAGCCTCCTTTTCCACCTCTTCCGGCACCCAAAGCCGCACCGCTCCCCTTTTGTCTCCGAAGAGGCGGAAGCGCCGGAGGAAGCGCCTTAAGGTGCGCCTTTCCTCCCCCGAGGGCCTAAAGGTGAGGTGCTTGTGGCCGTAGACGCTGAAGCGAAACCCCTCGGGGGCGAGGGCCCGGAGGCGGCGTATCGTCCCCACGTCCCCCACCCGGTGCCACCAGGAAAGCTCCACCGTGGGAAAGGCCTTGCGGTAGGCCTTGAACCCCCCGGGGAAGTTCCGGTAGCCCCTAAGCCCCTCGAGGAGCAAGCCAGGCCTCCAAAAAGGCGAGCCCCATTCGGGCCATGAGGGGGGTGAGGGTGTGCCCCGCTCCCTCCTCCACGAAGCGGGCCAGGCGGCCTTCCGGGTAGTGGGGGCTTAGGGCCTCGAGGGTCTTCTCCATGCGGGCGAGGGGCACCAGGAGGTCCTTGGTCCCGTGGAGGTGGAGAAGGGGCACCCCCCCGTAGGCCTCCCCCCGGGTGGCGGGCGGGGCCTCGTAGAGGGCCAAGACCTCGGGGTCTTCCACCACCTGCCCCTGGGGGAGCTTCATGGGAAAGCCCGACCCGATGAAGGCCAGGACCGCCTGGGGGCGGAACCCTTCCGAGAGGAGCAAATGGGCCACGAAGGCCCCCAGGCTCCCCCCGGCGAGGAAAAGGGGGAGGTCAAAGCGCCTTTGGGCCTCCTCCGCCACCCTCATGGCCTCCTCCTTGAAGCCCAGGGCCACCCGGTAGACCTCCTCCACGTAGCGGGGGCTTTTGGCGGAGGGGGGAGGGCCTTGGCGCTCCCCGTGCCTGGGGGCGTCAAAGGCCAGGAGGAGGAAGCCCCTTTCGGCGTAGCCGGGAAGGAGGGAGAGGATGTGCTCCTTGGACCCCTGGAGCCCGTGGAGGACCAAAAGGAGGGCCTTGGGGTCCTCGGGGACCCGGGCCAAAGCGGGAAGGCCCGCAAGCTGAAGCCGCTCGGTCCGCGCCATCATGTGAAGAGGCTGGAAACCGACTCCCCCCTATGGATCCGCCAGATGGCCTCGGCGAAGAGGGGGGCCACGGTGAGGGTCCTGAGCTTGGGGCCTTCCTTGGGGGGGCAGGTGTCGGTGGCGGCCACCTCCTTCACGGGGCTTTGGGCGATCCTCTCCAGGGCCGGGCCCACGTAGACCCCGTGGGTGGCGGCGGCGTAGACCTCCTTGGCCCCCGCCTGCATCAGGGCCTCCACCGCCTCCACCAGGCTCCCCGCGGTGGAGATCTCGTCGTCCACGATGAGGGCGGTCTTCCCTTCCACCTCCCCCACCAGCATCCGGACCCGGACCTCCGTGTCCGAGACCCGTTCCTTGTCAATGAAGGCCAGGGGGAGGCCGAGCCTGCGGGCAAGGGAGCTCGCCCGCTTGAGGTCCCCGGCGTCCGGGGCCACCACCACGGCGTTTTCCAGGTCCACCCGGGTGGCGAAGTAGTTGGCGATCACCGGCTCGGCGGAGAGGTGGTCCACGGGGATCTTGAAAAAGCCGTGGACCTGGGGGGAGTGGAGGGTCATGGTGAGGACCCGGTCGGCCCCCGCCGTCTGCAGGAGGTCGGCGATGAGCCGGGCGGTGATGGAGATCCTGGGGGCGTCCTTCTTGTCGCTCCGGGCGTAGGAGAAGTAGGGGATGACGGCGGTGACCCGGGCGGCGCTCGCCCCCTTGGCGGCGTCAATCATCATGAGGAGCTCCATCAGGTGGTCCTGCACCGGCGGGACGAAAGACTGGACGATGAAGACGTCGCCTTCCCGGAGGCTTTCCTCGTAGCGCACGAAGAGGTTATCGTTGGCGAAGCGGAGGGTGACGCTCTTCCCCAAGGGGAGGCCTAGGGCCTCGGCGATGGCCTGGGCCAGGGGCCGGTTGGACTGGCCGGAGAAGATCAGGAGGGGGCGGTCCATGCCGTTCCCCAAGATACCACGCCCCCCTAAAGGGGGGTAATGGTCTCCTGCAGGGGGGTGGTGGCCTCGGGGCCCGTGGGATGGAGGTAGACGTCCACCTCAGTGCGCACCCCGAAGGCCTCCAGGTAGACCCCGGGCTCCACGGTGAAGGCGAGGCCCGGCACCAGGGGGCGGAAGTCGTGGGTCTCCAGGTCGTCCAGGTGGGGGCCTGCCCCGTGGACCTCCTCCCCCAGGTTGTGCCCGGTGCGGTGGCGGATGTAGGGGCCGTAGCCCGCCTCTTCCAGGGCCTTGCGGGCCACCCGGTCCACCTCAAAGCCTTTGGGGTGGCGGCCTTCCCGGTAGGCCTCGGCCACGAAGGCGATGGCCTGGTCCCTAGCTTGGGCCACCGCCTGGAAGGCCTTGTGGGCCGCCTCCGGGGGCCTTTTCCCCGCCATCCAGGTGAGGTCGGCGTAGACCCCGCCCGGCTCCTTGGCCCAGAGGTCCAGAAGGACCACCTCCCCCTCTTCCAAAAGCTTGTCCGTGGGCTCGTGGTGGGGGTTGGCGGCGTTTTTCCCGAAGGCCACCATGGGGGGGTGGTCAAAGACGAGACCCCTTTCCTCCAGGGCCCGCGCCAAGACCTGTTGGACCTCCCGCTCGCTGGCCTTGGGACGCACCCGCAGGTAGTCTAGGGCCAAATCCTTGGCCCGCACGAGCCCCGCCGCCGCCCGGAGGTGGCTTTTTAGCCTTTCCTCGTCCCAGGTTTGGAAGAGGAGGAGCAAAGGCCAGGAGGAGGCGAGCTCCAGGCCCATCCCCCGGAGGAGGTCCAGGGTCCCCCCGTCCACCCGGGAGAGGTAGGGGATCTGCCCTCCGGGGACGTACTCCAAGGCGATGCGCCGCATCCCCTCTAGAAGGTGGGCGAGGCCCTCCAGGAAGCCCCTCCAGGTGTGGTAGGTCTTTCGGTTTCCGGGGAGGGGAGGGAAGAGGCTTGCCTCAATGGCGTGGCAGAGGAGGGTGGGGGGGCCTTCCCTGGGGATGAGGTAGGCGAAGCGGCGGGTGAGGTGGAGGTGGGAAAGGCCTAGGGCCTCGAGGGCCAAGGGGTTGCTCCCGCCAAAGCTATAAAGAAGCCAGCCGTCCAGGCGTTCTTCCTTTAGGACCTCCTGCACCGCCCGTAGCTCCATGGGTCCATCCTACCTCTGGAAGCTCCCTCACCTTCTCCTACCCCTTCCGTGCTAGCCTTAGGGGTAAGGAGGTTCGGCATGGTGGAAACCCAAGAGGCGGTCATCCGCATCACCCCCCTGGCGGCGGAGAAGGCAAAGGAGATCCTGGCCCGCTACGGGAAGGAACACGCCGCCATCCGGGTCTACATCAAGTCCGGCGGCTGCTCGGGCTTCCAGTACGGCATGGCCGTGGACGAACGGGAGCTCGAGGGGGACACCTTCGTGGAGATGCACGGGGTACGCCTGGTGGTGGACCCCATGTCCTTGCCCTACCTGGTGGGTTCGGAGATTGACTGGGTGGAAAGCCTCATGGGGGGCGGGTTCACGGTCCACAACCCCAACGCCGCCAGCACCTGCGGCTGCGGCCACTCCTTCCGCACCAAGGACCAGGAGGGCGAGGCCCGCACCTGCGGCCACTAGGCCTTTGGGGTGTCCTCTAGGGGGGCCTGGTTTCAGGCCCCCTTAAGGCTTTTCCCATTGACCTTCGCCTGGAGGGCTGTATAATGGCCTTGCACTTACGGAAGTGCCACGAAAGGAGGCGGTATGAGGAGCGCAGGTAAGCTGGCTGTACTCGGTATAACCGCTTTGGGCCTGGCCCTGGCGGGGCCCCAGGACAATAGCCTCATCGTCGGGGCTTCCCAGGAGCCCAGGGTCTTGGCGGGGGACTTCCTTGACGTCATCTCTAACCAGGCCATCAAGAGCGAGATCGAGGAGTACCTCTTCGCCCCCTTCATCGGCTTCAACGCCGACAGCCAGAACTTCCCGGTCCTGGCCACCGAGGTGCCCACCCTGCAAAACGGCCGCCTGCGGGTGACGGACATCGGCGCGGGCAAGAAGCGCCTGGAGATGGACATCACCATCCGCCCCGACGCCAGGTGGTCCGACGGCAAGCCCATCACCACCGAGGACGTGGCCTTCTACTTTGAGGTGGGGAAGGCCAAGGGCATGCCGGTGCTGAACCCGGACTACTGGGAGCGGGTAAACGTTCGCATCAGGGACGCCCGCAACTTCACTCTCATCTTTGAGCCCGCCTACTACTACGACACCTACGGTCCCATCGCCACCTACGCCCCCAAGCACGTCATGGGGCCCGAGTGGGAAAGGGTGAAGGCGGCGGCCCGCAACCTGGACCCTGACAAGGACGCCGAGCGGCTCAACGAGCTCTACCGCAACTTCTTCCTCAAGTTCGCCACGCCCCAGGCCCTGAACCGGGGGGCCATGGTCTACTCCGGGCCCTTCACGCTCCGCCGCTGGGTGCCGGGGAACTCCATTGAGATGGTCCGTAACCCCAACTTCCCCATCAAGCCCGAGGGCGGCGAGAGCAGATACGTGCAGAAGGTGGTCTACCGCTTCATCCAGAACACCAACTCCCTCCTGGTGGCGGTGATCGGTGGCTCCATTGACGCCACTTCCAGCGTCTCCCTCACCTTTGACCAGGCCAGGAGCCGCCAGCTCACCTCCCGTGCCCCCGGCCGCTTTGACATCTGGTTCGTGCCCGGGGCCATCTGGGAGCACATTGACATCAACAAGTTTGAGAACTGCCAGGTGGTCAAGGACCTCGGCCTCAACGACAAGCGCACCCGGCAGGCCCTCCTCCACGCCATGAACCGGGAGGGCCTGGTAAGGGCCTTCTTTGACGGGCTCCAGCCCGTGGCCCACACCTGGATCGCCCCCGTCAACCCCCTCTTCCACCCCAACGTCAAGAAGTACGAGTTCAACCTGGACAAGGCCCGGCAGCTCCTCGCCCAGATGGGCTGGCGGCCTGGACCCGATGGGATCCTCCAGCGCCAGGTGGGCGGGCGCACGGTGCGCTTTGAGATTGAGTACGTGACCACCGCGGGCAACGCCATCCGCGAGCGCACCCAGCAGTTCTTCGCCGAGGACCTGAGGAAGATCGGCATCGCCGTCAAGATCAACAACGCCCCCTCCGCCGTGGTCTTCGCCGACGACTACACCCAGCGGGCTTCCGAGTGCAAGTGGACCGGGATGTTTATGTTCGCCTGGGTCTCCACCCTGGCCGAGGACGGTGGCCTCTTCCAGTACAGGAACCTGAACACCGGGGCCATCCTGGTGCCCACCAGGGAGAACAACTACCAGGGCCAGAACATCGGCGGCTGGCGGAACGACGAGTTTGACCGGCTCACCAGCCAGGCGGTGCTGGAGTTTGACGAGGCCCGCAGGAAGCAGCTCTTCGCCCGGGCGCAGGAGATCTGGGCCGAGGAGCTCCCGGCGCTTCCCCTCTACTTCCGCGCCAACCCCTACGTGGTGCGCCAGGGCCTGGTGAACTACGTGACCAGCGCTTACGCGGGCGGCTACGGCTACCCCGGCTGGAATGCCTGGGAGATCGGCTGGGCGAGCCGGGGCGCCGTGAAGAAGTGGGACCAGGCGAAGTACGCCCTTTCCACCCGGTAGCCCGGGTGGTATAGTGGGGCCCGCTGGGGTAAACCCCAGCGGGCTTTTTAGTGGCATAAAAGAGGAGGTACAAGGGTGTTCGCCTACACGGTGCGCAGGCTTTTGCAGATCATCCCCCTGCTCTTCGCGGCCAGCGTGGTGATCTACGCCCTCTTGGCCTTGCAGCCGGGGGACCCTTTGGACGAGCTCAGGCGGCAGAACCCCCGCATGACCGCCGAGCAGTTTGAGGCCTTGAAGCGGGCCTACGGCCTGGACCAGCCCCTTCACATCCGGTACTTCAAGTGGCTTTCCCGGGCGCTAAGGGGGGACCTGGGGTATAGCCGCACCTACGGGATCCCCGCGGCGGAGTACATCTTCGTCCAGCGCCTGCCCAAGACCCTGATCCTTTCCGGGCTCGCCTTGACCTTGGCCCTCGTGGTGGCCATCCCTGTGGGGATCTTCTCCGCCGTGCGCCAGTACTCTTTGGCGGATTACGTCATCACCTTCCTCTCCTTCGTGGGGTTCTCCATGCCCGTCTTCTTCCTGGGGATTTTGCTCCTTTACTTCTTCGCCATCTGGCTCCCCGACCATATCCCGGGCTTCCCCCGCTTCCCCACGGGCGGGGTGCCCGGGGTGCTCTGGGAGGACGTGCGCTCCGGGGCGGTGAGCCTCTGGGCGTTCTTGGGCCAGTGGGCCTGGCACCTCGTCCTGCCGGTGGTCACTCTGGCCTCCTTGCAGATGGCGGAGTGGACCCGGTTCATGCGGGCCTCCCTCCTGGAGGTGCTCTCCCAGGACTACATCCGCACTGCCCGGGCCAAGGGGCTTTCCGAGCGGGTGGTGCTCTACAAGCACGCCCTCAGGAACGCTCTCATCCCCATCGTGACCTTGGTGGGGCTCGCCATCCCCGGGGTTTTGGGCGGGGCCACCATCACCGAGACCATCTTCAGCTACCCGGGGATGGGCCGGGCCATCTTTGACGCCCTGGTGGAGAAGGACTACAACGTGGCCATGGCGGCTTTGGCTTTCCTCGCCCTCATGACCGCCCTTTTCAACCTCCTGGCCGACCTGGCCTACGCCCTGGTGGACCCCAGGATCCGCTACAGCTAGAGGTGAGGCATGGCGACCGCGACCGCTTCTCCCCAGTCCAGGACCTTCTTCAGCCTCTTTTGGCGCCGGCTTAGGCGGCACAAGATGGCCATGGCGGGGCTCGTGGTGATCGTGCTCCTGGTCCTCATGGCCATCTTCGCCCCCTTGATCGCCCCTTACGATCCCACCGCCCAGCCCACGGGGGAGGACGTGGGCCAGTACTACTTCAACCCCCCTTCCCGGGAGCACCTTTTGGGCACCGACGACCTGGGCCGGGACGTGCTCTCCCGCATCATCTACGGCTCCCGCATCTCCTTGCTGGTGGGGTTTGCCGTGGCCTTCTCCAGCGTGCTCTTGGGGACCCTTATGGGCACCTTGGCGGGCTACTACGCGGGCAGGCCCCTCCGCTTCTACCTAGGCCCTTTGCGCCGGGAGAAGGAAGGTTTCCATCCCTGGACCTTCGCCCTTTGGCGGGTCCTCTCCTGGTTTCTTTACTACGGGGCCCTTTACCTGGTCCTCTCCATCGCCTGGGCCTTGGCCGAGGACGGGATCCGGGCGGGAAGCCTTGGGAGCTACTTGGGCTTCGGCCTTACCCTGGCTCTGGTCCTTTGGGCCGCCTGGTACGGGCTTAAGGGGCAGATCCGCCTGGATTTGGACGTGGCCATCAGCCGCCTCATTGACTTTATGCTCACCATCCCCACCCTCCCCCTCCTTCTGGTGCTCTCCGCCCTCCTTAGGGACCCGGAGGTGGCGGTGGGGCGTTGGGCCCAAGGGGTGTTTGGCGATGCCGCCAGCGTTTTCATCATCATCTTCATCCTGGTCCTCTTCGGCTGGCTGGGCACGGCCCGGCTGGTGCGGGGGAGCATCCTCTCCCTAAGGGAGCAGGACTACGCCACCGCCGCGCAGGCCCTGGGGGCCTCTGACTTCCGCATCATGTTCCGCCACCTGGTGCCCAACACCCTGGCCCCCATCATCGTCCAGGCCACGCTGCAGATCGGCGGGGCCATCCTCACGGAGGCGGCCCTTTCCTTCCTGGGCTTTGGCATCCAGCCGCCCGTGGCCACCTGGGGGAACATGCTCACCAACGCCCAGGAGTACATCTTCACCGCCCCCTGGCTCGCCCTGCCCCCGGGGTTCATGATCTTCATCACCGTGCTGGCCTTCAACTACCTGGGGGACGGGCTCCGGGACGCCCTGGACCCCAGGAGCCGCCTCTAAGGCTTGAGCTTGGCCTCGGGGTAGGCGGCCTCGAGGAAGTAAAGCCCCTGGGGCGGGGCCGTGGGACCGGCCAGGCGCCGGTCCCCGGTCCTTAGGATCTCCAGGAGGCTTTCCGGGGGGCGCTTCTTAAGCCCCACCTCTAAAAGGGTTCCCACCATGCCCCGCACCTGCCCCCGGAGGAAGCTTTGGCCCCGGAAGTAGAGGTGGACCTCGAGGCCAGCCTCCCCCTCCACCGCCTCCAGCCGGGCCTCGTAAAGCTCCCGAAGCCCCTCCCGCACCTCGGCGGTGGCGAAGCCCAGGAAGTTGTGCCGCCCGGGAAGGAGGCTTAGGGCCTCTTCCATGGCCTTAAGGTCCAGGGGCCGCCCCACCCAGAAGGCCCGGTGGCGGAGGAGGGGGGAGGGGTGGGGCCTTAGGAGGATCCGGTAGCGGTAAGCCCGCCAAAGGGCGTCCTTGCGGGCGTGGAAGTCCGGGACCACCTCTAAGGCCCGCACCACCTTCAGGTCCTCGGGGAGGAGGCGGTTTAGGGCCTCGGGGATCCGGGCCACGGGGATGGCGCTTTCCAGGTCAAAGTGGAAGGGCATGGCCAGGGCGTGGACCCCGGCGTCGGTGCGGCCTGCGGCCACCGCCTTGGGCAGGGCCCCGATCCCGGGAAGGGCTTTTTCCAGCTCTCCCTGGACGGTGCGCAGGCCCGGGCCTTGCCGCTGGAGCCCCTTGAACCCCGTGCCGTCGTACTCCACCAGGACGAGGATCCGGCGCACGTCCTCAAGCTTACTAGGTGGCCGCGGGGTGGTCGCGCAACACGGGGCGCCCAATGAGGCTCGGGAAGCTCCTTTTGGGGCCCTCGCCGCGGCGGGGTGCTTAGTCCGTTCCCACCGGCACCCTCGCCTGGCCCTCCAAGGCGATCCCCTCCCCCACCACCCGCACGGCCACCCGGTCGCCCACGCGGAAGGGGCTTGTGGGACCCTCTTGCACCAGGACCTCCTTATCCTCCGCCAGGAGCCGCACCCGGAAGGTGAGGTCGTGGCCCTTGAACTCCCGGGCCACCACCACCCCTAAGGCCCCACCCGCCCCTTCCGGGGCGAGGGCGAGGGCCTCGGGCCGGAGGGAGAGGAGGACGGGGCCGAAGGCGGGCTCCGCCAGGGGGACGGGGCCCAGCGGGGTCTCCGCATGCCCCCCCTTGGCCTCGCCCAAAAGGAGGTTGGTGCGCCCCAGAAACTGGGCCACGAAGGGGGTTTTGGGCTTGAGGTAGACCTCCTCCGGGGTGCCCACCTGCAAAAGCCTCCCCCCTCGCATCACCCCAAGCCGGTCGGCGAAGGAGAGGGCCTCCTCCTGGTCGTGGGTCACCAGGATGGCGGTGGTGCCCGTCTCCTTCAGGACTTTGCGCACTTCCTCCCGGGTGGCGGCCCGAAGCCCCGCGTCCAGGCTGGAGAACGGCTCGTCCAGGAGGACGAGCTTGGGCCCCGGGGCTAAAGCCCGGGCCAGGGCCACCCGCTGCTGCTGCCCCCCGGAGAGCTCGTGGGGCTTGCGGTGCTGGAAGAGGGTCATCCCCACCCGGTCTAGGGCCTTCTGCGCCCGCGCCAGGCGGTCCTTCCCCTTGAGGCCGAAGGCCACGTTGCCCAAGGCGGTGAGGTGGGGGAAAAGGGCGTAGTCCTGGAAGACGAAGCCGATGCCCCGCTTCTCCGGGGGGAGGCCGGTGATGTCCCGTCCCTCCAGGAAGACCCGGCCCGCCTCGGGGGCCTCGAGGCCGGCGATCACCCTAAGAAGGGTGGTTTTGCCGCACCCCGAGGGGCCCAGAAGGGCCAGGATCTCCCCGGGATGGACCTCGAGGTCCACCCCCTTGAGCACCTCGTGTTCCCCGAAGCGCTTGCGGATCCCTTCCAGTTTTAGAAGCGGCGCTCGCTCCAAAGCAACACCCCCACAAAGGCCGCCGAAAGGGCCACCAGGAGGAAGGCGTAAGGGGCGGCCTCGGCGAACATGGCTTCCTGAGTGTAGCTGAAAACCCGGGTGGAAAGGGTGGCGTAGCCCATGGGGGCGAGGAGGAGGGTGATGGGAAGCTCCTTCACGCCCCCGATGAAGGCCAAGGCCCCGCCCGCCACCGCCCCCCGCCAAAGGAGGGGAAAGGTAACCCGGAAGAAAGCCCGGGTGGGGGTCTCCCCTAGGGTCCTGGCGGCCTCCTCTAGCCGCGCGGGCACCTGGTAAAGGGCCCCCCGGACGGGTCCCAAGGCCTCGGCCAGGAAGTGGAAGCTTAAGGCGAGGATCAGGAGGAGAAGGCTCCCGTAAAGGAAGGGAAGGCTCTTGAGGCTGAAAAAGATCCAGGCCAGGGCGAAGGCCAAGGGAGGTACGGCGTAGCCCAGGTAGGCGATCCCCGCCAGCAGGCGGGTGGGCCTTGCGGGGTAGCGCACCGCCAGGTAGGCGATGGGAAGGGCCATCCCCACCGCCAGGAGGCTTGCGGGGAGGGCGGCCAGGGCGGAGTGGAGGAAGGCCTCCCCCACCCCAAAGAGCTTTTCCATGGGGAAGCGGTGGGCCAGGTGGAGGAGGGTGTAAAGGGGGAAGAAAAGCCCAAGGACTACAGGCAGGGCCAGGAGGAGGTAGGCCAGGGGGGCCATCCGCCCAAGAGGCACGGGCTTGGCCTTGCGGGCGGCTCCCTTGCCGCTACGGCCGAGGCTTAGCCGCCGGAGAAGGGCCCCTTCCAGGAGGAGGAGCCCCCCGGTGAGGAGGAGGAGGAAGAGGGCCAGCCAGGCGGCGTACACCCGGTCAAAGGCGGCGTTGTACTGGAGGTAGATGGCGTAGGAGAAGGTCTCGTAGCGGAGAAGGCTCACCGTGCCGAAGTCCCCCAGCACGTGGAGCCCCACCACCAGGTAGCCGGAAAGGAGGGCGGGGAAGAGCTGGGGGAGGCTTACCCGGAAGAAGGCCCGAAGGGGGCTTACCCCGAGGGTCTTCGCCGCCTCCTCCAAGGAGGGGTCTAGGCCTAGGAAGGCCGCCCGGAGGGGGAGGAAAAGGTAGGGGTAGGTGAAGAGGGAGAGGACGAGCAAAGCCCCCCAGTACCCCTCGGGGCGGGGGAGAGGAAGGAGCCCCCCCAACCCGGTGGCCGCCAGGAGGACATAAGCCCCCACGTACCCGGGGATGGCCAGGGGCAGGGTGAGGAGGATGGTCCAAAGCCGCTTCCCCTTGAGGTCGGTGCGGGTGGTGAGGAAGGCCAGAGGGAAGGCGAGGAGGGTGGTGAGGGCCAAAACCCCGAGGAGGAGGGCCAGGGTGTTGGCGAGAAGCTCCAGGTTTTTGGGCCTTAGGAGGATCTCCCTCAGGGTTCCCGGGTCGGCCTCGAGGGCCCGGAGCCCCAGGTAGAGGATGGGCAACACCACCCCGCCCCCCGTGAGGAGGGCGGGGAGGAGGAAGGGGAGAAGCCCGGGAAGGTGGTGGACCCGTGCCGTCACAGGACGCCAAGCTCCCGCATGAGCTTGAGGGCCTCCTCGGTGGGCAGCTTCTCAAAGTCCAGTTTGGGGGTCTTCTTGAGGGCCTCCTCCAGGGGCAGAAGCCTCGGGTCCTGGACCACGCCCCTCACCACCGGGTACTCCCCGATGTTGCCCACGAAGTACTGCTGCCCCTTCTCCGAGAGGAGGTAGTTGAGGAAGCGGGTGGCCGCCACCAGGTTTTTGCTGTTCCGGTGGATCCCCGCCCCCGTGACCAGGGCCAGGTTGCCCACGTCCCCGTCCTTGAAGAAGGCCATGCCCACCTGGAAGCCCGCCCGCTGGAAGCGGAGGACGTAGTAGTGGTTGGTGGAGGCGAGGTCAATCTCCCCTGCCCGAATGGCGTCCACCATGGCCACGTTGGAGGAGCCGTAGCTTTTGGGGTTTAAAGCCTTGAACTCGGTGAGCCACTTCCTGGCCGCTTCCTCCCCGTGGAGGAGGAGGATCGCCGCCACCATGTCCTGGAAGCTGGAGTAGGTGGGGGTCCAGCCCACCCGGCCCAGAAGCCCCTTCTCCCGGACGAAGCGGGGCAGGTCCAGGAGGCTTTGGGGGAGCTCCTCGGGCTTCAGGCGGTTCGGGTTGTAGGCCAGGACCCGAAGCCGCACCGTGACCGGGACCCAGCGCTTGGAGGCGGGGACGAAGCCCACGGGCTTGTTGAGGAGGCTTTCCCCAAGGGGCCTGAGGAGCCCCAGGGCCGCCGCCCGGCCCAAGGCCCCCGAGGTGTTGAGCCAGACGACGTCCGCGGGGGAGCGGTCCCCCTCCTCCTGGAGGGCGGCCAGGATCTGGGCATCGGAACCGTAGCGCACCTGGACCCGGATCCCGGTTTCCCGCTGGAACTGGGCCACCAAGGGCCCCACCAGGCTTTCCCCCCGGCCCGAGTAGACGGTGAGGGTGGGTTGCTGGGCGAGGCCTAGACCCAGGGCCAGGGTTCCCACAAGGCTTAGGATCAGCTTCCGTCGCTCCATCGGATACCTCCCGAGAGGGCGCCCTCTCGGGAGGCACCCTACCAGAGGGGGAAGTAAAAGTCAAGTATTCCGGTCGGATTTTAACATTTTGCAAGTGAGAACTACTTGCAACCAGGGGAAAACCCCCGTGAGCTCCCGGGGAAAGGCCCCCGCCCTCCCGGTGTAGACCAGGGGGACGGGGTTTCGGGTGTGCTGGGGGTGCCAGGGCTCCTCGGCGTTGCCGTGGTCCGAGGTGAGGAGGAGGGTGCCCCCTTCCGCAAGAAAGCCCCGGAGGAAAAGGGTGAGCTCTAGGAAGCGCTCGGGAAGGCTTTCGGGATGGCGGTGGGCGGCGAGGTCTAAGGCCCAGTACTCCAGGACCACCAGGTCAAAGGCCCGGGCTAGCCCGGCGGCCTTGGCCCCCGCCCCGTAGGGGTCTTCCCAGAAGCCCGGGGGGAGGGCCAGGGGGTGGCCTAAGGGGAGGAGGGGAAGACCTGCGAGGCTCGCCGCCTGGGCGAAGGCGGAAAGGAGAAGCCTTTTCCCTTCCGTGGCCCGCCTCAGGTACTCGGGCCGGTAGCCGTTGGCGTGGAGGACCTTTAGGCCCTTTTCCTTGGCCCAGGCGTAGAGGCTTCGCCGGAGGAGGGGCCTGAGCCTGGGGCTTGGGAAGGGGCCCTGGTGGTGGCCGAGGAGCTTGGCGGCGTTTTCCCCGGTGAGAAGGGCGGTCTGCCCGGTGCCCGACTGGGGGAGGCCCTCCACCCCCAGGGTAGCGTCCAAGGGGGCCGGGGAAAGGTCTAGCAGAAAGGGGAAGAGGTCCTCCAAGGCCCCGCCCAGGCCCAGGCCGTCCACGAAGAGGAAAAGCACCTATTCATCCTACAAAGGGGACATATGTCATGCAGGGTATGCGCTACCTTGAGCTTAGGAGGTGATGAGGTATGGGAAGCTACAACCCGCTGGTCTTCGTTTTGGGCCTGGTCACGGCGGCCGGGGTCTCCGGGGTGGCCTACCTTCTCGCCGTGGCCCGGGGCGGGGACGAGAAGGCCTTGGGCCGGCTTTACGGCCCCCTCTTCTTCACCCTGGGGGTTTTCGCCCTGGGGGCTGTGGCCCAGCTCTACTGGACCAACTGGGCGGGGCGGCCCGTGCCCCAGTACACCGAGCTCTTTGGGGTGGCCACGGGGCTTTTCGCCTTCATGATGATCCTGGCGGGGTTTTACCTCTACCAGGGGCTAGAGCTTAAGGCCCTGGCCTGGCCCTCGGTTTTCCTCGGGCTTTACCTCCTGCAGGGGGCGCGGGCGGTGTTGGACTTCGGCCTCACCAAAAGCCCTGCCCTCACCGCCCTCATGTGGGGAGCGGCGGGGGTGGCGTCCATCGGGATCCTCTTCTACGCCTATAGCCGCCCGGAGGCCCGGCGCGCCTGGGCTTACCTGGGGGCCTTGGTCCTGGCCTTGATGGCCTTGGGCGCTTTCCTCACCGGCTTCATGGCCTACTACGGCCACATCGCCAGCGCCGTGGGAGGCGGGGGCTAAAGCGCCTTAAGGTTTGTGTCCCCATGCCCAAAGGCCCTTTGGGCATGGGGTAAGCTTTGGGCGAAGGAGGGTATCATGCCGGTGCGCAAGGCGAAGGCGGTATGGGAAGGTGGCCTTAGGCAGGGGAAGGGGGTTATGGAGCTAGGGAGCCAGGCCTTCCAGGGGCCTTACTCCTACCCTTCCCGGTTTGAAGAAGGGGAGGGGACGAACCCCGAGGAGCTCATCGCCGCGGCCCACGCGGGGTGCTTCTCCATGGCCCTGGCCGCCAGCCTGGAGCGGGAGGGCTTTCCCCCCAAGCGGGTTTCCACCGAGGCCCGGGTCCACCTGGAGATGGTGGACGGGAAGCCCACCCTCACCCGGATTGAGCTCTTCACCGAAGCGGAGGTGCCGGGGATTTCTCCGGAGAAGTTCCTGGAGATCGCCGAGGCCGCCAAGGAGGGCTGCCCCATCTCCCGGGCCTTGGCGGGGGTGAAGGAGATCGCCCTTCAGGCCCGCCTGGTCTAGGCCCTACTCCTCCTTAAGGAGGAGCCTCCCGCAGGAGGGGCAGCGGACAACCTGGGCCTGGACCACCTTCTGGGCCACGTGGGTGGGCAGGACCACGTTGCACCCCTCGCAGCGGAAGATCTGCCCCTGGCGCACCATCCGCACGATGCCCGTTCCCCGGCGGGCCCGGCGGATGGCTTCATACTCCTTGAGGAGGCTTGTGGGGATGCCCTGGGCCATGACCGCCCGCTCGGCGAGGAGGGCCTGGGCCTCTTCCTTGAGGGCCCTGACCCGGGCCTCGTTGGCCTTAAGGAGCTCTTCCAACTTGGGTCTTAGCTGGTTAAGCTCCGCCTCCACCCGGGCCACCTCCGCCTCCACCTCTTCCATGGCCTCCATGATGGGGGTGGAAAGCTCTAAAAGCTCCCGGATCCGGTCCTTGATCTGCTGGATCCGGTTCTCGTACTGGGTCTGCTCCCGGGCGGTTTGGGCCTTCTTCTGCTCCTCCTCCGCCTGCTTCTCCTTGGCGCTTAGGTCTTCTATGTCTAGGCTATGGCGCTGGTACTCCCGCTCCAGCTCTCGCTTCCGCTCAAGGAGCTCGGCAAGCCTTTCCTCCAGGGCCTCCACCTGGTTCTTCACCGCAAGGAGTTCCTCGGGAAGGCTTTCCGCCTCGCTTTCTAGCCGGTCAATGGCCAGGTCCTTTTCCTGGAGGGCGAAAAGCGCTCTAAGGGCTGCCAGCTGCTTGCTTTGGGGAACGTCCGCCCCGCTCACGTTTCCCATTCTAACCCGGTGAGGAAGGGGTTCGTGCGGGCCTCGAGGCCCAGGGTGGTCCCGGGCCCGTGCCCGGGGTGGACCCGGGTGTTGGGGGGGAGGGAAAGGAGCCTCTTTAGAGAGGCGAAAAGCGCCTTGGGATCGGCCCCGGGCAGGTCGTAGCGGCCGATGCTTCCCCGGAAGAGGAGGTCCCCGGAGAAGACCTGCCCCCCTTCGGGGTCGTAAAAGGCCACGTGGCCGGGGCTATGCCCGGGGAGGTGGAGGACCTGGAAGCCGAAAAGGGTCATGCCCTCTTCCAAAGGCTCCACGGGCAAAGGGGGCTTGGGGATGGCGAAGCCCCAGGCCCGGGCGGCGAGGTCCGCCCCCTGGTAGAGGGGAAGGTCCAGGGGGTGGAGGTAGACGGGGAGGTCCAGGGCCTCCACCAGAGGGGCCACCGCCCCCACGTGGTCAAAGTGGGCGTGGGTGAGGAGGATGGCCTTGGGGGTGAGGCCCGTTTCCCGGAAAAGCCGGAAGAGCTTTTCCGGCTCGTCCCCGGGGTCAATAAGGACCGGGCCCTCCGGCGTCTCCACCAGGCAGGCGTTTTCCTGCAAGGGGCCAAGGGTGATGGGGTAGGCCCTCATGGCTCGGTGGGCAGCCCCTCCTGGAGCCACTCGTGCATGGAGCCCAGGTAGTTCCGGGCCTTGACCCCGAGGCTCCTTAGGACGAAGAAGGCCACGGCGCTCCGCGCCCCCGAGTGGCAGTAGACCCCCACCTCCTCCCCCGGCTTAAGCCCGAGCCGCTCCAGAAGGCCTTCCGGGCTCAGGAAAAGGTCCAAGGGGGCGTTCTTGCTCCCGGGAATGCGCCCGCCCCGGGGGCAGCAGGGGGGGTGGACCTTGCCCTGGTATTCCTCGGGGCTCCGCACGTCCAAAAGAAGGGGGTGGCGGGCGGCCTCGTCGGCGGTGAGGAGCCAGTCCCGCCGAAGCCTGGCCACCACCTCGGTGCGCTCCGGCTTGGGCTCCTCCTTCTCCGTGGCGTAGGGCTCCCAGCCCTCGGTCCAAAGCTCCACCTCTAGCCCCCCTAGGCCCAGGAAGAAGGCGGTGCGGCAAAGCCGGCTCGTGAGCCCCTCGTCGTAAAGGACCACGGGGCTTCGTAGGCCCAGGCTTTGGAAAAGCTCCGTGAGCCCCGCTTCCAGGGCCTTAAGCTCCGCCTCCTCCCGGAGGCGGAGCCTGGGGGCGGAGAGGTCCAGGTGGCGGGCCCCCGGCAGGTGCCCCGCCTCGTAGGCGGGCCGGGGCCGCGTGTCCACGAAAACCGCGTCCTTGGGAAGCTCCATGCCCCTGATTATAGGGGGCGCAGGGGTAGGCCTATTGCCCTAAGGATACTTGACAAACTGAGGCGCAGGAGATATAAGTAAAAGCGGAGGTGATAGGTATGGCCCTGGTGCGTAGGGACAGCCGCTCCACCGAGCTCACGCCCTTCAGGACCTGGGGTCCCTTCTCCCTCCTGGAGGAGGCCAACCGGCTCTTTGAGGAGGTCTTAGGCGACTTCGGCCGGCCCGCGGTGGCCTACGTGGCCCCCGCCGACCTCTACGAGACCGACGAGGCCTTGGTCCTGGAGATGGCGGTGCCCGGGCTTGCCCCAGAGGACCTGGAGGTGAGCCTCGAGGGCAACAAGCTCACCGTCCGGGGCCAGGTGAAGCCCGCCGAGGAGGCCAAGGCCCGCCGCTACTACCTCCAGGAGATCCCCCACGGTTCCTTCGTGCGCACCTTCACCCTCCCCGTGGAGGTGAAGGGGGACGAGGCCAAGGCCGAGTTCCGCCACGGCATCCTGCGCCTCACCTTGCCCAAGGTGGCGGAGGCCCGGGCCAAGCGGATCCCCATCCAGGTGGTCCAGTAAGGGCGTGGGGCCTTGCCCCCCTGGGGAAGCCCAGGGGGGGTTTTCTTTAGGCCCGCTTGAGGGCCTCGGAAAGCCGGCGTAGGGCCTCTTCCAGGACCTCGGGGTAGGTGGCGAAGTTCAGGCGCACGTACCGGTCGTACCCTGGGCCGAAGTTCTCCCCGGGGTTCAGGGCCACCCGGGCCTCCTTCAGGAAGTAGGCCGCCGCCTTGGGGATCTCCGTCCGGATCCAGGCCAGGTAGGTCCCTTCAGGGGGGAAGTGACCCAGGCCCATGGCCTTGGCCCACCCGGCCACCCGGTCCCGGTTGGCCTTGAGCTGAGCCAAGGTGGCCTTAAGCCAGGCATCGCCTTCCAGGAGGGCCGCCTTCCAGGCGGCCATGGCCAAGACGTTGGGGAAGGTGTGGGGGAGGTGGCGCTTGAAGGCCTCCAAGAGGGGCTTGGGCCCCACCGCCGCCCCCAGGGGGAGGCCCGCCAGGTTGTAGGCCTTTCCGGGGCCTAGGAGGGTGAGGGTGCGCTCGGGGAGGAAGCGGGCCAAGGGGATGTGGGGCCTCTCGTAGGTGAGGGGGGCGTGGAGCTCGTCGGAGACCACGATGAGGTCGTGCTTGCGGGCGATGTGAGCCAAGGCCTCCAGCTCCTCCTCGGTGAAGACCCTTCCCGTGGGGTTTTGCGGGTGGCAGAAGAGGAGGAGCCTCGAGGCGAAGGCCAGGCGCTCAAGGCCCGCCAGGTCCAGCCGGTAGCCCTCCTCGGTCTCCCTTAAGGGGTTGGCCAGGACCGTGCGCCGCCCCTCCCGGATGGCGGCCAGGAAAGGGGGGTAGATGGGCACCTGGGTGAGGACCCCCTGGCCCGGGGCGGTGAAGGCGGCCACGGCGGCGAAAAGCCCCACCACCACCCCCGGCAGGAAGGCCACCTCCCCCTCGAGGCCATGGCGCTCCAGGAGGAGGGCCCTAAGCTCCGGGTCCCCCTCCCGTGGCGGGTAGCCCAAAAAGCCCTCCGCCCGCTCCCTTAGGGCCTTTCGGATGGGCTCGGCCACGGGGAAGTCCATGTCCGCCACCCAAAGGGGGAGGACGTCCTCGGGGTAGGTGCCCCACTTGAGGGAGTCCTTGCGGGGGGGAATCATGCCGTTATCTTACCCGGCCTCAGGTGTGGTCCTGGACCACCTCGAGGCCAAGCCCCTTTAGCCTTTCCACCAGGGCCCGCACCGCCCGCTTCACCCCCTCGGTGATGAGGGGGCTTCCGAAGCGGCCCACCCCGGCGTAGACCCCGTGGGCGCTCCTGCGCACCTCCAGAAGGAGGTCCTGGGTCAGGTCCTCCTCCTCCAGGTGGGTGACCACGTAAAACCCCTTCTCCCCCCGGGCCACCTCCAGGAAGACGGCGATGCCTCCGGGGATGGGCACCGGGGTCTTGGCGAGGTCAAGGGTTTCCGGGAGCTCTCCTTTCAAGAGGGCGTGGGCCATGGGGTACCTCCTTAGGGGGGGCCAAGGGTTGGGGTCCTCGGCCACCTTGGTGAAGACGGCGTGGAAGAAGGAGCGGCCCGCCTCCTTCCACTTGAGGGCGTACTTGGTCTGCAGGTGGGCCTCCGGCGGGGGCCTCACCTCTATGCGGTAGAGGCCCGTCCTCTCCGCCTCCTCCAGGGCGAAACGGAAGTAGTCCTCGTGGTCGGTGGTGAGGAGGAGCGCCCCTCCCTCTTCAAGCCTCGTGGAAAGTCTCCGGAAGAAGCCCTCCTGGAGGAGGCGCCGGTCCTGATGGCGCTTCTTGGGCCAGGGGTCGGGGAAGTTGACGATCACCCGGTGGAGGCTTCCCGGGAGGATTAGGTTTCTAAGGGCGAAGGGGCCTTCCCCGTGGTAAAGGCGGACGTTTTCCAGGCCCTCTTTGCGCATCCGCCTGTAGGCCCTAAGGACGCTCGCCCCCGAGACCTCGGCCCCCAGGACGAGCCAGTGGGGGTGGGCCCGGGCGAGCCAGGCGGTGAAGCGGCCGTCCCCGAAGCCGATCTCCAGGACCAAGGGGCCTTCCCGCCCGAAGAGGTCCTTGGGGGAGGGGGGCCAGGCGGGGAGGAGGGCGGGGCGGACCAGCACGGTGGGATTATAGCCCGTACTCCTCCCAGCGGGCCTCCACCAGGGCCTTCACCTTGGGGTCCATGCGGATCCTTTCGGGCCAGACCCTCTGGAAGCCCTCCTCGGGGAGCTTCCTCGTGCCGTCCAGGACCAAAACCGGCCCCTCCACCCCCGCCATCACCCGGGCGTCCCGCTCGGGGTCAATGTTGTTGAGGACGTACCAGAGGAGTTCCTCGGGGCTTAGGGCGGTGTCAGCGTCGGCTAGGAGGAGGAGCCGGATCCCGGCGCTTTGCGGGGTGCTTAGGAGCCTTTCCGCCACCTCCCAGGCCTGGTGGGGCCTTTCTTTCCTCATGGCCACGCCCCAAAGCCCCGGCCACTGCCTCTGGGCCACCACCTCGGGGTCTTGGGGAAGCTCGGCGTGGGCCTTGGGGGCGAAGGGCACCTCTTCCCCCTCCTCGGGGAGCTTCCTCGTGCCGTCTATGAAAAGCTTCCCCCCGTAGGCGAAGGCCCGGGCGCTATGGTCCAGGACGTCCATGGGGCCCCGGAGGAGGAGGGTGTCCCGGCCGGGGAGGGCGTGCTTTAAGGCGTGGAGGAGGGTGGCAAACCCCGGCTTCACCGGCACATCGGCGTCCACCGCCACGATGACCTTGGCGAACATCATCTGCCCCAGGCCCAGCATCCCGTAGGCCACCTTGTAGGCCTGGCCCGGGTATTCCTTCCTTAGGCTTACGTTCACCCAGTTGTGGGCCACCCCCTCGGGGGGCATGTGGTAGTCCACCACCTCGGGGAGGACCAGGCGGAGGGCCGGGAGGAAGAGCCTCTCCGTGGCCTCAATGAGGTAGGCGTCCTCCATGGGGGGAACGCCCACGATGGTGGCGGGGTAGATGGCTTTCCGGCGGTGGGTGAGGGCGGTGACGTGGAAGCGGGGGTAGAGGTCCACAGGGGTATAGAAGCCCGTGTGGTCGCCAAAGGGGCCTTCCTCCACCAGGGGCTCTTCCGGGTCTATGTAGCCCTCGAGGACGAACTCCGCCTCCGCGGGCACGGGGAGGTCCACGGTTACCCCCCGGGCAAGCTCAATGGGGGCCCCCCGGAGGAAGCCCGCCAGGTGGAACTCGCTCACCTCCGGCAAGGGGGGCAGGGGGGCGGTGGCGGCGTAGGTGAGGACTGGGTCCCCCCCCAGGGCCACGGCCACCTCCAGCCTCTTCCCCAGCTTCTTGGCCTTTTCCAGGTGGCGGCGGCCCACCTTGTGGAGTTGCCAGTGCATGGCGGTGCTCCTGGGGTCTAAGACCTGCATCCGGTACATCCCCAGGTTGAGCTCCCCCGTCTCCGGGTCCTTGGTGATGACGAGGGGCAGGGTGAGGAAAGGCCCCCCGTCTAAGGGCCAGCACTTGAGGACGGGAAGGCGCCTCAGGTCCACTGCCTCCCCCCTCAGCACCACCTCCTGCACCGGGGCCTGGCGCACCCACCTGGGGAAGAAGCCTTTGAGGAGGGGAAGCTTGGGAAGAAGCCCAAGGAGGGCGGAAAGCCCCCCCTTGCCGGGCCTTAGCTCCAGGAGGGTCTCCACCTTCCTCGCCAGCTCGTCCAGGTCCTTCACCCCAAGGGCGAAGGCGGTCCGCTCCCGGGTCCCAAAAAGGCCGATGGCCACGGGGAAGTCCTTGCCCGTGACCCGCTCAAAGAGGAGGGCGGGCCCCCCTCCTTTCACCATGCGGTCCGCGATCTCGGTGATCTCCAGCTCGGCGGAGACGGGCACCTTCACCCGCCTAAGCTCGCCCCGCCTTTCCAGGGCCTCCAGGTAGGCCCTAAGGTTCCTAAACACGCCTAAAGCTTACTCCAGGACAAGGTGCTCTAAGCGGAAGTCCTCGGGGCTTCCATGGACCAAGACCGCCTCGAGGCGCACCGGCAGGTCGTCCCGGCCCAGGAGGTAGCGGGCGCTTTGCCAAAGCCTTCGCACCTTCCCCGGGGTGATGGCCTCCAGGGGCGTGCCGAAGCGGTCTGAGCGCCTTTGCTTCACCTCCACCACCACGTAGACCCCGTCCTTTTCCAAGAAGAGGTCCACCTCGCCGAAGGGGGTGCGGCGGTTTCGCCCCAGGAGGCGGTACCCCCTTTCCAGGAGGTAGCGAAGCGCCCTTTCCTCGGCCCAGGCGCCCTTCACGGAGCCCACTCCTGGAAGAGGAAGCCGTCCAAGTAGAGGCGGAAGCGGGCCTCCCCCACCACCTGGTAGGTGCCCTCCACCCGAAGGCCCTCCTGCCCTGGCCCCTCGTAGACCACCTGCTCCCCCCGCTCGTCCAGAAGGACCAGGCGCACCTGCCGCCCCTCGGCCTCGGGGGGAAGGTTCAGGGCCAGGTTCACGGTCCGGGTGGGGGGGCTTGGGGGGAGGTAGACCTGGCCCTGGGCCGCCACCTGGATCCGGGCCCCGCCCCCCTGGGGCACGGGGGTCCCGGGGGCGGGCTCCTGGGCGAGGACCACCCCGGGCGGCGCCCCGGAGGGTACCTCCTCCACCTGGTAGGGGATGGCGGCGGCGTTTAGGAGGAAGACCGCCTCCTCCCGGGTGAGGCCCACCAGCCGGGGCATGGGGGTGGTGGCCTCGGGGGAGGCCCCCAGGGAGACGAGGAGCCAAACACCCCCCCCGGGGGGCAGGGGCGTACCGGGGGCGGGGGTGGTGGCGAGGACGGTGCCTAAGGGCTCTTGGCTTTCCACCCGGGCGGTGCCCAAAAGGCGGTAGCCCAGTTCCGAGAGGCGGCTTTCCGCCTCCTCCAGCCTCAGGCCCCTTAGGTCCGGCAGGGGGTTGAGGCGGGCCTGGTTCAGCACGAGGCGCACCGTCCGCCCCTCCCTAAGCCGGGTCCCGGGCGGGGGGTCTTGGGCCAGGACTACCTCCTTGGGCTTGGTGGGGTCGTTCCCCTCCTCCACCTCGAGGCGAAGCCCGGTGTCCTTGAGGAGGAGGAAGGCCTCCCGGGCGGTCTTGCCCACCAGGTCCGGGACGGCGTACTCGGGGGGGTTGAAGTACCGGTTAAGCCCCTCTAAGAGAAGCCACCCCCCGAGGGCGAGGAGGAGAAGCCCGGGGGCCACCCCAAGGAGGCTTCCCTTCCCCCTGGGGCGGGGCAGGGGCTTGGCCTTGAGGGGCCAGGGGGCCAGGTAGGCCACGCCCTCCTCGGCCATGGCCAGGTGTTCCCGGCCGAAGCCCAAGGGGGCCAGGGCCTCGAGGGCCTTCTTGGGCGGGGGTTTGCGGGAAAGGGGCTTTTCTGGAAAGAAGGCGTAGTAGCGGCCCGGCTTGGCGGAAACCTGGGCCTCCAGAAGCCCCATCTCCGTAAGCCGCTTCAGGGCCGCCCGGTAGCGGTAGAAGCGCTCCTTGTCCTCGGGGGTCTTGACCTCAAAGAAGAAGAGGAGCCCACCTTCTACCCGGTAAAGGGTGACCCCGTCCCTCTGCTCCAGGGTTTCCAGCACCGGGTAGCGGTCGTCCAGAAGCATCCGCCGCCGATTATACTCTAGGCGGTATGTGGGACGTTTTGGTGGTGGGCGGTGGACCTTCCGGCCTTTCCGCGGCCCTTTTTCTGGCCCGGGCGGGGCTTAAGGTCCTGGTCCTGGACGGGGGGCGCTCCCAGGTCCTCCAGGTGAGCCGGGTGCCCAACTATCCCGGGCTTTTGGACGAGCCCTCGGGGGAAGAGCTTCTGAGGCGGCTACGGGAGCACGCCGAGCGCTACGGGACCCAGGTCCAAAGGGGCGTGGTCAAGGGGGTGCGGGACAAGGGCGGGGTGTTTGAGGTGGAGACCGATGGGGGCGTGGTGGAGGCGGAAAGGCTTCTCCTTTGCACCCACAAAGACCCCACCCTGCCCTCCCTCTTGGGCCTCGCCCGGAAGGGGGCCTTCATAGACACCGACGAAGGGGGGCGGACCAGCTACCCCCGGGTCTACGCCGCCGGGGTGGCCCGGGGCAAGGTGCCGGGCCACGCCATCGTGAGCGCCGGGGATGGGGCCTACGTGGCGGTGCAGCTCATCTCCGACCTTCGGGGCGAGCCCTACAAAGACCACGCCAAGTAGCCTCAGACCGGGCGGCCCGCCATCATGAAGCTGGCGGTCATCCCCCCGTCCACGGGGAGGATGGCCCCGGTGATGAAGCTGGCCTTCTCCGAGGCCAAAAAGAGCACCGCCTCCGCCACCTCCTCGGGAAGCCCGAGCCGCCTTAGGGCGTGGAGGTCCTCCCAGTCCCGCCGGGTCCTCTCGGGGTCCTCGGAAAGGAGGATGGCCTCCAAAACCGCCTCGGTGGCGATGGCCCCGGGGGCCACGGCGTTCACCCGGATCCCCAAGGGGGCGAGGTCCAGGGCCAAGGAGCGGGTGAGGTTCACAAGCCCTCCCTTGGAGGCGTTGTAGGCGGCGTTTTCCTGCTCGGCGAAAAGCCCTTGGACGCTGGCCACGTTGACGATGGCTCCGCCCCCCACCTTCTGCATCTCCCGGGCGGCCAGGGCCGAGAGGTGCATGGGGGCGGTGAGGTTCACCTCCAGGGCCTTGCGCCACGCTTCTAGCGGCACCCGGAGGGCGGAGCCGGGCGGGGCGATGGCGGCGTTGTTTACCAGGACGTCCACCCGGCCCAAGGCCCTTTTGGCCTCCTCCACGAAGCACACCCGGTCCCTCTCGTCGGCCAGGTCCGCCTGGACGAAAAACCCCCCGATGGCCTCGGCCACCTCCTTCCCCTCGGGCCTCAGGTCGCAGAGGGCCACCAAGGCCCCTTCCCGGGCGAAGGCCTGGGCGATGGCCCGCCCGATTCCCCGGGCACCCCCGGTCACCAAGACGCCCTTGCCCTCAAAAAGCCCCATGTCCCTAGCTTACAAGCCGGGGGTCCAGGGCCTCGGCCACCTTTTCCTGGGGCAGAGCCCCCTGGACCACCTCCTTGCCCCCGCCCTTGGCCCCCAAAGCCTTGAGCCTTTCCAAGACCTCCTGGCGCCTCGGGCCTAGGAGGGCGAAGCGGCCCTCGGGGGAGAGGAGGAGGAAGGTCTTTTCGCTCCAGGAAAGGAGCTTTTTGGCCAGGTCCCCGAGGACGGGCCCGGGCACCAGGAGGACCCCTTCCTCCAGGGCCCTTCCCAGAAGGGCCTCCACCAGGGCTTCTTTGAGGGCTTGGTTTTCCCCCTTTAGGGCGTAAAGCTCGTCCTGAAGCTTCCGCACGGGCTTTTCCACCTCCAGGGGATGGGTGGAGAAGGCCAGGGCCAGGCGGGAAAGGAGGGCGTGCTTGGCGTGGTAGTCCTCCAAGGCCTCCCACCCCGCCGTGAAGTAGACCCGGGTACCCCCCTTGTAGCGCTCCCACTTGAGGACCTTGATGGGCCCCGCCTGGGCGCTCGTCCTCAGGTGGGTCCCCCCGCAGGCGGCGAGGTCAAAGTCCCCGATCCGTACCAGGCGCACCTGGCCCCGGACCTTGGGGGGGCGCCTTAGGGGGTAGCGGGCGAGCTCCTCCTCGGAGACATAGAAGGCCTCAATGGGGTAGTCGGCGTAGACGGCGAAGCCCGCCAGGGCTTCGGCCTCCCGGATCCTTTCCTCCTCGGCCTCCTCCTCTAGGTCCACGGTGCACACCGGCGAGTCCAGGCTCACAGCGACGGTGTGGTAGTTCCCGGCCCGGAGGAGGGCTTGGGAGAGGATGTGCTGGGCGGTGTGGCGCTGCATGTGGCGGAAGCGCCTTTTCCAGTCAATCTCCCCCTCCACCTCCGCGCCCTCCGGGATGGGCGCGGAAAGCACGTGGACCACCTCCCCGAAGGCCTTCTCCTCCTCGTAGGCGTGGAGGACCCGCACCTCCCCAAAAGGCCCCCTCAGGACCCCGGTGTCCGCGGGCTGCCCCCCGGACTCGGGGTAGAAGAAGGTCTGGGAGAGGACGGCGTAATGCCCCTTTTCGTCGCTCCAGGCCCGTTCCACCCGGGCCTCAAAGCGGGTGGCGTAGCTATCCAGCTGGTAAAGCCTCATGCCCCTTAGGATAAGGAGGATGGCGCCCTTGGACCGGGAGGAGTTCGCCAGGTGGTTTTCCCAGGCCCGCCACACCCTGGCCTCGGCGGCGCGGGACCTGGAAGGGGGGGATTACGACTGGGCGAGCTTCAAGGCCCACCAGGGGGCGGAGTACGCCCTAAAGGGGCTTCTCCGGGGCCTGGGGCGGCCGGCCTTCGGGCACGCCCTTTTGCGCCTGGTCCAGGCCCTGCGGGAGGCGGGGGTGGGGGTGCCGGGGGAGGTGGAGGAGGCGGCCAAGGGGTTGGACCTTCACTACATCCCCGCCCGCTACCCCGACGCCTACCCCGAGGGGAGCCCCCACGAGTACTACACCGAAGGACGGGCCCGGGAGGCTTTGGCGGCGGCCCAGAAGGTCTTGGCCTGGGTGGAGGAGGTGTGGCGTGGCCTCGGAGGGGCTTAAGGCGAGGTTAGAGGCTTGGGAGGCGCTCCTCGCCGAGGCCCGGGAGTACGCTAGGCGGGCGCGGGAGGCCTTGGGGGAGGCCCGGGTGTTCCTCTACGGTTCCGTGGCCCGGGGGGATTTCAACCTGGAAAGCGACATAGACCTCCTGGTGGTCTCCCCCCGCCTCCCCCAGGACCCCCTGGAGCGCCTGGCCCTCCTGCAGGGCCTGAACCGGGGCCGGGTGGAGGCCAGGGGGCTCACCCCGGAGGAGTTCGCCCGGCTTAAGGCCAAGGGGGCCCTTTGGTGGCTGGAAGGGGCCCTGGAGCTATGAAGGGGGAGAGGCTGGACCGGCTCCTCGCCCGGCTGGGCCTGGGAAGCCGCAAGGAGGTGGCCCGGCTCGTCCGGGCGGGCCGGGTGCGGGTGGCGGGGGAGAGGGTCTTTGACCCCGGCTTTCCCGTGCCGGAAGGGGCTTCCCTGGAGCTGGATGGGAGGCCCCTTTCCGTGCGCCGCCACCACCACGTCCTTTTGCACAAGCCTCGAGGCTACGTGACAAGTCGCACGGAAGGCCCTTCCGTCTACGCCCTTTTAGAGGGCTTCCCCGTGCGGGACCTCTCCCCGGTGGGCCGCTTGGACAAGGACACCGAAGGGCTTCTCCTCTTCACCACCGACGGCCTCCTCCTCCACCGCCTCACCCACCCCAAGCACAAGGTGGAAAAGCGCTACCTGGTCCACCTCCTCCACCCGGCCACCGAGGAGGACCGGCGGGCCTTCCGGGAAGGGCTCGTTTTGGACGGGGAAAAGCTCCTTCCCGCCGAGCTTTTCTGGGAAGAGGACCCTACCCGGGTGGAGCTCGTCCTAAGGGAGGGGCGCTTCCACCAGGTGAAGCGGATGTTCGCCCTCCGGGGAAACCGGGTCCTTTACCTGAAGCGGCTCGCCTTGGGGCCCCTCGCCTTGGGGGCGCTTCCCTTGGGGAAGGCCCGCTACCTCACCGAGGAGGAGGAAAAGGCCCTCTACCGGGCGGTGGGCCTAGGGGGCGGGGCTTAGGCGCTTCTTCCGCTAGGTTTTTTTTCACAGCCCCTTCGCGCCTCCCGTGTTAGCGTGGGATATGCGGCTTTGGTTTGGGCTTCTCGCCTTCCTGGCCCTGGCCTGGGCCCAGGGGATAGAGGCCCTTTTGGTCCTGAAGGAAGATGTGGTGGAGGAAGGGCGCTTGGTGGAGTACACCGGGGTGAGGCGCTACCCCGTGGCCTCGGAGGGGGAGCTTAGGGCCCTCCTCCGAAAGCTCGCCCGCCCTCCCAGGCCCCCCCGCTTCGTCTACCAGGACGGGAGGTGGCGGGGGGTGGAGAAGAAGGGCCTGACCTTTGACGAGGAAGAGGCCCTCGCCGCCTACCGGGAGGCCCTTTCCCAAGGGAAAAAGAGCTTCCGCCTGCCCGTGCGCTACCTCCCCCCAAGCCCGAGCCTAAGGGAGCTTTACGCCTTGGGGGTGCGGGAACACCTGGCCACGGGGGAGACGGACTTTAGGGGGTCTAGCCCCGAGCGGCTTCACAACCTCCTCCTCGCCTCCAGCAAGCTGGACGGGATCCTGATCCCCCCGGGGCTTTTCTCCTTCAACCGGGCCCTGGGCCCCATCACCCAGGAGGCGGGGTACAAGGAGGCCTTTGTCATCGTGGGGGACCGGACGGAACAGGGGGTGGGGGGCGGGGTGTGCCAGGTCTCCACCACCCTCTTCCGGGCCTTCTTCCTCGCCGGGCTTCCCATCCGGGAGCGCCACGCCCATAGCTACCAGGTGGCCTACTACAAGCCCACGGGCCTGGATGCGGCGGTGATCCAGCCCTACAAGGACCTGAAGGTCCTCAACGACACCCCGGGCCACATCCTGGTCCAGCGCTCGGTGGTGGGCTCGAGGCTTCGCTTCCACCTCTTCGGCACCAAGGACCGGGAGGTGGCCTGGGAAGGCCCCTTTGTGAGCGACCGCAAGCCCCCGCCCCCGCCCCGGGAGGTCCTGGACCCCTCCCTGCCCCCGGGGGTCCGCAAGCAGGTGGACTTCGCCGCCGAGGGGGCGCGGGTGGAGGTGCGCCGCCGGGTGCGCTATGGGGATGGCCGTCAGGTGGAGGAGCGCTTCCTAAGCCTTTACCGCCCCTGGGGGGCGGTCTATCTGGTGGGGCCTAGGCCGGAAGCTCCAAAAGAACCGCCCCCTCCACGGGCAAAAGGCGGTGGGGCTCCGTGATCCAGGCGGCCTCGCCCCGCTTCAGGTGCAGGTAGCGCCCCTCGGGCAGGTCAATGACCAGCTCCCCTTCCAAAAGGAGGTAAAAGGCCTTGGGGGGGCGCTCCTCGGGGGCCAGGAGGGGGTAGGCCCTCAAGGGAAGCCCCGGGACCTCCACGGGGCCCCTTCGGGCCAGGCGCAGGAGGTGGAGCTTGAGGCTTTCCATCAGGCCTTGATCGCCTCCTTCTGGGCCCGGCCCTTTCGCATGCGGAGCTTGAAGAGGGCCCGCTTGGCCAGCTTGGCTTCCTCCTCGGAGAGGGGCTTGCCCTGGGCCAGGGCTTCCAGGGCCTTTTGTTCGGCCTCGAGGAGGGTGGGCAGGAAGGGCTTGAGCGCTTCCCAGTCCTTGGGCGGGGTGGGGGCTTGGGGCTTCTTCCGGGAGGAGCCTTGGGTGGGGGCTTTAGCGGGAAGGAGCCTGGGGTCGTGCTGGGGACAGGCGGGGTTTAGGCAGGCGCCTTCCCCTTTTCCCGCCAGGGGCCAGCCGCAGGCGGGGCAGCGTTCCTCCAGGAGGGGGTAGAAGGAGAGGAAGTCGCAGTCCTTGTTCTCGCACTTGTAGTAGGGTCTTCCCCGCTTGCTCCGCTTCTCCAAAAGGCGTCCCCCGCACTTGGGGCAGGCCTGGCCCGTGGGGGTGCCGTCGTCCCGGGTGTAGTCGCACTCCGGGTAGCCGGAGCAGGCGATGAAGCTCCCGTAGCGCCCCGCTTTGCGGAGGAGGGGCTTGCCGCACTTGGGGCAGGCTTCCCCGGTGGGCTCGGCCTCTTTTTTCTCCAAAGGCTCGGTGTAGGTGCACTCCGGGTAGCCGGTGCACCCCAGGAACTGCCCGTAGCGGCTCACCTTGAGCTCCAAGGGGCGGCCGCAGTTGGGGCAGAGCTTCTTGGGCACCTGGGCGAGCTCCTTTAGAAAGGGCTCGTAGAACTCCCAGACCACCTGGGGCCAAGGGGCCTTGCCCTCCTCCACCTGGTCCAGGCGGTCTTCCATGCGGGCGGTGAACTCGTAGGCCACCACCTGGGGAAACCGCTCCTTGAGGTAGTGGACCACCTGGCGGCCCAAGGGGGTGGGGAGGAGGGTGCGCCCCTTGCGCTCCACGTAGCCCCGCTTCTCCAGGGTCTCGAGGGTGGGGGCGTAGGTGGAGGGGCGGCCGATGCCCAGCTCCTCCATGGTCTTCACCAGGCTGGCGTCGGTGTAGCGGGGCGGGGGCTCGGTGGCCCGCTTCTCCGGGCGCACCTCCACGAGCTGGACCTGGGTGCCCTCGGGGAGGGCGGGCACCGGGGGGGCTTCCTCTTCCTCCTCCCGCCCCCAGGCCTTGAGGTAGCCCTCAAACTTCAGCACCGAGCCCGAGGCCCGGAAAACCAGGCGCCCCCCTTGGCATAGAAGGGCGGTCTGCTCGTAGAGGGCGTCTTGCATCTGGCTTGCCAGGAAGCGGCGCCAGATGAGGTCGTAAAGGCGGTACTCCTCCTCGGAGAGGTATGGGCGCACGCTTTCCGGGGTGCACCTCGGGTCCGTGGGCCGGATGGCCTCGTGGGCGTCCTGCACCCCTGCCTTGCGGTTCTGGTAGACCCGAGGCGCCTCGGGCAGGAAGGCTTGTCCGAAGCGCTCGGCGATCACCTCCCGGGCCAGGGCCAGGGCTTCCGGGGAGACCCGCACCGAGTCGGTGCGCATGTAGGTGATGAGGCCCACGGTGCCCTCGGGGAGGTCCACCCCCTCGTAGAGGCGTTGGGCGATGCGCATGGTGCGGCTTGCGGTGTAGCCCAAGCGGCTGCTGGCCGCCTGCTGCAGGGTGGAGGTGGTGAAGGGGGGTGGGGGGGATTTGCGCCGCTCCTTCACCTCCACCTGGGCCACCCGGTAGGTGGCCCGCCCCGCCTCCTCCGCCAGGGCCCTGGCCTCGGCCTCGGTCTTTAGGTGGAGCTTCCCTTCCTTGCTCCCCTGGCCCGTCCAAAGCCGCTTCCCCTCCACCTCGTAAAGCCGGGCGGGGAAGGGGGTTCCTTCCGGGTCCGGTCCCGAAGGGGCTACCTGGAATCGCCCCTCGAGGACCCAGTAGACCTCGGGTTGGAAGGTCTCTATCTCCTCCTCCCGCTCCACCACGAGCCTCAGGGCCACGCTCTGGACCCGGCCTGCGGAGAGGGCCCGCTTGCGGAACTCCAGGGAGAGGAGGGGGGAGAGGTTGTAGCCCAAGAGGCGGTCCAGGACCCGCCGGGCCTGCTGGGCGTCCACCAGGTTCTGGTCAATGGGGCGGGGTTTTTCCACCGCTTCCCGCACCACCCTGGGGGTGATCTCGTGGAACTCCACCCGGATGGGCTCCTTGGGGTCGCGGCCCAGAAGCCTCGCCACGTGCCAGCCGATGGCCTCGCCCTCCCGGTCGGGGTCGGTGGCGATGAGGAGGCGCTTTCCCTGGGCGGCTTTCTTTAGCTCCTCCACCACGGGCTTCTTGTCCTTCTTCACCTCGTAGGTGGGGGCGAAGCCCCGCTCCACGTCCACGCCCAGGGTCCGCTCGGGGAGGTCCGCCACGTGGCCCCGGCTCGCCCGAACCTCGTAGCCGGGCCCCAACATCTTCTGGATGCTCCGCGCCTTGGCGGGGGACTCCACCACCACCAGGGTATTGGCGGTGGGGTTTTCTCCCGGGCTTGGGTCTTTTCTTCGGCTTTGGGTTGGCCCTTTGGCCCTCTTTCCCGGCATCGCCCCCTATTTAGGGGGCTGGGCGCGGGATTGTCAAGCCCGGGGCTCGCTTTTCCCCTTCAGGTCGGCCCCGGGGTAGCTCCGGGGCAAAAGCTTCCGCTCCCAAGCGGCCTGGGTGAGCTCCTCCCGGAAGTCCGGGTGGGCGATGGCGATGAGGGCCTTGGCCCTTTCCTTCAGGGAGCGGCCGAAGAGCTCGGCGACGCCCCACTCGGTCACCACGTAGTGGACGTCGGCCCGGGTGGTGACCACCCCCGCCCCCGGCTTGAGGAAGGGGACGATGCGGCTATGCCCCTTGGCGGTGGAGGGCAGGGCGATGATGGGCTTCCCCCCCTCGCTCCGCGCCGCCCCCCGGATGAAGTCCAGCTGGCCCCCGAAGCCGGAGTAGATCCGGGTGCCGATGGAATCCGCCACCACCTGGCCCGTGAGGTCCACCTCAATGGCGGAGTTGATGGCCACCATCTTGCGGTTTTGGGCGATGACGAAGGGGTCGTTCACGTAGTCGGCGGGGTGGAGTTCAAAGAGGGGGTTGTCGTGGACGAAGCGGTAGAGCCTCTCCGAGCCCAGGACGAAGGTGCCGATGATCTTGCCGGGGTGGAGGGTTTTTTTGGCCCCGGTGATGAGGCCCTTTTCCCAGGCCTCGAGGACCCCGTCCGAGATCATCTCCGTGTGGATGCCAAGGTCCCGCCGGCCTTCCAGGCTTGCCAAGACGGCGTCGGGGATGGCCCCGATGCCCATCTGGAGGGTGGCCCCGTCCTCAATGAGGCCCGCCACGTGCTCCCCGATCCTCCGCTCCACCTCCCCGAAGCCTTCCCGCTTGAGCTCGGGCAGGGGCCAGTCCAGCTCCACGATGGCGGCGAAGCGGGAGACGTGGACGAAGGTGTCCCCCAGGGTCCTCGGCATCCTGGGGTTCACCATAGCGATGACCATGGGGGCGGTTTCCACCGCCGCCTTGGTGGCGATGACCTCCACCCCCAAGGAGCAAAAGCCGTGCTCGTCGGGCGGGGAGACCTGGACAAGGGCGGCGTCCAAGGGCAGGATGCGGCGCTTGAAAAGCCAGGGCACCTGGTGGAGCATGATGGGCACGTAGTCCGCCCGGCCCTGGTTCACCGCCTCCCGGTCGGCGGGGCCCACGAAGAGGGAGCGCCTCCTAAAGTGCCCCTCCATCTCGGGGCCGGCGAAGGGGTCCTCCCCCATCTGCAGGAGGTGGACGAGCTCCACGTTTTCCAGCTCGTCCTTGCGGGCGGCCAGGGCCTTGAGGAGGGGCGTGGGGGTGGCGGCGTTGCCGGAGACGAAGACCCGCATCCCCGATCGGATGAGGCTTACGGCGTCCTCGGGGGAGGTGAGCTTCTTGCGGTAGCTCATTCTAGGTGGCCTCCTTTCTGCCCCAGAAGGAGGTAGGCCCCCTGGCGGAGCCCGGGGACCTTTAGGGGGTCGTCTTCCACCTGGAGCAAAAAGGGCAAGAGGGTGGCGGTGAGGGCGTGGCTGGCGGTGCGGGGCACCAGGGCGGGGACGTTGGGGAGGCAGAAGTGGGTGATGCCCCCTTCTTGGTAAACGCCGGGGCGGCTCGTCTCCGCCACCCCCCCTTGGTCTATGGCGAAGTCCAGGAGCACCGAGCCCCGCCGCATCCTGAGGAGGAGGTCCCGGGGGAGGAGGCGGGGGGCCCTCTCCCCGGGCACGGCCACCGCCCCCACCAGGACGTCGGCGAAGGCCACGTAGCGCTCCAGGCGGCTTTGGGTGATGAGGGCGGTGATGGCCCCGGGGGCCTCCCGGGCCGCCGCCTCCAGGGCGGAGAGGTCCTTATCCAGAAGGTAGACCGAGGCCCCCGCCCCCAAAAAGGCCCGGGCCGCCGCCCGGCCCAAGGTCCCCGCCCCCAGGATGACCACGTCCGCCGGGGGGATGCCGGGAAGGCCGGAGAGGAGAACCCCGGGGCCCAGGGGGGCCTCGAGGAGGCGGCCCGCGATCTGGGGGGCCATGCGCCCGGCGATCTCGCTCATGGCCTTGAGGACGGGCCGCTTGCTTCCCTCCCCGATGAGCTCGTAGCCGATGGCGCTAAGGCCCTTTTCCGCCATGGCCTCTATGAGGCCCGACCCCGCCACCGCCAGGTGCAAAAAGCCCATGAGGGTGGCCCCGGGGCGGAGGAGGGCGATCTCCTCGAGGGTGGGCCTGGCCACCTTGAGCACCACCTCCCCCCTTCCCAAGGCCTCCTCCCGGCTCACGAGCCGGGCCCCCGCCGCCTCGTAGGCCTCGTCGGGGAAGCCCGCCCGCTCCCCGGCCCCCCGCTCCACGTAGACCCGGTGGCCCCTTTGGGTGAGTTCCCGCACCCCCTGGGGGGTGAGGGCCACCCGCCCTTCCCGCACCTCCTCCCCCAGGGCGGGGGGGATTTTGAGGGTTGTCCGTTCCTTGGGTAGGCCGAAGTCCATGACCCGTCTCCTCGCCTCCAAGCTTACGGCCTTGGAAGGTGGCGGATGTCCCTTGCCCTTCTCATCCCCTTCTCCCCTAGGCTTGGGGCGTGGACGCCTTCGCCGACTGGCTCTTCGTGGCCTTGTGGGTCCTCGGGGTGCTCCTCACCTTCCTCCCCTTCGTCCCTGCCACCTTGGTGATCCTCCTCGGGGCCCTGGTGCACGAGCTTCTCGTGGGCTTCCGGGAGCTTTCCTTGGGGGCGTGGCTTGGGCTTGGGGCCCTGGCCCTCCTCGCCATGCTTTTGGACAACGTGGCCGCCCTTTGGGGGGCGAGGCGCTACGGGGCGGGCCGGGCGGGGCTTTGGGGGGCCTTTCTGGGGGGCGTTTTGGGGCTTTTCTTCGGGGTGGTGGGGGTCTTGGTCCTCCCCTTTTTCCTCGCCTGGCTCTTTGAGTACCTCTCGGGAAGGCGGCCGGAGGAGGCCCTGAAGGCGGCCTGGGGCACCCTGGTGGGCCTTATGGGCGGGGTGGTGGCCAAGGTCTTGGTCCACCTGGCCATGGGGGTCCTGGTCCTCAGGGCCGTCTTTTGACGTATGCTTTCCGCCATGGAACTGGTCTTCGTCACCCGGGAGGGGTGCGGGCTTTGCGAGAAGGCGGAAAGGGCTCTATGGGTCCTGGGGGTTCCTTACGTGCGCCGGGACGTGGACCAGGACCCGGAGCTTTTCCGCCTTTACACCTTTAGGGTCCCGGTCCTCCTCTTGGGGGATAGGGTGCTTCTGGAAGGGGCCTTCGGCGAAAGGGAGCTTGCGGGGGCGCTAAGGAGGTAGGCCGTGGACCCCACCATGATTGAGATCGGCCCCTTGCGCATCCAGTGGTACGGGTTTTTCCTCACCCTGGCCATCTTCGCGGGCTATGAGCTGGCCAAGCGCCGCGTCCAGGCCTGGGGGCTGGACGTGGAGGCTTTTGAGCGGGTGGCCTTCTGGGCGGTGGTCTTCGGGGTGGTGGGGGCGCGGCTCGGGTATGTCCTCACCTCGCCGGGCTACTTCCTAGAGAACCCCCAGGAGGTCTTTTACATCTGGCACGGGGGGCTTTCCTTCCACGGGGCGGTGCTGGGCGGGGCTTTAACCTTCCTCTACTTCCACCGCAGACGGGGCTACCCCCTTTGGCCCTACCTGGACGCCGCCACCCCGGGGGTGGCCTTGGGGATCATCGCCGGGAGGATGGGCAACCTCATGAATGGCTCCGACACCGCAGGCCGCCTCACCACCTTGCCCATCGGCTTCACCTGGCCCGAGTGGGCCAAGGGCTTTCCCGGGGTCTGCCCCGGCATTGACGACATCGCCCAGGTGTACCAGTGCGCGGAACTCCTTAGGGGGCCTGTGCACCTGACCCAGGTCTACGGGGCCTTGGTGGGGGTCATCCTCCTGCCCCTTTCCCTTTACTGGCTTAAAAAAAGGCCTTTCCCGGGGTACGCCTTCTGGAACTTTCTCCTCTGGTATAGCGTCTTGCGCTCGGTTTTGGAGGAGCCTTTCCGCCTAAACCCCTTGTGGCTTCCCGTCTACCGGAACGATGAGCTCGGCATCGGGCTTTTCACCGCCACCCAGGTGGTGAGCCTGCCCCTCGTCCTCCTCTCCCTCTACATGCTGCGGAGGCTGGGCCGGGGGCATCCCACCGGGGGGAAGGAGGTAGCATAGCCCTATGCACGCCCACGTGATCCTGGCCGCGGGGCAGGGAACCCGGATGAAGTCCCGCCTGCCCAAGGTCCTGCATCCCCTTTTGGGCAAACCCATGCTCCACTACGCCCTCGAGGCCGCCTTGGCCTTAAAGCCCGAAAGGCTCGTGGTGGTGGTGGGCCACGGGGGCGAGGTGGTGGCGGAGGCCCTAAAGGGCTACCCCGTGGAGGTGGCCTGGCAACAAGAGCAGCTCGGGACGGCCCACGCCCTCCTCCAGGCGGAAAGCCTCCTTAGGGGCTTCCCGGGGCCTTTTCTGGTAACCCAGGGGGATACCCCCCTCCTTACCCCGGAAACCTTAAGGGCCCTTTTGGAACGGGTGGAGGCGGGGGCCGGCATGGCCCTTCTCACCGTGGAGCTCCCTGATCCCACGGGCTACGGCCGCATCCTCCGCGAGGGGGAGGAGGTCTTGGCCAACGTGGAGGAGAAGGACGCCTCCCCCGAGGTGAAGGCCATCCGGGAGGTGAACGCCGGGGCCTACGCCTTTGACGGCTTCCTCTTCCAGGCCCTAAGGGAGGTGAGAAACGAAAACGCCGCCCGGGAGTACTACCTCCCCGACCTCATCGCCATCTACCGGGTCCACGGCAAAAGGGTGGAGGCGGTGCGGGGTGTGGCGGAGGAGGCCTTGGGGGTGAACACCCGCGAGGAACTCGCCCGGGTGGAGGGGGTGCTTCTTAAGAGGCTTCGCCGGGCTTGGATGCAAAAGGGGGTGCGGATGGTCCTCCCCGAGACCATCTACCTGGAGCCCTCGGTGGAGCTCGCTCCCGATGTGGTCCTCTGGCCCGGGGTGGTCCTCAAGGGGAAGACCCGGGTTGGGGAGGGGTGCGAGGTGGGGCCTTACGCGGTCCTCGAGGACACGGTTTTGGAACCCGGGGCCAAGGTCCAGGCCCACACCGTGGCCCAAGGCGCCCACCTCCACGGAGGCGCTTCCGCCGGGCCTTTTGCCCGGCTTCGCCCGGGGGCGGTCCTTAGGGAGGAGGTCCACGTGGGGAACTTCGTGGAGGTGAAGAATAGCCTCCTTCACCCTGGGGTGAAGGCGGGGCACCTCGCCTACCTGGGGGACGCCGAGGTGGGGGCGGGGACCAACATCGGGGCCGGGGTCATCACCGCCAACTACGACGGCAAGCGCAAGCACAAGACCCAGATCGGGGAGAAGGCCTTCATCGGCTCCAACAGCGTCTTGGTGGCCCCGGTCAAGGTGGGGAACCGGGCCCTGGTGGGGGCGGGGAGCGTGATCACCCAGGAGGTGCCCGACGGGGCCTTGGCCGTGGCCCGGGGGAGGCAGCGGAACCTCGAGGGCTACGCCCTGAGGAAGCTGGGCGAGGAGTGATTCCCTTCAGGGGCGGGTGGTACACTTAGAGCATGAACCTGGGCATGCCGGAAATCCTGGTGATCCTGGTGGTGGCCCTCCTCATCTTCGGGCCCAAGAAGCTCCCGGAGCTTGGGCGTTCCTTGGGCCAGAGCATCCGGGAGTTTAGGCGGGGGGCCCAGGAGATCCGCGAGGAGCTGGAAAAAAGCGTGGAGGTTAAGGAGGAGCCCAAGCCGGCCGTGGCCGCCGAGGCCAAGAAGGAGGAGCCCAAGGCTTGAAGGAAGCCCCGCTGGTAGAGCACCTCGAGGAGCTCCGCGCCCGGATCCTCTGGTCCCTTCTCGCCTGGGCGGTGGGGACGGGGGTGGCCTGGACCTTTAGGGTCCCCCTTTTGGACTGGCTTAAGAGACCCTTGGACCTGGCGGCCAAGCAGAACGGCGTCCAGATCAACCTCATCGTCCTGGACATCACGGAGCCCTTTTTGGTCTCCTTAAAGGTGGCGGCCTTCGGGGGGCTTGTGCTCGCCCTCCCCTTCATCGTCTACCAGGTCTGGGCCTTCATCGCCCCCGGGCTTTACGAGCACGAAAAGCGCCTGGCGGGGCCTTTTCTCCTGGGGGCTGGGTTTAGCTTCGCCCTGGGGGCCCTTTTCGCCTACTACGGCTTTCTGCCCTTCGCCATACCCTTCCTCCTGGGCTTTCTTGGGGACGTGGTCACCCCCCAGATCTCCATCGGCCGCTACATGGGCCAGATCCTCATGATGATGACCGTGATGGGCCTGGTCTTTGAGATGCCGGTGGTGAGCTACCTCTTGGCCCGCCTGGGGATTCTCTCCTCCGGTTTCCTCGCCCGCAACTGGCGCATCGCCGTGGTCCTCCTCCTCACCCTGGCGGCGGTCATCACCCCCACGGTGGACGTGGTCTCCCTCTCCATCGTCACCCTGCCCCTTCTCGTCCTCTACTGGATCTCCGTCCTGGTGGCTCGTCTCGCGGAAAGGCAGAGGCCCCAGGAGGCGGCTTGACAGGGGGCTAGCCCTTCCGCCATAGAATAGCCCATGGACGAGCGCATCCTGGCCCTGCGCAAAGAGGTGGACCGGGTGAACCGGGAGATCCTCCGCCTCCTTTCCGAAAGGGGGCGGCTGGTGCAGGAGATCGGCCGGATCCAGACCGAGCTCGGCCTCCCCCACTACGACCCCAAGCGGGAGGAGGAGATGCTCGCCTACCTCACCGCCGAAAACCCGGGCCCCTTCCCCAACGAGACCATAAGGAAGCTTTTCAAGGAGATCTTCCAGGCGAGCCTGGACCTGGAGGAGCGCCAGGACCAGAAGAAGTTCCTCTACTCCAAAAAGCACAAGCCCGAGCCCACCCGGGTGCGGGTGAAGGACGTGGTCTTCGGGGAAAAGCCCCTCCTCATCGCCGGGCCCTGCTCCATTGAGTCGGAGGAGCAGATGATGGAGACCGCCCGCTTCCTGGCCCAAAAGGGGGTGCGGGTGCTTCGGGGCGGGGCCTTTAAGCCCCGGACGAGCCCCTACGGCTTCCAGGGCCTCGGGGTGGAGGGCCTAAAGATCGGCCGCAAGGCGGCGGACGCCTTCGGCATGGTCTTCGTCACCGAGGTCATGGACACCAGGGACGTGGAGGTGGTGGCGGAATACGCCGACATCCTCCAGATCGGGGCCCGCAACATGCAAAACTTCGCCCTCCTCAAGGAGGTGGGGAAGGCCAGGAAGCCCGTCCTCCTCAAGCGGGGACTTTCCGCCACCATGGAGGAGTGGTTCTACGCCGCCGAGTACATCCTCGCCCAAGGGAACGAGCAGGTGATCCTGGCGGAGCGGGGGATCCGTACCTTTGAGCGCTGGACCCGGAACACCCTGGACCTCTCCGCCGTGGCCCTGGCCAAGCAGGAGACCCACCTCCCCGTCATCGTGGACGTGACCCACGCCGCCGGGCGCACGGACCTCCTCGCCCCCCTGGCCCGGGCTGCTTTGGCGGTGGGGGCGGACGGGGTGCACGTGGAGGTCCACCCCAACCCCAAGGTGGCCCTCTCCGACAACCAGCAGCAGATGGATTTCGCCCAGTTCGGGCGCTTCCTGGAGGCCCTAAGGGACCTCCTCCCCGAGGGGTGATGGGCCTTTGGGATAACCTCTTAAACGCCTTTCTCAAGGCTACGGACCCGAGGCCCCGCTATACCGAGGCCCGCTGCCTCCTCTACAAGAACAGCGTGGGGGGGTGCGACCGGTGCTACCAGGCCTGCCCCAAGGGGGCGGTGCGCCTCGAGGGGTGGCGGGTGGAGCTGGACGAGGTCTTGTGCACGGGGTGCGGCCTCTGCACCGGGGTCTGCCCCGGGATCGCCCTGGAGTACCCCCTTGGGGCCATCCAGGAGGCCCTGATCCGGGGCAAGGGGAAGCTTCGCTGCTCCAAGGCGGAAGGGAAGGGGGAGGAGGTCCTTTGCCTGGGCCGCCTCACCCCGGGGCTTCTGGCCGAGGCGGGAAGCCGCTTCGGCAAGGTGGTCCTCGCCCGGGGGGACTGCGGGGCCTGCCGGATCGGGGGGCCGGAGGTCCCCCAGCACCTTGAGCGGATGGCGGAGGAGGCCAGGCGCTACTTCCCCGTGGAGGTGGAGGTGGTGGAAGGGGAGCTTCCCGGGGAGCGGGTGGGCAGGCGGGAGCTCTTCCAGGCCCTTTTGGGAAGCGCCAAGCGTACCGCCGCCGACCTCATCCCCGAGCTCCCCCTGCCCGCTTCGGAGGAGGGCAAGGAGGAGGGGATTTTGCCGGCGGAGCTTCGGCTTCGGCGGCTTGCCGCAAGCCGTGCCCCGGAGGTCCGCTGGCCCCGGATCCGGGTGGAGGAGGGGTGCACCCTATGCCCCGTCTGCACCAACGTCTGCCCCACGGGGGCGGTGAGGCGGGTAAGGGAGGGGGAGGAGTACGTCCTAAGGCTTCAGGTGGAGGCCTGCACGGGGTGCGGGGCCTGCGTGGAAAGCTGCCCGCCCCAAGTGATCCGGCTGGAAGAGGCCCCCAAGGAAGAGGTGGGGAAGGAGCTGGAGCTTTTCCGGGGCAGGCCCCCCTGGTACGACCTTTGAACCCGGTATAATAGCCCCCAACCTATGGACGCCGACCTGGTGGTGGTGGGCGGGGGGCTCGCCGGCCTGGTGGTGGCCACGGAGGTGGCCCAAAGGGGCAAGCGGGTCCTCCTTTTGGAGCAGGAGCCCTACCTGGGCGGGCAGGCCTTCTGGTCCTTCGGGGGGCTTTTTCTGGTGGACTCCCCCGAGCAGCGCCGCTTAGGGATCCGGGACTCTTTGGAGCTTGCCCTCCAGGACTGGATGGGCGCGGCGGGCTACGACCGGGAGGAGGACGCCTGGGGAAGGCGCTTCGCCGAGGCCTACCTGGAGTTCGCCGCCGGGGAGAAAAGGGCCTGGCTTGCCGCCTTGGGGGTGCGCTTCTTCCCGGTGGTGGGCTGGGCGGAACGGGGCGGGGGCCTGGCCACGGGGCACGGGAACTCCGTCCCCCGCTTCCACATCGTCTGGGGGACGGGGCCAGGGCTCCTTGCCCCCTTCTTGCGAAGGGTGGAGGCCCTAGGGGAAAAGGGCTTCCTCAGGGTCCTCCTCCGCCACCGGGTGGAGGAGGTCCTGGTGGAGGGGGGAAAGGCGGTGGGGGTGGCCGGGGTGGTCCTGGAGGAGGACCCCAAGCCCCGGGGGGCCCCCACGAGCCGCAAGGCGGTGGGGGCCTTTCGCTTCCGGGCCCAGGCGGTGGTCCTGGCCACGGGGGGCATCGGGGCCAACCTGGACCTGGTGCGCCGCTTCTGGCCAAAGCACATGGGGAAGCCCCCGGAGCGGCTCCTTTCCGGGGTCCCCGACCACGTGGACGGGAACGGCCTCTTCCTGGCGGAGCGGGCGGGGGCCCGCCTGGTAAACCTGGACCGGATGTGGCACTACCCCGAGGGGGTGGAGAACCACACCCCCATCTGGACCCGCCACGGGATCCGCATCCTCCCCGGCCCCTCGCCCCTCTGGGTGGACGCCATGGGAAAGCGCCTCCCCGCCCCCCTCTTCCCCGGCTTTGACGCATTGGAGACCCTGCGTTACCTGCGGAGCACCGGCTTTGACTGGAGCTGGTTCATTCTGGACCTGGCCACCCTGAAGAAGGAGTTCGCCCTCTCGGGCTCGGAGCAAAACCCAGACCTCACCGGGAAAAGCTGGCTTGGGGTGGTGCAAAACCGCCTCTTTGGCCCCGCGGCCCCCGTCCGGGCCTTTTTGGAGCGGGGGAAGGACTTCCTCGTGGCCCAGGACCTCTCCGAGCTCATGCGCAAGATGGAGGCCCTGGCCCCTGGGGCCTTGGACCCCGTGCGGCTGGAGCGGGAGGTGAAGGCCAGGGACCGGGAGCTTCAAAACCCCTTCGCCAAGGACGGCCAGGTCCTCATGGTCCACGCCTTCCGCCGCTACCTGGGAGACCGGCTTTTCCGGGTGGCCAAGCCCCACCCCTTCCTCTCGGGGAAAGGCCCCTTGGTGGCGGTCAGGCTATGGACCCTCACTCGCAAGACCTTAGGAGGCATCCAGACGGACCTCAAGGGAAGGGCCCTCACCCCCAAGGGCGAGCCCTTGCCCGGGCTTTTCGCCGTGGGGGAGGCGGCGGGGTTTGGGGGTGGCGCTTTCCACGGGTACAAGGCCTTGGAGGGCACCTTCCTGGGGGGGTGCCTCTTCAGCGGGCGCCAGGCGGCCCAGGGGGTGCTGGAAGGGCTAGAATAGCCCCATGCGGCTTCACCACGTGGGCATCGCCGTGGAGGACCTCGAGGCGGCCAAGGCCCGCTACCTTCTTCTGGGCTTCCGGGTGGTGGCGGAAGGGGAGGTGGCCCACCAGGGGGTGCGGGTGGCCCTCCTCGAGGGGGAGGGGGAGGCCCTTTTGGAACTCCTCGCCCCCTTGGGCCCCGAGACCCCCGTGGGGCGGTTTCTGGTCAAGAGGGGCCCCGGGCTTCACCACCTGGCCTTCGCCACGCCCCGGATAGAAGAGGACCTGGCCCGGCTTAAGGCGGAAGGGGCCAGGCTCATAGACGAGGCCCCAAGGCCCGGCTTTGGGGGGCACCGGGTGGCCTTTCTCCACCCCAGCTTCGGCCTTGGGGTGCTTTGGGAACTGGTGGAGGCGTAGTGCGCCCCCTTTTCCTCCTCTTGGCCCTGGGGGAGATGGGCCTCCTCTTCTGGCTTTCCAGCAAGCCCACGGCGGGGGCGGGCCTTCCCCACCCTTGGGACAAGGGGGCCCACTTCCTGGCCTACGCCCTTTTGGGCCTTCTCCTTCGCCTGGGGCTTGGCCGCTTCGGGCCGGCTTTCCTGGGGGCCTTTCTCTACGGCCTTTTGGACGAGTGGCACCAAAGCTTCGTCCCCGGGCGGGAGGCCTTCGGCCTGGACCTCCTGGCGGACCTCCTCGGGGCTTACGTGGGGGCTAAAGGGGCGGGTAGATGGGAAGCTCCAGAAGCCTCCCGCCCTTAGCGCTGGCCGCTTCCACCACCATCTCTGCCACGAGCTCGGGGGCGATCCAGCGGGAGAAGTCCGCCTGGGGCATGGCCTTGCGGTTGGCCTCGGTGTCCAGGGTGCCCATGGGGTAGACCACGAGGAAACGGACCCCTTCCACCTCCCCCTGCAAGGACCTTAGGAGGCTCGCCAGGGAGGTTTTGGCCACGGTGTAAAGGGCCCTTCCCGGGCCCACGCCCGTCCAGGCAGGCCCGGCGGCGAAGGCGGCGAAGAACCCCTCCTTGCGCTTTTCCATGTAGGGAAGGACGGCCTTGAGGAGGTTGAAGGTGGTGCGGAGGTTGAGGTCCAGCATCCAGTCGTAAAGCCCAGGGTCGGAGTCCAAAAACCGCCCGGCGGCGAAGCCCCCCACGGTGTGGACCACCCCGTAAAGGGGGGCCTGCCCCTCCACGAAGCGGGCCAGGGCCTCCGCCTCCTCCAGCCGGGTGAGGTCGGCCACAAAGGTCTTGGCCCCCACGGCCTCCGCCCTTTCCGCCATGCGCTCGGGCCTCGGGTCCGAGAGGAAAAGCCGCGCCCCGGCCCGGTGGAAGGCGGGGATGAGGGCCCGGCTTAGGGCCCCGCCCGCCCCGGTGATGAGAAAACAGGGCTTTACCCAAAACTCCTTCCTCGCCCTCCCTTAGCCTGCTTCAAGAGTTCTTGGGTGACTTC
>NZ_BMPJ01000009.1 GCF_014647535.1 Thermus composti | reverse complement strand
GCCAGCCGTCCTTGAGGGCTTTTTGGGTTTCTTCGGGGCGGTTCCAGTAGCCTTTCATGACGTTGGGGCCTTTGACGATGAGCTCGCCCACCTCGCCTATGGGGACCTCCTTGCCCTCCTCGTCCACCACCTTGGCCTCCACGCCGGGGAAGGGGAGGCCCACGCTCCCCAGCTTGCGGGTCCCGTGGAGGGGGTTGCAGTGGGTTACGGGGCTCGCCTCGGTGAGGCCGTACCCCTCCACCAGCTTGGCCCCGGTGAGGGCCATGAAGCGCTCGGCCACCTCCACGGGCAAGGGCGCCGAGCCGGAGATGCAGGCCCGCACGCTTTTCAGGTTCCGCTTCTCAATGCCGGGGAAGTTGTTGAAGGCCACGTAGAGGGTGGGCACCCCGGGGAAGAGGGTGACCCGGTGCTTCTCAATGGCCTCCACGATGGCCTTGATCTCGGGCCTAGGGATCAGGACCAGCTTGGCGGCCCCCAGGAGGGCCAGGTTCATGGCCACGGTCATGCCGTAGACGTGGAAGAAGGGGATGGCCCCGAGGACCACCTCCTCCCCCTCCCGGAAGTCAGGGATCCAGGCCCTGACCTGGAGGGCGTTGGCGGAGAGGTTTTTGTGGGTGAGCATGGCCCCTTTGGCGAGCCCGGTGGTGCCCCCGGTGTACTGGAGGAGGGCCAGGTCGTCCAGGTCCCGGGGCACGGGAGTGGGCTTCCCGGGGCGGAGGAAAGCCCGCCAGGGGGTGCCCTCGAGGGCCTTGGGGGCTTCCCCTTTCCGCCGGAGAAGGAGGGGGTAGAGGAGGTTCTTGGGGAAGGGGAGGTAGTCCTGGATCCCCGTGTACACCACCTTCTCCACGGGCACCTCCCCCTTCACCTCTTGGAAGCGAGGAAGGAGCTGGTCCAGGACCACCAAAAAGCGGGCCCCGGCGTCTTTGAGCTGGTGCCGTAGCTCCCTCGGGGTGTACATGGGGTTGGTGTTCACCCCCACGCCCCCGGCGAGGAGGGTGCCGTAGAAGGCGATGACGAACTGGGGGGAGTTGGGGAGCATGAGGGCCACCCGGTCCCCAGGCCTTAGCCCCGCCTCCTCCAGGCCCTTGGCGAAGGCCTCCACCTCCCGCCAGAGGGTCTCGTAGGTGAGACTTCGCCCCAAGAACTCCAGGGCCACCTTTTTGGGGTAGCGGCGGGCGTTTTCCCGGAGGGCTTCGGTCAAAAGCCGAGGCTTGGGGGCTTCCTTGGGAACCCCGGGGTCGTAGTGGGCGTACCAGGGCTTCATGGCACCTCCTTGAACCAGGTCAAAGTTTACTCCCCCCGTTCCCCGCCGGCAAGGGGTCTAGGCCCGGAAGTAGCGGTAGGGGGGGCCTTCCCGCCCCACCGCCCCCTCCTTTCGCAGGTACTCCAGGTGGGCCAGGGTCTCGGCGAAGGCGAAGCGGCGCCCGGCGGCGTCCAGCTCCTTTGGGAAGAGGTTCAAGGAGAGTTCCCAGGCGGTCTTGGGCCCGTCCAGGAGGGCGAGGAGGGCCTCGAGGCGGGCCTGGTGGTGGGCTTTGAGCTCCTTTGCCCTTTGCCGCACGTCCCCGATGGGGCCGAAGTGGCCGGCGTAGGCCACCCTGGCCCCGAGGTCCGCCAGGCGGTCCAGGGAGCGGAGGAAGTCTTTGAGGGGGTTTTCCCGGGTGTAGGCCCAAAGCCCCACGTTGGGGGAGACGTGGTCCAAAAGGGCGTCCCCCACTAGCAAAACCCCTTCCTCCTCCAGGAAGAAGGCGGCGTGCCCGTCCGCGTGCCCCGGGGTCCAGACCACCCGAAGCCGCTTCCCCGCCACCTCCAAAAGGTCCCCGTCCCTTAGGGGGATGGGGTTTTGCGGGGGGTGGACCCGTTCCCTCGCCTTCTCCATCGTCTCCTGGATGTCCTGGAGGGCGCTTTCCGGGGTGCCGTGGTCCAGGAAGAGCCTAAGGGAGGTCTCGGCGAAGGCCTCGGGCTCCCGCCAGAAGCGGTGGCCCCGGGAAAACTCCTCCTCATGGAGGTAGACCCTGGCCCCCAGGCCCTCGAGGAAGCCCGCCAGGCCGTAGTGGTCCGGGTGGTGGTGGGTGAGGAGGACGGTCTTTATGTCCTGGAAGCAAAGGCCAAGCTCCGCCAAGAAGAGCTCCAAAGCCCCCCGGGCGGCCCGGGTGCCGAGGGCGGTGTCCAAAAGGACCACCTCCCCGTCCCCTTGGAGGAGGTAGAGGTTCACCGTCTTCAAGGGGTAGGGGATGGGGATGGGAAGGAGGTAGAGGCCGGGGAGGATGGCCTTCACAGGAGCACCCCCATGAGGAGGAGGGCCGCCAGGAAGGGGTCGGGCTCCTCCAGGTGCCAGGGGAAGCGGTAGGCCCCCTCCCCCAGGGCCTCCACCTCCCGGCCTTGGGCCGCCTCCCGGAGGCGGGCCAGGACCTGGTCCTCGGGGAGGGCCTCCCCCCCTGGGAGGTAGACGGCAAGCCGGTCGGCGTCCCCGTCCAGGGCGAGGCCCAAGGCGGGGGGCTTGGCCTCCCGGAGGAGGAGGCGGAGGGTCTTCAGGTGCTCCGGCCTCGGGTCGGGGGCCACCCCGTAGAAGAGGGGGTGGGGGAGGGGGTGGAGCTCCCGGAGCTCCACGGGGGCCTCGAGGCGCTTAAGGACCTGGCCCAGGATCCCGCCGCCCGCCCCGCCCATGGCGTCCAGGTAGACCACGCCCCGCCTGAAGGCGAGGCCCTCGGCGCTCTTCCGGAGGTGGTCCAGGTAGCCCCGGCGCGCCTCCAGGGGGGCGAAGGGCCCCGGGGGAGGGGGGCTTATGGGGGCCACTTCTTTGCCAGGGAGGGGTTTCCCCGGGCCCAGGCGGAGCTTCACCCCTTGGAAGGCGAAGGGCCTGCGGCTTCCCGTGAGGTAGAGGCCTGCGGCCTCCTTCGCCCGGAGGGCGAAGCCGAAGAGGGGCAGGGGGGCGGGGCCCTGGAGGAGGTGGACCTCGAGGCCGAGCCCCGCGAGCACCCCGGCGGCGTGCTCCGCCATCTCCCGGGCGAGGAAGCGGGCGTCGTGCCCCACCACCACCCGAAGGATCCCCTCCGCCTGGAGGCGCTTCCCGAAGCCCGCCGCCACCTCCCCCAGGGCCTGGAAGGTGAAGCCCCGGGCCATCTCCCCTACGAAGCCGTCCTGCGTGGCCACAAGCTCCATGCCCTAAAGTCTACCCCGTGCGTGGTAGACTCTCCCCGTGAGCGACGCCCTCCTAGCCCCCCTCAACGAGGCCCAGCGCCAGGCGGTCCTCCACTTTGAGGGGCCCGCCCTGGTGGTGGCCGGGGCGGGGAGCGGGAAGACCCGCACCGTGGTCCACCGGGTGGCCTACCTCGTGGCCCGCCGGGGGGTCTTTCCCTCGGAGATCCTGGCCGTCACCTTCACCAACAAGGCCGCGGAGGAGATGCGGGAGCGCCTCCGGGGGCTGGTCCCGGGGGCGGGGGAGGTCTGGGTCTCCACCTTCCACGCCGCCGCCCTAAGGATCCTCCGCGTCTACGGGGAGCGGGTGGGCTTAAGGCCCGGCTTCGTGGTCTACGACGAGGACGACCAGACCGCCCTCCTCAAGGAGGTCCTGAAGGAGCTCGCCCTTTCGGCCCGGCCCGGCCCCATCAAGGCCCTTTTGGACCGGGCGAAGAACCGGGGCGTGGGCCTCGAGGCCCTCCTCGGAGAACTCCCCGAGTACTACGCCGGGCTTCCCCGGGGAAGGCTTGCGGACGTCCTGGTGCGCTACCAGGAGGCCCTCAAGGCCCAGGGGGCCTTGGACTTCGGAGACATCCTCCTCTACGCCCTGAGGCTTTTGGAAGAGGACCAGGAGGTCCTCAGGCTCGTGCGCAAGCGGGCCCGCTTCATCCACGTGGACGAGTACCAGGACACGAGCCCCGTCCAGTACCGCTTCACCCGGCTTTTGGCGGGGGAGGAGGCCAACCTCATGGCCGTGGGCGACCCGGACCAGGGGATCTACTCCTTCCGGGCGGCGGACATCAAGAACATCCTGGACTTCACCCGGGACTACCCCAAGGCCCGGGTCTACCGCCTGGAGGAGAACTACCGCTCCACCGAGGCCATCCTCCGCTTCGCCAACGCCGTGATCGTGAAGAACGCCCTCCGCCTGGAAAAGGTCCTGCGCCCGGTGAAGCGGGGCGGGGAGCCCGTGCGCCTCTTCCGGGCAGCGGACGCCCGGGAGGAGGCCCGCTTCGTGGCCGAGGAGATCGCCCGGCTCGGCCCCCCTTGGGACCGGTACGCCGTCCTTTACCGCACCAACGCCCAAAGCCGCCTTCTGGAGCAGGCCTTGGCGGGGCGGGGGATCCCCGCGCGGGTGGTGGGCGGGGTGGGGTTTTTTGAAAGGGCGGAGGTGAAGGACCTATTGGCCTACGCCCGCTTCGCCCTGAACCCCTTGGACGGGGTGAGCCTGAGGCGCATCCTCAACACCCCGCCCCGGGGCATCGGCCCCGCCACCTGGGCCAGGGTGGAGCTTCTCGCCCGGGAGAAGGGGCTTCCTCCCTGGGAGGCCTTGCGGGAGGCGGCCCGGGCCTTCCCCCGGGCCGAACCCCTTAGGCGCTTCGTGGCCCTGGTGGAGGAGCTCCAGGACCTGGTCTTCGGCCCCGCCGAGGCCTTCTTCCGCCACCTCCTCGAGGCCACCGACTACCCCGCCTACCTCCGGGAGGCCTACCCCGAGGACGCCGAGGACCGCCTGGAAAACGTGGAGGAGCTCCTGAGGGCCGCCAAGGAGGCGGAGGACCTGCAGGACTTCCTGGACAAGGTGGCCCTCACCGCCAAGGCGGAGGAGCCTGCCGAGGCGGAAGGCAAGGTCTTCCTCATGACCCTCCACAACGCCAAGGGGCTGGAGTTCCCCGTGGTCTTTTTGGTGGGGGTGGAGGAGGGGCTTTTGCCCCACCGCAACTCCTTAAGCACCCTCGAGGGCCTGGAGGAGGAGCGCCGCCTCTTCTACGTGGGCATCACCCGGGCCCAGGAGAGGCTCTACCTCTCCCACGCCGAGGAGCGGGAGGTCTTCGGCCGACCCGAGCCCGCCCGGCCGAGCCGCTTCCTGGAGGAGGTGGAGGAGGGGCTATACGAGGTGTACGACCCCTACCGCGCTCCCAGGCCCGCCCCCCCGCCCCACCGCCCCCGGCCCGGCGCCTTCAAGGGCGGGGAGCGGGTGGTCCACCCCCGGTTCGGACCGGGCACCGTGGTGGCGGCCCAGGGGGACGAGGTCACGGTCCACTTTGAGGGGGTGGGGCTCAAGCGCCTTTCCCTCAAGTATGCGGACCTCCGCCCCGCCTAGGAGGTGGCCGTGGATCTTTCCGCTCCCCGTCCCCTCCTTCTCCTCCACCGAGGCGGCACACCCCTTTTTGACCGGCTGGTGGCCGAGGTGGCCCGGATGCGCCTTCCCCTCTTCCCCTACCCCCTCGAGGCCGAGGACCCCTGGGCCCTGCTTCCCTGCCTCAGGCCCTTGGGCTTCGCCGGGATGGTTTTGGCCGAGGGGCTTCCCCCTGGGGAGGGGGTGCGCCTCGAGGCCGAGGCGGAGGCCGCGGGCCTCGTGGACCTCCTGGCGGTAGGGCCCGGGGGGGTCTTGGGCCAGTTCACCGAGGGGCTTGCTTTGGAGCGCTTCCTTTCCGCCCACCTTTCCGGGGCCAAGGCCCTCTGGGTTGGCCCCTTGCGCTTGGCCCTCGCCCCCTTCCTTCGCCCCTTGGCCCAGGTTTCCCTCTTGGCGCCCAGCTTCGCCGAGGGGGACCGCTTCCTTGCCCGCCTCCCCTCCCCCGCCCGGGGCCACGTGGCCCTGCGCCCGGAGGAGGCCCGGGCCCTCTCCCTAAGGGTGGACCTTCTCCTTTACGCCGGGGGGAGGCTTCCTCTGGACTTGCTCCACCCTTTCCACGCCCTTTTGGCCCTGGTTCCCCCCGACCCTCGAGTCCGCGACCGGGTCCAGGTGGTCTACGGCCCGGAAGCCCTTTGGGACTTCCGGGTGTGGGCGGTGCTTGCGGCCCTGGGCTACCCCCTCTGACGCAGAGCCCGGCCCAGGAGGCCCATGCTTAGGGCGATGAGGGTGAAGGCGATAAAGGCCTGGAGGGGGATGGGGAACTGGGGAATGTACTCCACGTTGCAGGGCACGGGGGGCTTGCAGGCCAGGGGGAAGAGGCCCGGGAACCAGAGCTGGGTGAGGTGGAGGGCGCTGATGCTCCCCCCGATCAGGGAGAGGGCGAGGCTATAGGGCCAGACGCCGAAGTCCTGCCGCCAGAGGGCGAGGCCCAGGATCACCGCCTGGGGGTACATGAAGATCCGCTGATACCAGCAGAGCTCGCAGGGCAGGAAAAGCCGTACCTCGGAGTAGTAAAGGCTTCCCAGGGTGGCCACCAGGGCCACCACCCAGGCGAAGGCCAGGTAGAGGGGCTTCCGTTCCACGGCCTCCAGCATACCCGCTCCTCGTCTTGGGGGTAGAATGGGGCCATGAGGGATTTAGGCATACCTAAATCCCATCCCTGAGGGCGGCGTTCTTCGTGAGCGGGCTCAACCTCTGGCTCCTCACGCGGCTATTCGTGGGTTAGGGTTTTCGCCGCGGTACGGACCTCGTTCGGGCGCTTAGCCCTCGAGGAGCGCCTCCACGAAGGCCTCGGCGTCAAAGGGCTGGAGGTCGTCCGGGCCTTCCCCCACCCCGATGAAGCGGATGGGCACCTTCAGGGTGCGGACGATGGGCACCAAGACCCCGCCCTTGGCGGTGCCGTCCAGCTTGGTGACGATGACCCCGGTGAGGCCCACGGCCTCGTGGAAGCGCTTGGCCTGCTCCAGGCCGTTCTGCCCGGTGACGGCGTCTAGCACAAGCCAGACCTCCCCCGGCTCCCCGGGGTCCGCCTTGCCGATGGCCCGCTTCACCTTCTTAAGCTCCTCCATCAGGTTGTGCTTGGTGTGGAGGCGGCCTGCGGTGTCCACGAAGAGGAGGTCCAGGCCCCGGGCCTTCCGGGCCTTGGCGGCGTCAAAGGCGAGGGCGGCGGGGTCCGCCCCTTCCGGGCCCTGGATCACCGGGATCCCGAGGCGCTTCCCCCACTCGGCGAGCTGGGTGCCGCCGGCGGCGCGGAAGGTGTCCCCGGCGCAGAAGAGAACCTTCTTGCCCAGGCCCTGGTAGTAACGGCCCAGCTTGGCGATGGTGGTGGTCTTGCCCACCCCGTTCACCCCCACCACCATCACCACGTGCCCCTGAGGCTCCACGGGCCTGGGGTTTTGCGGGCGGAAGCCGAGCTTCCTTAAGGTGGCCCGACGCTCGTCCGGTTCCAGCATCTGGACGAGCTTCTCCTTCACCGCCTCCTTCAGGTCCTTGCGCCCCGAGGCCCGCACCTCCGTAAGAAGCTCCTCCGTGGCGGCCAGGCCCACGTCGGCGGCGAGGAGGGCGGTTTCCAGCTCCTCCAGGACCTCCTCGGGGTTGCCGCCCCAGGGGATGGCCCGGAAAAGCCTTTCCCGGGTCTTGGCGAGGCCCGCCCGAAGCCGATCCAAGAGGCCCATCAGCGGAAGTTCACCCCGAGGCCGAAGCGCCAGACCTTGGGGAAGTCGGCGAAGCCGTAGACGTAGGCTCCTTCGGCGAAGAGGCCGGTGGTGGGGTCCAGGAGCCCCTCGAGGCCCGCCACCAGCCCCACGCCCAAGGTGGGGTTAGGCCCCACCACCCCGCTAAGCCCCCCGCCCAGGTAGGGGAGGAGGCCTTTGAGGGTGGGGTCGTACTGCCCCAGGTCGGGTTTGAAGAGAAGGGTGGCCTCCAGGGCCACCCCCGGGGCGGCGGGGGCGAGCTCGGCGGTGAGGCGGCCGGCCAGGTTCTGCCGCAGGACGTTTTCCACCCCGGCCCCGAAGGTGAGGCCCAGGCCTTCCCCGTAGCCGAAGCGCATCTGAATGGCGCTTTGAGCGCTGGCGATGCCTAGGAGCAAAAAGGCGATGAGAAGGCGCTTCATGCCTTCCAGTATACTGGCTCCCTTACTCAAGGGCCAGGGCCCGTTTCAGGCGTTTGAGCACCCGCTCCTTGCCAAGAAGGGCCATGACCTCAAAAAGGCCCGGGGTTTCCAGGCTCCCCGTGAGGGCGGCCCGGAGGGGCTGGGCCACCTGGCCGAGCTTCGCCCCCTTTTCCGCGGCGAAGCCCCGGAGGAGGGCCTCGAGGGCCGCCTCGCTCCAGTCCGCCTGGGCCTCGAGGCGGGGGTAAAGCTCCCGGAGAAGGGGAAGCCCTTCTTCTAGCTTCGCTTGAGCTTTCTCCGAGAAGGGGTAGTCCTCGGTGAAGAAGTAGCGGGCCTTCTCGGGGAACTCCTTCAGGGTGTCAAACCGGGGGCGCATGAGCTCCACCGCCCGCCTCAGGTAGGCCTCGCTTTCCCAGGAAAGCCCCGCCGCCTCCAGGAAGGGCTTCACCCGCTCGGCCACCTCCTCCAGAGAGAGCACCTCCCGGATGTACTTCCCGTTCATCCAGCGGAGCTTCTCCAGGTCAAAGATGGGCCCCCCTAAGGAGACCCGTTCCCAGGTGAAGGCCTCTATGAACTCCTCCAGGGTGAAAATCTCCCGCCCGTCGGGCATGGAGAAGCCCATGAGGCAGAGGTAGTTCCGCAAGGCCTCGGGCAAGAACCCCTCGGCCTTGTACCACTCCAGGGAGGTGTGGCTTTTCCGCTTGGAGATCTTGGTCTTGTCGGGGTTGCGGAGGAGGGGCATGTGGTAGAACCTGGGCACCTCCCAGCCGAAGGCCCGGTAGAGGAGGACGTGGATGGGGGTGGAGACCAGCCACTCCTCCGCCCGGATCACGTCCGTGACCCCCATGAGGTGGTCGTCCACCACGTTGGCCAGGTGGTAGGTGGGGTAGCCGTCGGACTTGAGGAGGACCACGTCGGGGATCTCCTGGTTGTCGTAGACCACCACTCCCCTGAGCTCGTCCCTGACCTCCGTGGTGCCGGGGCGGGGCACCTTGAGGCGGATCACGTGGGGCTCGCCCCGCCTTGCCCGTTCCTCCGCCTCCTCGGGGGGGATGTTCCGGGCCCTCCCGTCGTACCCTCCCTTCTCCTTGCGGATCCTTTCCAGTTCCTCCGGGGTCTCAAAGGCCCGGTAGGCCCACCCCCGCTTGAGGAGCTCCTCGGCGTAGCGGCGGTAAAGGGGAAGCCTTTCCGACTGGCGGTAGGGCCCGTGGGGGCCGCCGATGTCCGGCCCCTCGTCGTAGGGGATGCCGAGCCACTTTAAGGCGGCGAGGATCCTTTCCTCGGCTCCCGGCACGTAGCGGGCCCGGTCCGTGTCCTCTATGCGGACGATAAAGCGCCCCCCGTTTTTCCGGGCCCAGGCGTAGTTGAAGAGGGCGATGTAGGCCGTGCCCACGTGGGGGTCCCCCGTGGGGCTTGGGGCGATGCGGGTCACCACCATACCTCGCCCATTATCTCATCCGGGCTTAAACCGAAGGGCGTAGGCTAAAGAGCAATGGAGGGGGAGCTTCGGGCAGAGGGTTTGCGCAAGCGCTACGGCCCCAAGGAGGTGGTGCGGGGCGTGGACCTGAACCTCAGGCGGGGCGAGATCGTGGCCCTTTTCGGCCCCAACGGGGCGGGGAAGACCACCACCTTCTACATGGTGGTGGGCTTTATCAGGCCCACGGCGGGGCGGATCTTCCTCAAGGGGCGGGAGGTGAGCCGCCTGCCCATGTACCAAAGGGCCCGGCTCGGCCTGGGCTATCTGCCCCAGGAGCCCAGCGCCTTCCGGCGGATGACCGTGTTGGAGAACCTCCTGGCCGTCTTGGAGTTCCAGCCCCTCTCCAAAAAGGAGCGCCTGGAGAAGGCCAAAGCCCTTCTGGAAGAGCTCGCCATCTACCACCTAAAAGACCGCATGGCCTACGCCCTCTCCGGGGGGGAAAGGCGGAGGCTAGAGATCGCCCGGGCCCTTTGCACCGACCCCGACTTCATCCTCCTGGACGAGCCTTTCACCGGGGTGGACCCCAAGAACGTGCGGGAGATCCAGAAGGTGATCGCCGAGCTCCGGGAAAGGCGGGGGGTGGGGGTCTTCATCACGGACCACGCGGTGCGGGAGACCTTGGCCATCACCGACCGGGTCTACCTGATGTACGACGGGGAGGTGCTCTTCCACGGGGACCCCGAGACCTTCGCCAAGGACCAGGGGGTGCGGCGCCATTACCTGGGCGAGGACTACGAGCTCTAAATGACCTTCTGGGCGCTTCTCTTCCTCATCCTCATCCTTTCCGCCCTGGTGGCCTACCTGGGGGACCGGGTGGCCAAGTGGGCGGGGAAGCGCCACTTCCGTCTCTTCGGCCTTAGGCCCCGCCAGACCGCCACCTTGGTGGCCGTCCTCACGGGGGTGGGGATCGCCCTCTTCTCCTACCTGGGTTTTTTGCTGGTCTTCCGGGAAGCCCGGGAGGTGATCCTGCAGGCGGAGGCCATCCGCGCCGAGCGGGACACCCTTAGGGCCGAGCGGGACACCCTCCTCGAGGCCAAGGCGGCCATGGAGGCCGAGGCGGCCCGGGCTCTGGCGGAGCTCAACCGCCTGCGGGAGGAAAGGCGGACCCTGGCGGAGGCCCTGGAGGGGGCCGAGGCCCGATGGGAGGCCTTGCAAGGGGAGCGAAAGCGCCTGGAGTCGGAACTTGAGTCCTTGAAGGCGGAGCTTGGGTCCTTGGAGGCGGAAAAGGCGGCCTTCCGGGCCCTTCTTGCCCGGAGAGGCCAGGAGTTGCGGCGCCTCGAGGCGGAGGTCCGAAGGCTCAAGGAAGAGCGGGACCGGCTTTCGGCCGAGCGAAAGGCCCTGGAGGAAGAGCTTATGGGCAACCGGGAAGGGCTTCTTTTGCTTCGCCGGGAACGGGAGGCCTTGGCCCAGGAGGTGGAGGCGCTAAAGGGGGCTTTAGCCCGTTCCCGCGCCGAGCTCCGCCAGGCGGAGGAAAGGGTGCGGCAGCTTCTGGTGCAGGCGGGGGTCCTCCAGGGGTCTAGGGACCAGCTTTCCCAAAGCCTTGTCCGCTTAAGCCAGGGACTCTACCTGGGGGAGGTGCGCCTGGGGAGCGAGGAGGGGACCGAGGCCTTGCGACGGGCGGTGGAAAGGCGGGCCATCCTCCTTGGGTATAGGGGGGCGGAGCTTTTGGGGGAGGCCCAGGGCCCTGGGCTTGCGGTCCTCGAGGGGGCCGGGTACCGGGAAGGGAGGCTTTTGGTCCGCTTCCGCTTCTACCCCGAAAAGAAGGCCTTTTCTCGGGGAGAGGTCCTCTCCAGCGCCACCTTCCGCCTTTCCACCCCGCTTGGGAACCGGGAGGTCCTGGAGCGCTTGGGCCGAGAGGCGCAAAACAAGCTCCTCCAGGCGGGCTTTCCCCCCGAGTACGCCGACTTCCCCACCCCGGAGGCCCTGGCCCAGGGCCTCTCCCTCTTGGAGGAGCGCCGGGGGGTGGCCCGGGTGGGGGTGGTGGCCCTAGGGGACCTCTGGACCACGGAGCGCCCCCTCTTGACCTACCGCCTCCTGGGGGGGCCTCCGGGCCCGGAGGTACCGATCCCGACCCGCCAGATCCCGTAGCACCTCCGCTTCCCAGCCTTGGCCTTGGAGTTCCCGGGCGAGGGTGTGAACGTTCTCCGGGGCGAGTTCCAGGAGGAGAAAGCCCCCGGGCTTCAAGGCCTTCGCCGCTTCCCGGGCCAGGGGCCGGGCCACGGCAAGCCCCTCTTCCCCCGCGTAAAGGGCCAGGGGGTTTTCAAAGCGGAGCTCGGGGGGAGCCACCTCCTTGTAGCCCTCGGGCAGGTAGGGGGGGTTGGAGACCACCAGGTCTAGCCCCGATAGCCCTCCCGTCAAAGGGGCCAGGAGGAAGCTTACGGGAAGCTCGAGGCGGCGGGCGTTCTCCTGGGCTAGGGCCAGGGCCTTGGGGTCTATCTCGGTGGCGAAGACCTCCGCCTCGGGCAGGTGCCGCTTCAAGGCCAAGGCGATGGCCCCCGTGCCCGTGCCCACGTCCAGGATCCGGGGCCTTGGGGGTAAGGGAAGGGCGAGGGCCAGTTCCACAAGCCCTTCGGTCTCCGGCCTGGGGACGAGGACCCCTTCCGCCACCTTGAGGGGAAGGCCGAAGAACTCCACCTCCCCCAGGAGGTACTGGAGGGGATAGCCGGAAAGCCTTTTCTTCAGGAGGGCGAAGGCCTTTTCCGCCACGCCCTCGGCCGGGGGCGCGGCGAGGCGGAGGAGGAGCGCCTTCCGGGGAAGCCCCGCCGCCAGGGCCAAAAGGTCCAGGGCCTCCCCCTCGGGGAGGCCCGCCTCCCTAAGCCGCCCCTGGAGCTCCCGGAGGAGCCTGATCACGGGGGTAGACCACCACGTGCCGCTCCTCCCCCTCCCCCTGGCTTTCCGTGGTCACCTGGGGGTGGTTCTTGAGGAGCATGTGGACGATGCGCCGCTCGGAGGGGCGCATGGGGGGAAGGTGGAGGGGTTCTTGGGTCTGGACCACCAGGCGGGCAGCCTCCTCCGCCAGGCGGCGGATCCTTTCCTCCTGGCGCTTGCGGTACCCGGCGGCGTCCAGCACCACCCGGTAGGCGTTGCCGAAGTGCTTGGCCAAGACGACCCCCGCCAGGTACTCCACCGCCTTGAGCGTCCGGCCCTCCTTGCCGATGAAGCGGCCCAGGTCCCCGCCCTTCACCTCGGCCTTAAGGAGGCTCCCTTCCTGGCGCACCTCCAGGTGGTGGGCGGGGTCCAGGCGGAGGAGAAGGCCCACCAGAAACTCCTCCAGCACCTCCTTGGGCCCCTTTTCCTGGGCCTCCTTGCCCGTCTCTTTCAACCCCACCCCCAGGGGGGCTTCCTCCAGCACCCCCAGGTCGGCGAGGAGGTCGTCAATGCTCTTTTTCCTCTCGTCCATGCCTAGAGTTTACGCCTTGACCGGGGCCAGGCTCCGGTTGATGAGCCACTGTTGGAAGAGACCGATCACCGTGGAAAGGACCCAGTAGAGGGTGACCCCCGAGGGGAACTGGAGGACCAGGAAGACAAAGATGAGGTTCATGAAGAGGCTCTGCCGGATGAGGTCCTTGTTCCCGTGGGCGGAAAGCCAGGTGGAAAGGAAGGTGCTGGCCACGTAGAGGATGGGGAGGATGTAGTAGGGGTCGGGGAGGGCGAGGTCGGGGATCCAGAGGAGGCCTTGGCCGAACTCGTAGTTGGCGATCACCTTCCAGAGGATGAAGAGGATGGGCATCTGGATGAAAAGGGGCAGGCACCCGGCGGCGGGGTTCACCTTGTGCTCCTGGTAGAGCTTCATGGTGGCCTCCGCCCGCTTGTTGGGGTCGTCCTTGTACTTCTCGTTGATCTTCTGGATGAGGGGCTGGAGGCGCTGGATCTCCGCCATGCTCTTGAACTGCTGGTGCATGAGGGGCCAGAGGAGAAGCCGCACCACTAGGGTGAGGAAGAGGATGGCGAGGCCCCAGTTCCCCGTGTAGCGGAAGGCGGTTTCCATGAGCCAGAGGAGGCCCAAGGAAAGCTGGCCCCAGAGGTTGGGGGTGAAGAGGCCGGGGAAGGAGAGGAGGCCTTCCACGTGGAAGCGGACGAGCTCGTTCTGGCCCCCGTAAACCTTGAGGACCTCTCCCGGTCCCAGCCGCACCTCCCCCTCGCGCCCCACGAGCCTGCCTTCCAAGGGGCCCTCCCCGAAGGCCACCAGGGCGTAGCCCGCCTTGGGCCGGGTCTGCCAGGCCAGGTAGGCGAGGCTTCCCTCGCCGCTTGGGGTGGGCTCCTTGGCCCCCGCTAGAAGCACCTTGGGCTGGCCCTGGGCGCTAAGCCTTAGGGTTAAGGGGAAGTCCGCCTCCACCTCGAGGGTATACCGCCCTTTGGCGATGCGGTAGGTGAGGGTGCCTTCCTTCCCTTGGAAGCGGGCGAGGAGGAGGCCATCCTCCACCCGGTACTCCGCCCCTTCCGGAAGGAAGCCCTCCGGCGCTACCACGGGGCCTTCCAAGGCCAGGTTGGGCGCCCGGGCGTAGTCGGAAAAGCTCGTCCCCTTGTAGACCTTCACGTACCACCCCAGGATCCGGCCTCCCTCGTCAAAGGCCAGGTCCATGAGGTTGGTCACGGCCACCTTTTCCACCTTTCCGTCCCCGTTGACGTCGGCCTCCTTGAAGCCGGCCTCGAGGGCTAGGACGGGCACCAGAAGGAGGAGGAGGGCGAGAAGCCGCCTCATCGGGCGCCCTCCTTCCTGGGGAGGAAGAAGGGGGGCACGGGGTCAATCCCCCCGGGGTTTAGGGGGTGGCAGCGGAGGATCCGCCGCACCGCCATGTAGCTTCCCCAAAAGGCCCCGTGCCGCTCTAGGGCCTCGAGGGCGTAGGCGGAGCAGGTGGGGTGGAAGCGGCAGGTCTTGGGTTTTAGGGGAGAGAGGAACCTGCGGTAAGCCTTCACCAGGAGGATCAGTAGACCGCGCACGCCGCCTATTGTATCAGCCCGCTCTTCCTGAGGGCCCGCACCACGTCTTGGAAAAGCTCGGCGAAGCCCGCCTCCCGGGCCTCGGGGTGGGCGATCACCAGGAGGTGGGCTTGGGGCAGGTGGAGGCGGCGGAGGATCTCCCGGAGGCGCCGCTTCACCTTGTTGCGCGCCACCGCCTTGCCCACCTTCTTGGAGACCACGATCCCCACCCTTAGCTCCGGGGCGGGGAGCCATTTCACGCTCACGTAACGCCCCCTCCCTCCCCGGCCCTTGCGGAGCCTTTGGAAGGCCCGGTCCCCCTTGAGGGAAAGGAGTTTGCCCCCCGGGGCGGGGGGCTTCGGGCTTAGCGCTTCCGCACCGCGGGGGTGAGGCGCCAGCGGCCCTTCTGCCGCCTGCGCTTTAGCACCTTCCTGCCGCCTGGGGTCTTCATGCGGGCCCGGAAGCCGTGCGTCTTGGCCCGCTTCCTCCGGTTGGGTTGCCAAGTCCTTTTCATTCATCTCCCTCCCTTTGGGGCCTTGGCCCCCATACCCTAAAGAGTCTAGCACATGGGCGGCTTAACCTGGTCTAACGTTTTTCCGCACCCCGGCGTTTAGGCGTTGACAGTCTGGCCCACCTCCCGCTATACTTCCGCAAAACCGAGGGAGGGAAAAGGCCGTGGCCCAGCTTGCGGTGGAGAACGTCACCCTTACCTTCGGCGGCGTGGCTGCCCTTTCCGGGGTCTCCTTGGCGGTGGAGCGGGGGGAGCTCGTCTCCATCATCGGCCCCAACGGGGCGGGGAAGACGAGCCTCTTAAACGTTATCTCCGGCTTCTACCATCCAAAGCAGGGGCGGATCCTCTTTGAGGGCGAGGAGATCACCCACCTGAGCCCCCACGCTATCACCCAACGGGGCATCGCCCGGGCCTTCCAGAACATAGAGCTTTTCTCCGGGCTTACGGTCTTGGAGAACCTCATGCTGGCCCGGCACACCCACCTCCGCTATGGCCTCCTCCAGGCGGGCCTCTTTTACGGCCGGGCCCTGGCGGAGGAGGTGAGAAACCGCCGCCTGGTGGAGGAGGTCATAGACTTCATGGAGCTGGAGCCCTACCGCAAGGCCCTGGTGGGCAACCTCCCCTACGGGGTGAGGAAGCGGGTGGAGGTGGCCCGGGCCCTGGCCCTTTCCCCCAAGCTCCTCCTCCTGGACGAGCCCATGGCGGGGATGACCCTGGAGGAGAAGGAGGATATGGTGCGCTTCATCCTGGAGATCCGCGCCCGGGGCACCACCGTGATCCTCATTGAGCACGACCTGGGGGTGGTCATGGACATCTCCGACCGGGTCTACGTTCTGGACTTCGGCCAGGTCATCGCCGAGGGGAGGCCCGAGGAGGTGGCCAAAAACCCCAGGGTGCAGGAGGCCTACATGGGGGTGGAGGCGTGAAGGCCTTGAGGCCCTCCTACGAGATGAAGCGCTACACCCTGCCCCAGCTCCTTAGGCTCCGGGCGGAGCGGGAGGGGGACCGGGTGGCCTTGCGGGAAAAGGACTACGGCATCTGGAACGAGATCACCTACGCCCAATACTACGAAAACGTCCTCCTCTTCGCCCACGGCCTCCTCTCCCTGGGCTTCCAGCCGGGCGAAAGGCTCGCCATCATCGCCGACAACATCCCCGAGTGGCTCTACGCCGAGCTGGGCGCCCAGGCGGTGCGGGGGATCAGCGTGGGGGTCTACCAGAGCTCCCTTCCCCCCGAGATTGCCTACATGCTCCAGTACACGGGGGCCAGCGTGGTCCTCGCCGAGGACCAGGAGCAGGTGGACAAGCTCTACGAGATCCGGAGCGGGATCCCCCACGTCCGCCACGTCATCTACGAGGACGAGAAGGGGATGGGGGGCTACAAGGACCCTTGGCTCCTCTCCTTCACCGAGCTTTTGGAGCGGGGAAGGGAGCACCGGAGGAAGCACCCGGACGCCGTGGAAAAGCTCTTGCTGGAGGCGAGCCCCGAGGAGGTCTGCCACCTTTCCTCCACCTCCGGGACCACGGGCCGTCCCAAGGCGGCCATGCTCCGCCACCGGAACCTCGTTCACATGGGGGTAGCCCTCCAGGAGGTGGACCCCCTCCTCCCCACCGACGACTACCTCTCCTTCCTCCCCCTCGCCTGGATCGGGGAGCAGATGATGTCCGTGGCCATGGCCCTCACCGGGGGGTTCGCCGTCAACTTCCCCGAGGAGGTGGAAACCGCCCTGCAGGACCTCAAGGAGATCGGCCCCCACGTGATGTTTAGCCCCCCTAGGGTCTGGGAGGGGATCCAGAGCCAGGTCTGGGTCCGCATCTCGGAAAGCCCGGCCTTCAACCGCTTCGTTTACGAGCGGCTTCTTAAGGTGGGGTACCGGGCGGCGGAGTACCGGATGCGGGGCCGTCCCATGCCCTTGGGCCTCCGCCTGGCCTACTGGTTCGCCGATCGGGTGCTCTTCAAGCCCTTGAGGGACCAGCTCGGCTTCCTCCGCCTCCGCCGGGCCTACACGGGAGGGGCCGCTTTGGGGCCCGATGTCTTCCGCTTCTTCCACGCCATCGGGGTGAACCTCAAGCAGATCTACGGCCAGACAGAGATCATCGGCATCGCCTTCGTCCACCGGGACGGGGACGTGCGCCACGACACCGTGGGCCTGCCCATCCCCGGGACCGAGGTCCGGATCAGCGAGGCGGGGGAGATCCTCCTCCGCTCCGACGCGGTCTGCGCCGGGTACTGGGAAAGGCTCGAGGCCACCCAGGAAACCTTTGGGGGCGGGTGGCTCCACACCGGGGATGCCGGCTACCTTACGGAGGACGGCCACCTGGTGGTCATTGACCGCCTTTCCGACGTGATGCGCACCGAGAAAGGCACGGTCTTCAGCCCCCAGTTCCTGGAAAACAAGCTGAAGTTTTCCCCATACATCAAGGAGGCCGTGGTCTTCGGGGATCGGAAGCCCTATCTAGCGGCCTTCCTCAACATAGACCCCCAAACCGTGGGCAAGTGGGCGGAGGACCGGGGGATCGCCTACACCACCTATCTGGACCTCTCCTTGAAGCCCGAGGTGGCCGAGCTCATCCGCAAGGAGGTGGAGAAGGTGAACAAGGAGCTTCCCGAGGAGCTTAGGATCCGGCGCTTTGTCCTCCTCTATAAGCTCCTGGACGCCGACGACGAGGAGCTTACCCGCACGGGCAAGGTGCGGCGGGGCCACATCGCCAAAAAGTACGCCCCCTTGGTGGAGGCCCTCTACTCCGGGGCCAAGGAGGTGGAGGTGGAGGCCGAGTACCGCTACCAGGACGGCACCCTCCAGCGGGTCCGGGCGCGGGTGCCTGTCCTGGGGTTCGCCGAGGAGGTGCCCGCGTGAGCTTCTTCCTCCAGCTCCTCTTCTCGGGGGTGGTCCTGGGGCTGGTCTACGCCCTCGCCGCCTTGGGCTTCGTCCTCATCTATAAGGCGAGCCGGGTGGTGAACTTCGCCCAGGGGCAGTTCATCGCCATCGGAGCCTTTTTGGCCTACTGGGCCATGGTCGCTTTGGGGGCGCCCTTCCTTGTGGCCGCGGCCCTGGCCTTGGCCCTCACCGCCCTCCTGGGCTTTGGGGTGGAGCGGGTTTTCCTGAAGCGCATGGTGGGGCAGCCCATCATCTCCGTCATCATGGCCACCATCGGCCTCGCCTCCCTCCTTGACGGCCTGATCCACCTCACCCCCTTCGGGGCGGGCAACTTTAGCTACCCCGCCTTCCTGCCCTCGGGCGGCGTCACCCTCCTGGGGGTGCAGGTCTCCTACCCTCAGCTCCTCGCCCTGGGCTTCACCCTGGCCTTCCTCGCCCTTTTCACCTGGTTTTTCCAGCGCTCCACCCTGGGCATCGCCATGCGGAGCGTGGCCGACGACCAGATGGCGGCCATGAGCCTAGGGGTTTCCGTGGAGAAGGTCTTCGCCCTGGCCTGGGCGGCGGCGGGGCTCACGGCGGCGGCGGCCGGGATCGTGGTGGGCACCATCGCCGGCCTCAACCTGGACGGGCTGGTGCACATCGGTCTTAGGGTCTTTCCCGTGGTGATCCTGGGGGGGCTAGACTCCATCCCCGGGGCGGTGGTGGCGGGGATCCTTATCGGCGTTTTGGAGAACCTGGCGGCGGGCTACCTGGACCCCTTTGTTCCCGGTGGGGGGACCCGGGACGTCTTCCCCTTCCTGGTACTCCTCTTGGTCCTTTGGTTCAAGCCCCACGGCCTCTTCGGCACGGAGGAGATTGAGCGCGTATGAGGAACCCTTGGGCCCAGACCGGAAACTACCGCACGCGGTACGAGCAGGACGCCAGCATCTTCGCCACGCATCGGGAGCTGGTTTCCCTTCTCCTCTTCCTGGGCTTCCTCCTCGTCTTGCCCCAGTTCCTCTCCCGGACCCAGGTCTTCATCCTGGACCTGATCCTGGTCTACAGCATCGCCGTCTTGGGGCTCAACATCACCACGGGGTACGCCGGCCTCATCAACATCGGCCAGGCGGCCTTCATGGGGGTGGGGGCGTACACCGCGGCCCTTTTGGCCCCGGCGGGGCTTCCCTTCTACCTCGTGCTCCCGGCGGCGGGGCTTACAGGGGCCTTCTTCGGGTACCTGGTGGGCATCCCAAGCCTCCGGGTGAAGCACCTCTACCTGGCCATGGCCACCCTGGCCTTCCAGGTGGTCTTTGAGTGGACGGTGGGCCACCTTCCCCTCCTCAACCAGGGCGGGGCCATGCCCTTGCCCCGGGTGAGCCTTCTCGGGTACGAGGTGGGCTTCCGCAACCACTACCACTTCTGGTACTACGTGAGCTTTGCGGTCTTGGTCCTTCTCGCCCTCTTCTTCCGCAACCTCCTCAGGACCAAGTACGGCCGGGCCCTGGTGGCGGTGCGGGACAACGACCGGGCGGCGGACGCCATGGGCATGGACCCGGGGCGCACCAAGCTCTTCGCCTTCGCCCTGGGGGCTTTTTACGCCGGGGTGGCGGGGGCGCTTTACGCCTACCTTTCCCGGGCGGTGGTCATTGAGGACTACACCTTCGCCGTCTCCATCAAGCTTTTGGCCATGGCCATCGTGGGGGGGCTTGGGACCCTGGTGGGGAGCTTCCTGGGCCCCGCCTTCCTGGAGCTTCTGGACGTGAACATGGAGGCCCTTTCCAACCTCATCAAGGCCCTGGGCTTCAGCGTGGCCGGGGTGGACGTGGCAAGCGCCCTAAGGCCTTTGGCCTTCGGCCTCGTCATCGTCCTCTTCCTGGTGTTTGAGCCCCGGGGGCTTTACAACTGGTGGCGCGTGGTGCGAAGCTACTTCCGCACCTGGCCCTTTAGGTATTAGGCAACCCCCCTTGTGGGGTTGGCGAAGGGAGGGAAGCGTATGCGGAGGACACTGGCAGGCATCGCGGCGGTCTTAGGGTTGGCTTTGGGCCAGCAGCAGGTGACCCTCTTCTGGTCGGGAGCCATCACCGGGTCCACCTCGGACGCGGGGGCGCCCTATGGGGCGGCGGTGGAGGACTACTGCAAGTACGCCAACGAGCGGAAGCTCATCCCGGGGGTGGTCCTGAACTGCGTGGTGCGGGACGACCAGTACAACAACGCCAACACCCAGCGTTTCCTCGAGGAGGCGGTGGACCGTTTCCGGATCCCCATCTTCCTTTCCTACGCCACGGGGGCGAACCTCCAGCTCAAGCCCCTGATCCAGGAGCTCAAGATTCCCACCATTCCCGCCTCCATGCACATTGAGCTCATTGACCCGCCCAACAACAGCTACATCTTCCTCCCCACCACCAGCTACTCCGAGCAGGTGGTGGCCCTTCTGGAGTACATCGCCCGCCAGAAGAAGGGGGCCAAGGTGGCCCTGGTGGTCCACCCCTCCCCCTTCGGCCGGGCCCCGGTGGAGGATGCGAGGAAGGCGGCCCGGGAGCTGGGGCTTCAGATCGTGGACGTGCAGGAGGTGGGAAGCGGCAACCTGGACAACACCGCCCTTCTCAAGCGGTTTGAGGCGGCCGGGGTGGAGTACGTGGTTCATCAGAACGTGACGGGCCCCGTGGCCAACATCCTCAAGGACGCCAAGCGCTTAGGCCTCAAGATGCGGCACCTGGGGGCCCACTACACGGGGGGATCGGACCTCATCGCCTTGGCCGGGGACGCGGCGGAGGGCTTCCTTTGGGCCACGAGCTTCTACATGGTCCACGAGGACGCCCCGGGGATCCGGCTGCAGAGGGAGATCGGGCGGAAGTACGGCCGTCCCGAAAACTTCATTGGGAGCGTGAACTACACCAACGGGATGCTTTCGGCGGCCATCGCCGTGGAGGCCATGCGGCGGGCCCAGGAGCGCTTCAAGCGGATCACCAACGAGACCGTGTATCAGGTCCTCGTGGGCATGAATGGGCCCAACGCCTTCAAGCCAGGCTTCGCCGTCTCCACCAAACAGGGCGTGGAGATTGACTTCACCAAGAACGAGCACACGGGAGCCGAGGGCCTGAGGATCCTCGAGGCCAAGGGGGGCCGCTTCGTCCCCGTGACCGAGCCCTTCACCTCGGCCCTCTTCCGCAAGGTGCACTACGGCAAGTAAGCCCCTTAGGGGCCCAGGGCCTCCTGGGCCCTTTTTCCCTAAGCCATGGACGCCCTGAACCCTATCCGCCCTGAGGACCTCGGCCCCATCCTGCTCTTGGTCAACAACATTGAGGTGGTCTACCACGACATCGTCCAGGTGCTCCGGGGGGTTTCCCTGAAGGTTCCCGAGGGGAAGATCACCGCCCTTTTGGGCCCCAACGGGGCGGGGAAGACCACGACGCTACGGGCCATCTCCGGCCTCCTCATCCCCGAGGACGGGGAGGTGGTGCGGGGGGAGATCCTCTACCAGGGGACGCCCATCCAGGGCCGCCCTCCCGAGGAGATCGTGCGTTTGGGCATCGTCCAGGTTCTGGAAGGCCGCCGGGTCTTCAAGCACCTCACCGTGGAGGAGAACCTCCGGGTGGGCACCCTGACCCGGAGGGACGGGAACCCCAAGGAGGACCTGGAGCGGATCTACCACTACTTCCCCCGCCTGGCCGAGCTCAGGCACCGCCTCGCCGGGTACTGCTCGGGCGGGGAGCAGCAGATGATCGCCATCGGGCGGGCCCTCCTCGCCAAGCCCAAGCTTCTCCTTTTGGACGAGCCCTCCTTGGGCCTTGCTCCCCTTCTCGTGCGGGAGATCTTTGACATCGTGGCCCGGGTTAACCAGGAGGAGGGGGTCACGGTCCTGGTGGTGGAGCAAAACGCCCGGGTGGCCCTTTCCATCGCCCACTACGGCTACATCATGGAGACGGGGCGGATCGTCCTGGAGGGGGACCGGGCGGCCCTTTTGGAGAACCCCGACGTCCAGGAGTTCTACCTGGGGGTGGCCAAGGGCGGGGGGCGGAAGAGCTTCAAGGAGGTGAAGGCCTACCGGAGGAGGAAGCGGTTCATGTGAGCCCCCTTAAAATGGGGGATATGGTGCGCTTCCGCAAGGAAGGCGTTCGCCTGGACCAGGCGGTGGCCGAAGCTTGCGGGGTGAGCCGTTCCCGGGCCCAGGAATGGATCCAAAAAGGCCGGGTCCGGGTGGGGGAGCGGGTGGTGGAGAAACCCTCCTACCGCCTGAAGGGGGAGGAGGTATGGGTGGAGCCTTTGGAGGAGGTCCCTGCGGTGCTCCCCGAGGACCTGCCCATCCCCGTCCTCTACGAGGACGAGGACATGGTGGTTCTCAACAAGCCCCCGGGGCTTCTCACCCACCCCGCCCCCGGGGTGTACACGGGCACCGTGGTGAACCTTCTCCTCGCCCGCTACTTCCCCGAGGAGGGGGTGGAGGCCCTTTTCCCGGAAAGGGTGCGCCCGGGGATCGTCCACCGCCTGGACAAGGACACGAGCGGCGTTTTGGTGGTGGCCAAGCACCGGGGGGCCCTCGATGCCCTGGCCCAGGCCTTCCGGGATCGGCTGGTCTACAAGCGCTACCTGGCCCTCACCGAGGGCCACCCCCGGGAGGGGACCCTGGTGGCCCCCATCGGCCGGCACCCGGTGGAGCGGCACAAGATGCGGGTGGGGGGGATCGCGCCCCGCTACGCAGAGACGGACTTCCTCCTCCTCTCCACCGCCGGACCCTACGCCCTGGTGGAGGCCAGGCCCCACACGGGCCGCACCCACCAGATCCGGGTCCACCTCAAGTACCTCGGGGCCCCTATTCTGGGGGACGAGCTCTACGGGCGGCCAAGCCCCTACATCCGCCGCCAGGCCCTCCACGCCTACGAGCTCCGCATCCCCCACCCCCGCACCCGGAAGGTCCTGGAGTTCGTGGCCCCCGTGCCCGAGGACATGGCCCAAGCCTGGGAGGCCTTAGGGGGGGTGTGGCCGGAAGGGGTGGTGCGGGAAGGGTATACTGGGGCCCGATGAAGCCCCTTCCTGGGCCCTCCGAAGCCCTACCCAAACCCCTGCACCGCCTTTACGTGGGGGATGCCCGGGAGGTGCTGGCCTCCTTGCCTTCGGACTCCGTCCACCTGGTCCTCACCTCGCCCCCCTACTGGACCTTGAAGCGCTATGAAGACGCCCCCGGGCAACTGGGCCACGTAGAGGACTATGAAGCCTTCCTGGACGAGCTGGACAAGGTCTGGCGGGAGGTTTACCGGGTCTTGGTGCCCAGGGGCAGGCTCATCGTGGTGGTGGGGGATGTGGCCGTGGCCAGGCGCCGCTATGACCGCCACCTGGTCTTCCCCCTCCACGCCGACATCCAGGTGCGGTGCCGCAAGCTCGGGTTTGACAACCTCAACCCCATCATCTGGCACAAGCACACCAACGCCAGCCTCGAGGTGGAGGGACGGGGCGTCTTCCTGGGCAAGCCCTACGAGCCCGGGGCCATCATCAAGACGGAGATAGAGTACGTCCTCATGCAGCGGAAGCCCGGGGGGTACCGCAGCCCCACCCCGGAGCAGCGGGAGAGAAGCCGCCTTTCCAAGGAGGACTTTCACCGCTTCTTTCGCCAGATCTGGGACGACATCCCCGGGGAGAGCACCAAGGACCACCCCGCCCCCTTCCCCTTGGAGCTCGCCGAGCGCCTGGTGCGGATGTTTTCCTTCGTGGGGGACGTGGTCTTAGACCCCTTCGCCGGAAGCGGCACCACACTGATCGCCGCCGCCAAGTGGGGGAGGAGGGCCTTGGGCGTGGAGCTGGTGCCCAAATACGCCGAGCTCGCCCAAAGGCGCTTCGCCCGGGAGTTAGGCGGGCTTTCCCTGGAGGTTCTGGATGGAACTGCCCTCCCTCGCCGCTAGATTGGAGAAGGTGCTGGAAGGCATGCTTCGCACCTCCTCCCAGGACAGCGGGCCTTAGCCCGGGTGAAGAAGTGGGACCTGGGGCTGGTGTACCCTGCGGGGAAGCCCCGGCTTCTCCTTTCCCTCAAGTCCATTCTGAAAAATCCCTCCGGGTCCTGGCCTAACCGCCTGGACGACCTGGTGGGGGAGGTTTCCTCCGTCCAGCTCCTTTTCCCCGAGGTGGTGGTGGGGTACGTGGTGGTCCTGGACCATGGGGCGCCTACCAAGAAGGGAGGGGCTTACCGGGCTCCTTCGGGGGAAGAGCTCGCTCCCCTCTACGCCCGCTTCAAGGAAGAGCTCGCCGCTCTGGCCCGAAGGCGTCCTCCCCTCTGGGCCCAGGGCCTGGTGGAGGGGTGCTGGGTCCTGGAGATAGACACCCACAAAACCCCCCTCCTGCTCCGGCCCCTGGAGACGGCTGCGGAAGGGGAGGCCTTCTTGGACCTTTTGCTGGAGGAGTTGCGTGGGAGAGAACCCCTCCTCTTCCTAGACCAAGGCCAAAAGCCCCTTTAGCGCCCTACCCAAACGGCGCATCCCCTCGGCGATGCCCTCGGGGTTTAGGGTGGCGTAGGAAAGCCTCAGGGTGTTCTCCCCGCCCCCATTGGCGAAGAAGGGGCTTCCCGGCACAAAGGCCACGTTTTCCTCTATGGCCCTTTGGAAAAGGGCTTCGGCGGAAAGGCCCTCGGGCAGGGTCATCCAGACGAACATCCCCCCTTGGGGCCTGGTGTAGCGCACCCCTTGGGGCATCTCCCGGTCCAGGGCCTGGAGCATGGCCTCCGCCTTTTCCCGGTAGACCCTCCGGATCCTCTCTAGGCGCTCGGGAAAGCCCTCCTTCGCCAGCTCGTGGACCAGCATCTGGTTGAGCATGGGGGTGTGGAGGTCGCTTCCCTGCTTGGCCTGGGTGAGCTTCTGCAGGGCCTCCGGGTGAGCCACGGCGAAGGCCACGCGAAGCCCGGGGGAGAGGACCTTGGAGAAGCTTCCCAGGTAGATGACTCCGGGGTAGCCCGCCTCCCGGGAAAGCTCAAAGAGGCTGGGGAGGCGCCTTTCCCCGAAGTAAAGCTCCCGGTAGGCGTCGTCCTCCACCACCACCAGGCCCCTTTCCATCACGAGCTCCAAAAGCCTTTCCCGGGCCCTTAGGGGCATGAGCCCCCCGGAGGGGTTCTGGAAGGAGGGGATGAGGTAGAGGAAGCGGGGGCGCTCCCTTTGGAGGACCTCTTCTAGGGCGTCCAGGTCCGGGCCCTCCTCCCCGGCGGGCACGGTGAGGAAGCGGGGGCCAAAGGGCCTGAGGGCCTGGATGGCCCCCATGTAGCTTGGGGCCTCGAGGAGCACGGGGCTTCCCTCGTCCAGGAAGACCTTGCCCAAAAGGTCTAGGGCCTGCTGGCTTCCCGTGGTGATGAGGACTTCCTCGGGGCGCACGCCGATCCACTCCGCCACAAAGGCCCGCAAGGGGAAGTAGCCCTCCGTGGGGCCGTACTGCAGGGCCACCTCGCCCTTGGCCTTCAGGATCGCCGCCGCCTTCTCCGCCGCCTCCTCCTTGGGGAAAAGCTCGGGGGCGGGGAGCCCCCCGGCGAAGCTCAGGATGCCGGGGCGCTGGGTGAGCTTGAGGAGCTCCCTTATGGTGGAGGCCCGGATCCGGCTTGCCCGCTCGCCAAAAGCTTCTTGCCAGTTAAAGGCTTTCACCTTCCCATTTTAAGGGAAGAGGCGGCGGTAGGCCTCGAGGGCGAAGCGGTCCGTCATCCCGGCGATGTAGTCGCACACCGCCCGCTCCAGGCCCTCTTCCTCTATGCGCCCTTGGACCTCCTTGGGCAGGATCTCCGGGTGCCGGGTGTAGGCGGTGAAAAGCCCCACAAGGACCGCCTCCGCCCGGAGCCTTTCCCTCAAGACCTCGGGATGGCGGTAGAAGCGCTCCTGGAGAAAGCCTTTCAGTTCCCGTAAAGCCTTCTCCGCCTCCTGGGTGAGGGCGGCGAGGCGGCTTGGGTGGTTCCGCACCGCCTCGGCGCTTTGCACGCCCGCCTCTTCCACCCGGGCGTGGGTGGCCTCTATGGCGGCGGCGATGAAGTAGCCGAGGAGCTGCCGCACCAAAACCCGCCGGTCCAGCTCGGGAAGCCTGAGGAGGTCCAGGCCCTCCTCCAGGGCCAAGGCCTTGAGAAGGGGAACCTCATGGAGTTCCTCGGGGCGCAGAAGCCCCGCCCTAAGCCCGTCGTCCAGGTCGTGGGCGGCGTAGGCGATGGCGTCGGAGAGGTCCACCACCTGGGCCTCCAGGGTCCCCTGGCCCGGGTAGTCGGGCTTGAAGCTCGGGGCGTAGGCGGCCTCGTGGGTGGCGATCCCCTCCAGGACCTCGTAGGTGAGGTTGAGGCCCCGGAAGCCGGGGTAGCGCACCTCCAGGTGGGTGAGGATCCTTAGGGCCTGGGCGTTGTGCTCAAACCCCCCGTGGGCCCGCATGAGCTCGTGGAGCGCCTTCTCCCCGGTGTGGCCGAAAGGGGGGTGGCCCAGGTCGTGGGAGAGGGCGATGGCCTCGGTGAGGTCCTCGTTGAGGCCCAGGGCGCGGGCGATGGAGCGGGAGACCTGGGCCACCTCCAGGGTGTGGGTGAGGCGGGTGCGGTAGTAGTCCCCGGCCCAACCGGGCAGGACCTGGGTCTTGTACTCCAGGCGGCGGAAGGCGGTGGTGTGGAGGATCCGGTCCCGGTCCTTCTGGTAGGGGGTGCGGTAGGGGGACTCGGGCTCCGGGTGCTTGCGCCCCCGGGTGTCCTGGGCCTTTTGGGCGTAGGGGGCGAGGCGCCTGGCCTCGAGCTCCAGGAGGCGTTCCCGGGGGAAGAGCATCCTAGACCCTGCGGAAGAGGAGGACGGCGTTGTGCCCGCCGAAGGCGAAGGAGTTGGAAAGGGCGTAGTCCACCCTGGCCTCCCGGGGCTCGGGGACGAAGTCCAGGTCAAGCTCGGGGTCGGGGTCCTCGAGGTTGATGGTGGGGGGGATGACCCCGTGGTAGAGGGCCTGCACCGTGGCGATGGCCTCCACCGCCCCCGCCGCCCCCAGGAGGTGGCCGATCATGCTCTTGGTGCTGGAGACCATGAGCTTCTTGGCGTGCTCCCCGAAGACCTTCTTGATGGCCAGAACCTCCGCCTTGTCCCCGATGGGGGTGGAGGTGCCGTGGGCGTTGATGTAGCCCACCTGCTCCGGGGCCACCCCGGCGTCCTTCAGGGCCCTCGCCATGGCCAAGGCGGCCCCCTTCCCCTCGGGGTGCGGCTCGGTGATGTGGTGGGCGTCGGCGCTCCGGCCAAAGCCGATGACCTCGGCGTAGATCCGGGCTCCCCGGCGCTTGGCGTGCTCGTACTCCTCCAGGACCAAGACCCCGGCCCCCTCCCCCATCACAAACCCGTCCCGGCTTAGGGTGAAGGGGCGGCTTGCCTTCTCGGGGGCTTCGTTCCTGGTGGAAAGGGCCCGCATCACCGCGAAGGCCCCGATGGCCATGGGGGTGATGGCGGCCTCGGTGCCGCCCGCCAGAACCACGTCCGCCTCGCCCCACTGGATCATGCGGAAGGCCTGGCCGATGGCGTCCGAGCCTGTGGCGCAGGCGGTGACCGCGGTGGTGGAAGGCCCCATGAAGCCGTAGCGCATGGCGATGTGGGCCGAGGCCATGTTGGCGATCATCATGGGGATGAAGAAGGGGCTCAGGCGGTTCGGTCCCCTTTCCAGGAAGACCTTGCTCTGGGCCTCCCAGGTCTCCATGCCCCCGATCCCCGTGCCCACCAGGGTGCCCACCCGCTCGGGGTCCAGCGCCTCGGGCTTTAGCCCCGCGTCCTCCAGGGCCAGGTGGGCGGAGATGAGGGCGTACTGGACGAAGCGGTCCAGGCGCTTAAGCTCCTTCTTGTCCAAATAGGCCTCGGGGTCCACGTCCACCTCGGCGGCGATGCGCACGGGAAGGGCCGAGGCGTCAAAGCGGGTGATGGTCCTTACCCCGCTTTTCCCGGCGAGCTGGGCCTTGTGGAAGGCCTCCTGCCCGACGCCGATGGGGGTTAGGGCCCCAAGACCGGTGACCACCACGCGTCGCATGGGGGTAGTATACCGCCAAAAGCCCCCGCCCGGATGGGCGGGGGCCCAGGGGGAAGCCCCCTTAGGCGGAAAGCTTGGCCTTGATATACTCCACGGCGTCCTTGACGGTGCGGATCTTCTCCGCCTCCTCGTCGGAAATCTCCAGGCCGAACTCGTCCTCCAGGCCCATGATGAGCTCCACGGTGTCCAGGGAGTCCGCCCCCAGGTCCTCAATGAAGCGGGCCTCGAGGGTCACCTTCTCCGGCTCCACGGAGAGCTTGTCCGCGATCACCGCCTTCACCTTTTCAAAGATTTCCTGCTCCGTCATGGGAAACCTCCCGGGGGGATTTTAGCACGTCTAGTGAGGGGTAAGCCCCCCGTCCACGCAGAGGGTCTGGCCGGTGATGTAGCCCGCGGCCTCCGAGACCAAAAAGGCCACCGCTTCGGCCACGTCCTCGGGGCGGCCGAAGCGTCCCATGGGGATCTGCTTGAGGTAGGCCTCCCGCACCTCCTCGGGGAGCTTTTCCGTCATCTCCGTCTCAATGAACCCAGGGGCCACGGCGTTCACCGTGATCCCCCTTTGGGCGTACTCCTTGGCCACCGCCCGGGTGAAGCCGATGAGCCCCGCCTTGGAGGCCACGTAGTTGGCCTGGCCCGGGTTCCCCAGGATCCCCACCACGCTGGTGATGTTGACGATGCGGCCGAAGCGGGCCTTCATCATGAGCTTCACCGCCTCCCGGGTGGTGCGGAAGACGGCGGAGAGGTTGGCCTCCAGGACCGCCTCCCAGTCCTCGTCCTTCATGCGCACCAGGAGGGTGTCCCGGGTGATGCCGGCGTTGTTCACCAGGGTGTCCAGGCCCCCCAGGATCTCCGCCGCCTGGTGGACGAGGGCGGTGGCCGCCTCCGCCTCGAGGAGGTTGGCCCCGAGGACCGCCACCAGGGGGCTTCCCCGACGCCTCGCCTCCTCCGCCACCTCCTCGGCCTTTTCCCGGTTCTGGCCGTAGTGGATGGCCAGGGCGAAGCCTTCCTTGGCAAGCCGGAGGGCGATGGCCCGGCCGATGCCCCGGCTTGCCCCTGTGATGAGCGCCTTACGCATCCTCCACCTCCAGGGCTTGCTTTAGGCTTTGGGGGTCCTGCACCGAAAGGGCCTCGGCCTCCTTCAGGGTGCGGGCCACGAGGCCCTTTAGGACCTCCCCCCCGAACTCCAAAAAGCGCTTTAGCCCCCTCGCCTCCATGTCCCCAAGGATCTCCACCCAGCGCACCGGGGCGGTGATCTGCTCAAGGAGAAGGGCCCGGATCCTCTCCGGGTCCTCCTCGGGCCTGGCGGTCACGTTGCTGTAGACGGGGAAGCGGGGCCGCTTGAGGGGGACCTGGGCCAGGTCCTGGGCGAGCCTTTCCCGGGCGGGGGCCATGAGGGAGGAGTGGAAGGGGGCGGAGACCGGCAAGAACACCACGCGGGCCCGCTTGGCCTTAAGCCTTTCCGCCGCCTCCTCCACCGCCTCCTTCCACCCCGAGATCACCGTCTGCTCGGGGGCGTTGAGGTTGGCGATCTCCACGCCCTCGAGGCCCTTCAGGGCAGCCGCGATCTCCTCCCGGGAAAGCTTGAGGATGGCGGCCATGGCCCCTCGCCCCGGGGGAACCGCCTCCTGCATGTACCTGCCCCTAAGGCGCACGAGCCTTAGGGCGTCTTCCAGCTCAAGGGTGCCCGCCGCCACGTGGGCCGTCCACTCCCCCAAGGAGTGGCCCGCGGCCAGGGCGGGGGGCTTCCCCCCCGCCTCCAGAAAGGCCCGGTAGGCGGCGTAGCCCACGGCGAGGAGGGCGGGCTGCTGGTTCTCCGTGAGGGTGAGGGCCTCCTCGGGGCCTTCCCACATGAGCGTGAGAAGCCCAGGAAGCGTGGCCTCGGCCCGGTCTAGCACCTCCTTGGCGGCGGGGAAGGCCTCGTAGAGGGCTTTCCCCATGCCCACCTTCTGGGAGCCCTGCCCGGGGAAGAGGGCGGCGTACATCAGGCACCCCCCCAGGTGAGGACGGCGGCGGCCCAGGTGAGCCCCGCCCCGAAGGAGACCAAAAGGACGTGGTCCCCTTCCTGGAGCCGCCCCGTGTCCACCGCCTCCTTGAGGGCCAAGGGGATGGAGGCGGTGGAGGTGTTGCCGTACCGGTCCACGTTCACCGCCACCCGTTCCCAGGGAAGGCCAAGGCGCTCCCGGGCGGCGTCAATGATCCTGAGGTTGGCCTGGTGGGGGATGAAGAGGCGGATGTCCTCGGGGGTGAGGCCCGCTTTCTCTATGGCCTCGAGGGTGGCGGTGTTCATCACCCGCACGGCGAACTTGAAGACCTCCCGCCCGTTCATGTAGAGGCGGTTTTTCATGGAGGTGCCGTCGGGAAGCCTGGGGGCCACGCAGGCGTGGTAGAGCTCCTTGGCCCCCGTGCCGTCCGCCCCTAAGACGAAGGAGCGGAAGCCGAAGCCCGGGCGCACCTTCCCCACCACCGCCGCCCCGCCTCCGTCCCCGAAGAGGACGGCGGTGGCCCGGTCGTTCCAGTCCAGGATCTTGGAGAGGGCCTCGGCCCCCACCACCAGGACCTTCTGTGCCAGGCCCGCCTCCACCAGGGCGTGGGCCTGGGCCAGGGCGTAGATCCAGCCCGGGCAGCCCGCCAGGAGATCGTAGGCGAAGGCGTTTAGGCCGAAGCGGGCCTGCACCAAGGCGGCGGTGTCGGGGAAGAGGGCGTCGGGGGTGTTGGTGGCCACGATCACCCCGTCCACGCCCTCGAGGGCCCCAGGGTGGCGGGCGAGGAGGTCCTCCACCGCCTTGAAGGCCAGGTCCGAGGTGTACTCGTCCTCGGCGGCGATGCGCCGTTCTCGGATCCCGGTGCGGGTCACGATCCACTCGTCGGAGGTGTCCAGGTAGGCCTCAAAGTCCTTGTTGGTCATGACCCTTTGGGGCACGTAGGCCCCCAGGGCCAGGATGCCGCTCATGCCCGACCTCCCGTCATGGGGACTACTATATCCTTTTCGGGATAAAAAAGTTTAGGCCCCAGGGACCTGGGGCTAGGGGGAAGGCAAGGGGCTACACCTCCAGGACCTTGCGCCCGTTGTAGTAGCCGCACTCGGGGCAGACGGTGTGGGGCGGCCTCATCGCCTTGCACTCGGGGCAGGGGACCAGGGTCGGGGGGGTCAGGGCGTGGTGGCTCCGGCGGGCGTCGCGCCGGGCCTTGGAGGTTTTCTTCTTGGGTACAGGGTGCTTCGCCATTTCTTCCTCCCTCGGGGGCTTCGCCCCCAAAACCCTTGCCAGTATAGCAGACGGGCTAGAGCTCGGGAAGGAGGTCCTTGAGGGAGGCGAAGGGGTGGCGCACCGCCACCTCGTGTCCGCAGTCCACCAGGTTGCGGTCTGCCCCGCACACCGGGCAAAGCCCCTTGCACCCCTCTTCGCACAAGACGGTGTAGGGCATCTCCGTCACGAAGGCCTCGGTGAGGAAGGGGAGGAGGTCTAGGTCGGGCAGGCCGAAGGCGTAGTACTCGTCCTCCGCTTCCTCGTGGAAGGTGACGGCCTCGAGGCCGGGCTCGTAGCGCAGGAGGTGCTGGAAGTGGGCGCGCACCGGGGTGGGGGTGGGCTTGAGGCAGCGGCGGCACTCCATGAGGGCCACCCCCTCCACCTCCCCCGAAAGCCAGTACTCCTCCCCCCCCACGGCGGTGACGACCACCTTCCAGGTGGCCTCCCCCACCAGGGGAAAGCGCTCCGCCCCCACGGAGAAGGCCTCCCGCACCACGCCGGCGGCGCGGGCCGTGCCCCCTTCCTTGAGAAGGCGGGACAGGTTAATGTTGGTCACCTCGGAGCACTCCATCTTTTCAAGTATAGCGCGGAAGGGGCCCTTTTCCTAGGGCATAAACTTCCCGGGCAACGCATAGGGCTTTCTGTTACCATGCCCCCCATGGAACGGGTGGCGGTGATCGGCGTGCCCATGGACCTGGGGGCGGGAAGGCGCGGCGTGGACATGGGGCCTTCCGCCCTCCGCTACGCCCGGCTTTTGGAGGAGCTGGAAGCCTTGGGGTTTTCGGTGGAGGACCTGGGCGACCTGAGGGTGCCCCTGGCCGAGACCTTGAGAAAGCGGAAAGGGTCCTACCTGGAGGAGATCCGCCAGGTGGCCTTGGAGCTTCAGGAAAGGCTTAGGGCCTTGCCCGAGGGGGTCTTCCCCATCGTGCTGGGGGGGGACCATTCCCTTTCCATGGGCTCGGTCTCGGGCGTGGCCCGGGGGCGGATCGGGGTCATCTGGGTGGACGCCCACGCCGACTTCAACACCCCGGAGACGAGCCCCTCCGGCAACATCCACGGCATGCCCCTGGCGGTGCTGGCAGGCCTAGGGGACGAGCGGCTCACCCAGGCCTTCCAGGCGGTGGACCCCAAGGACGTGGTCCTGGTGGGGGTGCGGAGCCTGGACCCCGGGGAGAAGCGGCTTTTAAAGGAGATGGGGGTCCTGGTCTACACCATGCACGAGGTGGACCGCTTAGGCATCGCCCGCATCGCCGAGGAGGCCTTGGAGCGCCTCGAGGGGCTTCCCCTTCACGTTTCCCTAGACGCCGACGTCCTGGACCCCACCCTGGCCCCCGGGGTGGGGACCCCGGTGCCCGGGGGGCTCACCTACCGGGAGGCCCACCTTCTCATGGAGATCCTGGCCCAGTCGGGAAGGGTTCAAAGCCTGGACCTGGTGGAGGTGAACCCTATCCTGGACGAGAAAAACCGCACCGCCGAGATGATGGTGGGCCTGGCGCTAAGCCTTCTCGGAAAGCGGATCCTCTAGGGTTGCCGCGCCCTCAAGGCCTGGCCCAGGCGGCTGCCCTCGGCGAAGGCCTGGCGGAGCCTGGGGTAGGGGGGCTTTCGCTTGCGGTAGAGGAGGGGTTCTAGGGCCTTCCGGGCCCACTCGCTCACCAGGAGGGGGAAGTCTAGCCCCGTTTCCAGGAAGTAAGCTTCCGATTCCCGCCAGGCCCCCTCGAGGCGGCGGAAGAAGGCGGAAAGGTCCATTGGGGGTGGGGCCTCGGGCCAGAGGAAGCCGCTCGCCACCCCCAAAAGCCAGGCCCCCCGCACCCCTAGAGGGAGGGCTTCCGCTTTTCGGCGGACGTAGCCCAGGGGGTCTTTCTGCCAAGGCTCCGGGTGGGCCCAGGGGTCCTCCACGCTTGGCTCCACTTTAGGGGAAGGGCCTTTGGGGAGGCAAGGGGGCCTAAAAAGGGTCATAGGCCAAAACCAGGAGTCGTCAGTGGGGCTTAGTAAAAGGCCTTGGGAGGGCGCTAAAGCGCCCTCCCCGAAGGCTTAGGGTCCCTTAGCTTCCGGCCGCCAGGGCGGGGAGGAGGCTTCCCGGGAAGAGGCCGAGGAGGAGGAGGAGAAGGGCCACGAGAAGGGCCACGTTCCTGGCCCAAGGCCGGGGAAGGGCCTCTGCCTCGCCCTTCTGGAAGACCGCAAGGCCTAGGCCCAGGTAGTAGTAGGCGCTCACGGCGCTGGTGAGGAGGGCGAGGACTAGAAGCCCCCACTGCCCTGCCTTGGCCGCCTCGAGGAAGACCAGGTACTTCCCCCAAAAGCCCGCCAAGGGGGGAAGGCCGAGAAGGGAGAGGGAGGCCAGGAAGAGGGCGAGGCCCAAAAGGGGGTCCTTGCGGAAGAGGCCCCTTAGGCTTTCCAGGGGCACCCGGTCCGGCGAGACCTCGGACAAAACGGCGAAGGCGAGCCCCGTGGCCAGCACGTAGGTGAGGAGGTAGAAGCCCAGGGCCTGGGCGTTTCCGGTGTAGAGGGCGAGGGCCATGTACCCGGCGTGGGCGATGGAAGAGTAGGCGAGAAGCCGCTTGGCCTCCTTCTGGCCCAAAGCGGCCAGGTTCCCCAGGAGGACGGAGAGGACGATGAGGAGGGAGAGGGCGTCGGGCACCCCGGGGGAGGCCACCCGGAGGAGGGCGGCGAAGGCGGCGGCCTTCACCGAGGTGGCCATGAAGAGGACCACCGGGGTGGGGCTACCCTGGTAGACGTCGGGGGTCCAGAAGTGGAAGGGGGCCAGGGCCACCTTGAAGCCGAGGCCCACCAGGAGGAGGCCCAAGGCCAGGGCGTAGAGGGGGCCTTGGCCGGGGGTTCCCACCAGGAAGCTTCCCGTGGCCCCGTAGAAGAGGGCGGTGCCGTAGAGGAAGAAGGCAGCGGCCAAGGCCCCCAGGAGGAAGTACTTGAGGGCCGCCTCGAGGCCCTGCCCCCGGCGCCAGGTGGCGAGGGCGTAGAGGGGGAGGGAGAGGGCCTCGAGGGCCACGAGCATCAGGAGAAGGTGCCGGGTGGAGGCGAGGAGGTGCATGCCCAAGGCGGCGTAGAGGACGAGGAGGTAGAACTCAAACCGCCTCGAGCGCACGAGGCCCACGGTCCACAAGGCTCCCAGGAGGGCGAGAAGGGTGAAGACCTGGGAGACGCCGTCCACCGTGTAGGGCCCGAAGGCGAAGGGCTTCCCCCAGGTGAGGAGGAGGCTTAGGAGGGCCAAGGCCAGGCCCAGGAGCGTGGCCCGTTTCACGCCCTGGGGCGGGAGGACGAAGCCGAGCAGGGTCAAGGCCACGGAGAAGACCGCGAGGATCGCCAAGGTCATGCGCCACCTCCAAGAAGCTTGACGAAGGCCTCCGCCAGGGGATGGAGCCCCCGGGCGAAGTAGCCGGGAAAGACCCCCATGAGGAGGAGGGCGAGGACGCTAAGCAGGGCGAAGCCCCACTCCGCCCCCGCGAGGTCCTTCACCCCAGACCCCCCCTCCTCCCAGAAGGTCTTCTGGAAGGCGGTGAGGGCGTAGGCCGCGGAGGCGATGACGGAGAGGAAGGCCAAGGCGGCAAGCCAGGGGCTTGCCTTGTAGGCCCCAAGGAGGGTGAGGAGCTCCCCGGGGAAGCCGGAAAGCCCGGGAAGGCCCACCATGGCGAGGAAGAGGATGAGGGCCAGGGCGGCGAGGCCCGGGGCGCTCTGCGCCAGGCCCCGGTAGCGCCCGATCTCCAGGGTGCCCGTCCGCTCGTAAAGCCTCCCCGCGAGGAGGAAAAGCCCCCCGGTGTAGACCCCGCTCGCCGCCAGGAGGTAAAGCCCCCCCATGGCCCCCTCCGTCATCCCCGAGAAGACCCCCAAGGCCGCCACCCCCATGTGGGAAACCCCGGCGTAGGCGAGAAGGGTCTTGAAGTCCTTGGCGGCGAAGGCCACCCAGGCCCCGTAGAGGGCGGAAAGGGTGGCGAGGAAGAGGAGAATGCCCTGAACCTGGGCGAAGCCCTCGGGGGCTAAGGGGATGGCGTAGCGGAAGAAGGCGAAGACCCCCACCTTGTAGAGGGTGCCGAGGGCGTCGGCGAGGCCCGAAGGGTGGTTCTCCTGGTGGAAGGGGGGAAGCCAGGCGTGGAGGGGGAAGAGGGGCGTTTTGATGGCGAAGGCCAGGGCGAAGCCCAGGAAGACCCAGAGGGCGGCCTCCCCCCGCACGGGGTGCTGGAGGAGGTCCTGGAGGAGGAAGGTGGGGCTACCCCCTAAGGCCTTCACCGCCAGGATGGCCGCCAGCATGGGCAAGGAGCCCGCCAGGGTGAAGAGGAGAAGGGTGTAAAGGGCCCGCACCCGCCCCTCCCCCCCGTAGAAGAGGAGCATGAGGAGGGCGGGGATGAGGGCCGCTTCAAAGAAGAGGTAAAAGACGAGGAGGTCCTGGGCGGCGAAAAGCCCCAAAAGAAGCCCCTCCATGAGGAGGGCGAGGCCCAGGAAGCGCCCCTCCACCCGGGCCACCAGGGCCCCCAAGAGCACGGTGAGGCCCACCGTGAGGAAGAAGAGGGCGGAAAGCCCGTCTAGGGCGAAGGCCCAGTAGACCCCCGCCTGGGGCAACAGGGGGGCCTGGAAGGCGAAGGCCTCCCCGCCCCTTTGGGCCAGGAAAAGCCCCAGGTTCAGGAGGAAGGAGGCCAAGGCCCCAAAGACCCCCAGGCTTCTTGGGGCGCCCAAAAGCAAAAGGGCGCCAAAGAGAACGGGTAGGAGGATGGCCAGGACTACCACCGCATCACCCCCAGGAGGACCAGCACGCCCAGCACGAAGAGGAGGGCGTAGACCCTAAGGTAGCCGGTCTGCAAGCGGGCGAGGCCCTGCCCCAGGCCCCGCACGCTCCCGCCAAGCCCAAAGTACCCCCTAAGAAGCCCGAAGTCCCCTTGCAGCAGGGCTTCGGCCAGGGCCTTTAGGGGGTTGACGATCAGGGCGTTGTAGATCCGGTCCACATAGAAGCTTTCCCGGCTCGCCGCCTCAAAGGCCAGGTACCAGCCGGGGAAGGCCTTCCGTTGGAAGAAGGTGTACCCCGCCCAAAGCCCCAGGAGGGCCACCAGGGCGGAAAGCCCGATAAGTCCCCACTCGGCCCCCAAGGAGAGGTGGTGGGCCTCCACCTCGGCCAAAGCGGGCTTGAGGAAGGGTTCCAGGAGGTTGGGCAAGGGATGGGGCAGGGCCAGGTATCCCGCGAGGACCGAGCCCAAGGCCAGGAGGTGGTTGGGCCAGAGCATCACGGGCGGGGCCTCGTGGGGGTGGTGGTGCCCCCTTTCCTCCCCCAGGAAGACCAGGACGAACCAGCGCATGGCGTACATGGCGGTGAGGACCGCCACCAAAAGCGCCCCCACGTAGAAGCCCACCCCCCCGAAGGGGTAGGTGAGGGTGGCGGTGAGGATGGCGTCCTTGGACCAGAAGCCGGAAAGCAGGGGAAGCCCGCCCAGGGCTAAGGCCCCGATGAGGCCGTGCCAGCGGGTGTAGGGCAGGTGCCGCCATAGCCCCCCCATCTTGCGCACGTCCTGCTCGCCCCCCAGGGCGTGGATCACGCTCCCCGAGGCCAGGAAGAGGAGGGCCTTGAAGAAGGCGTGGGTGAGGACGTGGAAGAGGGCCACCCAGTAGGCCCCCACCCCCGCCGCCAGGAACATGTACCCCAGCTGGCTGATGGTGGAGTAGGCGACGATTTTCTTGATATCCGTCTGGCCGAAGGCGGAAAGGGCCCCGTAGGCGGCGGTGAGGAGGCCGATGACGGCGATGGTGTAGGAGACCTCGGGCAGGGCGCTATAGAGGAAGGAGCTCCGGGCGATGAGGTAGACTCCGGCCGTCACCATGGTGGCGGCGTGGATCAGGGCCGAGACCGGGGTGGGGCCCGCCATGGCGTCGGGGAGCCAGACCATGAGGGGGATCTGGGCGCTTTTGCCCACGGCCCCCAGGAAGAGGAGAAGCCCCGCCAGGGCCAGAAGGGAGGGGTTTTTCAGGGGGCCTTCCAGGGCCTCCTTGAGCTCGGAGATGGAAAGCGTCCCGTAAAGGGCCCAGAGGATGGCCATCCCCAGGAGGAAGCCCAAATCGCCGATGCGGTTCACGATGAAGGCCTTGCGGGCGCTGTCGGCGTACTGGGCGTTTTGGTACCAGAAGCCGATGAGGAGGAAGCTGGCCAGGCCCACTCCCTCCCAGCCGATGAACATCACCGGGTAGCTGTCGGCGAGGACCAGGGTGAGCATCATGGCGATGAAGAGGTTGAAGTAGGCGAAGAAGCGGCTGTAGCCGGGGTCCTTCGCCATGTAGCCGATGGCGTAGACGTGGATGAGGAAGCCCACCCCGGTGACGATCATGAGCATGAGGCCAGAGAGGTTATCCAGAAGGAGGCTAAAGGGGATGCCAGGAAGCCACTCCGTTTCAAAGCGGGCCCCGCCCGAGAGGAGAAGCCCCACCCCCAGGAGGAAGGAGGCGAGGACGAGCCCCGAGGCGATGACCCCGGGGAGGGGTTCTTGCATCCGCTTGCCGAAGAGACCGAGGAGGGCGAAGCCAAAGAGGGGCAGGAGAATCGTCAAAAGGAGCGCCATAGCTACCCCCGAAGCTCGGAAAGATCGTCCACCGCGGTGCTTTCCCGGTGGCGGAAGATGGCCACGATGAGCCCCAAGCCCACCGCCACCTCGGCGGCGGCGATAGCGATGACCATGAGGGCCGCCACCTGGCCGTCAAGCCCGTGGGCCCGGGCGAAGCCCACCAGGGAGAGGTTGGCGGCGTTCAGCATGAGTTCAATGGAGAGGAAGACCAAAATGGCGGTCCTCCGGGTGAGGACCCCGTAGACCCCGAGGGCGAAGAGGAGGGCGGAGGCGAGGAGGTAGCTCACCGCACCACCTCCTTTTCCTTTTCCTCCCGGGGGAGGGCGTCCAGGGGCCTACTGGGCTGGACCAGGGCCACCGCCACCACCGTGGCCGCCATGAGGAGGAAGCCCACCGCCAAGAGGACAAAAAGCCAGTCCCCGTAGAGGAGGGGCCCCAGGGCCTGGGGAAGCCCGCCCTTCAGGTCCTGGCCCAAGGCGGGCTTAAGCCCCCAGAGCCCCGAAAAGAGCGCCCCCGCCACCCCCAAGGCGAGGAGGGCGGCCAAGGGCTTGGCCCGCACCAGGGGGTCAAAGCCCATCTCCCCCTGGGCGGCGAAGAGGAGCATGATCACGAAGAGGAAGAGGACCACGATGGCCCCGGCGTAGACGATGATCTGGATAAAGCCCAAGAACCTGGCGTCCAGGGCCACGTAAACCCCCGCCAAGACCAGGAAGTTGGCGATGAGGGCCAAGGCGGCGTGGATGGCGTTCCTTAGGGTCACCACCAAAACCCCGGTGACGAGGAGGAGGAGGAGGGCCAAGGCTTCCCAGGGGCTCACCGCTTCCCTCCTTCCGTGGGGGCCTTAAAGCCCTCCAGCTCCGGGCGCACGTAGGGGACCACGTAGCCCACCTTCACCGGCTTGCCGGTCATCTTGGCCTCCCGGCGCTGGGGCTTGGTGCCCACCACGTCCACCAGCATGTCCTCCTTGCCGTAGATGAGGTCGGAGTACTGGTAGTCCGCCATCTCAAAGTCGTACCCCAAGACGATGGCCCCCGTGGGGCAGGCCTCCTCGCAGAGGCCGCAGAAGATGCACCGGAGCATGTTGATCTCGTAGACCTTGGCGTAGCGCTCCCCCGCCGAGACCGGGTTTTCCGGATCGTTCTCCGCCGGCTCCACGTAGATGGCGTAGGCGGGGCAGGCGGCGGCGCACAGGGAGCAGCCGATGCACTTCTCCAGGCCGTTGGGGTGCCGGGTGAGGACGTGCCGCCCGTGGAAGCGGGGCTTCAGGGCCACGGGGGCGTCGGGGTAGGGGACGGTGACCGGCTTGGAGAAGAGGTACTTCAGGGTGATGCCGAGGCTTTGGGCCAGGGCCTTCAGGGTCATGCGCCACCTCCTTTGCGCACGGGCTTGGGGCTATAGAAGAGCCCGCCCAAGAGGGCGAGGAAGCTTAGGGCGGAGAGGTAGAGGAGGTAGGTCCTGGGAAGGTCCAGGGCCACCACGAGGGCGGTGACGAGGAACCAGAGGAGGGCCACCGGGAAGAGGAAGCCCCAGCCGAAGCGCATGATCTGGTCGTAGCGCAGGCGGAACCAGGTGGCCCGGATCCAGATGAAGAAGAAGAGGAAGAAGGCGATCTTCAGGAACATCCAGAGGTAGGGGACCTCGAGGACGGGCATGGTCCAGCCGCCCAGGAAGAGGGTGGGGATGAGGGCGCTGGCGGTGATGAAGTGGATGTACTCCGCCATCTGGAAGAGGGCCCACTTGATGGAGCTGTACTCCGTGTGGTACCCGCCCACCAGCTCCTGCTCCGCCTCGGGGAGGTCAAAGGGGGTGCGGGCGGCCTCGGCCATGCTGGCGATGAGGTAGACCAAAAAGGCGGGGAAGGCGTAGAGGAAGAGCCAGCCGTTTTCCTTCTGCCAGTTGACGATATCGTTCAGGTTGAGGCTGCCCACGAGGAGCACGGGGGCGAGGAGGGCGATGCCCAAGCCGAGCTCGTAGGAGATGAGGCTCGCCGAGGAGCGAAGGGAGCCAAGGAGGCTGTACTTGCTCCCCGAGGCCCACCCGGAGAGGAAGATCCCGTAGACGGCGAGCTCGCTCACGGCGAAGAGGTAGAGGACCCCCAGGTCCAGGTTGATCACCCAAGGCTGGTAGCCGAAGAAGCTCCCCGGCGGACCGAAGGGGATGAGCCCGAAGGCGAGGAGGGCGAAGACCACGGAGATGAGGGGGGCGAGGACGAAGAGGAGCCGGTCCGCCTGGGCCACCACGATGTCTTCCTTGAAGATGCTCTTGATGGCGTCGGCCAGGGGCTGGAGGAGGCCCAAAGGCCCCACCCGGTTGGGCCCCATGCGCACCTGGAAGCGGGCGAGGAGCCTCCTTTCAATGAGGGTCATGAAGGCGAAGGCGGTGAGGAGGCCCACCACCACCAAGAGGGCCTTCAGGGCCACCATCCAGTAGGGGTCTACGGGGTAGGACCAGTTCACGCTTCACCTCCCGCAGGCACCAGGACGCGCCCCTCCACCCGAAGGCCCGCCGCGGGCCCTAGGGCCGAGAGGTAAAGGTGGCCTTTGGGCACGTCCTCCCGGTGGACCACCCGGGCCTCCACCCGGCCGAAGGGGGTTTCCACGGCCACCTGGGCCCCCTCGGGCAGGGCCTCGGCCTGGGCCGTCTCCGGATGGGCCCAAAGCTCCGCCCGGGCCGCCTCTTGGGCCTTGCCCACCGCCTGGTGGGCCTTCCACATGGTGGGCCGGAGGTAGAAGGCGCCCGCCCGCTCCTTGGGCCTCAGCTCCTTGAGGCGGAAGGCGAAGCGGCCCATGGCCTCCGGGACCTTCCTGGCCTTCAGGGCCTTCTGCGCCTCGAGGTGGAGCCGGAAGGGGGGCTTGACCCCTAGGGCCTCGGCGAGGAGGGCCAGGACCTGGAGGGCCCCTTCGGCCTCCCCGTTTTCTATGGGGGCGGGGTTGAGGGGGAGGACCCGGCCTTCCAGGTTCACGAGGTGCCCCCGCTTCTCGTAGAAGGTGGGGGCGGGGAGGACCACGTGGGCGTAGCGCTCCGCCAAGGGGTGGAGGTGGCTTAGGTGCATGACCACGAAGCGCTTGCCCTTAAGGGCCTCCTCCGGGGGCACGAAGCCGTAGTAGGCGTAAAGGGCCCCGGGCTCGTCCCAGGCGGCTCCCTTCGCCCCGGGCAGGACCCCCATGGCCTCGAGGCCCCGGGCGTTGGCCGCCGGGGTCATGGCCAGGACCTTGGCCCCTTTGCCCTCGGCGAGGAGGCGGGCCCTTTCCGCCGCCACGGTGTCCTGGAGGACGCCGGCCCCGAGGATGAGGACCGGGTTCTTGGCTTTCTCCCAGGCCTCCTTGGCCCTTCGCACCGCCTCGCTTCCTTCCTTGTCTCCAAGGAGGGCGAGGAGGATCTCCCGCTCCTCCCCCGGCTTGTGCACCTCGTGGATGGCGGCCCACTTCATGAGGGGGGCGCGGTAGGGGGCGAAAAGGGCCATCTTGTCGGTGCGGCGGGGCATCCTCTCCTTGATCTGCAGGTCGGCGAAGGGGGTGCCGTGGGCGAAGCGCGGGGGGGGCTTGAGGTCCCGCACGAACTCGCTTAGGCGGAGGTGGAGGATGGGGGCCTCCTCCGTGGGGTCGCCGAGGACGAGGGCGAAGTCCGCCTGGAGGAGGTCCTCCAGGGAGGCGGCGGGGAAGAGGCTTGCGGGGGCGGCGGTGCGGCCCTGGAAGTCCAGGTGGGGGGTCTTCAGGGCCTGGGCGAGCTCCGAGGCCAAAAGGCCCTCCTCGAGGGTGGCGTCGTGGGCCAGGTAAAGCCCCACCTCCTCGCCCCTCGCCTCCTTAAGCCCCTCCTTAAGGGCCAGGAAGGCCTCCTCCCAGGTGGCCTTCACGAGCCTTCCCTCTTTCCGCACCAGGGGGGTCTTGAGGCGGTCCTGGTCCGCCCACTCGTGCCCGAAGCGACCCGCGTCGCAGATCCAGATCTCGTTGACCTCGGGCACCTCCCGGGCCCGGATCCTGAGGAGCTCGCCGCTACGGGTATCGGCGGTGATCCCGCACCCCACGGGGCAGAGGGCGCAGGCGGTGGGGGTCTCCTCCATCTCCCAGTTCCGGGCCCGGAAGCGGGCGGTGAGGTCCAGGAGGGCCCCCACGGGGCAGATGTCCGTGATGTTCCCGGAGAAGCCCGAGGGGAGGCCGAAGTCCAGGGTGCCGATGAAGGTGTGCACCCCCCGCTCAATGAAGTCCAAAACCTCGTCCCCGGGGACCTCCTCAAAGTAGCGCACGCACCGCTTGCAGTGGATGCACCGCTCCCGGTCCAGGATCACGAAGGGGGAGAGGGGGTGGTGCTTGTCCACGTGGCGGCGGGTGAACTCAAAGCGGGTGTAGACGGGAAGCTCCAGGGGATCTTTCTGGTAGTACTTCTCGTAAAGCCCGTACTCCACGGTGCGGTCCTGGAGCTCGCAGGCCCCACCCTTGTCGCAGGTGGGGCAGTCTAAGGGGTGGTTGAGGAGGGTGAACTCCACCATCCCCGCCTGGGCTTCCCGCACCACGTCGGAGAGGGTGTCCACCACCATCCCGTCCGCCACCGCCGTCACGCAGCTTGCCGCAAGCTTGGGCTGCCACTGGATCTCGGGCTCCCCTTTCTCGTTCAAGACCGGCTTCCCGTCGGGGCCCTTCTTGGGGAGGCCCACCCGCACCAGGCACATGCGGCAGGCCCCGATGGGGGAGAGGTGCTTTTCCGAGCAGAAAAGGGGCACGTCGTACCCCGCGTGGAAGACGGCGTCCATGACGCTCGTCCCCGGGGGCACCTCCACGATGCGGTCGTTCACCTTAACCCGGACCATCTCACCTCCAGAGGCTAGGCCTGGGCACGGGCCGCTTCTCCCGCGCCAGGACCAGGTACTGGTCCTTGAAGTGCTTCAAGGAACCCTTCACCGGCCACACCGCCGCGTCCGCCAGGGGGCAGAAGCTCCGCCCTTCAATGAGGGGAAGGAGGGCCTCGAGGTTTTCCACGTCCTTTTCCTCCCCCTGGCCGGTGCCGATCTTGGCGAAGAGGTTCACCATGAACCCCGCCACCCCCTCCCGGCAGGGGGTGCACTTGCCGCAGGACTCGTGGGCGTAGAAGCGGGTGAGGTTCCACATGGCGTCCACCATGCTCACCCGCTCGGGGATGAGGATCACCCCCCCCGTCCCCAGCATGGAGCCCTTGGCCTGGAGGTGCTCGTAGCTCATGGGGGTGTCCAGGACTTCCTCGGTGAAGGGCAAGGGCGGGGTGGAGGACCCCCCGGGGATGAGGGCCTGGATGGGCTCCAAGGGCCCTCCCGCCCACTCGTAGATGAGCTCGCGGAAGGTGGTGCCCATGGGAAGCTCGTAGACCCCGGGGCGCTTCACGGGCCCGGAGATCTGGTAGAGCTTCATCCCCTTGGACTGCTCCGTGCCCATCTGGGCGAACCAGTCGGCCCCCCGCTCCATGATGGGCACCACGGAGGCCAGGGTCTCCACGTTGTTGATGGTGGTGGGCTTGCCCCATAGCCCCGCCTGGGCGGGGAAGGGGGGCTTGAGGCGGGGGTTGGCCCTAAGGCCCTCCAGGGAGTTCATGAGGGCGGTCTCCTCCCCGCAGATGTAGGCCCCGGCCCCCCGGTGGACGTGGAGGTCAAAGGAGAAGTCCGTGCCGAAGAGGTTCTTCCCCAAATAGCCCCGGGCCCGGGCCTCCTTGATGGCCTGCTCCAGCCGGTCCGCCGCCCTGCGGTACTCCCCCCGGACGTAGATGTAGCCCACCGTGGCCCGGATGGCGTACCCGGCGAGAATCATCCCCTCAATGAGGAGGTGGGGGACGTCCTCGAGGATGTAGCGGTCCTTGAAGCTCCCGGGCTCGGACTCGTCGGCGTTGCAGATGAGGTAGTGCTGCTTCCCGTCGTCCTTGGGCATGAAGCTCCACTTAAGCCCCGTGGGGAAGCCCGCCCCGCCCCGGCCCCTTAGCCCGGAGCGCTTCACCTCCTCTATGACCTCGTCCGGGGTCTTCTCCTTGAGGACCCGCTTGGCGGTCTCGTACCCCCCGTGCCGGAGGTAGTAGTCCAGGGTCCAGGAACCCTCCTTCCCCACGTGGGCGTAGAGGGTCCTTTCAAACCTGGGGTCCAGTCCGGAGACGATGGAGCCCGTCATACCTCCACCTCGTGCACGTGGTGGCCGCACTTGCCGGGAAGCTCAATCTCCTCAAGCCGCTTCCCCGCCCTAAGGCCCGCAAGAAGGGCCTCAAGCCTCGCCCGGGTCACGCACTCCACGTAGGGCTCGTCGTTCACCTGGACCACGGGGGCGGTGTGGCAGGAGCCCAAGCACTCCACCTTCTGCACGCTAAAGAGCCCGTCCGGGGTCACCTCCCCGGGGCCGATGCCCAGGGTTTCCGTGAGGTAGTCCCAAAGCTCCTCGGCCCCGGCGAGCTTGCAGGAGAGGGTGGCGCAGACCTGGAGGTGGTACTTCCCCGTGGGCACGAACTGGTAGTAGGAGTAAAAGCTCGCCACCCCCATGACCTCCGTGGGGGTGGTGCCCACCAGGCGGGCGATCTCCTCTATCCGCTCGGGCCGGATCCAGCCCTCCTCCTGCTGCACCCGCCTGAGGAGGGGCATGATGGCGGCGCGGCGCCCTTCCGGCGGGTACTTGGCGAAGGTCTCTTCCAGAAAGTCCTGCTTGTCGTCAAAGAACCCCATCTTCCCTCCCTTAGCGGTCCACGTCCCCCATCACGGGGTCCAGGCTGGCGATGATGGCCACCATGTCGGGCACCTGCTCCCCCTTGCAGGCGTAGGGGAGGCTTTGCAGGTTGACGAAGCTCGGGGCCCGCACCTTGACCCTGTAGGGCATGCTCCCCCCGTCGGAGACGATGTAGTAGCCGAGCTCCCCCCGGGCCGACTCCGTGGGCACGTAAACCTCCCCCTTGGGGGGGTGGAAGCCCTCGGTGTAGTGCTTGAAGTGGTAGATGACCGCCTCCATGGAGGTCTCCAGGAGGGGCCTTGGGGGCGGGGTGATCTGGGGGTTGGGGTCGCAGATGGGGCCCGGTTCCAGGCGCTCCAAGGCCTGCTTGATGATCTTCACCGACTCCCGCATCTCCCGGATGCGGATGAGCATCCGGTCAAACACGTCCCCGTGCTCCCCTAGGGGCACGTCAAAGGTGTAGGTCTCGTAGCCCGAGTAGGGGTAGGCCTTGCGCACGTCGTAGTTGACCCCGCTCGCCCTCAAGGACCCTCCGGTGAGGCCGAGGTTGATGGCCACCTCGGGCGGGATCACCCCCACCCCCCTCGCCCTCTCGTAGAAGATGGGGCTTTCGGCGAAGAGGGCCTCGTACTCGTCAATGCGGTGGGGCATGACCTCCAGGAACTTCTTAAGCTCGGGGACGAACTCCTCGGGCAGGTCCTCCTTCACCCCGCCGATGCGGATGTAGTTGTGGTGGAAGCGCTGGCCCGTGACCCACTCAAAGAGGTCCAGGATGGTCTCCCGCTCGCGGAAGGCGTAGAAGAAGGGGGTTAAGGCCCCGAGGTCCAGAAGCCCCGTCCCCAGGAAGACCAGGTGGCTCGCCAGGCGGGAGAGCTCGTTGAGGATGACCCTAATGGTCTCCGCCCGGGGCGGCACCACGGCCCCCACCAGCTTTTCCACCGCCAGGGCGTAGGCCAGGTCGTGGGCGAAGGAGTGGAGGTAGTCCATCCGGGGGGTGTAGGTGATGTTCTGGAGGTAGGTGCGGTGCTCCATGGTCTTCTCAAAGCCCGTGTGGAGGTAGCCGATGTGGGGCACCACCTCCAGGACCTCCTCCCCGGAGAGGGTCACCATGAGGCGGAGCACCCCGTGGGTGGAGGGGTGCTGGGGGCCCACGTTTAGGGTCATCACCTCGGTGCGGAGCTCCTTGGCCTCCTCCGGGGGGGCGTCTAGGGGGATCTCCTCCAGGAATTCTTCCCTCATCCTTTAACCTCCCGGGCCTTTTTCAGGTCGGCCCAAAGGGACCTGTAGCCCTTGCGGCTCCCGCCCTTGTAGGGGGTGAGGCCGGGGTCCTTGCCGGTGAGGGCGGCGCGGAACTCCGCCGGGATGATGTACCGCCCCTCGCGGAAGAGGGTGGGGGTCTCGCCCAAGGGGTAGTCCTTGCGCAAGGGGTGGCCCTCGAGGTCCTCGGGGGTGAGGATCTTCCGCAGGTCGGGGTGGCCTTCAAAGACGATGCCGAAGAGGTCGTAGACCTCCCTTTCCAGGAAGTTGGCGCTTCCCCAAAGGTCGGTCACCGTGGGGAGCCTGGGGTCCTTCTCGGGCACATAGACCCTTACGAAGAAGCGGCTCCCGTCCCCGTCCTTCCACCCCGGGAGGGAGACCAGCTCGTAGACCACGGCGAAGCGCTCGGGCTTCTTCTCCGGGTAGGTCAGGTAGTCCAGGCCCACGATGTCCGCCAGGTAGTTGAAGCCCATGGCCTTGTAGTGGGCCATCTCCTCCTTGAAACGCTCCCTAGGGAGGACCACCCAGAGGTTGCCGAGGCCGTTGTCCTCTATGGGGTAGCCCTTGGTCCGGGCCTCTTCCAGGACGCGCTCAAGCCGCATGCCTCACCCCCTCGTCCGTTGCCAGGCGGCCACGGGGGGAAGCTTCCGCCCCTTTTCGTCGTAGGCCTGGCCCCGGATCTTTTTCTGGAGCTGCATCACCGCGTAGATGAGGGCCTCGGGGCGGGGAGGGCAGCCGGGGACGTAGACGTCCACGGGCACCACCGAGTCCACGTTCTGCACGATGGCGTAGTTGTTGAACATCCCCCCGGAGCTGGCGCAGGCCCCCATGGAGATCACCCACTTGGGGTCGGGCATCTGCTCCCAGACCCGGCGCATCACCGGGGCCATCTTCTTGGAGAGCCTGCCCGCCACGATCATCACGTCCGCCTGGCGGGGGCTTGCCCGGAAGACCTCGCTCCCGAAGCGGGCCAGGTCGTTCCTGGCGTCCGTGGAGGCCATCATCTCTATGGCGCAGCAGGCGAGGCCGAAGGTGGCGGGCCACAGGGAGTTGCTCCGCCCCCAGGCCACCAGCTTTTCCAGGGTGGTGAAGAGGATCCCCTCCCTTTCCAGCTCCTGCACGTCCCGCTCAAACAGGTCCTTCAGTGCCACCGCATCACCCCCTTCCACCACTCGTAGAGGAAGCCCACGAAGAGGAGGAGGGTGAAGGCCAGAACCCCGAGGAAGCCATAGAGGCCAAGCCCGCCCGCGCTCACGGCGTAGGGCCAGAGGAAGGCCACCTCCACGTCAAAGAGGATGAAGAGCATGGCCACTACGTAGAAGTGGACGGGAAAGCGCTTCACCTCCCCGGCGGGGTCGTTCCCCGACTCGTAGGGCATGAGCTTGGCCCGCCCCGGCTTCTTGGGGCCGAGGAGGGCCCCCGCCACAAGGGCCGCCACCCCGATGAAGAGGGCCACCCCCAGGTAGATCAGGACGTTCACGTACTCCGCAACCGGCGCCAAGGTCCCCTCCTTTCGTGCATCTCTTCACGAGGACAGGACCCTAACCCCCAAGGCCCTGCCTCTTTTCCCGCCCATCTTACCACCCCCTTCTCGGGGCAAGGGGAGTGGGCTACACCAAGGGAGGGCCAAACGGTGTAGCGCTCCTTCTTGGGGGCAAGGTTTGGCTACTCAGGTGTGTAAAGAAGCTCCTTGAGCCGGCGGAACTGGGCCAGGGGGAGGGCCTCTCCCCGGACACTTTCCGGGAGGCCCAGGGCGGCCAAGGCCTCCTCCACCTTTTCCCGGGGATACCCGGCGGCCACCAGGGCGTTTTTCAGGGTCTTCCGCCGCTTTCCGAAGGCGGCTTCCACCAGGCGGAAGAGGCCGGGGTCGTCGGGGGCGCCCGTGGGGGTGAGGCGCACCAGGCTGCTCCAGACCTTGGGCGGGGGGAAGAAGGCCCCTGGGGGGAGGTCAAAGAGCCTTTCCGCCCGGGCGTGGTGGGCCACCCTCAAGGAGAGGACCCCGTAGGCGGGGGTGCCGGGCCTTGCGGTCATGCGCTCCGCCACCTCCTTCTGCACCAGGAAGACGAGGCGGGCGAAGCGCCCGGTCTTGAGGAGGCGGGTAATGAGGGGAGTGGCGATGTGGTAGGGGAGGTTGGCCACCAGGAGGCTTCCCTCCGGCACCTCCTCCCAAGGATAGAGGAGGGCGTCTTGGAAGACCAGTTTCAGGGGAAAGCCCGAAAGGGTTTCCTCCAGAACGGGTTTTAGGCGGAGGTCCTTCTCTATGGCCGTCACTTCGGCCCCGGCCTCGAGGAGGGCCCGGGTCAGGACCCCAAGCCCAGGCCCCACCTCAAAGACGGGCCCGGTGAAGGGCCTCGCCGCTTCCACGATGCGCCTCAGGTGGGCCTCGGAGACCAGAAAGTTTTGTCCGAAGCGCTTGTCGGCGAAAAGCCCGTGCCGCTCTAAGAGGGCGCGGACCCCTTGGGGCGAGGTGAGCTTATCCATGGAGGCGCCGCACCTCGGGCCTTGGGGGGTCGGCCTCGAGGTCTAGGACCAAATACTCCCCCAGGTCCAGGGCGTCAATGAGGGCGAAGCGCTCCTTGAGGAGGATCCCCTCCTTCATGGGGGTGTGGCCGTAGACCCCGTAGCGGTAGCCCATCCGCTCCACGTAGTCCGGCGTGCGGAACCACCAGGTCTTGGGCTCCGTCTGGGCGTAGAAGAGGGCGTCGTACTCCTGGAGCCAGGGGACGGGTCCCACGTGGGCGAAATGGACCCCCTGGAGAAGAAGCTCCCGGGGAAAGCCCCGGATCCAGGCCTTCAAGGTCTCAGGAAGAGGCCTTCCCCCCGCCTCGAGGTGGAACTCCAGGTGCTTGAGGTGGCGGGTTCCCAGGATGGGCTCCCCTTTTAGGGCCGCCTCGTCGTGGTTGCCCAGGAGGATGGCGAAGCCCCCCCCCACCTCTTCCTGGAGGGCCTTCAGGCGGAAGAGCTCCCGGATCTCCACCCCCGCCGCCACCCGGAGGTGGGTGGGGTCTTGGGGGTCAAAGGGGCTAAGCCCGGTGAGCCGCTCGTAGTCCCGGAGGGTCTTGGGGTGGACCAGGTCCCCCAGGAGGACCACCCGCACCTCTCCCCTCAGGAGGGGGAGGCTTGGGCGGAAAGCCTCGTCCAAAAGGCCTTCCCGGCGCAAAACCCGCCAGAAGGCGGGGAAGTTGGCGTGAAGGTCTCCGATGGCGACGACCCTCATCCCTTGAGGAGGGCCCGAAGCTCCCCGTAGAGGCGCCGGGTCTCCTCAGGGGTCTTGCCGTAGCCCCCGTATTTGGTGATGATCCGGGCCGCCTCCTTGCCCAGGCCCTTTTCCTTCAGGCGCTCCAGGAGCTGGTCTATGAGGCGGTAGGCCTCGGGCTTTTCCTCCTCTTCCGCCTCGTCCTCGGGCTCGGGGAGCTTGGGCGGGGTGAAGCGCCCCTTCTCCGGGTCGTAGTCCACCCACTGCTTCTCCAGGCGGTAGAGGTACCGCCCCACCCCGAACTTCACCGCCGCCCGCTTGAGGGCGTCGGAGAAGGCGGCCTTTAAGGTGTCCCCCTCGCCCACGTCCTCCTTGGTGACCCCGAGGACCGTGAGGCGGCACTTCACCTCGCAAAGCCTTTCCTTCCGCTCCCCCCGCTCGTCCCTTAAGGTGCGCTCCTGGTCGGAGAGGACCTCGTAGGCGTCGTGCCAACCTTCGGGCCCCACCACCTTGTCCAAGCGGTCCAAGACGGTGCGGGCGTCCACGTAAGGGACCACCAAGGCCCGCTTCTTGTCCCGGGAAAGGGCTTCCACCCGCCACTGGACCTCTCCCGGAGGAAAGGGCTCGGCCAGTTTCCGCCAGACTTCGTCCACCCTTTAAGTCTACTTGAGGAGGCTTTCACCTAAAAGGGGTTGTCTTGGGATACCCTTGGGGCATGCGGCGCTTGATTCTTGCCCTTCCCTTTTTGGCCCTGGCCTGGGCCTTGGAGGTCCGGGTGACGGCGGAGCTTTCCTTGGGTCTTTTCCCCCAGGCGGTGGTGGTGGAGCGGGTGGCGGAGCCCCAGGGGATCCTGGTGGTCTATGGCGCCTCCCGGGCGGAGGCGGTCTTCCGCTACCACGACGAGGACCTGCGCCGCCGGGGTTGGGTGCGCACCAAGTACCAGGTGAAGAAGAAGGAGTGGAAAGCGGAGTACCGCAAGGGCAAGGCCAAGGCCACCCTCTCCGTGAAGGACAAGAAGGGCCGGGTGGAGGTGCGGCTTAAGGAGGGGGGCTAGACAAAGCCCCTCCCCCTCGCGTACCCTAAAGGGCGCGTGGGGCCGTGGCGCAGCTGGGAGCGCGCCTGAATCGCACTCAGGAGGTCACGGGTTCGAGTCCCGTCGGCTCCACCAGAAAGCCCCCCGGGTCCTCCCGGGGGGCAGCCTGTTCCTCACTCCCCAAGCAGCCAGTTCACGAAGGCGTTGACCACGTCGTTTTCGCCCAGGAGGGCGGGGTCTTCCAGGACCGCCTGGAAGAAGGCCCGGACCGCCTCCTCTGGGGGCGCTTGCAGGATCTCCCGGACGCTTTTCCCGGCGTAGGGTCCCTTTTCCAGGGGCTTTCCCAGGCTTCCCGCGGTGGCCAGCGGGGCCGCTTCCTGGAGGGCATGCCGGGTCCTTTGCAAAAGGAGGGTCTCTCCGTTTTCCCCCAGGGCCTCCTTGGGGGTGAGGAGGGGGCGGCCCGAGAGGTCCTTGGCCTCGAGGCCCAAGGCGTAGAGCTTCCGGGCCAGGCTCGGCGGGCCTACCTCCAGCTCCACCCGCAAGGCGGTCTCCCCGTAGGCCACCTCCAGGAGGTAGCGCCCGGGGGCTTCGGGGATCACGGGCGGGGCCACCTCCGAGAGGGCCACGGTGAGGGGGGGGAAGGCGAGGGGCTTTTCCTCCTGGGCAAGGAGGGTGCCTTCCCGGTAAAGGCGGGTGGTGAGGGTGGCCTTGGGGAGGTAGGGCCTTCTTTCCAGGGCCACCTCGGGGAAGATGGCCTCGCCCGCCCGGAAGGGCCTGGCGTCCATGTCCCCGGGGATGAGGGTGAGCTTCCTCAGGGAAAGCTTGGGGGCCTCCGCCTCCCTGGCCAGGGCCCTTCTTGCGGCGAAGGCGGCGGGGTGGCGGGGGTGGGCCTTCAGGAAGGCCTCGTAGAGGGGCTTGGCGGGGAGGCCCACCCGCTCGGAAAGGTAGGCCCGGAAGAAGAGGGCGAGGGGCTCTTCCCGCTCCTCCAAGTCTTTTAGCGCCTCGGGATAGTCCTCCCCCTGGTCCAGCCTCAGGGCCCGGTCGTAGGCGGCCTTGGCCCCCAGGAAGTCCCCGTAGATGGCCCTAAAGAGCCCCAGGTTGTAGTAGGCGGTGGCGTTGGGCTCTAGGGCCACCGCCCTTTCTGAGGCCCGGATGGCCCGGGGGAGGTCCCCGGTGAGGTGGTAGGCCCAGCCCAGGTTGGTCCAGTAGAGCCAGGAGTCCGGGCGGAGGGCGAGGGCCTTGAGGAGGGCTTCTTTGGCCTCTTCTCCCTTCCCCTCTTGGAAGGCGGCGAAGCTCACCTCCTCCCAGGCCAGGGGAAGCTCGGGGAAGGCCTCCGCAAGCCGCCTCGCCGAGGCCTTCCAGCGCTCGTCCTCGAGGATCCTATAGACCAGGTGGGCCGCCGTCCTTTCCAGGACGTCCCCCTCCCCCATGGCCTCCGCCAGGGCCAAGGCCTCCTCCCGCTTCCCCTCGGCGAGGAGCCGGAAGGCCTCGTAGGCCCTGGGAAGCCTCCCCTGCCAGAGGAGAAGAAGCCTCTGGGGAAGAAGCCCCTCAAGAAGCCCGCTACCCCGGCCTTCCTTCAGGTCCAAAGCCGACCGGTGGAGGGGGTCTGGGTCCTCCCCTTGGGCCAGGGCCCGAAGCCTTTCCTCCGGGAGGGAGGGCGTGGGGAGGGGGCTAAAGCGGGGGGCGAGGCCCTCCCCCTGGAGCCATAGCCACCCGAGCTCGGGGGTGGGGAAGAGGCCCTCCTTGACCCCCCCTTTGCGGGCCAGGAAGAGCCTGAGCCCCCCCGCCTCTTCCCGCCCCAGAAGGACCCAGTCCGCCCCCGTGGCCGCCTGGGCGAGCCGGGCCCCCGCCTTGGTGTAGAGCCCCCCGGCAAGCTCGTAGCTTCCCCGCCAGGGGAGGTCGGGGAGGAGAAGGGCGAGGAGGGTGGGGGGCGGGGCCTTCAGGCCTTGGGCGAAGGCCTGGGCCAGGGTGTACCCTTGGGGCCCCTCAAAGGGGAGGACGAGGCCTTGGCCCAGGGCGAGGCCGAGGAGAAAAAGACCTACCCAAAGACGCTTCATGGGGCCATTCTAGCGCCTTTCCCTGAGGACCAGGTAAGCGAAGCGGAAAAGCCTCGGGGCCCGGCGCCAGCGCTTGGGGTCCAGCCCCACCCTTAGGAGCCACTCCAGGCCAAGCCTTTGGGCCCAGAGGGGGGGGCGCCTCGCCTCCCCCGCCAGGACGTCCAGGGTGCCCCCCACCCCCATGGCCACCCGGGCCCCCAGGTGGGCCTTGTGGCGGTGGATGAAGGTCTCCTGCCTTTCCCCCATGCCCACCAGGAGGAGGTCGGGGCGGGCTTCCCGGATGGCCGCCACCACCGGGGCCTCCTCCTGGAAGTAGCCGTGGTGGAAGCCCACCACCACACCTCCCAGGCGCTCCACTTCCCGGGCGGCCCGCTCCGCCACCCCTGGCTTCCCCCCGAGGAGGTAGACCCGGATCCCGGGGAAGCGGCGGAAGAGGGCCAGGGTGAGGTCCACCCCCGTGACCCTTTCTTTAAGGGACAGGCCGTGGAGGCGCCGCACCGCCCAGAGGATCCCCACCCCGTCCGGGGTGATGAGGTCGGCCTCGAGGATGGCCCGCCTCAGGGCCTCGTCCTCCTGGGCCCTTACGGCGATCTCGGGGTTGAGGGTCACCACCTGGCGGGTTCCCTCCCCCTGGAGGAAGCCCCCGATGCGCCTTAGGGCCTCCTCCATGTCCACAGGGTCTAAGGGGAGGCCGAGGAGGGTCAGGCGCTCCATGGCACGTACCTTTGGGCGTAGCGGTCCTGGCTTAGGCCGTGGGCCTCCTTGGGGAAGAAGCGCACCTCGGCGAGCCTGGGCACCACCGGGTCCACCCCGATGAGGCTCGCCCAGGCCAGCTCCTCCGTGCGCCCCTCCTTGTGGAGGGCCTGGCCCTCCGGGCTTTGGAAGAGGGCCTCCTGGGGATCGGGGAAGGCCTTGAGGAGGGCGGTGGTGAGGTTTGGAGGCCCTTCGGGGGCGAGCCTTTTTTGCAAGAAGCCCACGGCCACGGCGGCGGAGAGGAGGGGGTCCGGGGCCCCCGAGGGGCGGAGGGTGAGGTTCTTTAGGCGCTTGGCCAGCTCCAAGACCGCCTTGGCGTTCCGGAGGCTCGCCAAATAGACCTCCTCCTCCCCGGGGAGGAGGCTTTGGTTGAGAAGGGGAGCCACGAGGACCGCCCGCCGGCCCCTAACCTCGGTCCTTTCCAGGTCCAAAAGGGAAAGCCTCCCGTGGAACCCTTCAGGGGGAAACCCCTCCACCTCCCCCAAAAGGAGCGCCTCCCGGCCCAGGGCCTCGGCCAAAAGGCGGGCCACCTTGGGGCCCGGGGCCACCCAGACCTCTTTGGCCCCCAGGGCGAGAAGCCGGGTGAGGACGCTTCCTGCGGGCAGGACCTCCACCAGGATCAGGGGACCTTGGGCCGGCCTCAGGCACAGGTCAACCCGGCACACCCCGCCATGATACCCTAGCCTGGATGTATGCGGCTTAAAGACCTGGGCGAGCGGGCCCTTCTCGCCAAGCTGGCCCCCCTGGGCTACCCCGAGGCCGCCCCCCTGCCCCCGGGGGACGACGCCGGGGGGGTGTGGGCGGAGGGGGTGGCCTGGCTTCTGAAGACCGATGGCTTCCTCTACCGGGAGGTGGCCCTAAGGGGCATGGGGCCCTTTGAGGTGGGGTTTCGGGGGGTGGCGGCCACCGCCTCGGACCTCCTCGTCAAGATGGGGCGGCCCTTGGGCTTCACCTTGGGCCTCTTCCTGCCCGAGGACCTGGAGGAGGGCTTCGTCCTGGAGCTCGTGCGGGGGGCGGCGGAGGCGGCCAAGCGGCTTGGGGCCTTCCTCCTCGGGGGGGACACCAACGCCGGGGTGGAGGTGGCCCTCACGGTGGCGGGCTACGCCTGGGCGGAGGCCCCCTTGCCCCGGAGGGCTTTCCCTGGGGATCTCCTCTACCTGGTGGGGGACCGCTGGGGGCGGACGGGGGCGGCCATCTGGGCCCACTACCAGGGGGTGGACCTGAAGGCCTTTCCCCAGATCCGGGAAGCGGCCTTTTACCCCCTTCCCCGGCTTGGCCTTCTGGCCCTGGCGGGGCTTCCCCGGGGAAGCCTGGACTCCTCCGACGGCCTCGCCGAGACCCTCTGGCAGCTTTCGGAGACGGGGGTCCGGGTGGAGGTGGAGGCCCTTCCCCTTTATCCGGACGTCCTGGCCCTGGCGAAGGGCGAGGCGCAGGCTTTGGAGTGGGTCCTTTACGGCGGGGAGGAGTTTGAGGCGGTCTTGGCGGTGCCTCCCGAGCGGGAGGGCGAGCTTTGGGCGAGGGCCCAGGCGGTGGGGCTTCCCCTCTTCCGGGCGGGGAGGGTTTTGGAGGGGGAAGGGGTGTACTTCCAAGGGCGTCCCGTGGCCCGCAAGGGGTACGACCACTTCCGTCCGTGATGGCCTTCACAAACTTCCCCCCGGCCCTCCTTAATATTTGGCGGGGTATGGAGGCGACCCACCTTCTGGACGCCAAGACCGCGGCCCTTAGGCGCCGCTCCATCCGCCGCTACCGGAAAGCCCCCGTGCCCGAGGGGCTTCTCAAGGAGATCCTCGAGGCCGCCCTAAGGGCTCCTTCCGCCTGGAACCTCCAGCCCTGGCGGATCGTGGTGGTGCGGGACCCCGCCACCAAGCGGGCCCTTAGGGAGGCCGCCTTCGGCCAGGCCCAGGTGGAGGAGGCCCCCGTGGTCCTGGTCCTTTGCGCCGACCTCGAGGACGCCCTAAACCATCTGGACGAGGTCATCCACCCCGGGGTCCAGGGGGAGAAAAGGGAGGCCCAGAAGCAGGCCATCCAGCGGGCCTTCGCCGCCATGGGGCAGGAGGAGAGGGCCTCCTGGGCGGCGGGGCAGAGCTACATCCTCTTGGGCTACCTGCTCCTCCTCCTGGAGGCCTATGGCCTGGGGAGCGTCCCCATGCTGGGCTTTGACCCCGAGAGGGTGAAGGCGATCCTGGGGCTTCCTTCCCACGCCGCCATCCCCGCCCTGGTGGCCTTGGGCTACCCGGCGGAGGAGGGCTACCCTTCCCACCGGCTGCCCTTAGACAGGGTGGTCTCCTGGCGCTAGGGAGGAAGGAGCCAGCGGGTTTCCTCCCGCAGGACCCGGGCCAGGCGGGGGCTTCTTTGGAGCAGGCCGTTCCACTCCTCCAGGGTGTAGACCAAGCCTCCGCGGGCACAGGAAGCTCCTCTAGGGGAAGCCCCAGGGGGCGTTTCCAGGGGGGGAGTGCGCCACCAGGAGGAGAAGGTCCAGATCGCTCCCCACCCCCGCCTCCCCCCGGGCGTAGGAGCCAAAGTAGCCCGCGGCCACGAGCCCAGGGATGGGGTGGCGGGCGAGCCAGGCCTTTAGGGCCTCCTCCACCTCTTCCCGGCTAGGCCATCTGAGCACGGACGAACCCAAGGATCTCACGGGCATGGCCTATGGCCTCCTCGCTCTGCAAGGGCCCGTAGTGCTCCGCCGAAGGCCCCTCGGGAAAGGCGTCGGGGTAGCGGGTAGGGATATAGAGCCCATCCAGATAGCGGGCCTTTTCCACCAGTTCCTGGGGCACCTGAAGGGGAAGCTCCTTCAGAAGCCGGGCCACGAGGTACCCCTAGGCCTCCTGGCCCAAGTGGAGGTGAAGGGCCTTGACTGCCTTCTCGGCCGCTTGCTGGGCGGCGAAACAGGCCCATTCGTGCCTTCCTGCGCCCTTGGCGATCTCGGCCATCTCCAGGTCCTTCTCCGCCTGGAGGAGCCAGTCCCGGGCCCGGTTCATGCCTTGAATTTACCGCTATACTCGGGGCATGCGGGCCTTCAAGGCGCACCTCCGGGGCCTCGCCCCTTACCCCTACAAGAAGGAGGAGGCCCCGGTGAAGCTGGACCAGAACGAAAGCCCCTTGGACCTTCCCGGGGAGCTCAAGGAGGAGGCTTTGGCGCGCCTTAGGGCCATCCCCTGGAACCGCTACCCCGAGATCCACGCCGAGACGCTGCGGAAAAGGCTTGCCGCCCTCTTGGACTTTCCCGAGGAGGGGGTGGTCCTGGCCCCGGGCTCCAACCTCCTGATCCTGGCTTTGGCCCTGGCGGCGGAGGCGGTCTTGGACCTTTCCCCCTCCTTCCCCCACTACGCCCACGCCGCTAAGGTGGCCGGGACCCCCTACCAGGCCGTTCCCCTCGGGGAGGGGTTCTCCCTGGACCTTGGGGCCCTCCTCGAGGCCTTCCGGGGCGGGGTCCTCTTCCTCCCCAACCCCCACGCCCCCACGGGGGCCCTCTTCCCGGAGGAGGCCCTTTGGGCTTTGGCGGAAAGGGCTAAGGAGGTGGGGGGGCTTCTCGTGGTGGACGAGGCCTACCGGGAGTTCGCCGGGACGGACTTCCGCTCCCTCGCCTGGGAAAACCCCCACGTGGCCCTGCTCCGCACCTTCTCCAAGGCTTTCTCCTTGGGGGGGATCCGGGCGGGCTACCTCCTGGCCGCCCCGGAGGTGGCCCGGGTGGTGCGGGAGGTGCTTCCTCCCTTCGTGCTACCCGCCCACACTGGGGCCATCCTGGAGGTGGTCTTGGAAAATCCGGGTTACGTGGAGAAGGTGGTGGAGAAGGTGGTGGCCCAGAGGGAGCGGGTTTACCGGGAGCTCCTCGCCCACCCCATCTGGCGCCCCTACCCGAGCCACACCAACTTCCTCTTGGTGAGGACCCCCGACGCCGAGGCGGCCTTCCGCCACCTCCTTTCCCAGGGCGTCCTGGTGCGGCGGCAGGACCGCTACCCGGGGCTAGAAGGGTGCCTCCGGGTGACCATAGGCCTCAAGGAGGAGATGGACGCCTTTTTAAGGGCGGCCTTCGGGGTGGCCTATGCGTGAGGCCTTGGTGGAACGGGCCACGGCGGAGACCTGGGTCCGCCTCCGCCTGGGCCTGGACGGGCCCATCGGGGGCAAGGTGGCCACGGGCCTTCCCTTCTTGGACCACATGCTCCTTCAGCTCCAGCGCCACGGCCGCTTCCTCCTGGAGGTGGAGGCCAAGGGGGATTTAGAGGTGGACGTCCACCACCTGGTGGAGGACGTGGGCATCGCCTTGGGGATGGCCTTGAAGGAGGCCTTGGGGGAAGGGAAGGGCATAGAGCGCTACGGGGAGGCCTTTGCCCCCATGGACGAGACCCTGGTCCTTTGCGTGGTGGACCTCTCGGGCAGGCCCCACCTGGAGTACCGGCCCGAGGAATGGCCCGTGGTGGGGGCGGCGGGGGGGGTGAACCACTACCACCTGCGGGAGTTCCTTAGGGGCCTGGTGAACCACGGCCGGCTCACCCTCCACCTAAGGCTTCTTTCGGGCCGGGAGGCGCACCACGTGGTGGAGGCGGGCTTCAAGGCCTTGGCCCGGGCCCTCCACCGGGCCACCCGCCTCACGGGGGAGGGGCTTCCCAGCACCAAGGGGGTGCTATGAGGGCCCTCCTCATAGACTACGGCTCGGGGAACCTGCGCAGCGCCGCCAAGGCCCTCGAGGCCGCGGGCTTCTCCGTGGCGGTGGCCCAGGACCCCAAGGCCCACAAGGAGGCGGACCTTCTGGTCCTCCCGGGCCAGGGGCACTTCGGCCAGGTGATGGAGGCCTTCCGGAAAAGCGGCTTCCTGGAAAGGGTCCTGGACCACCTGGAAAAGGGCCTTCCCTTCCTGGGGATCTGCGTGGGGATGCAGGTCCTTTACGAGGGGAGCGAGGAGGCACCGGAGGTGAGGGGGCTTGGCCTCGTTCCCGGGAAGGTGCGGCGCTTCTCTGCAGGCCGGGTCCCCCAGATGGGCTGGAACCCCCTAGCGTTCGGCGGGGCCTTCGCCCCCCTCACGGGGCGCCACTTTTACTTCGCCAACTCCTACTACGGCCCCCTCACCCCCTACTCCCTGGGGAAGGGGGAGTACGAGGGCACCCCCTTCACCGCCCTCCTCGCCAAGGAAAACCTCCTCGCCCCCCAGTTCCACCCCGAGAAGAGCGGCCGGGCGGGCCTTGCGTTTCTGGCCCTAGCCCGCCGCTACTTCCAGGTCCTCTAGCCGGATGAGCCGCCCCTGGGCCCCAAGCCCCGTGGCCGCCAAAGCCCCCGCCAGGTTGGCGAGCCGGCCCGCCTCTATGGGGCTTTTCCCCTCCAGGATGGCGTGGGCGAAGACGGCGGTGTAGGCGTCCCCCGCCCCGGTGGAGTCCACGATGTCCTCTATGGGGAAGGGCTCTAGAAGCTCCTCCCCTTCCGGGGTGACCACGATGGAGCCCATGGCCCCCACCTTGATGGCCAGGTGGCTAAACCCCTCGGCGCGAAGCCGGGCCACCCCTTGGGAGAGGGAGGTGGCCCCGGTGAGGGCGAGGAGTTCCGCCTGGTTCATTAAAAGCCAGCTCACGCCCCGCAGGTACTTGAGAAGCTCCGCCCCCGCCGCCCGCACCGCCCCCGTGCCCAGGTCGGCGAAGATGGGAAGCTCCCGCTTCCTGGCGGCCTCCAGCACCGCCACGGCGTAGCTCCGGGAGGGCCCTCCCACCAGGGCGTAGGCGGAGAGGACCACGGCGTCGGCCTGGTCCAGGAAGCGGGGCTTGAAGAGGCTGGGGTCTAAGTGGCGGCTCGCCCCCTCGGCGCTCACCATGGCCCTCTCCCCCCCGGGCACCACCAGGATGAGGACCGAGCTTGTGGTGTGGTCGGGGTCTTCCTGGAGGTACCGGAGGTCCACCCCCACCTCCCGCACCCGGCTTAGGGCCAGCTCGGCGAAGGGGTCCTTCCCCACCCGGCCCGCCAGGAAGACCCGGTGGCCGAGGCTGGCCAGCTGGGCCGCCAGCGTCCCCCCCGCCCCTCCCGGCTTCATCAGGGCCCGCCTCGAGGGCACCTCCTCCCCGGGCTCGGGGATGCGTTCCAAGAAGAAAAGCAAGTCCACGGAAATGTCTCCCAGCACGAAGAACCGCATGCCGCCTCCTTCCCTAAAGGCGCGGGTTTGCCCTCACTATACCCCAAGGAGGGCCTTGTCCGTGAGGCGGAGTATAGCCCGTGGAAATGAGAAAAGAATAACAAACGGCCAACGCCCGGGGCGCTCCCGCCCTCTTTCGGCACCTGCCCTAGGCCGTGGGCATACCCTTTTGGGGTCCTTTAAAAGCGGCGGTCCACCAGGAAGCCCCCTTCCAGGTTCTCCACCAGCTCGGCCTCGTCCACCCGGAGCCCCGTGGCCTTCTGGATGGCCTCAAAGAGCCCCGGGGGGACCCTTTCCGCCTTGAGGCGGAGGATGAGCTTGTCGGTCCCTTCCAGCTTCCTTTCCACCACCACCTGGAAGCCCTTGGGGTCCAGGCCGAAGCCCGCCAGGATGGGGGCGAGCTCCGTGGGGTAGAGCTTCACCCCCTTCACCTTCACCATCTGGTCCGTGCGGCCGAAGACCCCCCGGGGAAGCACCATGCGCCCTTCCCGCCTCTCGGCGATGGCCAGATCCCCGGTGCGGAAGCGGACCATGGGCATGAGGGTGCGGCTTAGGGCGGTGACCACCAGCTCCCCCTTCTCCCCGTCCGCCACGGGCCTTAGGGTCTCGGGGTCCAAGACCTCGAGGACCGCCATCTCCGGGATTTCCCAAAGCCCGTCCTTTTCCATGCGCTCCCCGGCCACGATGCCGAGCTCGCTGGTACCGTAGGCGTCCAGGGCCACGCCCCCAAGAAGGGCCTCCACCTTCTCCCGGAAGCCGGGCACCGAGGTAAAAGGCTCCCCCCCGGCGAGGAGCAAGGGAAACCGCCCTCCCGCCTGGCCCACCTTGAGGGCGAAGGAGGGGTTGGTCACCAGGACGTCAAAGCCGTAGCGCTGCCCGAGTTCGGCGATGCGGGCCGCCTCCCCGGGCCCGTGGGGCAAGACCAGGTTCCCCGCCCGCCAAAGGGCCTGGTGGAAGAGCCACCCCCCGGCGAAGACGTGGTAGCTGAAGGCCACCAGCACCTTCTTCCCCACGATCCCAAGCCTTCGGTAGTAGGCCGCCAGGGCCTCCGCCTGGTAGTGGAGGTCCTCCTGGGAGAGGTACTCGGGCATCCAGCCCAAAAGGGGGCTTGGGGTGAGGTGCATGAGGCTCGCCCCCTCAGGGGGAAGGGGGTTTTCCTTGAGGTAGGCCACCCACTCCTCCCGGGTGGTGGGGGGGAGGGAGGGGAGGTCCTCGAGGGTGAGCTTTTCCGGGTCCACCCCCCGGAGCTTTTCCCGGTAGACGGGGTGGTCCTTGGCCTTTCGCACCACTTCCTGGAATCGGGCAAGCCGGTCCATGGCGGTCCTCCCTTGGGTTTGGGGAGGATTATACCCTCAAAGGGGGGCCACCCGCTTCAGGACCTCCTCCAGGGGGGCGGTGAAGACCCCCATGGCATAGTCCCCCACGCCCCCCACGAAGACCAGGGTCTCCCCGTGGAGAAGGAGGCCGTTGCCGTAGAGGGTGAGGGGGCGGTCCCCGTAGCACTCCGCCAGGCCCTGGGGAGCGAGGAGGTAGTGGGAAAGCCCCAAAGGCCGCCCTTCCGGGCTTAGGCGCATGAAGCCGTGGCGGTAGGAGAGGTCGTGGCGGAGGATCCCGTGGTAGGCCACGAGGTAGGTGCCGTCGGGAAGCCTTAGGGCGTTGGTGGACCAGCCCACCTTGTACTCAAAGGCCTCGGGGGCCAGGATGGGCTTGAGCTCGTAGGCCTTGAGGGTCTTGAGGTTCAGCCTTCCCCGCCAGCAGAGGTCGGGAAGGCCGGTGAGGCTCGGCCTTAAGAGGATGTGGTCCCCCTCGAGGAAGGTGGCGTTCTTGGTGGGCAGGTAGAGGGTAAACCCCGTCTCCTCCCCAGAAAGCCCGATGCGGATGGGGGCCTTCCGCTTGAGCTGGAAGGCCTCGTCAAACTCCGCCAGGGAGAGGAGGGCGGTGAAGACGTCTTTGCTGTCGGTGTTGCGGGCGTCCCCCAGCTTCCCCACTCCCGTGTAGAAGAAGGCGTAGCCCCCCTCCCGGCGGTGGGCCCGGGCATCCTCGCACCCCCGCACCGCCTCAAAGAGCTCGGTGGGGTAGAGGAGGATGCGCACGGGGAGGGGCTTAGGGATCCGCCCCGAAAGGAGGTCCTCTAGGGGCAGCGTGGCGTGGCCGATGGCCGAGGCGTAGCTGTAGTAGTCAAAGACGAGGCGGGGGAAGAGGTGGACCACCTCTCCCTCCACGACCGCCCCTGGGTTGAAGGCCGCCAGGGGGCGGCGGCGGGGGTAGTTTTCCACGTAGACGTCCTCGGGGGCGATGTAGGCCCTTCGGGCGAAGAGGTCCTCGGTGTGGGGGGGGCGTAGCCCCCGCGCCCGGTTCAGGAAAAGCCGGGCCTCCTCCTTTAGGGTCTCCTCCAGCTCGGAGATGATCATCGTCGCACCTCCAAGGAAAGCCCGGGTACCCGGGAAAGCGCTTCTAGCCCCTCCTGCAAGGCCTCAGGGGTGTCCCGCCTCAGGGTGATGTGCCCCACCTTGCGCCCGGGGCGCACCGCCTTGCCATACCAGTGGAGGTGGGCCCCTTCCACCTTGAGGACCTCGGGGAAGGGGGGCTTAAGGCCGATGAGGTTCACCATGGCGCTATGCCCCCTGGGGGCGGTGCTCCCCAAGGGCAGGCCCAGAAGGGCCCTTAGGTGGTTTTCAAACTGGCTGGTCTCCGCCCCTTCTATCGTCCAGTGGCCGGAGTTGTGCACCCGGGGGGCCATCTCGTTGAAGAGGAGTTCCTCCCCTACCTGGAAGAACTCCAAGGCCAAGACGCCCACGTAGTCCAAGGCCTCCAGGGCCCTTCGGGCGTAGCCCTCCGCTTTCTTCTGGAGTTCTGGGGAAGCCCCGGGGGCCGGGGCCAGGGAAAGCCTCAGGATCCCTTCCCGGTGGCGGTTTTCCACCAGGGGGTAGAAGGCCACCTCCCCCGCCCGCCCCCGCACCGCCAGGAGGGAGACCTCCCGGTCAAAGGGGACGAAGCCCTCGAGGATAAGCCCCTTTCCCCCAAGGGCCCTCAGGGCCTTTTCCGCCTCCTCGGGCGTGCGCACCAGGGCTTGCCCCTTGCCGTCGTATCCGCCCCGCCGCGTCTTCAGGAGGGCGGGAAGGCCCACCCGCCCTAGGGCCTCCTCCAGGTCCCTAAGGCCGTCCACGGGGTAAAAGGGAGGGGTGGGGACGCCAAGGCCCTGGAAGAAGGCCTTTTCCCGCAGGCGGTCCTGGGCCACCTCTAGGGCCAGGGGCGGGGGGTAGACGGGAAGCCTTTCCGCAAGGAGGCGGGCCGCCTCCACGGGGACGTTCTCAAACTCGTAGGTGATGAGGTCTAGCCCCTCGGCGAAGCGGGAAAGGGCTTTCTCGTCCAGGAAGCCCCCCACCAAAAGCGCCCCCACCTGCCCGGCGCAGGCCTCGGGGGAGGGGTCCAGGAAGCGGAAGGAAAGCCCCAGGGGGTAGCCCGCCAGGGCCAGCATCCGCCCAAGCTGCCCGCCGCCTAGGATGCCGATCACGCCTCCTCCCGGGGGTCGGGGTGGGCCAGGACCGCCTCGGTCTGGGCCTTGCGGTAGGCCTTGAGGCGCTCCTGGATCTCGGGGTACTTAAGGCCCAGGATGCTGGCGGCGAGGAGGGCGGCGTTCACCGCCCCCGCCTTCCCGATGGCCAGGGTGCCCACGGGGATGCCCGCCGGCATCTGCACGATGGAAAGGAGGGAGTCCAGGCCCCTTAGGGCCTGGCTTTCCACCGGTACCCCGAGGACGGGGAGGGGGGTGTGGGCGGCGGTCATGCCGGGGAGGTGGGCCGCCCCCCCGGCCCCGGCGATGATCACCTGGATGCCCCGCTCCAGGGCGGTTTTGGCGTACTCCGCCATGAGGTCCGGGGTGCGGTGGGCGGAGACCACCCGCGCCTCGTAGGGGATGCCCAGGGCCTCGAGGGTCTCCGCCGCGTGGCGCAGGGTCTCCCAGTCGGAACGGGAACCCATGATGAGGCCTACCAACGGCGCCATCGTACCGGATTGTAAAAGCCCTTCCCCATGGTAGTAAAGAGCAAGAGGTATGGACGCCTTGGAGCTTCTCCGGTTAAACCTCCTTTCCCCCATGGTCCTCGCCTACTTCCTGGGGATCGCGGCCAGGCTTTTAAAGAGCGACCTCGCCTTCCCCGAGGCCCTCTACACCGCCCTTTCCATCTACCTCCTCTTCGCCATCGGGTTTAAGGGCGGGGTGGAGCTTGCCCACACCCCCCTTTCTGTGGTCCTCCTCCCCGCCCTCACCACCTTGGCCCTGGGGCTTTTTAGGCCTCTTCCCGCCTACTTCCTGGCCCGGCGCTTCCTCAAGGTAAGCCGGGAGGACGCCGCCGCCCTCGCCGCCCACTACGGCTCCGTCTCGGCGGTGACCTTCCTCGCCGCCCTTTCCTTCGTCCAGGGGGTGGGGCACGCCGCCCAAGGGTTTTTGCCCACCCTGGTGGCCCTTTTGGAGGTGCCGGGGATTGTGGTAGCCCTCCTTCTGGGCAAACGGCATAACGGGAGGCTTTCCGAGGCCCTCCACGAGGTCTTGGCCGGGAAGAGCGTGGTCCTCCTCCTCGGGGGGCTTTTGATCGGTGTCCTCTCGGGGGAAGCGGGGATGGAGCGGGTCAAGCCCTTCTTCGTGGACCCCTTCTACGGGGCCCTCACCCTCTTCCTCCTGGACCTGGGGATGGTGGCGGCCTCGAGGCTTTCCGTCCTCCGCCAGGTGGGCTTTAGGCTCATCCTTTTCGGCGTGGGCCTGGCCCTCTTCCACGGGGCCCTTGGGGTCTACCTAGGCCTCAAGGCGGGGCTTGGCGTGGGGGGGGCGGCGGTCCTTGGGGCCATGAGCGCCAGCGCTTCCTACATCGCCGCCCCGGCCGCCGTCCGCATCGCCCTCCCCCAGGCGAACCCCAGTTTGTACCTCACGGCAAGCCTCGCCGTCACCTTCCCCTTTAACCTGGTCTTGGGGATCCCCCTCTACCACGCCCTGGCGGTCCTTTGGGGAGGTTAGGGATGGAGCTTAAGCGGCTCAAGCTGGTGACCATCGTGGCGGAAAGCCTTCTGGAGAAAAGGCTCGTGGAGGAGATCAAGCGCCTGGGGGCCAAGGGCTACACCATCACCCCGGCTCGGGGGGAGGGCTCCCGGGGGATAAGGAGCGTGGACTGGGAGGGGCAGAACATCCGCCTGGAGACCATCGTGAGCGAGGAGGTGGCCCTGAAGATTCTGCAAAAACTCCAGGAGGAATACTTCCCCCACTACGCCGTCATCGCCTACGTGGAGAACGTGGAGGTGGTCCGGGGCGAGAAGTACGTGTGACCCCACCCCATCCCGGCGCAAGCCGGGATGGGGACCCCAGAAATTCCTTGAACAGGTCTTCTTGACCTCAGGTGCGGGAGGGGCGCCTGGAGAAAAAGAGCCCCAAGGCCCCGAGGAGCAAAAGCCCCCCCAGGATGGCCCAAAGAGGGAGGTGCCGCCCCAGGAGGTAGCCGAGGAGGAAAAGCCCCTGGGTCCAAAGGAGGCTTCCCAAGGCCACCAGGGGGAGAAAGCGACCCAAAGGAAAGCCCAGGGCCCCGAAGAGGAAGGGGACGAGGGTGCGCACCCCCCCGAGGAAGGGGGCGAGGAGGAGGGCCAGGGGGCCGAAGCGGAGGAGAAGCCTTTCCCCCTTTTGCCAGAGGTCATCGGGAAACCGCTTCCTCAAGGCCTTTCCCCCGTAGCGCCCCAGGGCGTAGCCCAAAAGGTGGCCGAGGAAGCTCCCCAGGAAGAGGAGGGGGAGGAGGGGAAAGGCCCTAAGGCCTCCTTCCGCCGCCCAAGCCCCCAGGGCGAGGAGAAGGGTGTCCCCCCCGGGGACGAAGAGGCCGATGGGAAGCCCCGTCTCCAGGAAGAGGGAGAGGGGGGCGAGGAAGAGAAGGCCCTCTGTCAGGCGGTCTTCGGCACCCGCGTGGCCCATAGGCTCCCCAAGAGGAGGACGAGGAGGATAAGGAGGCTAAAGGCCTCCTTGTCTAGGCCGAGAGCGATCTCGGGGCGGTGGAGGACCTCCTTCGCAAACTTGTCCCAGCCCCCTACGGCGAGCTTCACCCCGGCGAGGCCCACCACCAAGTAGGCCAGGTGGGAAAAGCGGGGGTAGCGGTCCAGGAGGGAGACCACCAGGCTTGCCAGCATCCTCAGGGCCAGAATCCCCAGGAAGACCCCGGTGTAGATCACCCAGAGCTTGTCGGAAAGGGCCACGGCCACCAGGACCGAGTCCACGGCGAAGGCCAGGTCCATGAGCTCTACCTGGGCCACCACCTTCCAGAACTGGGCGGCGGAGACCTCCAGGGGTGGGGGGGCGTGGGCCTCCTCGGGCTTCAGGAAGTGCTTTAGGGCGATGTAAAGGAGGTAGGCCGCCCCCAGGGCCTGGGCCCACCAGAGCTGGATGACGAGGCTTGCGAAGAAGAGGGCGAGGCCCCGAAGCACGTAGGCTCCCAGGATCCCGTAGAAGAGGGCCTTCCGCCTCAGGTGGACGGGAAGCTTTTGCACCATGACCCCGAGGATGAGGGCGTTGTCCGCGGAGAGGATGACCTCGAGGACGATCAGGGCCAGGATGGCCGAAAGGGCGCCGCTTAGCTCCATCTTCCACCTCCAAAGAAAAGGACCACCGCTTCGCGCGGTGGTCTCGCCCGGGCTTTCCGCCCCCGGCTTCCCGGGGCCCTAGGGCCCGTCCTGACGGGAAGCCGGTTTGGGGCTACTCCCCAACCGGGTCCCAGTATACAAAAGTGAGGCCGTGGGGGGAAGGGGTGGAGGCCTTGGGGCTATACTCAAAGCCATGGACGAGGCCCGGAAGGAGCTTCCCACCAAGGAGGAAATCCTCGAGGCCCTAAAGGTGGTCTACGACCCGGAGATCCCGGTGAACATCGTGGACCTGGGCCTGGTTTACGACGTGGAGGTCCACGAGAACGGGGTGGTGGACATCACCATGACCCTCACCGCCATCGGTTGCCCCGCCCAGGACGTGGTGAAGGCGGACGCCGAGATGGCGGTGATGCGCCTTCCCGGGGTCCAGGGGGTGAACGTGGAGTTCGTCTGGACCCCGCCCTGGACCCCCGCCCGCATGACGGAAGAGGGCAAGCGCATGATGCGCATGTTCGGCTTCAACGTCTAGACCCCGGGCCGGGCTTTGGGTGTGGGAGAATAGGCCCATGCCGGTTAGCCGCTACTACGACGTCAAGCGGGACGAGAAGGGCGAGCGCTACCTGGAACCCTACGTTACCGGGTTCTTGCTCCTCAGGCTTCCCCTCCTCAACAAGGGCACGGCCTTCACCGAGGAGGAGAGACGGGCTTTGGGTTTGGAAGGGCTCCTCCCTCCCCATGTGAACACCCTGGAGGAGCAGAAAGAGCGGGTCCACCGCCGCTACCGCCTGATCCAAAGCCCCCTGGACAAGCACATCTACCTGCGCCACCTCCAGGACCGGAACGAGGTCCTCTTCTACGCCCTTTTGGTGGACCACCTAGAGGAGATGCTCCCCATCCTCTACACCCCCACGGTGGGGGAGGCGGTGCGGGAGTTTTCCCGCATCTACCGCTACCCCCGGGGCTTCACCGCCAGCACCCGGAACATTGACCGTATAGAGGAAGCCCTCCAGAACGTCCCCCTCGAGGAGGTGCGCCTCATCGTGGCTACGGACTCTTCCGCCATTCTGGGCATCGGGGACCAGGGTTATGGGGGGATGGCCATCAGCATCGGCAAGCTCACCCTCTACACCGCCGTGGGCGGGGTGGGCCCCGACAAGACCCTCCCCGTGGAGCTGGACGTGGGCACGGACCGGGAGGACCTGCTCCAGGACCCCCTCTACCTGGGGGTGCGGCACCGGCGCTTGAGGGGCGAGGCCTACTTCCGGTTTCTGGACCGCTTCGTGGAAGCCGTTAAAAAACGCTATCCCAAGGCCCTCGTCCAGTGGGAGGACTTCGCCAAGGAGACGGCCTTCCAGGTCCTGGAGCGCTACCGCAAGGTGATCCCCTCCTTCAACGACGATATCCAGGGCACGGGGGCCGTGGCCTTAGCCGGGGTCCTTTCCGCCTGCCGCCTGAAAGGGGAAAGGCTTTCCGAGCAGGTGGTGGTGGTCTACGGGGCGGGAGCGGGCGGCATCGGCGTGGCCTGGGCCCTGGTGGAGGGGATGAAGCGGGAAGGCCTAAGCGAGGAGGAGGCCAAGGCCCGGGTCCTCGTCCTGGACTCCCGGGGGCTTCTCGTGGAGGGGCGGAGCATGGAGGCCTATAAAAGGCCCTTCGCCCAAAGACCCGAGCGCCTAGGGGGCTGGCGCTTTGCGGGGGAGTTTCCGAACCTCCTGGAGACCATCCAAAACGCCCGGGCCACGGTGCTTTTGGGCCTTTCCGGCCAGGGGGGAAGCTTCACCGAGCCCGTGGTGCGGGCCATGCTGGAAAACACCTCCCGTCCCGTGATCTTCCCCCTCTCCAACCCCACCTCCGCCAGCGAGGCCCTGCCCGATGACCTCATCTATTGGACCGAGGGGAGGGCTTTGGTGGCGGCGGGAAGCCCCTTTCCCCCCGTGGGGTTTAAGGGCCGGGTCATCCCCATAGGGCAGGGGAACAACGCCTTCATCTTCCCGGGGCTTGGCCTGGGGGCGGTTTTGGCCCGGGCCCGGGAGGTGACGGACGGGATGGTCCTCGAGGCCGCCTACGCCCTTTACGACTACACCCGCCAGCACTTCCCCGAACGCCTCTACCCCCCGGTGGGCGCCTTGCGGGAGGTCTCCCCCTACGTGGCCGCCCGGGTGATGCAAAAGGCCCTGGAGGAAGGGGTGGCGGAGGAGGAGAGGATCCAGGGGCTTTCCCCGGAGGAGCTTTTGGCCTTCGTCAAAAGCCGCTTCTGGGAGCCAAAGTACCTCCCCTACCGCCCGGCCCCGGTAATCTAGGGGCATGGCCTGGCGCCTCTTGCGCCTCGAGCCCATGGGGCTTCAGGAAGGGTTCGCTTCCCTCCCGGAGCCCGAGGCCTTCCGGCCCCTGGAGGAGCCCTGGGAGGCGAGGCGGGGGGGTAAGGCCCCCTGGCCCGAGCCCCTCTACTTCGTGGACGGGAAGGAGCGGGCCGAGGCCCTGGTGGCGGAGGGGCCCCGCCTGGCCCTCCTAGGCTGCGTGGCCGCGGGGGCGGTGGCCCTGAAGGGGGGAAGGGTGGAGGTGTTGGGCCTGAGGGTGCGCCGCGTGGGGGTGGGGCTGGAGGAGGCCCTTCAGGTGGGGGAGCTTGTCTACGCGCCCGCCCCCCCTTTGGGCGAGGGGCTTGAGGGGCTAATGGCGGGGCTTCGCGCCGCCCGGGAGGCCTTGGAGAAGGAGGTGGCCGAGGGGCTTTCCGGGGGGCTTCTCGTGGTGGACGGCCCCGTGCGCCTTCTCCGGGAAGGCCCCCTCCTGGGCTACATCAAGACCCACTGGGTCCGCTACCTGCCCAAGGAGCGGGAGACCCTCCTCGAGGCCCTGGCCCCAGGGGAGCGCACCCCCGCTTTCCGCATCCACCGGAAGGGGCTGGAACTCGCGAGCTGGTATGTGCGCCTGCCTCTGCCCCCGGAGGGGCTTCGCCCCCCCTTGGCGGGGCTTTTGCGGGTGGAGACGCCCCTTTCCGGCCCCTTCCTGGAGCTCGCCGACCTCTCCTTGGGGCTTTTCCCCGCCTTGGCCTCCCACCCGGTGAAGGACCCCAGGGCCCCCCAGAACCTCCTGCCCGTGGGGGGGCTTGAGCGGGAGCTTTCCCGCAGGATGGGCAGGCCCGAGGTGGTGGGCCGCATGCTGGCGAGGTACTTGGGAGGTGCGAGGTGAAGCGCATCGGCGTGGTCTTGGGCCGGCGGGAGGCCACCCCCTTGGAGTTCTGGGTGGGGGTGGAAGGGGACGGGCTTTTGCGCCTGGACGACCTGGTGGCGGTGGAGGGCTACCACCCGAAGGTGGGGAAGGTGCGCTACTTCGGCATGGTGGACCACGTGGCCAAGGTCCACGAGGGGGAGAGCTTTGACACCGACACCTTTCTCGCGGTGGAGGGGAAGATCCCCGTGAGCCTGGCCTACGTGGCCCACGTGAGCGTGACCCGGATCTTCCCCGAGGAGTTTTTCCCCCCGGACCCCGGCTCCTCCGTGTACTTGGCCCAGGAAGAGGACCTGGAGCTCGCCCTCTACTACGACGCCATGAAGAACCAAAGGGGGAGCACCAAGCTCCCCGCCGGCCTCCTCCAAAACGGGGAGGTGGCCTACCTTAACCTGGAGTTCTTAAACGGGGTCAAGGGCGGGCACGTGAACATCTCCGGCATCAGCGGCGTGGCCGCCAAGACCAGCTACGCCACCTTTCTCCTGAAAAGCCTCCTGGAAAGCGGGGTGCTGGAGGACGCCCACCAGGCCAAGGTCCTCCTCTTCAACGTCAAGGGGGAGGACCTCTTCTTCCTGGACAAGCCCAACGCCCGCCTCACCGAGGAGGCCCGGCGGGAGTACCAAAGGCTTGGCCTTTCCCCCACACCCTTTAAAAGCGTGGCCTTCCTGGCCCCGCCCAAGAAGGAGGGGTACGTCCCCGACCTGGACACCCGCCTCGAGGGGGTCCGGGCCTACCACTTTGACCTGGTGCAGTTCTGCCAGAAGGGGCTCCTTCCCTTCCTCTTCGCCGACCGGGGCTTCCTCACCAACCTGGGCTTTTTGGTCCAGCACCTCACGGAGAAGCTCAGGCGCCTCGCCCAGGGCCAGAAGGGCCCTCACCTCCTGGTGGAGGACTGGCCCAGGGAGGAGCTTTCCGAGGAGATCTCCTTTGACGCCCTGGGCAAGGTGCGCCTCAAAAGCTTTGGGGATCTGGTCCGCTACCTGGAGTACAAGCTTCTGGGCCCCGAAACCGGGGAAGGGGAGGGGGACAAGACCTGGACCGCAAGGCAGGCCCGGGGGACCCTGGAGGCCTTCGTCCGCCGCCTCAAGGCCAGCGTGGAGAACGTGGGCCACCTGATCCGGGGGGACCGCCCGGGAAACCCCCCAGACCCCCTTTCCGGGGAGCAGGTCCACGTGGTGGACCTGGCCAAGCTCTCCCCCCAGGCCCAGATGTTCGTGGTGGGCAGCCTCCTCAAGGACATCTTTGAAAGGAAGGAGCGGGGGCAGTACAGGGGCCGGGTCTTCATCGTCTTGGACGAGCTCAACAAGTACGCCCCCCGGGACGAGGAGGGCCCCATCAAGGACGTCCTTCTGGACATCGCCGAAAGGGGCCGCTCCCTTGGGGTGATCCTCATCGGGGCCCAGCAGACGGCCAGCGAGGTGGAGCGCCGGGTGGTAGCCAACGCCGCCATCCGGGTGGTGGGCCGTCTGGACGCCGCCGAGGCGGAAAGGCCCGAGTACCGCTACCTCCCCACCTCCTTCCGCCAACGGGCCCTGATCCTCCCCCAGGGGGCGGTGATCCTTCACCAGCCCGAGATCCCCGTTCCCCTCCTGGTGCGCTTCCCCTTCCCCGCCTGGGCCACCAAGAGGGAAGAGGTCCTGGAGGACAACTCCGCCGAGGCCCTAAGGCGGGAGCTTTTTTAGTAGGATGGCCTTGCCATGAAGAAGACCCCGCTTTACGAGGCCCACCTGCGCCTGGGAGGGCGGATGGTGGCCTTCGCCGGCTACCTCCTCCCCCTCCAGTACACCTCCATCGTGGAGGAGCACCTGGCCGTGCGGAAGGAGGCCGGGGTTTTTGACGTGAGCCACATGGGGGAGTTTCTGGTACGGGGAGAGGAGGCCCTGGCCTTCTTGCAGTGGGCCACGGCGAACGACGTGGGCAGGCTCAAGGTGGGAAGGGCCCAGTACTCCATGCTCCCTAGCGAGAAGGGCGGGGTGGTGGACGACATCTACCTCTACCGCCTGGGGGAAAGGGAGTACCTCATGGTGGTGAACGCCGCCAACATCGCCAAGGACCTGGCCCACCTGAAGGCCCTGGCCCGGGGGTTTCGCGTGGAGGTGGAGGACGCTTCCGAGGAAACCGCCCTCCTCGCCCTCCAAGGTCCCAAGGCGGCCTCCCTCCTCCAGGGGCTTACCGAGGAGGACCTTTCCCAGAAGCGGAAGAACGATGTCTTCCCCGCCCGGGTGGCGGGCCGCCCCGCCCGCCTCGCCCGCACGGGCTACACGGGGGAGGACGGGTTTGAGCTCTTCCTCGCCCCCGAGGACGCCGAGGCCGTCTTCCTAGCCTTGGTGGAGGCGGGGGCTAAGCCTGCGGGCCTTGGGGCCCGGGACACTTTAAGGCTCGAGGCGGGCTTTCCCCTCTACGGCCACGAGCTGACCGAGGAGACCAATCCCCTATGCACCCCCTGGGCCTGGGTGGTGAAGAGGGAAAAAGACTTTTGGGGCAAGGAGGCCATGCTTTCCGGGGCCTGCCGGGAGCGCCTCGTGGGCCTCGTCCTCGAGGCCGGCATCCCCCGGGAGGGCTACCGGGTCCTTTCCGGCGGGCGCCCCGTGGGCCGGGTGACGAGCGGGGGCTACTCGCCCCTTTTGGAGAAGGGGATCGCCTTGGCCTACGTGGAGGAGGGGGCCGAGGGGCCCTTCCAGGTGGAGGTCCGGGGCCGGGCGATCCCCGCCGCCCTTAGCCCCTTGCCCTTTGTGCCGCTAAAATAGCGGGGGTTGGGAGGCGCTATGGATATCCCCAAGGATCGCTTTTACACCAAAACCCACGAGTGGGCCCTGCCCGAAGGGGACACGGTGTTGGTGGGCATCACCGACTACGCCCAGGATGCCTTGGGCGACGTGGTCTACGTGGAGCTACCCGAGGTGGGCCGGGCGGTGGAGAAGGGCGAGGCGGTGGCGGTGGTGGAAAGCGTCAAGACCGCTTCCGATATCTACGCCCCCGTGGCCGGGGAGATCGTGGAGGTCAACCTGGCCCTGGAGAAGACCCCCGAGCTCGTCAACCAGGACCCTTATGGGGAGGGCTGGATCTTCCGCCTGAAGCCCAGGGACATGGGGGACCTGGACGAGCTCTTGGACGCCGGGGGCTACCAGGAGGTCCTGGAAAGCGAGGCTTAGGGGGATGCGTCCCAAAGCCCCTTCCCTCGCCCGCCCCTTAGGGCGGGAAGGGCGCTTTGTGGCCCCGGGGCAGATGGCCCTGGGGTTTTGCCCGAGGATGGAGACATGGACTACACGCCCCACACGGAGGAGGAGATCCGGGAGATGCTTAAGCGGGTGGGGGTGGCGTCCCTGGAGGACCTCTTCGCCCACCTGCCCAAGGAGGTCCTGAACCCCCCCATAGACCTCCCCGAGCCCCTGCCCGAGTGGAAGGTCCTGGAGGAGCTCAGGCGGCTTGCCCGGAAGAACCTCCCCGCCCACAAGGCCTTCCTGGGGGGCGGGATCCGGAGCCACCACGTGCCCCCCGTGGTCCAGGCCCTGGCCGCCCGGGGGGAGTTCCTCACCGCCTACACCCCCTACCAGCCCGAGGTGAGCCAGGGGGTGTTGCAGGCCACCTTTGAGTACCAGACCATGGTGGCCGAGCTCACGGGGCTGGAGATCGCAAACGCCTCCCTCTACGACGGGGCCACGGCCCTGGCCGAGGGGGTGCTCCTCGCCCTCAGGGAGACGGGGAGGATGGGGGTCCTCGTCTCCCAGGGGGTCCACCCCGAGTACCGGGCGGTGCTTCGGGCCTACCTCGAGGCGGTGGGGGCGGAGCTCAAAACCCTCCCCCTGGAAGGGGGAAGGACCCCTGCGCCCGAGGTAGGGGAGGGGGTGGGGGCGGTGGTGGCCCAGAACCCCAACTACCTGGGGGCCCTGGAGGACCTTGGGCCCCTTGCCGAGGCCGCCCACCGGGCGGGGGCCCTTTTCGTGGCGGTGGCCGACCCCCTCTCCTTGGGGGTCCTCAAGCCCCCCGGGGCCTACGGGGCGGACATCGCCGTGGGGGATGGGCAGAGCCTGGGCCTCCCCATGGGCTTTGGCGGGCCCCACTTCGGGTTTTTGGCTACCAAAAAGGCCTTCGTGCGCCAGCTTCCCGGGAGGCTCGTCTCCGAGACCGTGGACGCCGAAGGAAAAAGGGGCTACATCCTCACCCTCCAGGCCCGGGAGCAGTACATCCGGCGGGCCAAGGCCAAGAGCAACATCACCACCAACGCCCAGCTCATCGCCCTCATGGGGGCCATGTACCTGGCCGCTTTGGGGCCCGAGGGGCTTAAGGAGGTGGCCCTGAAGGGCGTGGCCCTGGCCCAGAGGCTTCACGATCTCCTTTTGGAAATCCCCGGGGTGGAGCCCTTCACCCCGAGGCCTTTCTTCAACGAGTTCGCCCTGAGGCTTCCCAAGCCCCCAGTGGCGGTGCGGGAGGCCCTGGTCCAAAGGGGCTTCCACGCCGCCACCCCTGTGCCCGAGGAGTACGGGGAGAACCTGGCCCTTTTCGCCACCACCGAGCTCCACGAGGAGGAAGACCTCCTCGCCCTCAAGAAGGCCTTGGCGGAGGTTTTGGCATGAGCTACCCCCTCATCTTTGAACGGAGCCGCAAGGGAAGGCGCGGCCTTAAGCTGGTCAAGGAGGTACCCGAGGCGGAGGCGCTTCTTCCCAAGGAGTACCTGCGGGAGGCCCCGCCTCGGCTGCCCGAGGTGGACGAGCTCACCCTGGTGCGGCACTACACCGGGCTTTCCCGCCGCCAGGTGGGGGTGGACACCACCTTCTACCCCTTGGGCAGCTGCACCATGAAGTACAACCCCAAGCTCCACGAGGAGGCGGCAAGGCTTTTCGCCGACCTCCACCCCTACCAGGACCCCAAGACGGCCCAGGGGGCCTTGGCGCTCATGTGGGAGCTCGGGGAGTACCTGAAGGCCCTCACCGGCATGGACGCCATCACCCTGGAGCCCGCCGCCGGGGCCCACGGGGAGCTCACGGGGATCTTGGTCATCCGGGCCTACCACGAGGACCGGGGGGAGGGGAGGACGAGGCGGGTGGTCCTGGTACCCGACTCGGCCCACGGCTCCAACCCCGCCACCGCCAGCATGGCGGGCTACCAGGTGAAGGAGGTGCCCTCGGGGCCCGACGGGGAGGTGGACCTGGAGGCCCTCAAGCGCGAGCTCGGCCCCCACGTGGCCGCCCTCATGCTCACCAACCCCAACACCTTAGGCCTCTTTGAGCGGCGCATCCTGGAGATCTCCCGGCTTTGCAAGGAGGCGGGGGTGCAGCTCTACTACGACGGGGCCAACCTGAACGCCATCATGGGCTGGGCCCGGCCCGGGGACATGGGCTTTGACGTGGTCCACCTGAACCTCCACAAGACCTTCACCGTGCCCCACGGAGGGGGCGGGCCCGGCTCGGGCCCCGTGGGGGTGAAGGCCCACCTCGCCCCCTACCTCCCCGTGCCCCTGGTGGCAAAGGGAGAGGAAGGCTTCTACCTGGACTTTGACCGGCCCAAGAGCATCGGTAGGGTGCGGAGCTTCTACGGGAACTTCCTGGCCTTGGTGCGGGCCTGGGCCTATATCCGCACCCTGGGGCTTCCGGGGCTTAAGAAGGCGGCTGCCCTCGCCGTCCTCAACGCCCGCTACCTGAAGGAGCTCCTCAAGGAAAAGGGCTACCGGATTCCCTACGACGGGCCTTGCATGCACGAGTTCGTGGCCCAGCCCCCCCAGGGGTTCCGCGCCCTGGACCTGGCCAAGGGGCTTTTAGAGCTCGGCTTCCACCCGCCCACGGTCTACTTCCCCTTGATCGTCAAGGAGGCCCTCATGGTGGAGCCCACGGAGACCGAGAGCAAGGAGACCCTCGAGGCCTTCGCCGAGGCCATGGGGGAGCTTTTAAGGAAGCCCAAGGAGTGGCTGGAAAACGCCCCCTACACCACCCCGGTCCGCCGCCTGGACGAGCTTCGGGCCAACAAGCGCCCCAAGCTCACCTACTTTGACGAGGGCTAAAGTCCGAAGTAGGCCCGGGCCGTCTCCACGTCCTCGGCGATCTGGTCCTTTAGGGCCTGGAGGCTGGGGAAGCGCCTCTCCTCCCGGAGGCGCTTGAGGAAGCGCACCCGCACCTCCTCTCCGTAAAGCTCCCCGGCGAAGCCCAGGAGGTGGACCTCAAACCGCCTCTCTTCCCCCCCCAGGGTGGGCCTCGTCCCCACGTTGGCCACCCCCTTGTACCGCCCGAAGGCCCCTTCCGCCTCCACGGCGTAAACCCCGGGGGGAAGGACCTTCAAGGGGTGGACGGCCAGGTTGGCGGTGGGGAAGCCAAGCCTCTGCCCCAGGTGGTCCCCCTCCACCACCACCCCGTAGGCCCCGTAGGGGCGGCCCAGGAGGTGGCGGGCCTCCTCCACCCGGCCCTCCTGGAGGAGGGCCCGGATGCGGCTGGACTTCACCGGCTCGCCCCCAAGGCTTAGGAGGGGGACGGTGCGGGTGGGGGCCACCCGGGCTAGCTCCTCTGGCCCCCCCGCCCGCCCCCGCCCGAAGCGGAAGTCCTCCCCCACGTAGATCCGGCTCGCCTCCAAGGCCTTTAGGTCCTCCAGGAACTCCTCCGCGGGCCTCTTGGCGAAGGTCTCGTTGAAGGGCACCGCCAGGATGAGCTCCACCCCCACCTCCCTTAAGGCCTCCACCTTCTCCGTGAGGTCCATGAGGAAGCCCTCCCCCCGGGTGAAGACCTTGGTGGGGGGGTCAAAGGTGTAGACGAGGAGGGGTTCTTTGCGGGCCTTGGCCTCGGCCAGGGCCTGGCGCAGGAGGTGCTGGTGGCCTAGGTGCACCCCGTCAAAGGAGCCCACGGCCACCACCTTGGGGCCTTTGGGGACGTCAGCGACCTCGGAGAAAAGCATGGTAGTAGAGCACCCCCACAAGCCCCGTGGCCGAGAACTCCGCCTCGCCCCTTTGGTGCATCTCCAAGGCCCTTTCCGGCTCCAGCCAGACCACCTCAATGGCCTCGTCCTCGTCGGGCTTGGCCTCCACCTCCCTTAGCTCCTCCGCCAGGAAGACATGGGTCTTCTCGTCGGTGAACCCGGGGGAGACGTAGTAGCTGAAGAGGTAGGTGAGCCTCCCCCCAAGCCCCGTCTCCTCCGCCAGCTCCCGCAGGGCGGCCTCGAGGGGGTCCTCCCCCGGCTCTATGAGCCCCGCCGGGATCTCCAGGGGGGCGAGGCCCACGGCGGGGCGCATCTGGCGGACGAAGAGCATCTTCCCCTCCCTCAGGGCGATCACCGCCACCGCCGGCTTGTGCTCCACGATCTCGTAGCGGCCCTCCAGGGCCAGGTTCAGGATCCTTCCCCGGTATAAGTAGGTGCGGCCCACGCCCCCCATCCTACCGGGTAAGCTTGGGGTATGGAGAAGCCCCGCATCCTCCTCCTCGCGGGCGGCAGGAGCCAGGAGCACGAGGTCTCCTTGTGGTCGGCCGAAGGGGTGCTGGCCCACATGCCCTTTCCCACGGACCTGGCGGTGATCGCTAAGGACGGCCGCTGGCTTTTGGGGGAGCGGGCCCAAGAGGCCCTCCGGGCCAAGGAGGCCCCCACGGGGGACCACCCCTTCCCCCCGCCCTTGGACTGGGACCGCTACCAGGTGGTCTTCCCCCTTCTTCACGGCCCCTTCGGGGAGGACGGGACGGTCCAGGGGTTCTTGGAGCTTCTGGGCAAGCCTTATGTGGGGGCGGGGGTGGCGGCGAGCGCCCTTTGCCTGGACAAGGACCTCTCCAAGCGGGTTCTGGCCCAGGCGGGGATCCCTGTGGTGCCCTGGGTGGCCCTTTACCGGGGGGAGAGGCCCTTTATCCCCTTTGACCCCCCTTACTTCGTCAAGCCCGCCAACACCGGCTCCAGCATCGGCGTCGCCCGGGTGGAGGATTACGCCCATCTGGAAGCGGCCCTGGCCGAGGCCTTCCGTTATGACCCAAAGGCGGTGGTGGAAAAGGCCCTTCTAGGGGTGCGGGAGCTGGAGGTGGGGGTTTTGGGCAACGTGCGGGGGGAGGCGAGCCCCGTGGGGGAGGTGCGCTACCAGGCCCCCTTCTACGATTACGAGACCAAGTACACCCCGGGCCGGGCGGAGCTTTTGATCCCGGCCCCCCTGGACCCCGGCACCCAGGAGACCGTGCAGGAGCTGGCCCTAAAGGCCTATCGGGTCCTGGGCATCCGGGGCATGGCCCGGGTGGATTTTTTCCTGGTGGGGGAGGAGATCTACCTGAACGAGATCAACACCATCCCCGGGTTCACCCCCACCAGCATGTACCCCCGTCTCTTCGCGGCGGCGGGGGTGCCTTACCCTGAGCTTCTCCGGCGCTTGGTGGAGCTGGCCCTCTCCCCGGTCTAAAGGCCGGGCCAAAAAGGAAGCGAAGGACGAGGCATTGGGGGCCGAAGCCGATACCCTCCAGCACCTCACCTGGCCTCCTTCTTGGCTCCGGTCTAGCACGCCTTCCCGGGGCAAGGGGCCTCTGGAGAAAGAAAGCGTAGGCGGGCATGGCGCGGGCTGGCTTACCCCTCCTCCGAGGCCCTTTGCACCGCCTGGGTCTCCTTCAGGATGGCCCGAACCCTTTCCCCGGGGATGGTCTCCTCCCGGAGGAGCTCCTCGGCGATCCGGTGCATGGCCTCGGCGTGCTCCAGAAGCACCTTGCGGGCCCGCTCGTAGGCCTCGTTCAGGATCTTTTGGATGTCCTGGTCAATGAGGCGGGCGGTTTCCTCGGAGTGGTCCTTCTTCTTGGCGATCTCCTCTCCCAGGAAGATGGGTCCTGAGTCCGAGCCCCAGGCGATGTTCTTGAAGTGCTCCCCCATGCCCCAGTCCAGGACCATCCGCTTGGCGATCCCCGTGGCCCGCTTGAAGTCGTCCTGGGCCCCGGTGGTGACGGTGCCGGTGAAGAGCTCCTCCGCCACCCGCCCCGCCATGAGGACGGAAAGCTCGTCCATGAGGTGTTCCCGGGAGACCAGAACCCTTTCTTCCGGCTTGCTCCAGCGGGCTCCCAGGGCCATTCCCCGGGGGACGATGGAAACCTTCTCCGTCTTGTCGGCGTGGGGCAGGACCTCCCCCACCACGGCGTGGCCCGCCTCGTGGTAGGCCACGGCCCGCCTTTCTTCGGGGGAGAGCTTGAGGGTGGGGCGCTCCAGGCCCAGGACGATCTTGTCCAGGGCCTTTAGGAAGTGGTCCTTGCGGATCCTCTTTTCCCCTTCCCGGGCGGCCAGGAGGGCGGCCTCGTTCACCAGGTTTCTTAGGTCGGCCCCCGAGAACCCCGGGGTGAGGTGGGCCAGCTCCAGGGCGTCCACGTCCTCGGCGATGGGTTTGCCCCGCATGTGCACGAGAAGGATCTCCTTCCTTTCCTCCAGGGAGGGAAGGCCCACCACCACCTGCCGGTCAAAGCGCCCGGGGCGAAGCAGGGCGGGGTCCAGGATATCCGGGCGGTTGGTGGCGGCCAGGACGATGACGGAGGTGTCCTTCTCAAACCCGTCCATCTCCGAGAGGATCTGGTTTAGGGTCTGCTCCCTTTCGTCGTGGCCGCCTCCGATGCCCGCTCCCCGCTTGCGGCCGATGGAGTCCAGCTCGTCTATGAAGATGATGCTGGGGGCGTTCCTGCGGGCGTCCTCAAAGAGGCTCCGCACCCGGCTCGCCCCCACCCCCACGAACATCTCCATGAACTCGCTGGCGGACACGGAGAAGAAGGGCACCCCAGCTTCTCCCGCCACCGCCCGGGCCAAGAGGGTCTTGCCGGTCCCGGGGGGGCCCACCAGGAGGACACCTTTAGGGATCTCGGCCCCCAGTTCCAGGTACTTCTTGGGGTTTTTGAGGAAGTCCACCACCTCCATGAGCTCCCGCTTGGCCTCCTCGTGCCCGGCCACGTCCTTGAAGGTGGTGTTCACCTTCCGTTCCTTCCCGTAAAGCTTGGCCCGGCTTTGGCCGAACTGCATCACCTGGCCCGCTCCGCCCTGGGCCCGCATGAAGAAGAACCAGAAGAAGGCGATGAGGAGGAGGGTGGGGCCTAGGTAGAGGAGGAGCTGGGGCCAGAAGGAAGGGGGTTTGGTGACGATCCTGACCCCGTTTTCCTCCAGGAAGCGGAGAAGGTCGGGGTCTTGGACCTGGGCGGGGGGCAAGGGCACCTGGAAGCGCTGCGCCACCCGGGTCCCCCCTTGGGGGGTGGGGAAGCGCTGGGGTGCCTTGAGGAGGCCCAGGATCCGGTTCTCCTCCAGGGTCACCTCGGCCACCTGCCCCTGACGCACCCACTCCCGAAACTCCGTGTAGGAGAGGGTGGGGGCGGGTGGCCCCACGAAGGCGGTGTAGGCCAGGTAGCCGATGAGGAGCAAGAGAATTAGGGGAAAAGGGTTAAACCGCTGCGGCAAGGTCTACCTCCCTGGGCTTATGGTAGCGCCTTTTCCCGGGGCGGATGGAGGGCTATGGTATGCTCAGGCGGCGATGAGGGGGGTCCTCGAGGCCCTGCACCAAGGGGACTACGACACCGCCATAGAGTTCCTCACCCGGAAGGCCCTCTTCGGCTCCGGGGAGGAGGCCAAGGAGGCCCTTTTGCTCCTGGCCGAGGTCTATAGCCTTTACGGCGAGGAAGGGCTTGAGCGGGCCCACCGGGCCTTGGAGGAGGCCTACGAGCTAGGCCCCATAGAGCACGATCCCCGCTACCGGGCCCTTCTCGCCGAGCTCCTCGCCCTGGAGGGGCGGTCCGAGCGGGAGGTCCTGCCCCTCCTTGCCCCCACGGAGGACCCCCGGGCCCGCTATCACCAGGCCCAGGCCCTCTTCTATCTAGGCCGCCTCGAGGAGGCCCTGAAGACCCTCAAGGAGGGCCTCCCCGCCTTTCTGGCCTGGCGGGCGGAGGGGCTTAAGGGGAGGATCTGGGAGCGGCTTGGCCACCCCCGGGAGGCCGCCAGCGCCTACGAGCGGGGGGCGGGGCTCGCCCTGGGGCTTGAGCGGTACTGGCTCCTTCTAGACGCCGCCGCCATGTGGGTGGAGGCGGGGGAGGGGGAGCGGGCCCTAGAGGCCTTGGCGCGGGCCGAGGCCGAGGTGGGAGAGGGGGAAAGCGCCGAGGACGCCGCCACCCGCCACTACCTCCTGGCCCGGGCCCACCTGGCCTTGGGCAACCCCAACCGCGCCCTGGAGGAGGTACACAAGGCCCTGGAAAAGGAGGAGGAAAGCGGCCACAAGGCCTACGGCACCCCCCTCCTTCAGGGGCAGATCCTCTTGCAGCTTGGCCGCTACCCGGAGGCGGTGGCCGCCTTCCGGGAGGCCCTGGCCCGGGCCGGGGAGGGGGAGCGGGCCTACGCGCTCCACGAGCTCGGGGTGGCGGCCCTGGACCACGGGGCTTACCTCGAGGCCGAGGAACACCTTAGGGCCCTTCTCCAAGAGGAGGGCTACCCCTATAGGGCCGAGGCCCTAGCCGACCTGGCCGAGGCCCTCTACCGCCAGGGGCGCTACGCCGAGGCGGAGGATCTGGCCCGGGAGGCCATCCGGGAGGGGGCCTTGGCGGCGGGGGAGCTTATTCTGGGGCACATCGCCTACGACCTCATGAACCTCGAGGAGGCCTTGGCCCACTACCGCCGGGCGGCCGAGGCGGCGGAGGAGGGGAGCCGGGAGTGGGTGGGGGCCCAGGAGATGGTGGTGGACACCCTGGCCCAGCTGGGCTACCGCTTCCCCGAGGAGATCGTGGCCCGGGCGGAGGCGGTCTTGCCCCACGTCCACCCCTCGGACGAGTGGCGGGGGGCGCTCCTCGCCTACAAGGAGCGGGCCGAGGCCCTGCTTAAGGGGGGCCGCCGCCCCAACTAAGTACCCCACCGCGGCCCCAAAAGGAGCTTCCCAAGCCCCCTTTCGGGTACCCCATGCTGCGAGACCACCGTGCGGCCCCTTAGCTCCCCGGGCGCAAGGGGCTGAGGAGGCGCAGGACCTCCTGGGCCCTTAGGGGCTTGGGGAGGTGGAGGACCCGCAAAGGGCGGAAGAGGAGGCCCGGGGGGGTCTCGCTCACCAGGTAGAGGGAGGCGAGCCTGCCCTCGGGGTGGGCCCGGATCCTCCGGGCCATCTCCAGGGCCTTTCCCCCTTGGAGGATGATGCCCTTGGGCCTTTCCTTGAGGAGCCTTAGGGCCATCTCCAGGTCCTTGGCCAGCTGGACCCGGAAGCGGTGCGCCTCGAGGAGGTAAAGGAGAAGCCGCCGCACCACCCCGCTTTCCGCCAGGACCAGGACCAGGGGGTCCTCGGCGAGGAGGGTGGAGGGGCGGAGGAGGCCCCGGCTTTTCATCTCGTGGAGGAGGTGGTAGACCTCCTCCTCGGAGAGGCCCGAGAGGAGGGCCACGCTTCTGGCCCGCCGCACCCCGTCCAGGTGCTCCAAAACCGCCCAGGCCTCGGGGGAGAGGGGGTGGCGGGTGGGGTCTTCCACCAGGTGGAGGACCTCCTCGGGGTCCACCTGGCCCCGCCGCCACTCGTCCAGGCGGCGGGCGGCCTCCATGAGGAGGGCCTCGGTGTCCAGGGTCTGGGGCAGGGCCACCTGGCTTCCCTCCGCCAGGGGCTCGGCCAGAAAGCTTCCCTCCCTTTCCCCCAGGAGGGTGGCCAGGGCCTCGAGGACCTGGGCGGTGAGGGCCTCCTTAAGCTCCTCCTCTCCGATGAGGCCGAGCTCCAGGGCCAAGGCCCCCAAAGGGGTCCCGGGGTTTTCCCGCCCCTGGCGCTCCACAAGCTCCTGGACTTCCTCCAGGGAGAGGTGGCCGAGGCGCACCAGGTACTCCCCCAGATGGGGCCCGGGCTCGGTGCGGGCGTAGAGGATCCGCCCCCCCAGGAGGTGGACCCGGCCGTAGATCCGGCCCTGGAAGGTCACCACGGCATCCTTCCGGGCGGCGGCCAGAGCCCTTAAGAGCTCCCCCAGTTCCAGCTCCGCCAGGCTTCCCCGGATCATAGGAGGGGCTCGGCCGGGGGTGGGTAGCCCAGGTGGCGGTAGGCCCGCTCCGTGGCCACCCTTCCCCTGGGGGTGCGCTTGAGGAGGCCCTGCTGGATCAGGTAGGGCTCGTAGACCTCTTCCAGGGTGCCCGGGTCCTCGGAGAGGGCGGTGGCCAGGGTGGTGAGGCCCACGGGCCCCCCGCCGAAGCGGCCGATGAGGACCTCCAGGATCTCCCGGTCCCTTTTTTCCAGGCCCAGCTCGTCCAGGCCCAAAGCCTCCAGGGCCTCCCGGGCCCGGGCCTCGGTGATGGCCTCCTCCCCCGCCACCTGGGCGAAGTCCCGCACCCGGCGGAAAAGCCTTTTGGCGATGCGCATGGTGCCCCGGCTCCTCTTGGCGATCTCCAAGGCCGCCTCCTCGGCGATCCGCACCCCGAGGATCCGGGCGTCCCGGAGGATGCCCTGGGCGAGCTCTTCCAGGGAGTAGTACTCCAGCTGCTCCACGATGCCGAAGCGGCTCCGCAAGGGGGCGCTGATGAGGCCGGGGCGGGTGGTGGCCCCGATGAGGGTGAAGCGGGGTAGCTCCAGCCGGATGCTCCTCGCCGCCGGCCCCTGGCCGATGACGATGTCCATAACGAAGTCCTCCATGGCCGGGTAGAGGTGCTCCTCCGCCTGGCGGCTTAGGCGGTGGATCTCGTCAATGAAGAGGATGTCCCCCTCCTCCAAGGAGTTGGCCAGGATGGCGGCCAAATCCCCCGGTTTCTCTATGGCCGGCCCAGAGGTGGCCCGGAGGTTCACCCCGAGCTCATAGGCGATCACGTGGGCCAGGGTGGTCTTGCCGAGGCCCGGGGGGCCGAAAAGGAGGAGGTGCTCTAGGGGCTCCCCCCTGGCCTTGGCGGCCTCGAGGTAAACCCTGAGCTTCCGCTTCAGGCGCTCCTGGCCGATGTACTCGTCCAGGGTCCTGGGCCTTAGGCTTAAGTCCAGCTGCACGTCCACGCCCTTTCATGATAGCCTTTCCCCGTGCGGAAGACGGTCAAGGACTTCCGAAACGCCAAGGGGCAGAGGCTCGTCTACCTTACCGCCTACGACTACCCCACGGCCAGGCTCGCCGAGGCCGCCGGGGTGGACGCCATCCTGGTGGGGGACTCCTTGGGCATGGTGGTCCTGGGCTACCCCTCCACGGTGCCCGTGATCCTAGAGGAGATCCTCCACCACACCAAGGCCGCCCGGAGGGGCGCCCCCAACACCTTCTTGGTGGCCGACCTCCCCTACCTCTCCTACGCCACCTTGGACCGGGCCCTTTCGTCCGCCGAGCGCCTTCTTAAGGAGGGCGGGGCCGATGCGGTGAAGCTGGAGGGCGGCGAGGAGGTGGCGGAGATCGTGGCCGGCCTCACCCGGGCCGGGGTCCCGGTCCTGGGGCACGTGGGCCTCACCCCCCAGACGGCAAGCCAGCTTGGGGGCTACAAGCTCCAGGGCAAACGCCCGGAGGAGGCGGAAAGGATCCTCAAGGGGGCCTTGGCCCTGGAGGCGGCCGGGGCCTACGGGGTGGTCTTGGAGATGGTTCCCACCGCCTTGGCCAAGGAGATCACGGAAAGGCTTTCCATCCACACCGTGGGGATCGGGGCCGGCCCCCACACCGACGCCCAGGTTCTGGTTTTCCACGACGTGGTGGGGCTTTACGGGGAGTTCAAACCCCGTTTCGTGAAGCGCTACCTGGAGGGGGGCAGGCTCATCCAAGAGGCCTTGACCCGCTACGCCGAGGAGGTGCGCCAGGGGGTTTTCCCGGGGGAGGAGCACAGCTTTTGAGTGCCCCACCGCGGCTAAAGCCGCGGTGGGGGCCCCAAAGGGAGCTTCCCAAGCTCATTTCGGGCGTTCCATGTCGCGAAACCATCGTGCGGCCACTTAAGTATCTCGCCGCGGCTTTCGCCAGGGCAGGGGCCCCGAAGGGGGTTCGTGTATGCAGGACTTTACCCACATCTCCGTTTCGTGGTAAATCTCCCCTTGCGGGCGCAGCCCGTATCTGGTACC
>NZ_BMPJ01000008.1 GCF_014647535.1 Thermus composti | reverse complement strand
GGTACCAGATACGGGCTGCGCCCGCAAGGGGAGATTTACCACGAAACGGAGATGTGGGTAAAGTCCTGCTTTGAGGCCCTGGGCGGCCGGGCGGTGGCCTTCACCGGCACCGAGGAGCAGTCCAACTTCGTGCCCATCATCAACCATATCCGGGCCCAGAACCCGCAGCTCGTCTACTTCGGGGGCATCTACAGCCAGATCGGCCCCTTCGCCAAGCAGCTCCGCGAGCGGGGCCTGCGCATACCCCTTATGAGCGGCGACGGGCTGGGCTCCAGCGAGTTTGAGCGCCTGGCGGGCTCCCAAAACGCCAAGGGGACCTACTACACCACGGTGGCCGGCCCCGTCTCCGCCTTCCCCCAGGCCAAGGCCCTGGCGGAGCGCTTCAAGGCCAAGTACGGGAAGGACATCGAGAGCTTCGGCATCTACGCCTACGACGCCGCCCGGGTGATCCTCACCGCCCTGGAGAACGCTATCAAGGCCAACGGCGGCAAGAAGCCCACCCGGGCCCAGGTGGCCCAAGAGGTGCGCAAGGTGAAGCTCGAGGGCATCATCGGCACCATTGAGTTTGACAACAAGGGCGACATCAAGAAGGCCAAGTACTTCGTGATGCAGGTGGCCGGCACCGGCAACTGGGCCGACAACAAGCTCATCAAGGTCGTTGAGGTGGCGGCGCCGCAGAAGTAGGCCCCTAAGGGCCTAAGCCTAAAGGGGGTGGCTCCAAAAGGAGCCACCCCCTCGGCGGGAAAAAGGAGGCGGCCTTGCTAGAGCAGATCCTGGTCCTGCTACCCCAGGTGCTCTTTGACGGCTTCATCCTGGGCTTCATCTACGCCATGATCGCCCTGGGGTACACCATGGTCTACGGCGTCTTGGAGCTCATCAACTTCGCCCACTCCGAGATCTTCATGATCGGGGCGGTGGCCGGGGTGGAGGTCTTCCGCTACCTGGCGCCCCTGATCCCTAACGGCTACCTCCTCCTGGCGGTGGCCGTGGTGGTGGGCGCCGCGGTGGCAGGCCTCGCCGCCATCCTAGTGGAGCGGCTCGCCTACCGCCCCTTGCGGAGGCGGGGCACCACCAACCGGCTCGTGCCCCTGGTCACGGCCATCGGGGTAAGCTTCTTCCTCCAGGACCTGGTGCGCCTCATTGAAGGGCTTTGGCACAACGAGTTCTTCCTGCGCATGCGCACCATGCCGGACCTCGAGGGTTCCTTCACCCTCTTCGGGGGCGCCATCTTCATCCAGACCAAGTCGGTGATCGTCATCGTGGTCTCCGTGCTCATGCTCTTAGGGCTCACCTATCTGGTGAACCGCACCAAGCTGGGGATGGCCATCCGGGCCGTGGCCCAGGACCTCTCCACGGCGAGCCTCATGGGCATCAACCCCGACCAGATCATCTCCCGCACCTTCCTCATCGGCGGCGCTTTGGGCGGGGTGGCCGGGGTCCTCTTCGCCCTCATCTACACCACCATCAACCCCTACGTGGGCTTCCTCCCCGGCATCAAGGCCTTCACCGCAGCGGTCCTGGGCGGGATCGGCAACATCCCCGGGGCCATGCTGGGGGGCCTCGTCCTGGGCCAGCTGGAGAACTTCTTCGGCACCTACCTGCCCATCCTTACCGCCGGTAACTTCGGGGCGGAGTACAAGGACGTGGTGGCCTTCCTCATCCTCGTCTTCATCCTCCTCTTCCGGCCCCAAGGCCTCCTGGGCCAGATGGTTAAGGAGAAGGTATGAGCCTGCTCTCCCTCGCCCTAAGCCTCGTCTTCCTCCTCCTCTCCTTCCTCGCCCCCAACACCCTCACCGCCTTCCTGGGCCTGGGGGCCCTGGGGGTGGCGGCCTTCGCCCGGCTCGAGCCCCGGGTGCGGACGCTCAACCTCGCCCTCCTCACCCTGGCCTTCACCCTCTTCCTGCGGAGCTCCGGCAACACCCTGGGCCTCATCGGCCTCGTGGGGATCCTCGTGGCCCTCACCACCCTCCCCCGGATCCCGCGCGGGATCCGGGTGGCCCTGGGCCTCGCCATCCTCCTCCTCTCCGTGCCCATCGCCGGGTTCGCCAACACCTTCATCTTTGAGCTCGGCATCCAGATCGGCATCTTCGCCGCCATGTCCTTGGGCCTCAACGTGGTGGTGGGGATGGCGGGGCTTCTAGACCTGGGCTACGCCGCCTTCTTCGCCGTGGGGGCCTACACCTGGGCCATCTTCGGCTCTCCCCAGGCGGGGAAGTTCCTCCAGGGCAACTTCCCCCTGCCCGGCGAGTACATGTACCTCTTCATGCTCATCGCCGTGGTCACCACGGCCATCACCGGCCTCCTCATCGGCCTCCCCGCCCTGAGGCTTCGGGGGGACTACCTGGCCATCGTCACCCTGGGCCTCGGCGAGGTGGTGCGCATCCTGGCCAACAACCTGGACCACCCCATCAACATCACCAACGGGCCCCAGGGGATCACCCCCGTGGGCCGCCCCCCCATTGACTGGTTCCGTAGCCTCATGGGGGCCCTGGGGGTGCGGCTGGACGAGACCACGGACTACCAGCTCTTCTTCTACCTCCTCGTCCTGGTGATGATCGGCCTCGTGGTTCTGGCCAACGTCAACCTGGCCAACTCCCGCTTCGGCCGCGCCTGGGTGGCCATCCGCGAGGACGAGATCGCCGCCCAGGCCATGGGCATCCCCCTCCTGCCCACCAAGCTCATCGCCTTCATGACCGGGGCGGCCTTCTCCGGGGTGATGGGGGTGATCTACGGGGCCCAGCGCACCTTCGTCTCCCCCGAGTCCTTCACCCTCCTGGCCTCCATCACCATTTTGGCCATGGTGATCCTGGGCGGGATGGGCTCCATCCCCGGGGCCATCCTGGGGGCGGCCGCCCTCACCATCCTCAACCTGGACATCCTCAAGACCTTTAGCGAGTTCGTCCGCACCAGCCTCCCCTGGATCCCAAGCCAGGTGGACCCCGCCAAGTACGAGAGGCTGGTCTTCGGGCTTATCCTCATCCTGATGATGATCTACCGGCCCCAAGGCCTGATCCCCGAGGCCCGCCACCGGGCCGAGCTGGAGGAGGAGGCATGAAGGTCCTCGAGGTCCAAGGGGTCACCAAGCGCTTCGGCGGGCTCGTGGCCGTGAACCAGGTGAGCCTGGAGGTGAACGAGGGGGAGATCTTCTCCGTCATCGGCCCGAACGGGGCGGGCAAGACCACCTTCTTCAACCTCCTCACAGGGATCTACACCCCGGACGAAGGCCGGATCCTTTTCCTCGGCCAGGACATCACGGGCAGTACACCCGACAAGGCGGCCAAGCTGGGCATCGGGCGCACCTTCCAGAACATCCGCCTCTTCGGGGCCATGACCGTCCTGGAGAACATCCTGGTGGGGCGGCACATCCACACCCGTGTCCCCTACCTGCACGCCCTCCTCCGCACCCCCCTCGCCCGTAAGGAGGAGAGGAAGGCCCTGGAGGAGGCCTTGAGCCTCCTGGAGTACGTGGGCCTCCTCCACCGCAAGGACGAGCTCGCCCGCAACCTCCCCTACGGCGAGCAGAGGAAGCTGGAGATCGCCCGCGCCCTCGCCCTCAAGCCCAAGCTCCTCCTCCTGGACGAGCCCGCCGCGGGCATGAACCCCAAGGAAACGGAGGCCCTGCAGGAGTTCATCCTGAAAATCCGCAGCGAAAGAGGGCTCACCATCCTCCTCATTGAGCACGACATGCGCCTGGTGATGCGCATCTCCGACCGGATCGCCGTGCTGGACTACGGCTCCAAGATCGCCGAAGGAAAGCCCGAGGAGGTGCGCAAAAACCCCCGGGTCATTGAGGCCTACCTGGGCCGGGGGGCCGCGGGAGGTGCCGCATGAGCCTCCTGGAGCTCAAGAACGTCCACACCTACTACGGGCACATCCACGCCTTGAAAGGCATTTCCCTCACGGTGGAGGAGGGGGAGATCGTCACCCTCATCGGCTCCAACGGCGCCGGGAAGACCACCACCTTACGCACCATCAGCGGCCTGGTGAAGCCGAGGCAGGGGGAGATCCTCTTCCAGGGCAGGCCCATCCACCGCCTCCCCGCCCACGAGATCGTGGCCCTTGGGGTGGGGCATGTGCCCGAGGGGCGGCGGATCTTTCCCCGGCTCACGGTGGAGGAGAACCTGGAAATCGGGGCCTATTTGGAAAATGACCGAAAAGTGGTCCAAGAGCGGAAAGAGCAGGTCTACCAGCTCTTTCCCCGGCTCTACGAGCGCCGCCAGCAGAAGGGGGGGACGCTTTCCGGCGGGGAGCAGCAGATGCTGGCCATCGGAAGGGCCCTGATGCAAAACCCGAGGATCCTCCTCATGGACGAGCCTTCCATGGGCCTCGCCCCCGTTTTGGTGGACTTCATCTTTGAGATCATCCAAAAGCTTAACCAGGAGGGGCGGACGATCCTCCTCGTGGAGCAGAACGCCCGCCTCGCCCTCCAGGTCGCCCACCGGGGGTATGTCCTCGCCACGGGGGAGATCACCCTCGCTGGCCCCGCCAAGGAACTTGCGGAAAACCCCGAGGTGCAAAAGGCCTACCTGGGCGAAGGATAGCCCCCAGGGGGAAGGCTTGCACCCCCTCCGAGGGGGGCGTATACTCTTCCCGTGGTTCCCAAGGGGGGCGACCCCGGAAAGGAGCGGTTATGAAGAAAGCGCTTGTCGGCCTTTTGGCATTCGCCCTGAGCCTGGGCATGGCCCAGAAGACCCTGGTCTTCGGGTCCAACGGGGAGCCGGTGAGCCTCGAGCCCGGCAACATCACCGACGGCATCTCCATCTACGTGCAGCAGCAGATCTACGACACCCTGGTGGCCTTCAAGCCGGGGTCCACCGAGGTCACCGCAGGCCTCGCCACCAGCTGGTTCAGCTCCCAAGACGGCAAGGTTTGGACCTTCCGCCTTCGCCAAGGGGTGAGGTTCCACGACGGCACCGAGCTCACCGCCGAGGCGGTGAAGTTCAACGTGGAGCGCTGGTGGGACCCCAAAAACCCCACCCGCATAGACGCCGCCGCCCGGTATGAGATCTGGCCTTACCTGTTCGGCGGTTCCAAAGGGGAACCCACCTCCATCCTGAAGGAAATCCAGGTGGTGGACAAGTACACGATCCGCTTCGTCCTCAACCAGCCCTTCCCCGCCTTCCCCGCCGCCATCGCCTCGGGGTACTTCGGCATCGCCAGCCCCGCCGCCATCCAGAAGAATGGCAGCCGCTACGGCTCCCCCACGGGGAGCGCCGTGGGCACGGGGCCCTTCCGCCTGGTGGAGTGGCGGCCCGGGGAGCAGATCGTCCTGGAGAAAAACCCCAATTACTGGAAGAAGGGCTTCCCCAAGGTGGACCGGGTGGTCTTCCGGGTGATCAAGGATCCCGCCGCCCGCCTGGCCGCTTTGAAGGCGGGGACCATTGACTTCACCACCGACATCCCCCCGGCCAACCTCCAGGATGTGGAGCGGGACCCCAACCTGGACCCCGTCCTCCGCCCCTCCTTCAATGTGGGCTACCTGGCCCTGAACCCCGGCTACAAGCCCCTCTCCGACCCCAGGGTGCGCCAGGCCATCGCCATGGCCATCAACAAGAAGGCCATCGTCCAAGCCTTCTGGGGCAAGCTGGGGCTCACCGACGGCCACTTCACCCCGCCCCCCATGAAGGCCTATCAATCCCCTAAGGTCACGGACTACGAATTCAGCCCGCAGAAGGCCAAGGCCCTGCTGGCGGAGGCGGGCTACCCCAACGGCTTTGACCTGGAGCTTTGGTACATGCCCGTCTCTAGACCCTACTTCCCCACCCCCAAGGAGATCGCCGAGGCCATGGCCGCCGACCTCTCGGCCATCGGCATCCGGGTGAAGCTCCAGACCAAGGACTGGGCCAGCTACCTCAACGACCGCAAGCAGGCCCCGGGCTTCCAGGCCTACATGCTGGGCTGGACCGGGGACTACGGCGACCCCCAGAACTTCTATGACCCCCACTTCGCCTGCCCCATCAGCGACCTCTTTGACAGCACCCGCAAGCCCCTCTGCGTAAAGGAGCTGGGCGACCTCCTCACCAAGGCGGCCACCACGCCCAACCTGGAGGAGCGCAAGCGGCTTTACCAACGGGCGGACGAACTCACCTTCAACCTGGCCTTGCGCATCCCCATCGTCCACTCCCAGCCCCTTTTGGCCAAGCGCAAGAACATCAGCGGCTGGGTGCCAAGCCCCTTGGGCTCCGAGTCCTTTGAGGCCATAGAGAAGCGCTAGGCGCTTCGCCCCCGGGCCCCCTTCGGGGGGTCCGGGCTTTTTGAGGCCAGAAAATGTGGAGCTACCTTTTCCGCCGTCTCTTGGGCCTCGTGCCCGTCCTCTTTGGCATCACCCTCCTCGTCTTCCTTTTCCTTCAGCTCATCCCCGGCGACCCCGCCCAGGCCATCCTGGGGGAGCGGGGGACGCCGGAACAGCTGGCCGCCCTCAGGGAGAAGCTGGGCCTGAACCGGCCCCTTTACGTCCAGTACCTCACCTTCGTGAGGAACGTCCTCACGGGGGACCTGGGAACAAGCGCCGTGTCCACCATTCCCGTGGCGGAGGAGCTCAAAAGGCGTTGGCCCGCCACCTTTGAGCTGGCCCTGGCCGCCACCCTGGTGGCCGTGGTCCTGGGCATCCCCGTGGGGATTTTGGCCGCGGTAAGGAAGAATAGCCTTCTGGACACCCTCTCCATGAGCCTTTCCCTCCTTGGGGTCTCCATGCCGGTCTTCTGGCTGGGCCTCCTTTTGGTCTACCTCTTCGCCGTGAACCTGCACTGGCTCCCCACGGGGGGAAGGCTTTCCACCGATCTGGCCATAGACTTCAAACCCCTCACCGGTTTCCTGATCCTGGACGGCCTCCTCACCCTCAACTTCCAGGTCTTTTGGGACGCCCTGAGGCACCTCCTCCTCCCTGCCCTCACCCTGGGCACCATCCCTTTGGCCATCCTCACCCGCATCACCCGGAGCGCCATGCTAGAGGTTCTCTCCCAGGACTACGTGCGCACCGCCCGGGCCAAGGGCCTGGCCGAGCGCCAGGTGATCTTCAAGCATGCCCTCAAAAACGCCCTCCTCCCGGTGATCACCATCATCGGGCTGCAGTTTGGCACCCTCCTGGGCGGGGCCATCCTCACGGAGACCATCTTTTCCTGGCCGGGCATCGGCTCCTACATCTACGAGGGCATCCTGAACCGGGACTACCCCGTGGTCCAGGCCGGTGTCCTGGTGGTGGCCACGGCCTTCGTCCTGGTCAACCTCCTGGTGGACCTCTCCTACGCCCTTCTGGACCCCCGCATCCAGTACCGGTGAAACCATGGAAACACCCACCCGCCAAGCCTTCCGGCGCTTTCTGAAGTCCTCTTCGGGCAAGGTGGGGCTTGTCCTCACCGGGCTTCTCCTCCTCCTCGCCCTCCTTGTGCCCCTCCTCCTCCCCTACGATCCCAGCACCGACCGGGACTACCTGAACCGGCTCAAGCCCCCTTCCTTGGAGCACCCCTTCGGCACCGACCACCTGGGCCGGGACGTGTTCACCCGGGTCCTTCACGGGAGCCGGATCTCCTTGCAGGTGGGGGTGGTGTCGGTGAGCCTCGGCCTCCTCCTGGGCACCTTTCTCGGCCTCTTAGCCGGGTTCTACCGGGGCCGGACGGAGCTTTTCATCGGCTGGCTCGCCGACCTCCTTTTGGCCTTCCCGGGAACCCTTTTGGCCATCGCCATCGTGGCCGTCTCGGGACCCAGCCTGCAAAACGCCATGCTGGCCATCGGCATCGTCCAGGTGCCGGTTTATATCCGCCTGGCCCGCTCCATGGTCCTCTCCCTCAGGGAGCAGGACTTCGTCCAGGCGGCCGTCGCCCTGGGGGCGGGCAATGGCCGGATCCTCTTCAAGCACATCCTCCCGGGCACCCTGCCCCCCCTCGTGGTCCAGGCCACCTTGTCCATCGGGACAGCCACCCTCGAGGCCGCCGCCTTGGGCTTCCTGGGCCTTGGGGCCCAGCCCCCCGCCCCCGAGTGGGGGGCCATGATCGCCGACAGCTTCAAGGGGGGCTACGCCATGAACGCCCCCTGGACCATGATCTTCCCCGGGCTTTTCATCATGCTCACCGTCCTCGCCTTCAACCTCCTGGGGGACGGCCTCCGGGACGCCCTGGACCCCCGGAGCCGCTAAAGGAAGGGTAAAAACCGCCCCCTTCCCCCTGGGGTAAGATGGGGGCATGCGCAAGGCGCTTTTGGCCCTTCTTTTCTTCCCCCTCCTTTCCGCCTGCCAGGTGCTCCAGGGCTCGGGCTACCGGGTGGCCGAGGTGCAGCTTCTCTTCCCCGAGGCCACGGAGCGCTGGACCTACTTCTACGGGGAGCCCCGGGAGGTGCGCCTGGGCCGGGAGACCCTGAGGCTGGAAAGGCCCCAAGGGGAAAACCTATGGGCCGTGCCCGGAGCCCTATGGGTGAACGGCCAGCCCCTCCTCCGGGAGACGAAACCGGCCTTAAGGCCCTTGGCCCAGGCGGTGCGGGGGGGTTCGGGCAGCCTGGTGGAGGTGCGCGCCCTCGCCGACCTCCGGGCCACCTGGCTTTACGACGGGGTGGGCTGGGTGCGCCTCACGGGAAGCCTCAAGGAAGGGGAGCGGCGCACCCTGGTCCAGCCCGCCACCTACCGGACCCCGGACCTCTACGCCCTCACCGGACCGGAAACCCAGGTGGTCCTCCGGGAGGTTCTGGCCCGGCGGGGCGGGCGGCAGGTGGCGCTCTTTGAACTGGCCGAACCCGTCCTTCCGGCCCTCCCCCTGGACCCCGCCCCCGACGGCTACCGCCTCGGCGCCCTACAGGTGCAGTATGGCCTTCCAGTGAAGATTGTGAGCCCGCCCGAGACCCTTTACCGTATCCTGGACCGGGGCAGCAACGCCGCTTACCAGGAGGAAGCGCCCAAGGCCCTCTTGGCCAACAGTCCAAGCCGCTTCCTGGAGATCTGGAACCTGGCCGTGGGCAACCGCCTTCCTCGGCCCCCGGCCCCCAGCGTGGACTTCCGGACCCGGAGCGTGGCCGCCTTCTTCTGGGGGCTTAAGCCCACGGGGGGGTACCGCCTCGAGGTGGCCGGGGTCACCTACGCCGGGGGCACCGCCCGGGTGGTCCTGGCCCTCCACACCCCTCCCCCGGGGGCCATCGTCACCCAGGCCCTCACCAGCCCCTACGTGATCCTGGAGCTTAGGAAGGTGCAGCGGGTTATCTTCACCGATCCCCAGGGGAGGGTGCTGGCGGAGGAGAGGGAATAAGCCGCCCCCTTAGCGCCCCCACCAGGTACAAAGAACCCGTGCAGAGGACGGGAAGCCCGTCCTCCCGGGCCCTTCCCACCGCGTGGAGGAGGGCTTCCCAGGGGTCCTCAAAGAAGGGGGTCCCCAGCTCGGGCCCCAAGGCCCCCTCCCCCGCCCGGGCGTAGCGGACGCTTTGCGCCTTGGGCAAAAGGTGGGCCAAAACCCCCCGCACGTCCTTGCGGGGAAAGGCCCCGAAGACGAGGTGGTAGCCCCAGAACTCCCGGGCCAAGGCCTCCGCCGCCGGGGGGTTGTGGGCCCCGTCCAGGTAGACCTCCACCCCCTCCCAAAGGAAGCGCTCCATGCGCCCGGGGTTTTTGGCCTCCTTAAGGCCTTGGGCGATGGCCTCCTCGGGAAAGCCCAAAAGCCTCAAGGCGGCCGCCGCCAGCCGGGCGTTTTCCTCCTGGTAGGCCCCCTTGAGGCCAGGCGGGGCGGGAAGGGCGAAGAGGGGGTCTTCTGGGTCCAGGACGTAAAGGGGAGCCCCTCTCCTCGCCGCCACCTCCCGGGCCACCGCCAGGCCCACCCCCCTCGCCCCCGTGACCACGGGGACCCCTTCCCGGAAGGCCCCCGCCTTCTCCCGGGCCACCGCCTGAAGGCTTCCCCCAAGGGCCTCCAGGTGGTCCTCCCCCACGTTGGCGAGCACGGTGAGGACCACCCGGGAAAGGGCGTTCGTGGCGTCCTTCTCCCCCCCTACCCCGGCCTCCACCGCCGCCAGGGCCACGCCCCTTTCCCGGAAGTGGTGAAAGGCGAGGGCGGTGGCCAGGTCAAAGAAGCCGGGGGGCTCCGCCCAGGCCTCCTCCCTCGCCCAGGCCACGAAGCGCGCCACCTCCTCCTCGGGGATAAGGCCCAGGTGGGTGCGGATCCTCTCCCGGAAGTCCAGAAGGTGGGGGCTGGTGTAGGCCCCGTAGGCGAGGCCTGAGGCGCGGAAGGCGGCCTCGAGGTAGGCTACCACGCTCCCCTTGCCGTTGGTGCCCAGGACGTGAACCGCTTGGAAGGCCCCTTCGGGGTTTCCAAGCCGGTCCAAAAGGGCCCGCACCCGCCCAAGGCCCCTTTCCCCTCGGCGGCGCTGGGCGTAAAGCCAGGCCAAGGCCTCCCCGTAGGTCATACCTCCTCCGCGTACTGGAGGCGGTAGAGGGTGGCGTAGTACCCCCCCTTGGCCAAGAGGGCCTCGTGGGTCCCCTCCTCCACGAGGCGCCCCTTCTTGAAAACCAGGATCCGGTCCACCCGGCGGATGGTGGAGAGGCGGTGGGCGATGAGGATGGAGGTCCTCCCCTCCATGGCCTTGTAGAGGGCCTCCTGAAGGCGCCTCTCCGTCTCCGAGTCCACGTTGGCGGTGGCCTCGTCCAGGATCAGGAGGACATCGGGGCTTGCCAGAAGGGCCCGCACCAGGGCGAGAAGCTGCTTCTCCCCCGTGGAAAGCCCGGCCCCCCGCTCCCCCAAGGGGGTGTGGTACCCCTGGGGCAGGCGCAGGATCGCCTCGTGCACCCCCAAAAACTTCGCCACCTCCACCACCCTTTCCTCGGGGATGGAAGGGTCAAAGAGGCGGAGGTTGTCCAGAACCGTCCCCGAGAAGAGGAAGGGGTCCTGGAGGACGATGGCGATGCGCCGCCTAAGCTCCTCCTGGCGGTAGCGGCGCACGTCCTCCCCGTCCAGGAGGACCTGGCCCTTTTGGGGGTCGTAGAAGCGGGCGATGAGGCTCACCACGCTGGTCTTCCCCGCCCCCGTGGCCCCCACCAGGGCCACCTTCTCCCCGGGGCGGATGTGGAAGGAAACCCCCTTCAAGACCCAGTCCCCTTCCCCGGGCTCCACCCCCTTGGGGGTGTAGGCGAGCCAGACGTCCTTGAACTCTACCTCCCCCCGGAAGCGGGCGATGGGCCTGGGGTCCTCGGGGTCTTTAAGCTCCTCCTCCGTGTCCAAGACGCCGAAGATCCTTTCGGCGCTGGCCATGGCCCCCTGGAAGAGGTTGAACTTGTCGGAGAGGTCCTGGAGGGGCTGGAAGAGCTGGCGGGTGTAGTCCACGAAGGCCACGAGAAGCCCCAGGGAGACCACCCCCCGCACCACCTCCCCGCCCCCAAAGTAGAGGAGGCCCGCCACCGCCAGATCCCCCAGGAAGCCCACCACGGGGAAGAAGAGGGCGAACCAGCGGACGATCTCCACCCAGGCCCGGAAGAGGTCCCAGCTCAGGCGGTCAAACCGGGCCTCCCGGTCCTTTTCCTTCACGAAAAGCTGGATGGTCTCCACCCCGGAGAGGTTTTCCTGGAGGGCGGCGTTCACCCGGGCAAGCCTCAAGCGCATCTCCCGGTAAGCCTGGCGCATACCCCGGCGCACCCAGGCGGTGATCCAAAGGAGCACGGGGGTCACCAGGAGGACCACCAGGGTGAGCTTGGCGTTGAGGAAGAACATGAAGCCCAAAAGGCCCAAGAGGGTGAAGAGGTCGGCGATGACCCCCACAAGCCCCCCGGTGATGAACTGGTTGATGGCGTCCACGTCGGAGGTGATCCGGGTCATGAGGCGGCCCACGGGGTTCCGGTCGTAAAACCCCGGGTGGAGGCGCATGAGCTTGGCGAAGAGGGCGCTCCTCAGGTCAAAGAGGACCCGCTGCCCCACCCACTGGATGAGGTAGGTCTGGCCGTAGGTGGCGGCGAAGTTCACCCCCCGCACCAGCAAAAAGCCCAGGCTCACCCAAAGGAGGAGGGCGAACCGCTCGGCGAGGGGCTTGGGTTCCTTAGGCACCAAGGCCTCGTCAATGGCCCACTTGAAGAAGAGGGGGGTGAGGGCGGCGGTGAGGGTGGTGAGGAGGAGAAAGAGGAGGGCGAGCCCCACCCAAAACCGGTAGGGGCGGACATAGGCCAGGATGCGGGCGAAGAGCTCCCGGTCAAAGGCCTTGGTGTAGGCGTCCTCCTCCCTCATTCCTCCACCTCCATCCGCTGGATGCGGTCCATCTCCGCGTAAAGGCCCCCGGCCTTTAGGAGGTGCTCGTGGGTCCCCTCCTCCACGATCCTTCCCCCGTCCAAGACGATGATCCAGTCGGCGTGGCGCAGGGTGGCGGTGCGGTGGGAGATGAGGAAGGTGGTCTGCCGCCCCAGAACCGTCTTCAGGCTCTGGAGAATCCGGGCCTCGGTTTCCGTGTCCACGGCGCTTAGGGCGTCGTCCAGGATGAGAATCTTAGGCCTTTTGGCCAGGGCCCGGGCCAAGGCCACCCGCTGCCGCTGCCCCCCGGAAAGGGTCACCCCCCGCTCCCCCAAAAGGGTCTCGTACCCCTTGGGGAAGGAGAGGATCTCCTCGTGGATGCCGGCGAGCCGGGCCGCCCACGCCACCCGCTCGGGGTCCGGCTCGTCCAGGCCGAAGGCGATGTTCTCCTTAAGGGTTTCGCTGAAGAGGAAGGGCTCCTGGGGCACCACCCCCACCGCCTTCCGCAAGGTGGCCAAAGGGATCCGTTCCACGGGGTACCCCCCCACGTAGACCCTGCCCTCCGTGGGGTCCAAAAGCCTCGGCACCAGCGCGGCCAAAAGGCTTTTCCCAGAGCCCGTCCGCCCGGTGATCCCCAGGGTCATGCCCTCGGGCACGGTGAGGGTGAGCCCCTTAAGCACCCACCTTCCCCCAAGGCGTAGCCCCACCCCCTCAAAGCGCACCTCCCCCGTGAGGTCCTCGGGGGCCAGGGGCAAGGGATCCTGGTCGCGGATGCGCGGGCTTTCGTCCAGGAGTTCCCAAAGCCGCCTCAGGCTGGTGAGGCCCCTTTGGTAAAGGGCCAGGACCCACCCAAGCCCCAGGATCGGCCAGGTGAGCTGGGCCAAATAGGCGTTGAACTGGACCAGCTCCCCCACGCTCATCTCCCCCCGGACCACCATCCCTCCGCCCACCCACAAGACCGTGAGGAAGGCGAAGCCCATGAGAAACCCCAAAAGGGCGTGCATGGGCCCCTCCACCCGGGCCAGGGCTAGGCTTTTGGCCACGTAAACCTGGTTCAAGGCCTGGAAGCGGGAGAGCATCCGGGCCTCGAGGGCGTAGCCCTTCACCACCCGGATGCCGCTAAAGGCCTCCTGGGCCAAGGTGCTGATCCGGTCAAAGGCCTCCTGGGCCTCCCGGTAGCGGCGGTCCACGAGGCGCAGGAGGAAGAAGACCGCCACGCCGATCAAGGGGAGGAGAAGGGTGAGGTAAAAGGCCAGGCGGAGGTTCACGGCGTACATGGAGAGAAAGGCCAGGAGGACCAAAAAGGAAAGCCGGCTCCCCATGAGGATCCCCGGGCCCACCATCTCCCGCACGGCGGAGAGGTCAGTGTTCAGGCGGTTCATCAGGTCCCCCACCCGGGTCCTCTGGTAGAAGGACCGGTCCAGAAGGAGGAGGTGGTGAAAGAGGGTTTTCCTCAGCTCGTACTCCACCCTTCGGCTCGCCACCACGGAAAGGCGCCGCATGAGGTAGGAAAGGAGGGCAGAGAGGGCCGAGGAGCCCACCAGAAGGAGGGCGTAGCGCCCGAAAGGCTCCCCTTGGGCCACCGCGTCCACCGCCAGGCGCAAAAAGTAGGGGGAGAGGACAAAGAAGCCGATGGAGAAAAGGCCCAGCAGGACCCCAAGGGCGTAGCGGAAAAGGTAGGGCCTAAGGAAGGGCCAAAGCCGCGGGAGGGGCGAGACTGACCGCCCGGTCATAACCCCAGTTTAGCGCGCCCCGCCCCCTTCCATCTCCGCCTTTAAGCCCAGAAGGGCCTCGCTCCAGTCCTCCCCCAAGGTGACCAGGCGGTGGGGCTTGGTAAGCCTCCGGGCGGCGCGGCGGAGGAGGCCGGGGATGGGAGGACAGGCGTAGGAGACCACCAGGAGAAGCCCCTTCACCCGGCCCAGGCGGTGGAGGTAGTGGACCATGCCCACAAGCTCCCGGTCCGTGGGAAGGTCCATGGGCAAAAGCCGGTCCCCCTCCTCCCGCAACTTCTCGGGGGGCAGGTCGGGGAAGTAGGGCAAAAGGTCCACCCGGGCTAGGGCCTTGGCCACCTCCTCCCGGAAGGCCTCGTCCTCGAGGAGGTAGGGCTGGGCCACGATCCCCACGCTTCCCTGGGGGGTCTTGAGGGGAGGAGGGGGCTTGAGGAGGTAGCGCACCCGGTCCAGGGCCCGCCCCACCAGCATGGGGTTTTGGGTGAGGATCTGCCCCACCTCCCCCGCCCGGCCCAAGACCCGCTCGGAAAGCTCCGCCGGGACCTTAAGCACCGGGGGAAGCCCCGGGAAGTAGCGGAGGAGGGCGGCCTCCAGGTCCAAAAGCCAGGGGCACTGCCCACCCCCCTTTTCCGACTCCACCCCGTCCTGGAGGTCGGGAAGGAGGAGGTAGTCCACGCCCCTTTCCTTGAGGGCCTCCACCTGGGCGAGGAGCCCTTGGACGGGGAGGCAGAAGGGGACCGGGGAGGGAGGTGTGTTGGCCCGGACCACCTCCACCCCCAAAGCCTCCAGATAGGCTTCCCAAAAGCCCAAATAACGGCGGGAAAGGAAGCCCTGCACCAAGCCCACGCGCATACGCCCTATCCTACGCCAAGGGCCTTGAGAAAGGCGAGGAGGACCCGCCTCCCCTCCCAAAGGCTCTTGGGAAGAACCCACTCCTCCGGGGTGTGGGCCCCACCCCCGCGGTAGACCCCAAGGGCCAGGGCGGGGATCCCCCGCTCCACCCCAGCGCTGGCGTCGGTGGAGGCCGCCTGGAAGAGGGGCCTCTCCCCGATGGCCCTCAAGGCCTCCTCGGCCGCCGCCCTAAGCCTGGGGGTGAAGGTGCTCCCCGCGGGCCTTTGGCCCAGGACCTCGAGGCCAAGACCCACCCGGTAGCGGCGGGCCACCTCCTCCAGGTCCGCCCGGGCCTCCCGCCAAAGGGCCTCCAGGGCCCCTGGGTCCAGGGCCCGAAGCTCCAGAAGGGCCGAGGCCTCCTGGGGTATGGCGTTCACCGCCTCTCCGCTCCGAAGCCCCGCGGCGTTTAAGCTCACCCCCTCCCGCCCCGCCACCCGGCGCTCCAAAACCCTTAACCCCTCGGCCAGGGCGAAGACCGGGTTAGGGGCGCCCCGGTCCCCCCAGGCGTGCCCCCCGGGGCCCAGGAAGCGCACCCGGAAGCGCACCGAGCCCAAGGCCCGGTCCACAACCCCCGGGAGGTAGCCGTCCACGGCCACCACCACCTTGGGCCCTAAGGCGGCCACCAGGGCCCGCGCCCCCTTCAGGTTGCCAAGGCCCTCCTCCCCCACGGTGAAGCCCCGCACCACCCCGGGCAACTCCGGCAGGGAGAGGAGGACGGCCACGCCGCTGGCGTTGTCCCCCACCCCGGGGCCGTAGAGCCGCTCCCCCTGAAAGCGCCAAGGCCCAGGGGGAAAGACCGAGTCCAGGTGGGCGAGGAGCAACACCTCCCCTTCCCCGGCGAAGACGTTTCCCACCCCGTCCCGCCGGGCCCCCGCCAGGTGGCGGGCCACGTACCGGGCGCGCCCCTCCTCGGAAAGGGGGGCGAGTTCCAGGAGGTGCCTTACGGGGTCCACCTACTCCTCGGGCTCGGGCTGGGCCAGCCCCTCGCGGATGGCGTAAAGGGCGGCCTGGGTGCGGTTATTGAGGTGAAGCTTCTGGAAGATCTCGGAAAGGCGGTTGCGCACCGTCTTCTCCGAAAGGCCGAGCTCGGCGGCGATCTCCAGGTTGGTGTACCCCTGGGCCACCAGCCTGAGGATCTGCACCTCCCGCTCGGAAAGCTCGGCGTGCATGGGGGCCCGGGCCTCCTTCTTGGCCCGGAAGTCCTGGATGATGTGGCCCGCAAGCTCCGCATCCAGAAGGACCTCCCCGGCGTGAACCCGGCGGATGGCCCCGATGAGTTCGCTGGCGTCGGCGTCCTTCAGGAGGTAGCCCCGGGCCCCCGCCTTCACCGCTTCAAAGACATAGACATCCTGGCGGTACATGGTGAGGATGATGACCTTGGCCTGGGGCCACTCCCGGAGGATGGCCTGGGTGGCCTGCACCCCGTCCAGGCCTGGCATCTGGATGTCCATGAGGATCACGTCGGGCTTGGTCTCCAGGGCATACCTGAGCGCTTCCCACCCGTCCTTGGCCTCCCCCACCACCCGGAAGTCCCCCTCCGCCTCCAGAAGGCTTTTCAGCCCCTGGCGGAAAAGGGCGTGGTCGTCCGCCAGAAGAACCCGGATCACCCTTCCATCATAGCGCCAAAGGGGCTAGGGTAGAGGCGTGCTGACCTTTCGCGTGGAGAAACTGGTACCCGGGGGGTACGGCCTGGCCCGCACCGAAAGGGGGGTGGTCCTGGTGAAGGGGGCCCTCCCCGGGGAGCTGGTGCGGGGGGAGCCCAAGCGGCAAAAGGGGGCTCTCTTCCTGGAGGCCCCCGAGATCCTAGAGCCCCACCCCGCCCGCTACCCTAAGCCCCTTCCCCCCTCGGCGGACCTGCCCCTGGCCTACGAGGCCCAGCTCCCCCTCAAGGAAGGCCTGGTCCGGGACGCCCTGGAGCGGATCGCCAAGCTGGAGGCCCCCCTGGCCCCCATTCAACCCTCCCCCAGGCCCCTCGCCTACCGCACCGCCGCCCAGTACGCCCGCCACCCCTTGGGGGGCCTGGCCTACCGCCTGCCGGAAAGCCACGCCCTCCACCCCTTAGAGGAAGACCCCCTCCTGGCCGAGCCCCTGGCCTGGGCCTTCGGGGTGCTGAAGCTTTGGCCCTTGCCCGTGGAGGAGGTGGCCCTCAGGGGAAGCCTCCTAGAGGGCAAGGTCCTCCTCGGCCTCATCGGGGGAAGCCCCGAGGCCTTGAAGCGCCCCGCCAAGGCCCTGGTGAAGGAGGGGTTCGCCGGGGTGGTCTGGGCCGAGCCCTCCCCCAAGGGGCGCTTTCGGGGAAGGGTCACGCCCCTCGCCGGGGAGCGCACCCTCCTCGAGGCCTTCGGCCCTCTAAAGGCCACGGTGAGCCTGGAAAGCTTCAGCCAGGTGAACCCCCTGGCGGCGGGGGCCCTCCTGGAGGAGGCCCGCACGCTAGTAGCGGGGGGAAGGCGGGCCCTGGAGCTCTACGCGGGAAGCGGCCTCCTCTCCCTCCTCCTCGCCCCCCGCTACCAGGAGGTGGTGGCGGTGGAGATCAGCAAGGAGGCGGTGCGCCGGGGGGAGATGGACCGGAAGCGCCTCGGCGTGGAGAACGTCCGCTTCCTCCGCACGGACGCCCGCAAGGCCGAGGCCTTGGGCGCCTTTGACCTGGTGGTGGTGGACCCGCCCCGCTCGGGCCTTGCCCCCGAGGTGCGGGCCTACCTCCTTAAGGCCCGGCCCCGGGAGATCCTCTACGTGTCCTGCGACCCCGCCACCTGGGCGCGGGACGTGGGGGCCCTGGTCCAGGGGGGCTACCGCCTCGCCTTCGCCCGCCCCTACGATTTCTTCCCCTTCACCCACCACGTGGAGGTCCTCTCCCTCCTTCGCCTTTAGTATCCTGGGCAAGGATCTGCCATGGTCCTGATCCTGAACGGCCCCAACCTGAACCTCCTGGGCACCCGGGAGCCCCACCTCTACGGCCACACCACCCTCGAGGAGCTGGAATCCCTCTGCGAGGCCTGGGGGGCGGAGCTTGGCCTTGGGGTGGCCTTCCGCCAGACCAACTACGAGGGCCAGCTGGTGGAGTGGGTCCAGCAGGCCCACCAGGAGGGTTTCCTGGGGATCGTCCTCAACCCCGGGGCCCTCACCCACTACTCCTACGCCCTCTTAGACGCCATCCGGGCCCAGCCCCTCCCCGTGGTGGAGGTCCACCTCACCAACCTCCACGCCCGCGAGCCCTTCCGCCAGCACTCGGTCACCGCCGGGGCCTGCCGGGGGATCATCTCCGGCTTCGGCATCCTCTCCTACAAGCTGGCCCTTCTCTACCTGGCGGAGACCCTCGAGGTAGGAGGCTAAGCGCCCAAGGGCGCTCTCAGCGCCAAAACCAAGGGGCGTCTAGGAAGGGTGCCCGATTCCGAAAATATAGAGCTCGTTTAAAAAACAAGCGTCCCCCCGAGGCCAAAGCCGTGCCCTAACGTGGTATACTGGGCAAAGGCGTTGCTTCGCCCAACGAGGAGACTATGGCCCAGATCCTTCCGGTAGAGATCACCGAGGAACTCAAGCAAAGCTTCATCAACTACGCCATGTCCGTCATCGTGGACCGGGCCCTGCCCGACGTGCGGGACGGGCTCAAGCCGGTCCAGAGGCGGATCCTCTTCGGCGCCTACCAGGAGGGGGTCTTGCCCAACCGCAAGCACGTGAAAAGCGCCAAGATCGTGGGCGAGGTCATGGGCAAGTACCACCCCCACGGGGACGCCGCCATCTACGAGGCCCTGGTGCGCCTGGCCCAGCCCTGGAACCTCCGCTACCCCCTCATGGACGGCCAGGGGAACTTCGGCTCCATAGACGGCGACCCCCCCGCCGCCCAGCGCTACACCGAGGCGAGGCTTTCCCCCATCGGGGCGGAGATGCTTTTGGACATTGACAAGGAGACGGTGGACTTCCGCCCCAACTACGACGGCTCCCTCAAGGAGCCCGAGGTCCTGCCCGCCGCCATCCCCAACCTCCTGGTGAACGGGGCGAGCGGCATCGCCGTGGGCATGGCCACAAGCCTCCCGCCCCACAACCTCGCCGAGGTGGTGGACGCCCTGGTGGCCATGATTGAGAACCCCACGATCACCCTGGAGGAGGTGATGCGCCACCTCCCCGGCCCCGACTTCCCCACGGGGGGGAAGCTTTCCCGGAAGGGCATCAAGGAGGCCTACGCCACCGGCCGGGGAAGCCTCAAGGTGCGGGCCAAGGTGCGGGTGGAGGAAAAGGGGCAAAGGCCCGTCTTGGTGGTCACGGAGATCCCCTACCAGGTGAACAAGGCGAGCCTCATCGCCCAGATCGCCGCCCTGGTCAAGGCCAAGAAAATTGAGGACATCGTGGCCCTGCGGGACGAGTCCGACCGCCAGGGCCTTAGGATCGCCATTGAGCTCAAGCGGGGGGCCAACCCCCAGGTGGTCCTGAACCAGCTCTACAAGCACACCGCCCTGCAGACCTCCTTCACGGTGAACCTCCTGGCCATCGTGGACGGGGAGCCCAAGGTCCTTTCCCTCCTGGACCTCATGCGCCACTACCTGGACCACCGGAAGGAGGTCCTGCGGCGGAAAAGCCTCTTTGAGCTGAAGAAGGCCGAGGAAAGAGCCCACGTCCTGGAGGGCCTCCTCATCGCCCTGGATCACATTGACGAGGTCATCGCCCTGATCCGCGGCTCCGAGGACGCCCCCAAGGCCCGCGCCGCCCTCATGGAGCGCTTTGGCCTCACCGAGGTCCAGGCCCAGGCCATCCTGGACATGCGCCTCCAGCGCCTGGTGGCCCTGGAGCGGGAGAAGCTTCTGGAAGAGTACCGGGGGCTCATGGAGGAGATCGCCCGCCTGAGAGCGATCCTCGAGGACGAGGCCCGCCTCCTGGCCGAGGTCAAGGCCGACCTCCTCCGGGTCAAGGAGAAGTACGGGGACCCCAGGCGCACCCTCATCACCGAGTTTGAGGAGAACTTCAACCCCGAGGACCTCATTGAGGACGAGCCCATGGTCATCACCCTCACCGCCCAAGGCTTCCTCAAGCGCCTCCCCCTGGAGGGCTACCGGGCCCAGGGGCGGGGGGGGAAGGGCCTTTTGGCCGGGAAGACCAAGGAGGAGGACGAGGCCACCCAGGTCTTCGTGGCCGACGCCCACGACGACCTCCTCCTCTTCACCAACCGGGGCCGGGTCTACCGGCTCAAGGTCTACGAGCTTCCTGAGCTGGGCCGCCAGGCCCGGGGGGTCCACGTGAAAAGCCTCCTCCCCCTCGCCGAGGACGAGGAGGTGGCCGCCCTCCTCTCCGTGCGGGGCTTGGACGGGGAGGGCTTCTTGGTCTTCGCCACGGAGCAGGGCCTCATCAAGCGCACCGCCCTCAAGGAGTACCAGAACCTGGGCCAGGCGGGGCTTATCGCCATAAGGCTTCAGGAGGGGGACCGCCTGGTGGGGGTCGCCCTCTCCGACCTCGAGGATGAGGCCATCCTGGCCACCGCCGAGGGCCAGGCCATCCGCTTCCCCCTGGAGGAGGTGCGGGCCACGGGCCGGGACAGCCAGGGGGTCATCGGCATCCGCTTCAAGAAGCCCGAAGACCGCGTGGTTTCCCTGGTGGTGGTGAAACCTGGGGAGATGGTGGACCTCCTCTCCGTGAGCACCCGAGGCTACGGCAAGCGCACGCCCCTTTCCGAGTACCCCCTCCAGGGCCGGGGCGGGATGGGGGTCATCACCTACGCCGTCTCCCCCAAGGTGGGGAGGCTCGCCGCCCTGCTCAAGGTCCGGGGCGGGGAGGACCTCTTGGTCCTCTCCCGCAAGGGCCTCGCCATCCGCACCCCCGTGGCCGAGATCCGGCAGTACTCCCGCCCCACCGCCGGGGTCAAGGTGATGAATCTCCCCGAGGACGACGAGGTGGCGAGCGCCTTTGTGGTGGAGGAGGAAAAGTGATGGAAGAGGTCGTGCTCATCACGGTGCCCAGCGAGGAGGTGGCGAGGACCATCGCCAAGGCCCTGGTGGAGGAGCGCCTGGCCGCCTGCGTGAACATCGTCCCCGGCCTCACCTCCATTTACCGCTGGCAGGGGGAGGTGGTGGAGGATAAAGAACTCCTCCTCATCGTCAAGACCACCACCCACGCCTTCCCCAGGCTCCGGGAGCGGGTCCAGGCCCTCCACCCCTACACCGTCCCCGAGATCGTGGCCCTCCCCATCGCCGAGGGGCACGGGCCCTACCTGGCCTGGCTCCGGGAGAACACGGGATGACCCAGGACATGCGGGACTTCCTCCGGGCCCTCCACCAGGAAGGGGCCCGGTTTTTGGTCATCGGGGGGTACGCCCTGGCCTTCTTCGGAAGGTCCCGGTTCACCAAGGACCTGGACCTCTGGGTGGACGCCAAGGAGGCGGATAGGGTCCTCGCCGCCATCCGCCGCTTCTTCGGGCCCTGGAACGGGAGGTGGAGGGAGTCAAGGTCTACGTGGTTCACCCCGAGGACTTCAAGACCCTGAAGCGGGCCTTCGGCCGGCCCGTGGGGAGCTAGGGCCATGAGAAAGATCCCCCCCATCGCCCGCCGCTTTCCCCTCGAGGCCCCCCCCGACGACCGGGCCGAGTGGCGGGAAGTGCCCCTAGAGGAACGCCTCCGGGCCGTCTGGGAGATGGCCCTCTTCTGGGCGGCCCTGGAAGCGGAGAGGGCTAAGGAGCGGGGCGAGACCCCCGAGATCGCCACGGACCGCCTCCTGCCCGTGGCCCGGAAGCGCCCTTTGGGCGGGTAGGATTTTTGCAACCCAAAGGTTTACAAAATCCCGCCCCCGTGCTAGCCTGGGGGTGAGGAGGACGCCATGACCAAGGCCCGCGAGACCGTAAGCTTCAAGCCCGGCGAGGTCATTCTCTACCCCGGGGTGCCGGGCCCCAAGGACCGGGTCTTCCGGGTGGTGGAGGGCCTGGTGCGCCTCGAGGCGGTGGACGAGGAGGGGAACGCCCTCACCCTCCGCCTGGTACGCCCCGGGGGGTACTTCGGGGAGGAAGCCCTCTCCGGCACCGAGCGCACCTACTTCGCCGAGGCGGTGACCGAGGTGGTGGCCGAGCCCCTAGCCGAGCCCGACCCGGAAACCCTCCTGGAGCTGGTGGCCCACCTGGCCCAGGCCCTCTCCGAGTCCTACCGGCGCATTGAGCGCCTGGCCACCCAGCGCTTGAAGAACCGCATGGCGGCAGCCCTCCTGGAGCTTGCGGAAACCCCCCTGGCCAAGGAAGAAGAGGAGGGCCTGGTCCTCCGGGCCACCCACGACGAGCTGGCCGCCGCCGTGGGGAGCGTGCGGGAGACGGTCACCAAGGTCATCGGGGAGCTCGCCCGGGAGGGGTACATCCGCTCCGGCTACGGGAAGATCCTCCTCAAGGACCTAAAGGGCCTCAAGGAGCTGGCGGAAAGCCGGGGCGAAGGCCGCTAGGGCCTAGGCGGAGGCCATGGCGTAAACTAAAAACCATGCGCCTCCGCCAGCGTTTTCTCACGGGGCTCATCACCCTTCTTCCCCTGCTGGTCACCCTCTACTTCCTGGGCTGGGTCTACACTTACTCCGGGGGGTACATCCAGGCCTTCCTGCGGCTTTTGGACCTGGAGGTGCCCCGGCCCTACCAACCCCTCCTCCCCTTCGTGGGCCTTTTCCTGGCCGCGGTCCTTATCTACCTGGTGGGCACCCTGGCGGAAAACTACCTGGGGCGGAGGCTTCTCCAGTCCTTGGAGCGCTCCCTCCTCCTCCTTCCCCTGGTGCGGGACATCTACAAGGCCGTTCAGCAGATCGCCCACACCCTCTTCGGCCAACAGGAGGTGAAGTTCAGCCGGGCGGCGGTCATAGAGTACCCGAGGCGGGGCCTTTACACCCTTTGCTTCGTGGTCCAGCCCGTGAACCGCAGGCTTCCCCCTTTGCCCGAGGGGTACACCGCCGTCCTGGTACCCACCAGCCCCGTGCCCGCAAGCGGCATGGTGATCCTGGTGCCCTCGGAGGAGGTCATCCCCCTGGAGATCAGCGTGGAAGAGGCCCTGAAGTACGTGGTCTCGGCGGGGTTCCTCCTCCCCGAAAAACCCCAAGGCCCCTTAACCTCCCTCCCACGAAGCCCGGAGGAGGCCCGCTAGAATGGGGGCGATGCGCCTAGGGCTTTGCCTTTTCCTCCTCCTGGGCCTGGCCTGGGCCGCCCCACCCCCCCTTTTCGGCCCCTCCCTACCCGAGGGGACGGAGATCCGGCTCCTTTCCCCCGACCTCCGCACCCTCCACGGGGCCTGGCGGGTGGAAAGGGGGCGCCTGGTTCCCCTTTCCCAACCCCTACCCCCCCGGCCCGGGCAGGAGGTGCGCCTCCTCCTCGTCCTCCCCGGGGGAGGGCCCCAGGCCTTCCAGGGGATCGCCGACCGAGGGGATGTCTGGCTCCTTCAGGGAAGGGAGCGGTGGAGCCTAAGGGAACTCCTCCTTCTCTACCGCCTCGTCCTTCCGGAAAGGTTTTGGCCATGAAGCAGATCCTTCTCATAGAAGACGACCCCGAGGTGGCCCGCCTGGTGGAGCTGGAGCTTAAGGAGGCGGGCTTCCAGGTGGAGTGGGCCAAAACCGGCATGGAAGGCCTGATCCGCCACCGGGAAGGCAAGCCCGACCTGGTGGTCCTGGACCTGGGCCTGCCCGACCTGGACGGGGCCGAGGTGGCCCGCAGGATCCGGGCCACGGACGACACCCCCATCCTGGTCCTCACCGCCCAAGATGCGGTGGAGCGCAAGGTGGGGCTCCTCTCCGAGGGGGCCGACGACTACCTGGTGAAGCCCTTCCACCCCGCCGAGCTCTTGGCCCGGATCCAGGTGCAGCTCCGGCACAAGGAGGGGAGCGAGGTCCTATCGGTGGGGCGGCTGGAGCTTTACCCCAGGCGGCGGCAGGTCTTCTTCGCCGGGGAAGAGGTGCGCCTCTCCCCCAAGGAGTTTGACCTCCTCCACCTCCTCATGAGCCGCCCGGGCCGGGTCTTCCCCCGCCTGGAGATTGAGGAGAGGATCTGGGGCAGGCCCCTCGGCAAGGACTCCAACGTCCTGGACGTCCACATGGCCAACCTACGGGCCAAGCTGCGGGAGGTGGGGGCCTACGGGTACCTGCGCACGGTCCGGGGGGTGGGCTACGCCGTGCGCCCGGGCCGGGGAGAGGAGGAAGGCTAGGGGGATGCCCCTTAGCTTCCGTTCCCGCCTCTTCTTAGGGTTCGGCTTCCTTTGGCTCCTCCTCCTCTCCGCAAGCCTTTACCTGGCGGGAAGGCGGGTGGAAGGAAGCCTCAGGGAGCGCCTCGAGGCCACCCTCCTCCAGGACGCCGCCAAGGTGGCGGAGGCCTACCGCCAGGGCCGGGCGGGCCTTCTCCTCACCACCGGGGGGGTCTTCCTGCACCTCTACCGGGAGGACGGGGAGCCCCTGATCCTCACCGAGCCCCGCCACCGCCTGCCTCCCCCGCTCCTCCAAAGGGCGAGGGAAGCGCCTAGGGTCTTCTGGCAGGAGGGCTTCGCCGCCGCCCTCGTTCGCACCCCCTTGGGCCTCCTCGCCCTCACCGCGGACACCGCCCCCGTGGAGGAGGCCCTCTTCGCCCTTCGCCAGGCTCTTTTAGAGGCTTTTCTTCTCCTCTTTCCCTTGGGCACGGGCCTCCTTTACCTGGCCGCCCGGTTCGCGGCCCGCCCCCTCGAGGCCGCCGCCCAGGCCATCGCCGCCCGAAGCCCCGAGCGCCTAGACCCCATTCCCTTAAGCCTCCCCAAGGACGAGTTCGGCCGCATGGTGGAGGCGGTGAACGCCCTCCTCCGAGCCCTAAAGGAGGCCAAGGAGCGGGAGCGGGCCTTTCTGGCCGAGGTGAGCCACGAGCTAAGGACTCCCCTCACCGTCCTCCTGGGCCATCTGGACCGCTTAAGGCGGAACCCCCAAGACCTCGAGGCCCTGGCCACCGCCCAGAGGACCGCCGAAAGGATGCGCCGCCTGGTGGAGGACCTCCTGGCCCTGGCCCGGGGAGAGGCGGAGCGGAGCCTCAACCTCTTCATCGTGGACCTCAAGGCCCTGGCAGAGGAGGCGGTCCGGGAGCAGGGGGTGGGCTTCCAGGGGGAGGCCCTGGAGGTCCTGGGGGACCCGGACCGGCTTTTGCAGCTTTTGCGCAACCTCATCGCCAACGGGGTGCGGGCCGCCGGGAAGGAAGGGGTTGGGGTGCGGCTTCGCCGAGAGGGGGACTGGGCCCTTTTGGAGGTGGAGGACCAAGGCCCCGGGATCCCCCAAGACCTCCTCCCCCGCCTCTTCCAGCGCTTCGCCCGGGGGCCCGGGGGGGGCACGGGGCTCGGCCTCGCCATCGCCCACGCCATCGCCAAGGCCCACGGCGGGGAGATAGAGGTGGAAAGCCAGCCCGGCCGCACGGTCTTCCGGGTGCGCCTCCCCCTTCTTCCCGAGGAATAGACCCAGTCCAAGGGAAAAAGGGAGTATCCTGTGGGCAGATGCGCGTGGCCCTTTTCATCACCTGCCTGGCGGACCAGTTCTACGCGGAGGCCGGGGTGGCGGCGGTGCGGCTCCTCAGGGCCTTGGGGGTGGAGGTGGACTTCCCCCAGGGCCAGACCTGCTGCGGCCAGCCCGCCTTCAACGCCGGGTACTGGGACGAGGCGAGGCCCCTGGCCAAAAGGACCCTCGAGGTCTTTGAGGAGGCGGAGTACGTGGTCCTACCCTCGGGAAGCTGCACCAGCATGGTGAAAAACCACTATCCCGAGCTCCTTCCGGGAAACCGGAAGGCTTTGGCCATGGCGGAGAAGACCTTTGAGCTTTCCCAGTTCCTGGTGCGGGTTCTCGGGGTGGAGAAGCTCGGGGAGGGGCTTAAAGGGAGGAAGGTGGCCTACCACCCCGGCTGCCACGCCCTAAGGGAGCTCGGGGTGCGGGAGGAGCCCCTTCTCCTCCTCAAAAACGCCGGGGCCGAGGTTCTCCCCTGGGAGGCGGCGGAGGAGTGCTGCGGCTTCGGGGGGCTTTTCTCGGTGAAGCTCCCCGAGGTCTCCTTGGCCATGGCGGACCGGAAGCTCGCCACCCTGCCCAAGGCCGAGGTCCTCACCTCCACGGACGCGGGCTGCCTCCTCCACCTGGCAGGGCGCATGGCCAAGAAGGGCCAAGGGATCCGGGTGGCCCCCCTGGCCACCCTTCTTTGGGAGGCGTATGCGGGCTAAGGCCAAGCTCTACCCCAAGGAGGCGGCGAGGCTCCTTCGGGAAAAGCCCGGGGTGCGGGAAGCGGTCACCGGGGCTACCCTCCACTTTGAGAGGAACCGCCTGAGAGCCTACGGGGAAGTGTCCATCGGGGCCTGGCGGGAAAGGGCCAAGGCGGTGAAGGACCACGTCCTAAGCCACCTGGACCACTACCTGGAGCTTGCGGAAAGGCGCCTTCGGGAAAACGGGGTCCAGGTCCACTGGGCGGAGACCCTCGAGGACGCCCACCGGGTCCTAAGGGAGGTGGTCCAAAGGCACGGGGTGAGGCGGGCGGTCAAGGCCAAGAGCATGCTCACCGAAGAGCTTGGGGTGAACCCCCTTTTGGAATCCCTGGGGGTGGAGGTCTACGAGACCGACCTCGGGGAGTACCTGATCCAGCTTCTGGGCGAGCCCCCAAGCCACATTGTGGGCCCCGCCATCCACCTCTCCCTAGAGGAGATCCAGAGGCTTTTCCACGAGCGCTTCGGCACCCCCTTGGACGCCCCCCCTGAGGCCCTGGCCCAGGTGGCCCGCAAAGTCCTAAGGGAGGCCTTCCTCACGGCGGAGCTTGGCATTAGCGGGGCCAACTTCCTGGTGGCGGAGACCGGCACCCTGGCCCTCATGGAGAACGAGGGAAATATCCGCCTTTCCACCTCTCTCCCCAAGGTGCACGTGGCCTTCGTGGGGATAGAAAAGCTCCTTCCCCGGTTTCAGGATTTGGCCCTCTTCCTTCCCCTCACCGCCCGGGCGGCCACGGGGCAGCGCCTCGCCACCTTCGTCTCCCTGATCCAAGGCCCCGCCAGGGAAGGGGAGGAAGGTCCCGAGGAGGTCCACGTGGTCCTGGTGGACAACGGCCGCACCGCCCTCCTCGCCGACCCCGAGGCCTGGGAGACCCTGAGGTGCCTCCGCTGCGGGGCCTGCCTCAACGCCTGCCCCGTCTACCGCCAGACTGGGGGGCACCCCTACGGCTACGTCTACTCGGGGCCCATCGGGGCCGTTTTGGACCCCGGGCTTCTCTCCTTGGAGGAGGCCTACCCCCTGCCCTACGCCTCCAGCCTCTGCGGGGCCTGCCTCGAGGCCTGCCCCGTCCTGATCCCCATCCCCAAGCTCCTCCTCACCTGGCGGCACCGGGCGGTGGCGGAGGGCCTCACCCCCTCCTGGGAAAAAGCGGCCATGAAGGCCTTCCGCAAGGTCATGGAAAGCCCCGCCCTTTACCGCCTCTTCTCCAAGGCCCTAAGGGGCCTCCCCCTCCCCCAGGACCTCCTCCCCCTCCTCAGGGCCTGGACGGAGGGAAGGGGCCCCTTAAAGCCAAGCCCCAAGCCCTTCCACGAGCTCTGGAAGGAGGTGGAGCGTGGAGGCTAGGACCAGGATCCTCGCCCGGGTGCGACGGGCCCTCAAGGAGAGGCCCAAGGCCCTTCTCCCCGAGCATCCCCACACCCCCCTCGCCGAGGACCCCGTGGACCTCCTCCTGAGGCGCCTAGAGGAAAACGGGGCCGAAGCCATGAAGCTTCCCCGGGAAGAGGCCAAAGCCTTCGCCCAACGCCTCGCCGAGGGGCTTCCCGGGGCCACCTTCGGCAAAACCCTCCCCCAGGACCTCAGGCCCCCCCTCCCCGAGCTACCCCCGGAGGAAGCCCCCTTGGGGGTCTCCTGGGCCCTCTTCGCTGTGGCGGAAACGGGGAGCGTGGCCCTTTCCAGCGAGGAGGGCCGAAGGGTCCACCTCCTTCCCCCCACCCACCTGGTCTTCGTGGAAGCGGGAAGGGTCTACGGGAGCCTCCTCGAGGCCCTCCAGGACCTCCAAAGCCTCCCCAGCGCCTTAGGCCTCCACTCCGGGCCTTCCAAAAGCGCCGACATCGGCCAGGTGATGGTGAAGGGGGTCCACGGGCCCGGGCGGCTCATCGTGGCGGTCCTACTCTAGCCGGTAGGCCTCAGGGGGGGAAAGCCTACGGAGGTTCAGGCGCAAGCCCCCTTCCTCCCGCACGAAGACGGGCCACCACACGAAGCTCGCCCGCCCGGCGATCCTCTCCACGGAGATGGGGCCAAAGGTCCGGGAGTCCTCCGAGCCTCCTAAGGTGCGGTTATCCCCCATGACGAAATAATACCCCGGCTTCAGCTTGATCCGCCCCACCTCGCACACCTCCCCGAGGGCGCTTCGGGCCAGGGTCTCCTGCGAAGGGGGAAGGAGCATCTCCCTAAGGGGCCTCAGGTAGGCGGGAAGGAGGTCCACCGGAAAGTCCCCCTGCTGGGTGATGATCCGGGTGAGGCGCCCCCCCTCGTAGCACACCCCAGGGAAGGAGTCGGGCCAGGGGGCGATCCGGTCCGTGATGTGGGTCTCCGCCAGGGGCTTCCCGTTCACGTACACCACCCCCCGGTCCACGTAAACCTCGTCCCCGGGCACGGCCACGATGCGCTTGATGAAGAAAGCCCGAAAGGAAAAGCCCAAAACGGGAAAGTGGGCGGTGGAAAAGGGGGTGCCCTCGGGGGGCTTCAGGATGGCGATCTCCCCCCGCTTCCACTCCCAAAGCCCCAGGCGCACGAGCCAGGTCTCCCACTTGGGCACCAGGACCCGCTCCCCGTTCCTCAGGGTGGGGTACATGCTCTGCCCCACCACCCCCACGGTGGTGAAGACGAAGGTGGTGACCAAAAAGGCCACGAGGAGGGCCTCCCCCACCTGGCGGAACCACTCCTTGAACAGGTAATCCCAAAAGGCCTTCATACCTCCCCCACTCTACCCTCTCTACCTTCCAAAAGGCGCCTGGCAGCCTGTCTTCCTGCCTCCACCGCCTCCTCGAGGCGGAGGAAATCCTGCACCGCCACCTCCCCGAGCTCGGGCCTAAGGTAGACCTCGGGGGCGTAAAGGGCCATGCGGCTTGCCGTGAGGTGGTGCTGCATCAGGTCCACCGCCCTGAGGGCGAGACCCAAAACCCCCTCGGGGGGCTTTTCCACGCTCCGCTCCGGGGTCACGTCCACGGCCCAGACCTCCTCCGCCCCCAAGAACCTGGCCGCGTCCACGGGCAGGTTGTCCAGGACCCCGCCGTCAAAGAGGAGGAGGCCCTCCCGCCACACCGGCCTGAGGAGGAGGGGGTGGGCCGCCGAGGCCAAGACCGCGCTCACCAGGTCGCCCTGGAAGAGGTAGACCACCCGCCCGCTTCGCACCTCCACCGCCGTGACCACGAGCTTGCGCTTGAGGTCGGCGAAGTCCTGGGGCAGGTGTTCGGCGAGGTACCGCTTAAGCCGCCCCCGGGAGAAGAGGGCCTCCCGCCAGGAGAAGCCTAGGATCCCGAGCCACGGGGTGTTCCGGGCGAGCTCCAGGATCTCCCGAGGGCTCTTCCCCGCGGCGAAAAGCGCCCCCACGATGGCCCCCATGCTTGCCCCGGCCACCACCTCAAAGTCCAGGCCCGCCTCCACGAAGACCTCCAGGGCGCCGATGTGGGCAAACCCCCTCGCCCCGCCTCCGGAAAGCACGAGGCCGCGCATGGGCCCATGGTACCCGGGTTTTCTGAGGGTATAGTGGGGGCGGTGAGCCTGGTGGGCAAAACCCTCTCGGGCCGCTACCGGGTGGTGCGGCCCCTGGCCCACGGGGCCCTGGCCCGGGTCTACCTGGCCTTTGACCCCTTCGGCGCCCCCTACGCCCTCAAGGTCTTCCCCCAGGGCACCCAGGCCCGGCGGGACCGGGAGTTCTGGGTGGGAAAGCAGCTTTCCCACCCCAACCTGAACCCGGTGCTGGAAGCCCTGGACCTGGAGGAAGGCCCTGCCCTCCTCCTGTCCTACGCGCCAGGGGAGGAGATGGGCCGCTGGATGCTCCGCCGCCCCGGGAAAGAGCGGGCCCTTGCCGTCTTCCGCCAGCTCCTTTTGGCCCTGGGGCACATGCACGAGAAGGGCCTGGTCCACCGGGACGTGAAGCCGGAAAACATCATCGTGGCGGGGACCGACGAGGCCAGGCTCCTGGACTTTGACCTCTCAGGCCCGGCCCGGGAGGCCTTTCGCCGCCCCTTGCGCCTGGGCACCCTGCCCTACCTGGCCCCGGAACAGGTCCTGGGGCAAAGCCCGGGCCCCGAGGCCGACGTCTACGCCGCCGGTGTCATCCTCTACTGGATCCTCTCCGGCGAACACCCCTTCGTGGGAAGCCCCGAGGAGGTCCTCCTGGGCCACCTAAAGAAGGAGGCCCCGCCCCTGCCCCACCTCGCTCAGGAGGAGGCGGCCTACCTCCGCCGCCTCCTGGCCAAAAACCCTAAAGAGCGCTTTCCCACGGCGAAGGAGGCCCTAGAGGCCTTCCCCTTTTAGCGGGCGTAGGCCCCGTTGGCCAAAAAGGCCAGGATCCCGGAAAGAAGCCCCTGGGCCACCTTTTCCCGGTAGGCCGCCTGGGCGAGGCGCCGCCCCTCGGAAGGGTGATCGCCGAAGCCGATCTCCACCAGGACGGCGGGCACCTTGGCGTAGCGGAGGACGAAGAAGTCGCCGGGGAAGCTCCCCCGGTAGGGGCTTCCCGTGGCCTGGGAGAGCTTGCGGCCCAGGGTCTCCGCCAGGCGCTGGCTGTAGCGCTGGTTGGCCTGGGCCACGATGTCGGTGAGGATCCGTTCCGCCACCCCCTGGGCCTCCTCCGTGAGCCGCCTGCCCACCTCCCCGCCGCCGTTTTCCCGGATCACCTGGGCTAGGACCCTGGGGTCCTGGGCCCGGCCGAAGTAGTAGACCTCCACCCCCTGGGCGGTGTGGGTGGGCGTGGCGTTCACGTGGATGGAGATGAAGAGGTTCACCCGGGAGCTATCCGCCATGGCCGCCCGCCGGGAGAGGTCCTCCCGCTTGTCGGGGGAAAGGTGGGCGTCTTTGTCCCGGGTGAGGCGGACCTCTATGCCCTCCCGCTCCAGGAGGCGCTTTAAGCGGAGGGCCACGTCCAAGACCACCTCCTTCTCCACCACGTAGCCCACCATCCCTGGGTCCACCCCCCCGTGCCCCGGGTCCAGGAGGACCACGGGCTTAGGGGGGTCGGGGGGCTTGGACTTCGGCGGCTGAGGAGGGGCGGTGGCCTTGGACGCGAGGCTTATGTCCAGGACCAGGCGCTCGGGGCCCTTGTAGCGGGAAAGGGCGACCTCCACCGGCCCCTTGGTGCGGATGAGGACCCGGACCCCCTCCTTTTCCGGGAGGACCTGGACGGAGGCCACCTCCTTGGAGTTCACCACCTCCTCCTTGGACAGGGCCTTCAGGCCCAAAAGCACCACCTCGAGGAGGTCCTCCCCCCGCTTTAGGGTGTGGCGCACCTCCTCCGAGGGCAGGTCAAAGACGATCCGGGTGAAGCCCTCGTGGACCCCAATTCGGGGAAAGGCGTAGCCTAGGCTCCAAAAAAGGGCGAAAACCAGGGCGATAAGGCGCATCCACGCCCCATTCTAGTCCCTTGGATGAGGGCCTGGTAAAATCCGGCTCATGACGAAGAAGGTCGTGGTTCACCAGATCGTGGGGCACCGCTTCCTGGGCGTGAACGAGCAGGGGGACAAGGTGATGATTGACGGGGACCAGCCCGCCACCGGCCCCCGCCCCATGGAACTCCTCCTCATGGCCTTAGGGGCCTGCACCGCTTACGACGTGGTGGACATCATGCGCAAGAAGAAGCAGCCCCTGGCCCGCTACCGGGTGGAGGTGGAGGGGGAAAGGGCCGAGACCCACCCCAGGCGCTACACCCGCATCACCGTGACCCACATCGCCTCGGGGCCGGGGGTGACTCTCGAGGCCCTGGAAAGGGCCGTCCACCTCTCCCACACCAAGTACTGCTCCGTCTCCGCCAGCCTCAACGCCGAGATCACCACCCGGGTGGTCCTGGAGCCCTGGGAGGGGGAGGAAGGGGAAGGCTAGATGCTCCTTGCGGTGGACATCGGCAACACCTCCACCGCCCTTGGGGTCTTCGCCGGGGAGGAGCTCGTCGCCCACTTCCGCATCCACACCGACCGGATGCGGATGGAAAGCGAGTACCGGGTCCTCCTTAAGAACCTCTTCGCCCTCGAGGGCCTCCCCCCGCCCACGGCCGCCCTCCTCTCCAGCGTGGTCCCCCCGGTGGAGCGGGAGATGAAGCGGGCCATAGAGAAGCTCTTTGGGGTGAAGGCCCGGGTGGTGGACGCCGAAAGCACCGGGCTCGAGGTCCTCATAGAAAACCCCAAGGAAGCCGGGGCCGACCGCCTGGTGAACGCCGTGGGGGCCCTCGCCTACCCGAGCCCCACGGGCCGCTACATCGTGGTGGACTTCGGCACCGCCACCACCTTTGACCTGGTGGAGGCCCCGGGCCGCTACCTGGGCGGGGCCATCACCATCGGCCCCCAGACCGCCGCCGACGCCCTCGCCGCCCGCACCGCCAAGCTCCCCCGCATAGACCTGGTGCCCCCCAAGGGGGTGGTGGGCAAGAACACCCTCGAGGCCCTTCGCTCGGGGCTCGTCCTGGGCTACGCCGCCCTGGTGGAAGGGATGGTGCGCCGCTTTAAAGAGGAGGCCGGGGAGGCTTTGGTCATCGCCACGGGGGGGTTCGCCGAGACCCTCAAGGACCTCTGCCCCTCCTTTGACGTGGTGGACGAGGACCTCACCCTCAAAGGGCTCCTTCGCATCCACCGGGCGCAAGGGTGAACCAGTAGACGTAGCGGCCCTCCTCGGAAAGAAGCGCATACCGCCACCCCTCCACCCGGTACCACCCCAGATCCCGCCACACCCCGGGCCTTTCCCGGAGGAAGACCCTAAGGGGCGTGCCCTCCCGGTGGGCACGAAGAAGCCTCAGGTTGCCCCCTACAGGCTCCTGGTGGCCCCGCTTGCCCTCCCCCATGTAGAGGATGCGGCCATCGGGCAGAAAGGCGTTCCTATACCCCGACTCCCCCCGATCCACCAAAAGGCTTCGCTCCCCGATCCCCTTGCGCGTGCGGTGGAAGGCGAAGACCTCGCTCCAGGTCCACCTTGACACTTCTCCTTCCCCCGGCTATTATCCTAAGTGCCCGGTCGGACGCCCCCGACCCGGCAACAACCCAAGGCCCCGTGGTGTAGCCTGGTCAACACGCCCGCCTGTCACGTGGGAGATCGCGGGTTCAAGTCCCGTCGGGGCCGCCACGCCGAGGTAGCTCAGTTGGTAGAGCATGCGACTGAAAATCGCAGTGTCGGCGGTTCGATTCCGCCCCTCGGCACCAAGCGCCCGCCCCTTTCGGGGCGGGGTTTTTGTTAAACTCTCCCCTAAGGGAGGTGGGAACCGAACCGGTATTCCGAGGAGCATTCCATGGGGGTTCCAGGGGCGAGTATTCTAAAAGTATTTCCCTTGAATTTGCTGCTAAATTGCCCGCGCGTCCTCGCATCTCACCTCATCCCGCTTCCTTCTTCCCCGCGCGCCCTTGCGGGGTAGCCCCTTTTTTCCCCAAAGCCCATCCCTCCCGCTAAACCCTCTTAAGCCCTTTGCCAGCTAGCCCTTAGGGTGCTAAGCTGGCTATGCTAGCCTGATCAATTACAAAAACTTGTGCAAGCACATGCAATTTTTGCCGTGCTCATACCTATTCTTCACCTCTTGACAGTATTGCCAGCCCCCCCTAAAGTGAAAGACAAGCAAACGGGGCCGACCCCCCGGAAGCGGAAGAAAAGGAGGGATGAAGATGAAGAAGCTGATCGCTCGTGTGTTGGTTCTGCTCGGCTCTCTGATCGCTCTCGGGCTCGCGGCTGGGGCTGGCTTTCACTGGAAGTAAAAGAGGCTGGCCAGTAACCTGGCCAGCTTTTTCATTTTCAAAAGGTGTGCTATTTTTGTAACGTGGAGTCCCAAGAATCTAAGGGACCTGTCCAGACCAGCTCCTTAGAAGTACCCCCTGTTCGGGTGCTTCTGTTTGTTTTAGCCACCTTCCTCGGCTTTGTTCTCCTGGAGCTTTGGTTGTACTGGCAGTACAAAGACAGGCCCCTTCAACTTGGGCTCTGGGACCTGATTTTTTGGGCTTTGCTGATTTTCTGGAGTGTGAGGGTAGAGGTCCGGCTACCCCTCAACGCTAGCATGAGCCAGCTTTTTCTCTTCGCTCTGGCTCTAGTAGTCCTAACCCCCCCTTGGGTAGCTCCATTGGTGGCCTTCCTAGCCCAATGGGACAGAAACACATGGTACAAGGTGCTCTTCAATCGTTCTCAAGACGGGTTGGCAACCGCCGTAGCCGCCTTGGTGTGGACCTTAGCTCAGGAAAACCCCCTCTTCTTGGGGAGGTGGGATCTGAGCGACGGGGTTGGCATGGCAGCGGCTTCCATCTCCTTCTTCGCCGTTAACACCAGCCTGGTTGCCTTCGTCATTCACCTGGACAGCCAAACCTCCCTCCGGGAAATATGGCGCAAAAACATGGGGTGGGTAGCCCTCAGCTACATCCTCCTTTCCCCCCTCGCCCTCTTCCTGGCCCGGGCCTACGAGACGCCGCTTCTTGCGGGCTGGGGGGGCTGGACGGTGCTCTTCTTCCTCATCCCCCTCTACTACAGCCGCTTCTACTGGGACGAGAAGGTGCGCCTGGAAGAGGCCTTTGACACCACCCTGGAGCTCCTTATGAACGCCTTGGAGGCCAAGGAGCCCATGACCCGCCTCCACTCCGAGCGGGTGGCGGACATCTCCCGGGATCTGGCCAAGGCCTTCTACGGGGACGAGGCCAAGGCCCAGGAGATCTACCGGGCGGCCAGGCTCCACGACATCGGCAAAATCGCCATCCCCGAAGCCGTCCTCCTCAAGCCGGGAAACCTCACCCCGGAAGAGCTCGCCCTCATCCAAAGCCACCCCCAAAGGGGCGTGGAACTCCTCTCCCCCGCCCGGAAGGTGGCCTTTGGCAACCTCGTTTACAACGTCATCCTCCACCACCACGAGCGCTGGGACGGCCGGGGCTACCCCAAGCGCCTGGCCGGGCACAAGATCTCCGAGGAGGCCCGCATCGTGGGCCTGGCCGACGCCTACGAGGCCATGACCGCAGGCCGCCCCTACCGCCCCGCCAAAAGCCCCGAGGAAGCCCTGGCGGAGATCCTGGAGCTTTCCGGGCACCAGTTTGACCCGGAGCTTGTCCCCATCTTCAAGGCCCTGTGGGAGCAGAACCCCATCTGGCGCGACCGCCAAGCCTACCTGGAAGCAAAGGGGGGATCGGTATCACGCTCTACCTCGCCGCAGCTCTTTTCGGCCTCGGGCTCGCCCTCGCCCTCGGAGCCCGGCCCAAGGACCTCGGAGGAATAGACCTCCGGGCACCCTGGGCCTTCCTCCTGGCCGCCCTCTTGGAGGGGGGGTTAGCCTACGGCACCTACCGGGGCCTTTTCCAACCCCATTGGGCGGGGCCTTTGGCCAAGGTTTTGGTCCTCCTTCTGGTGGGCTACGGGCTTTACCAGAACCGCCACTTCAAAAGCCTCTACCCGGTCCTTTTGGGCCTCCTTCTCAACACCCTGGTCATCTTCGCCAACGGGGGGCACATGCCCGTGAGCGCCGAGGCCCTAAAGCGGGCGGGCATCGGGGAGTTCGCGGACCTCCTCCGGACCCAAGGGGACGCGGTCCATACCCTTCTAGACGAAAAGGCCCGCCTCCCCTTTCTGGGAGACGTCATCCCCCTGCCTCCCTTGAGGAAGGTGGTGAGCCCGGGGGACCTCTTCATCCTCTTGGGCATCGCCGGGGTGGTGGTGGAAGGGGCCCTGCGGGCGGGGCGCCCCCGCCTTTCCTTGCGGCGCAAGGCCCTTAGGGTGCTGGTCTTTCTAAGCCTCGTCTGGCTCCTTCTTTTGGGGCGGGGGTAGCCTCTGGAGGTCCGGTGTAGTGTATATTTCGCACGGGGGATACCCCCGATCGGGAGGAAGCATGGCGTACCGAATCTGCTTGATAGAGGGCGATGGCATCGGGCACGAGGTGGTCCCGGCCGCCAGGAGGGTCCTCGAGGCCACGGGGCTTCCCCTGGAGTTCGTGGAGGCCGAGGCCGGGTGGGAGACCTTTGAGCGAAGAGGGACCTCCGTCCCCGAGGAAACCGTGGAGAAGATCCTCTCCTGCCACGCCACCCTCTTCGGGGCCGCCACCAGCCCCACCCGCAAGGTCCCCGGCTTCTTCGGGGCCATCCGCTACCTTAGGCGCCGGCTGGACCTCTACGCCAACGTGCGCCCCGCCAAAAGCCGCCCCATCCCGGGAAGCCGCCCCGGGGTGGACCTCATCATCGTCCGGGAAAACACCGAGGGGCTTTACGTGGAGCAGGAAAGGCGCTACCTGGACGTGGCCATCGCCGACGCCGTGATCTCCAAGAAGGCCAGCGAGCGGATCGGGCGCGTGGCCCTCAAACTAGCGGAAAGCCGCCCGCGTAAGACCCTCCACATCGCCCACAAGGCCAACGTGCTCCCCATAACCCAGGGCCTTTTCCTGGACACGGTGCGGGAGGTGGCCAGGGACTTCCCCTTGGTCAACGTCCAGGACATCATCGTGGACAACTGCGCCATGCAGCTCGTCATGCGCCCGGAGCGCTTTGACGTGATCGTCACCACCAACCTCCTGGGGGACATCCTCTCCGACCTCACCGCCGGGCTCGTGGGAGGGCTGGGCCTGGCGCCTTCCGCCAACATCGGGGACACCACGGCGGTCTTTGAGCCGGTCCACGGCTCCGCCCCGGACATCGCTGGCAAAGGCATCGCCAACCCAACGGCCACCATCCTCTCCGCCGCCATGATGCTGGACTACCTGGGGGAGAAGGAAGCGGCCCAAAAGGTAGAACGGGCCGTGGACCAGGTCCTGGAACACGGGCCTAGGACTCCCGACCTCGGGGGCAACGCCACCACGGAAACTTTCACCGAGGCGGTAATCCAAGCTCTGAAAAACCTGTAAAAACCTTTGGGGAACCAACCCACCCCGTACAGGTAGGGGTGGGTTACGCTATACATTAAAGGCAGGGCTTTAATATGGTGAAGGTAGAGGTTTGCTAAGGATTTCCTGACGAGGAAGGAGGCAAGGTGTTCTCCGGTTTTAGCAATCTATTAAAACCCCGCGTGGAAGCGCTGGGGCTGGAGATCGGGGCCAGTAGCCTGAAGCTGGTGGATATCTCCGGGAGCCCGCCCACCTTGAGGGCCTTCGCCAGCCGACCCATTCCCCCGGGGACCCTGGTGGACGGGGTGGTGGCGGAGCCCGCCACCCTGGCCCAGGAGATCCGGGAGCTTCTCCTCGAGGCCCGCACCAAAAAGCGCTACGTGGTGAGCGCCGTCCCCAACCCCAGCGTGATCCTCAGGACCATCCAGGTGCCCAAAATGCCCCCTAAGGAGATGGAGGAGGCGGTGCGCTGGGAGGCGGAGCGGTACATCCCCTTTCCCATAGACGAGGTGGTCCTAGACTTCGCCCCCCTAAAGCCCCTCTCCGAGGTGGCGGAAGGGGAGCAGGTGGAGGTCATGGTGGGGGCAGCTCGCCAGGAAGCGGTGGCTGGGCTCATAGAGGCCCTGAAAGGAGCGGGCCTCACCCCGGTGGTCCTGGACGTGAAACCCTTCGCCGGGCTTTACCCCCTGGAAAACCGGCTCCTCCAGGAGCCCGAACAGGTGGCGGTGGCCGTGGAGATCGGAGCGGAAAGCACAAGCCTCGTCCTGCTCCAAGGGGAGCGCCCCTTGGCCGTGCGCATCCTTTCCCTTTCGGGCAAAGACTTCACCGAGGCCATCGCCAGAAGCTTCGGCCTGGACTTTCTATCCGCCGAGGAGGTGAAGCGCACCTACGGCCTCGCCACCATTCCCACCGAGGACGAGGAACTGCTTTTAGACTTTGACGCCGAGCGGGAGCGCTACAGCCCCGCCAAGATCTACGACGCCATCCGGCCCGTCCTGGTGGACCTGACCCAGGAGATCCGCCGGAGCCTGGAGTTCTTCCGGGTGCAGCTTGGGGACCTAAGCCCGGAGGTAGGGTACCTTTACGGAGGCGGGAGCCGCCTGCGGGGCCTTGTGGGGCTCCTTACCGACACCCTGGGCATCAACTTCACCACGCCAAACCCTTGGGAGGGTATCCAGGTGGACCCCAGGCGCTTTGACCCCGAGAAGCTCTCCGAAATAGCCCCCGAGTACATGGTGCCCGTGGGCCTGGCCCTAAGGGGGGTGAGCCCCCTTGATTAGGCTTAACCTTCTCCCCAAAAACCTTCGCCGCCGGGTGGAGCCGGGCTGGTGGAGGCTCGCCGCTTGGCTATTCGCCCTGGTGGTCTTCCTAAGCCTGGCCTTCCTCCACTACACCGCCTACACCGAGCTCTCCCTGGCCAGGGAGGAGCGGGATGCCCTGCGGGCGGAGGTGGAGGCTTTGAGGCCCTTCATCCAGGAGCAAAACCGCCTTCAGGAGGAGAGGAGGGCCCTGGAGGCGCTCTTAGCCATTCGGGAGTCCTTACAGAAAAACTTCGTACCCTGGTCGGAGTACCTGGCGGCCTTCATCAACCAGATTCCCCGGGAGGGCGGGCGCTTCCCCGTGGCCCTGCGCTCCGTGGGCCTCAGGGCCATCACCGAGGAGGAGGCCAACCAGCAGGCCCAAAGCGGGCTCTACGACGGCAAGCGTATCCGGGTGGAGTTCGCCCTCCAGGGCGAAGCGGCTAGCCAGACTTCCCTGGTGCGCTTCATCCAGGCCTTTGAAACCTCGCCCCGGTTCGGCATAGAGTTTCAGGGTGCCTCCCTGGACGAAAACCGAGGGGTCTACACCTTTAGCGCCCGCATCGGGGCCGTGGGAGGTGAGGAAGGTGCTCGCTAGACTCGGCCAGCGGGAATGGGCCCTCTTGGCCATCGCCCTCACCCTTGGGGTGGCCCTCCTCTGGTACTTCCTCCTCATCGCCCCCCTCCGCCAGGAAACCGAGGCGGTGCGGCAGGAGATCCAAACCCTCATCCCCCAGCGGGACCGGGGGCGCCAGGCCCAGCGGGCCCTCCCCGAGTTAAGGCGGGCCATCGCCGAGCTCCAAGCGGAAAGGCAGGCTTTTCTAAGGGCGCTTCCCCAGGAGGAGCGCTTGGCCCAGGTGCTCTCGGAGATCCTGGGGGAGGCGGTCCGGAGTGGGGTCGTGGTGCGCTCCTTCACCCGCTCCCCCACCTCGGCCCCGGTGCCCGAGGTGCGGGCGGTGAACCTGGCCCTTTCCTTGGAAGCGCCTTTCCCGGAGACTTACGCCTACCTAAGAAGGCTGGAAAGCCTCTCCCGCTTTAGCTCCCTCTCGGGGATCAACCTGAACGTGCAAGGCCAGGAAGCCAACCCCACCCTCAGCACCAGCCTCACCCTCACCCTCTACATGCTGGCCAAAGACCTCGAGGCCAAAGCCGAAGGAGGTGGGCAGTGAACGAGCGCCTGCAACGCCTGCTTGGGGTCTGGAAAAACCTTCCCCAATCCACCAAGATCCTCCTGGCGGGGCTTCTCTTGGTGGCCGCCGTGAGCCTCTGGTACGTGGGCCTTTTCCTCCCCACCCAGACCCCCGGGGAAGCCCCCTCCCAGGCCACGCCTCCTCCGGCCCTCGAGGCGCCCCCCATCCCGCCTTTGGCCGGGCCCGAGGAAACCCCCGCGCCCTCCCAGGAAGAAAAGCCCCAGGCCGCTTCCCCCTCGGCGGAAGCGTCCGCGCCCCAGCAACCCACCCCGGCCCCCCTTCCCGTGCCCCGAAGCCGAGAAACCCCGCCCCCGAACCCCTTCGTCCCCCTGGTGGTGGAGGCCCCGCCCGCGCCGCCCGCTACCTCCGCCCCCAGGCCCACCCCGGTACCCTCCGCACCCCCGGTGCAGGTCCAGGCTAGGGAGCTCCCAACCCCCACTCCAAGCCCCACCCGCGCCCTTCCCGGCCTCTCCGGGGCCCTCCCCGCCCCCAAGGTCCTCACCCCAAGGCCCCAGGCCAGCCTGCCCCCCACCGTCCCCGAACCCCGGGTGGCCCCCACGCCCCCCACCGCCCTGGTGGAAACCCCCCTGCCCCAAAGCCAGAGCCCGACCCCAGGGGAAACCCCTCCCCGGACCGGGGCAACCCCCCTTCAAGCCCTGGTGGCGGAAAAAGGACTGAAGCTCTCGGGTACCCTCTTGGGCCCCGTGAGCGTGGCCATCCTGGAGAGCAAGGAAGGCTACCTGGTCCTGCCCGCAGGAAGCCCCATCCCCGGCACGGAAGCGGTGGTGCGCCGTGTAGAAGCCGATCGGGTGGAACTCGCCCTAAAGCAAGAGACCTTGGAACTAAAACTGCCATCCCTTTCGCAGGTTGGAGGTGAGCCATGAAGAACGCCCTTATGAAGCCCCTGGTTTGGGCCCTTATGGCCCTTGGCCTAGCTCTGGCGGGGACCTTCCCCCAGGAAGCCCGCTTTGAAGCCCCGGTGAACCTGAGGCTTTCGGAAAGCCAGGCCCGGGCCGGGTTCACCCTGCCACTGGACGTGGTCCTCGAGGCCTTGGCGAGAAGCGTGGGCCTCCAACCCCTCATCTACCGGGCCTACGACGCAAGCGGGGACCCCACCAAAGCCCAGCCCCCCCTTCCCAACATCAAGCTGGACTTCCAGGGCAAGCCCTTCCGGGAGGTGTGGGACCTCCTCTTCGCCACCTACGGGGCCCAGTTCGGGCTGGACTACCTCTTCCTGCCCCCGGACGTGGTGGTGGTGGCCCCCACCCAGGTGATCACCGCCTTGGTGGACGCTCCAAGCCGGGCCGGGGCGGCCGAGCGCAGGCCCTACCTGGTGGGCATCCCGGAAGCCGCCTACCGGCGGGTTATCCAGGACCAGACAGGCCAAACCCAGGAGCTCTCCAGCGTGGAGGCCGCCAAGGCCTGGGTACAAGGCGACCTCCTACCCTTCCTCTCCCGGGAGGCGGCGGGGCTTAGCGCCAACTGGATCGTGGTGGAGGAAGGGGGTAGGCTCAAGGCCATCCTCTCCGTGTTGGCCACGCCGGAGCAGCACGAGCGCTTCTCCGACATCCTCAAGCGGGCTGGAATTGACTTCAGGCCCCTCCCCGCCCTCACCGCCCCCAAGCCCCAGGTGGAAAGGACCTACGCCCTCACCTACGCCACCTTCCCCGAACTCCTCTCCTTCCTCCAGGCCCGCGTCCCCGGGGCCCAGATCACCCCCGTGCCCACCAACCCCCAAAGGGCCATCGTGGTGGCCACCGAGGAGGACCACGCCCGCCTGAGCGAGCTCCTGAAGGCCGCCGACATCCCCAAGACCGTCCGCCGGGTCTACGCCCTGCAGAACCTCACCTACGAGGAGGCCCAAACCCGGCTCAAGCCCCTCCTGGAGAAGGAGCTAAAGGGTGCCCGCCTGGAAGGCATCCCCGGCAACCCCAAGGCCCTTCTCCTCGAGGCCCCCGAGGCGGAGCAGGCCCTCTTCGCCGAGCTCCTGAAGGCGGTGGACACGCCCCAGGTGGCCCCCCAGGCCCCCCAGGAGGCCACGGCGCGCCGCCTCTACCCCCTGCGCTACGCCGATGCCGAAAAGGTGGCCCCCTTCCTGGCCCGGGAGGTGCCGGGGATCGTGGTGCAGACGGTCCCGGGCCAGCCCGTCCTCTCGGTGCGGGGCACGGAAGCGCAGCTTAGGGAGGTGGAAAGCCTCCTCGCCCAGATTGACCGCGCCCCCGAGCAGGGCCCGCCCCTCTTCCAGCGGGCCTACCAGCTCTCCAACGCCAAGGCCACCGAGCTTGCCCAGGTCCTCCAGGAGGCCCTCAAGGCCCGGCAGGCCCAGAACCAGGCCCAAGGGCAGCAGGCCCCCACCCACCAGGCCACGGTGGTGGCGGACGGGCGCACCAACACCCTCATCGTCACCGGCACCCAGGAGGACCTCGCCCTGGTGGAAGGCCTCATCCCCAAGCTGGACCAGCCCGTGCCCCAGGTGAACCTCAGGGTGCGGATCCAGGAGGTGCAAAGCACCCTCTCCCACAACCTCGGCCTCAAGTGGAACACCATCGCCGGGGGGAACGTGGTGGCCAGCATCCTGGACTCGGGGCTTTCCCTGATCTTTGACTCCACCAAAAGCCTCGCCGCCCTCAACATCTTGGCCACCCTGGACGCCCTGCAACAACAGGGGCTTTCCCGGGCCCTCCGGGACGTGAACCAGACGGTCCTCAACAACCAGACCGCCCGCCTGCAATCGGGGGAAACCTTCTTCATCCGGCGGGTGGTGAACGACCAGGTGGAGCGGGTCCCCTTTGACGTGGGCCTTATCGTGGAGGTCACGCCCCAGATCACCGCCGACGGCCAGATCCTCCTCAACGTGACGGCGGAGGTCTCGGGGAACGTCCAACGGAACCCCGTGGACGGGGACGTGGACCGGTTCACCAAGCAGGTGGTGACCACCACCCTAAGGATCAACGACGGCCAGACCGTGGTCCTCGGAGGGCTCACCTCCCAGGAGTCCAGCCAAAGCCAGCAAGGGGTGCCTCTCCTCATGGACATCCCCCTCATCGGGGAGCTTTTCAAGCAACGGACCAACGCAACCACCGACAAGGAGCTTTTGGTGGTGATCACCGCCGACATCCTGCGCCCCATCGCCCAAAACCCGTAGGCCCCTTAAAGGCGAGGGGGGCGGGAAGGTCCCGCCCCCCTTTACAATGTCCCCATGAGGTTTCTCACGGCAGGCGAGTCCCACGGCCCCGAGCTTCTGGCCATCATTGAAGGGCTTCCCGCCGGGCTTCCCCTTACCGAGGAGGACATCAACCCTTGGCTTGCCAGGCGGCAGAAGGGCTACGGCCGGGGCCGGCGCATGGTGATTGAGACCGACCGGGTGGAGTTCCGGGCCGGGGTGCGGGCCGGGCGGACCACGGGGGCTCCCGTGGCCCTGGCCATAAGAAACGCCGACTTCAAAAACTGGGCCGAGATCATGGACCCGGCCCCGGGGAACGAGCCCCGCAAGCGGGCCCTCACCGCGGCCAGGCCGGGCCACGCCGACCTCGCCGGAGGCATGAAGTACGGGCACAAGGACCTAAGGGACGTGCTGGAAAGGGCCAGCGCCCGGGAGACCGCCATGCGGGTGGCGGTGGGGGCGGTGGCCCTGAAGCTCCTCTCCCTCCTCGGGGTGGAGGGGGTGGGGTACGTGCCGGGGATGGCGGGGGTGTGGTCCAAGGTGCCCTTTTCTTGGGAGCTCGTCCCCCGCATTGAGGAAAGCCCCTTGCGCATGACCGACCCCGAGGCCGAGGCCGAGGTGATCCGGCGCATTGACCAGGCCAAGGCGGAGGGGGACACCCTAGGAGGGGTGATTGAGGCCCGCTTCCGGGGGCTCGTGCCGGGGCTTGGGAGCCACGTCCACTGGGACCGGAAGCTGGACGGGAGGCTCGCCCAGATGGCCCTTTCCATCCCAGCGGTGAAGGGGGTGGAGATCGGCCCCGCCTTTGAGAACGCCATGAAGCGGGGCTCGGAAGTGCACGACGCCATCTACTGGAGCCCGGAGCGGGGCTTCTACCGGAAGACCAACCGCGCCGGGGGGCTGGAAGGGGGGATGACCACGGGGGAGGAGCTGGTGATCCGGGCCGCCTTAAAGCCCATCGCCACCCTGATGAGGCCCCTTCCCACCGTGGACGTGGTGACCCACGAGCCAAAAGACGCCGCCAGGGAGCGCTCGGACACCACGGCGGTGCCGGCGGCCAGCGTCATCCTCTGCGCCCTCTCCGCCATCGTCCTGGCCCAGGCCTACCTGGAGAAGTTCGGTGGGGATACATTAGAGGAGATCCAGGAGCGGGTGGCCCGCTACCGGGAACGGGTCCTCCGCTACTAGGATAGGTCCATGGCCCGCCTCGAGGTCCCCCGTCCCGCCACCTTTGTCACCCTCACGGGTTTCATGGGGGTGGGGAAAAGCCGCATCGGGCGGGAGCTCGCCCGGGCGCTCATGCTCCACTTCATTGACCTGGACCGCTACATTGAAAGGCGTACCGGGATCTCCATCCCCGACATCTTCCGCCACCTAGGAGAGGAGGCCTTCCGGCAGATGGAGAAGGAGGCGGTGCGGGAGCTTGTGGGAAAGGACTTCCTGGTCCTCTCCCTGGGCGGGGGCACCTTTTTAGACCCGGAAAGCCGCAAGGCCCTTTTGGAAAGGGGCCCGGTGGTGGCCCTGTGGGCGAGCCCGGAGACCATCCTGGAAAGAACCCTCCGCAAGCCCGGGGAAAGGCCCCTCCTCCAGGTGGAAAACCCCCTGGAAAGGATCCGCACCCTCCTGGAGGCCCGGGCCCCCATCTACCGGGAGGCCCCCCTCCACGTGATCACCGATGGGAGGCGGGTGGAGGAGGTGGTGGCCGAGGTGGTGGCCAAGCTTTGGACGTATGCAAAGGCTAAGCGTGCGTGAACCCGTACCCTACCCCATCCTGATCGGGGAGGGCGTCCTGGAAGAGGTGCGGGCGGAGGGCCCCCTGGCCCTCCTCTACGACAAAAAGGTGGAGGCCTTCGCCCTGGAGGTGGCCGAGGCCCTGGGCGCCAAGCACCGCCTGGGCCTGGAAGGGGGCGAGGGGGCCAAAAGCCTTGAGACCTACGGCCAGGTCCTCTCCTTCCTGGCCCAAAGGGGCCTTCCCCGGGACGCCACCCTCCTCGTGGTGGGAGGCGGGACCCTCACGGACCTGGGGGGGTTCGTGGCCGCCACCTACCTGCGGGGCGTAGCCTACCTCGCCTTCCCCACCACCACCCTGGCCATCGTGGACGCCAGCGTGGGGGGCAAGACCGGCCTCAACCTTCCCGAGGGGAAGAACCTGGTGGGGGCCTTCCACTTCCCCCAAGGGGTCTACGCGGAGCTTAAAGCCCTCAGGACCCTCCCCGAAGCCGTCTTCAAGGAGGGGCTCGTGGAGGCCTTCAAGCACGGGCTCATCGCCGGGGACGAGGCCCTTTTAGGGGTGGAGGGCCTCGCGCCCCAAAGCCCCCGCCTCGAGGCCTACCTGGCCCGGGCGGTGGCGGTGAAGGTGGCCATCACCGAGAAAGACCCCCTGGAGAAAGGGGAACGGAGGCTTCTCAACCTGGGCCACACCCTGGGCCACGCCCTGGAGGCTAAGACGCGCCACGCCCTCCCCCACGGAATGGCCGTGGCCTACGGCCTCCTCTACGCCGCCCTTCTGGGCAAGGCCCTGGGCGGGGAGGACCTCACAGGCCTCGTCCTCCGCCTCCTCCGCTGGCTTAGCCCCTCCGCCCTTTCCTCCATCCCCTGGGAGGCCCTCCTCCCCTACCTCCTCCGGGACAAGAAGAAGCGGGCGGACACCCTCCACTGGGTGGTCCCCCTGGCCCCGGGGCGGCTGGTGGTGCGCCCCCTCCCCGAGGGGCTCCTTAAGGAGGCCTACGCCGAGTGGCAACGCCTCCTCAGGGAGGAAGGCCTCCTCTAAAGCCCCACCCCCACCGGGCGGAGCACCCCGCCCTTGGCCTTGCCGAAGTCCAGGGGAAAGTCCCCTAAAGGGGTCCTCAGGACCACCAAGGCCAGGGGGGTATCCTCCCCCTCCCAAACCACCCCCTCCCCCGTGGCGAAGGCTAAGGCCCTGGGGTCCTCGGGGAGGAGGGGGAGGCGGGGAAGCCCCTCGGGCCAGGGGAAGGTGGCCCCGAAGCTCAAGGCCAGGGCCTTGGCGGGGCGGAAGCGGCCCTTTTGCACCTTGCCCAGGTAGAGGCCGGGGGCGGGGGCCTTGAGGCCGGAAAGGGCGGGAAGCTCCTGGGGAAGAAGATAGAGGTGGCCCGCCCGGTCCAGGACGGGGCCTTCCAAGGAAAGCCCCGCCTCCTCCAGGAAGCCCTTCAAGGCCCGCGCGGCCTCCGGGGAGAGGGGGGAAGGGCGTTCCTGGCGCGGCGTGCTCCAGGCCCCCCCCTCCTTGCGAAAGCGGGCGAGGAAATGGCCCTCCCCCTCGAGGCGGTGGGGCCAGAGCCTGGCGGTCTTGAGGAGCTCCGGGTTCCCCTCCCCCCACTCCGGCACCCCGGGGGCGAAGAGGGGGTGGTAGCGGGCCTCCTCCAGGTGGAAGTCCGGGTGGGCCTTGAGGAAATGGGCCACCACCCCCTCGTTCTCCTCGGGGGCGAAGGTGCAGGTGGAATAGACCAACACCCCCCCAGGCCCCACGAGCCTCGCCGCCTGGGCCAAAAGGGCCTTCTGCACCTCCGCCATCCTCTTGGGCGCCGAGGGCCCCCAGTAGCGCGCCGCTTCCCTGTCCTTCCGGAACATCCCCTCCCCCGAACAGGGGGCGTCCAACAGGACCCGGTGGAAGTAGGCCCCATAGGCCTCGGCCAAGGCCCTGGGGGGGCTTTGGGTCACGGCGAGGGGCGCCCCCCAGCGCTCCACGTTCTCCAGAAGGCCCCTCAGGCGCTTCCCGTCCACCTCGTTGGCCAGAAGAAGCCCCTTTCCCCCCATGCGGGCCGCCAGGTGGGTGGTCTTGCCCCCGGGGGCCGCCGCTAGGTCCAAGACCCGCTCCCCCGGCTTCGGGTCCAAGAGGACCCCCACCGCCTGGGCGCTCGGCTCCTGGATGTAGTAAAGGCCGGCGTAGAAGAAGGGGTGGGGGCCAGGCCGGGCCTCCTCGGGGTAGTAAAACCCCTCCGGGCACCAGGGGATGGGCTCCAGGGGCCAGGGGGAGATCCTCTGGAAAGCTTCCGGGGAAAGCTTCAAGGTGTTCACCCGGAGGCCGTAGGTGCGCTTCCCCTCGGTGAGGGCCTTGAGGAAGGCGGGAAACTCCTCGCCCAAAAGCGCCGCCATGCGGGAGAGGAAGGCCTTGGGCAGCACCCACGTACCCTAGCACAGGCAAGGCCCCCGTACAATGGAGCCGTGATCCGGGCTTTGGGGGCGGATCTGGTGGAGATCGGCCGGGTGCGGCGGCTTTTGGAACGCCACGGGGAGAAAGCCCTAAGGCGCCTCTTCCACCCCGAGGAGGTGGCCTACGCCCTCCGCCACCAAGACCCCGCCCCAAGCCTCGCCGCCCGGCTCGCCGCCAAGGAGGCCTTCCAGAAATGCTGGCCGGAAAGCCTCCCCTGGAAGGCGGTCTGGGTGGGGATGGAGGGGCGAAGGCCCGTCCTCCGCTTCGCCCCTTCCCTGGCCCAGGCCCTGGAAAGGGAGGGTCTTCGGGCCCACCTCACCCTAAGCCACGAGCGGGGGCTGGCCCTGGCGGTGGTGGTCCTCGAGGCTAGGGCACCAGCCGGAGGATGAGGGCGTAGCGGTACACCTCGCCCCGCCCCGCCGCTAAGGCCCCCTGGACCATGTTCCAAAGGACCAAAACCAAAAGGGCAAGCCCCAAGGGCAAGGCCAGGACGATCCCCACCACGGTCAAGGCCAAAAGGAAAACTCCAAGCCCGTAGAGGGTGTAGGTGATCTGGCCGTTCAAAGACTCCTTGGCGTGGGCCTGGACGAAGGGGGTCTTGGGCCCCCAAAGGAGAATGGCCAGGGGCACCAGGATCTGGCCGATCAGGACGAAATACCCCACGAGGGGGGCCAGGTGGGCCACCGCCGCCCAGGTCCGCTCCTGATCGGAAGGGGTGGGTTGTTCCATGGAGACATCATATAGGATCCTTCCCGGCTAAGCCCGGAAAAGGCCCCACGCCCCTAATCCGAGGCCAGCTCCTCCACCTCTTCTTGGATGCGGATGGGGCCCTGTTTTTCCGGCCTAAGGCCCACCTTGTCCTGGTAGAAGGCCCGGATGGCGGCGAAGTCCCGGCGGATGTCCCCGGTCGGGTAGAGATAGCCCCCGATGCCCACCTCCTTCCTGCGAAAGTCGGCGTACCCCAAGGCGATGGGCACCCCCGCCTTCAAGGCCATGTAGTAAAACCCCGTGCGCCAGTAGGGGGCCTTTCCCCGGGTGCCCTCAGGGGTGATGAGGACGGCAAGCCGCTCCCGCTTAAGGATTTCCGCCACCTGGTCCACCAGGTTGCTCCGCTTGGAGCGGTCCACGGGGATCCCCCCAAGGAGCCTAAGGAGCCACCCCAAAGGCGGCCGGAAAAGCTCTTTTTTCCCAAGCCACCTGGCCCGTATCCCCAGAGCCCAAAGGGCCAGGATGCCCACGAAGAAGTCCCAGTTGGAGGTGTGGGGCGCGCCGATGAGGACGTAGCTTCCTTCCGGAGGAGGCGGCATGTGGTAGCGCCAGCCAAGCCGCCTAAGGACCCATCCCGCAAGCCTTCGCATCCCAGGAAGTATACCCCGTGTGGTACACTAGGAGCAAACGGGGTGGGGCCTTCCCACCCCCTTTTCGTGGGGTGAGGATGCACAAGGTCGTCATCGTGGGTAGGCCCAACGTGGGCAAGTCCAGCCTTTTTAACCGCCTCCTAAAGAAGCGGAGCGCGGTGGTGGCGGACGTGCCCGGCGTCACCCGCGACCTCAAAGAGGGCGTGGTGGAAACCGACCGGGGCCGCTTCCTCCTGGTGGACACCGGGGGGCTTTGGTCCGGGGACAAATGGGAGAAGAAGATCCAGGAGAAGGTGGACCGGGCCCTGGAGGACGCCGAGGTGGTCCTCTTCGCCGTGGACGGGCGGGCCGAGCTCACCCAGGCGGACTACGAGGTGGCCGAGTACCTGCGCAAGAAGGGCAAGCCCGTGATCCTGGTGGCCACCAAGGTGGACGCCCCCCAGCACGAGGCCTACCTAGGACCCCTTTACGCCTTAGGCTTCGGCGACCCCATCCCTACCTCCAGCGAGCACGCAAGGGGCCTGGAGGAGCTTTTAGAGGCCATCTGGCAGCGCCTCCCCGTCAAGCAGATTGACACCGAGCCCGAGGTGGCGGCCATCCGCCTGGCCATCGTGGGCCGGCCCAACGCCGGGAAAAGCAGCCTCCTCAACGCCATCCTGGGGGAGGAGCGGGTCATCGTCTCCGAGGAGCCGGGCACCACCCGGGACGCCATTGACGTGGAGTTCTTCTTCGGCGGCCAGCGCTTCGTCCTGGTGGACACCGCCGGGATCCGCAAGCGGCCCGAAAGCCTCGTGGAGGAGCTCGCCATCCGGCGGAGCCTTAAGGCCATAGACGAGGCGGACGTGGTCCTCCTCGTGGTGGACCCCTTCCAGGTGGGGGACCGGGAGCTTAAACTTGCCAACGAGGCCTTGGACCGGGGCAAGCCCGTCCTTTTGGTCATCACCAAGTGGGACCTGGCGAACAAGGAGGACGCCCCCAAGATGCGGCGCCTCCTTCGGGAAAAGCTCGCCCACCTGGACCACCTCCCTCGGGTCTTCACCTCCGCCCTGACGCGACAGAACCTGGACCGGATTTTCCGAGAGGCGGTGCGCCTCCACGAACTCAACCAGACCCGTGTCCCCACCGCCGAGCTCAACCGCTGGGTGGGCGTGTGGACCACCCGGGTCCAGATGCCCAACTTCAAGGGCAAACCCCTCAAGATCCTCTACGCCACCCAGCCCGAGGTAGCCCCGCCCACCTTCGTCTTCTTCGTGAACCATCCGGAGTTCGTCACCCGGGCCTTTGAGAACTACCTGAAAAACCGCATCGGCGAGGACCTGGGCCTAAGAGAGGTGCCTTTCCGCCTGGCCTTCCGGGGCCGCCGAGAAGACTAGCCCAGGCTTTAAGCCTGCCGCCCAAAGCCCACCCCTTCCAGAAACTCCCGGATCACCCCTAGAAAGCGCTTCCCGTCCAGAAGGAGCATGGCCAGGACCCAAACCAGGGCCTCCCGAAAGGCCTCCGGGGCCAGGGTGCGGGCGAAGAGGAAGGGGGCGAAGGTGGCGGGCACCTGGAGGAGCATGGAAAGGCTTTTGTTGGGGTAGCGGAGAAGGAGGACCAGGGCGGCCACCATCCAAGCCCACCCGGGGCCTGGGGGCACCAGGCCCGCCCCCACCAGGTAGGCCCACCCCGCCCAGGCGAGGCCGGCGTCCAGGGGGTAGTCCCAAAAGGCCAAGGGGGAAGGCCTGCGGGAAGCCCGCGCCAAAAGACCGTCCAACACGTCCAGGGTCCAGCCCAGAAGAAGGAGACGGACCACCTGGGAAAGGGCCTCCGGCCCCTGGCCCACCTGCCCCAGGACCAGGAGGACCACCCCGCCTCGAGCCAGGGTGCAAAGGTCGGCCAAAACCCTCAGGACCATCCCGCAAGCAAAGCCTCCATCCCCTCCACCGCCCCCGTCCGCAAGGAAAGGTGGGCCAAGGGGGTAAGGGGGGTGGGCTCGGGGTTCACCTCCACGAGGTAGGCCCCAGAGGCGAAGGCGATCCGGCCCAAGGAGGCGGCAGGCTCCACCTCGGCGCTGGTGCCCACCACCAAGGCGAAGTCGGCCTCGGCGAAGGCCTTTTCCGCCTTCTCCCAGGCCCCTTCCGGCAGAAGCTCCCCGAACCAGACCACGTCGGGCCGGGCCCTTTGGCCGCAGGCCGGGCAGAGGGGAGGGGGGGTGAAGGCCTCGGGCAAGGGAAACCGCTTCCCGCAGGCCTCGCACCGGGCCCTGAGGAGGTTGCCGTGGAGCTCCACCAGGTTCTGGCTTCCCGCCCGGGCGTGGAGGCCGTCCACGTTCTGGGTGACCAGGAGGAAGCTTCCCCCCCGGGCCAAAACCCGCCTTTCCAGCTCGGCCAGGGCGTGATGGGCCGGGTTGGGCTTGGCCTCCCGCACCTTCTGGATGCGCCAGGCGTACCAGGCCCACACCCTTTCCGGGTCCCGGGCGTAGGCCTCGGGGGTGGCGTAGTCCAAGGGATTGAAGTTCTTCCAAAGGCCCTCGGCGTCCCGGAAGGTGGGGATGCCGGAGGGCTTGGAGATCCCCGCTCCCGTGAGGACCGCCACCCTTTGGGCCTGGGCCAGCCGCTTCCTCGCCTCGGCAAGACCTTCCATCCCCCTCATCCTAGCCCGGGTATCCTAGGCCCATGAGGCTTTTCACCCCCGAGGCCATGCGGGAGGCGGACGGGAAGGCGGTGGCCCTAGGCTACCCTAGCCTCCTCCTCATGGAGTGGGCGGGGATGAAGGCGGCCCGGGTCTATCTGGACCTCTTCGGCAAAGTCCCCGCCGTGGTGCTGGCGGGCAAGGGGAACAACGGAGGGGACGGGTTTGTCCTGGCCCGGCACCTCCTTTTGGAGGGGGTGCGGGTCCGGGTCTTCGCCGCCGAGGGGCAGGAAGGGGACGCCCTCCTGGCCAAGAGGGCCCTTCTGGCCCACGGCCTCGAGGTCCGCCCCCTGGAGGAGGCCTCCTTCGGCCCGGGCGAGGTCCTGGTGGACGCCCTCTTCGGCACCGGGCTCAAGGGGCCCCTCTCGGGCTTCTACGCCGGGCTGGTGGAGGGAATGAACGCCTCGGGCCTCCCCATCCTGGCCCTGGACCTCCCCTCGGGGCTTCCCTATGCGCCCCACGTCCGGGCCACGGCCACCGTGGCCTTCGCCGCCCTCAAGACCCCCCACCTCCTCCTGCGGGAAGCCTGCGGGAAGCTTTACCTGGCGGAGATCGGCCTGCCTAAACCCCTTTTGGAGCGGGAAGACCTCCCCCAGGTGGCCACCCCCGAGGCCCTAAGGCCCCTCCTCCCCAAACGCCCCCTCACCGCCCACAAGGGGAGCGTGGGCCGGGTGGGGGTCCTGGGGGGGTACCGGGGGGAGGGCCTCCGCTACGCCGGGGCCCCCCTCCTGGCGGCCTTGGGGGCCTACCGCATGGGGGCGGGGCTTGTGCACCTCGTGGCGCCGGAAGGGACTCCCTTGGAGCCTTTAGAGGCGGTCTTCCACCCTGTTTCCTCCCCTACCCTTCCCCCCCTCAAGGTGGAGGCCCTGGCGGTGGGGATGGGGGGTGGCCCCTGGGGGAAGGCCTGGGCGCTGGAAGCCCTCAAGGCGGGCCTCCCCACGGTCCTGGACGCGGACGCCCTCCACCCAGAGGTGGCGGAGGCCTACCGGAAGGCGGGCCTTCCCGCCGTCCTCACCCCCCACGCCGGGGAGGCGGGAAGGCTTTTGGGGGTTTCCCCAGAGGAGGTGGGCAAGGACCCCTTGGGGGTGGCCCAAGCCCTCGCCGAGCGCTTTGGCCTCACCGTGGTCCTCAAGGGGAACCCCACGGTGGTGGCCGAGGGCAAGCGGCTTTCCCTAAACCCCACGGGCAACCCCGCCCTGGCCACCGGGGGCACGGGGGACGTCCTCGCGGGGGCCATCGCCGCCCTTCTTGCGGCGGGCCTTCCCCCTTTTGAGGCCGCGAGGCTTGGGGTTTACCTCCACGGCCTCGCCGGGGACCTTTTGGCGGAGGAGAAGGGGGTGGGGCTCCTCGCCCGCGAGGTGGCGGAGGCGTTGCCTTGGGCGAGAAAGCTTTTGGCGGAGGGGCGGGCCCCCTGGCCCTTTTCCCGGGTGTAGGCCCCTTCCTGGTATGCTGGGGCGGGATCTATGGAGCCTTTGCCCCGCCTCTATGTCCCCGCCACCTTAGCCAACCTGGGCTCGGGGTTTGACGCCTTGGGGGTGGCCCTGGACCTCTACCTCGAGGTGGAGGCCGAGCCCGCCCAGGAAGACGCCTTCCTTTACGAGGGGGAAGGCCAGGTGGAAGGCACAGACAACCTCATCCGCCAAGGCTTCCGGGCGGGAATGGCGGCCCTGGGGCTAAACCCTCCCCCTTTGCGGGTGCGGGCCTTCAACCCCATCCCCCTTGCCCGGGGGATGGGAAGCTCCTCCGCCGCCTTAGTGGCAGGAGTGGCCCTGGCGGACCGGTTCTCCGGGGGGAGGCTCGGCCGGGAAGGGGTCTTCCGGGTGGCCGCCCAGCTGGAAGGCCACCCCGACAACGTGGCCCCCGCCGTCTACGGGGGGTTTGTGGCCGCCTTAAGCGACCCCCTCCTCGCCATCCCCCTGCCCAGGCCCCAAGGCGTGCGCTTCGTCCTGGCCGTGCCCCCTTACGCGGTCCCCACCCCCTTGGCCCGGGCCGCCCTGCCCCAGGAGGTGCCCTTAGAGGACGCCCTCTTCAACCTGGCGCGAAGCGCCCTCTGGCCCGCCGCCCTCTACTCGGGGCGGCTCGAGGCCCTGCGGGAGGCCTGCCGGGACCGGCTCCACCAACCCCGCCGGGCCCACCTGATGCCTGGGGTCCTAGAGGCCATAGAGGAGGCCTTAAGGGCCGGGGCCCTCGCCGCCTTCGTGGGCGGGGCCGGCCCCACCCTGGCGGCTTTGGTCCAAGAAGGCCAAGAGGCGCCCGTGGTCCAGGCCCTGGAAGGCTACCGGGGCGAAGGGCGTATCCTGGTTTTAGGCATCGGGGAGGGATACCTTTGGAAGGAGACCTGAGCGCCATTCCCCTCACGGAAGTCCTGGAACTCATCCACACCCACCGGCGCTCCGGGGCCCTGGAGGTGCGGGTGGGGCCTTTACCCCTCACCCTAAGGTTCGCCCACGGGGAGGTGGTGGCGGCGTCCATCCTGGACTGGGAGGGCCTCGAGGCCCTCTTCACCTTCCCCCTCTACCCCAAGGAGGGGAGCTTCCGTTTCCAGCCCGGGCCCGTGCCCGAAGCCCAGGCCCTCATGCCCTTTGGCCCCCTTCTCGGGGAGTGGGCCCGGGTGAACGACGAGTGGGACCGGTTCCGCACCCTGGTGGACTCCCCAAGCCGGGTCCTGGAAGCCCTCCGCCCCACGCCCCCCTACGAGGTCTTCCAAGGGGGCAAAAGCGTGCGCGCCGCCGCCAAGGCCTGGGGTGTCCCCCTCCTCATCGCCATGGAGCGGGCTTACATGGGGGTGCGGGAAGGAGACCTTTACCCCCTTCGCCGCTACGCCTGGTACGCTCTAAGGATCCGCCACCAGGGGCGGCGGAGCAAAACACTGGACGAGTTTGATAGCCTCCTCTCCCTTCTGGACGGAAGCCGGAACCTAGGGGAGATCCTCGCCCAAGGGGTCCCCCTCTCCCTGGTGCGCCGGTACCTGGTCCGGGCGCTCAGCACCGGGGAGCTGAACCCCCCGGGCCGGGGTTGGCTCCTCCGGGACCTCACCTGGGAGCTAGAAAAGGAAGAGACCCCCGCCTAAGGAACGGGGGTAGCCCCTTAGGGGAAAGGCCCCTCGAGGCTACTTCTTTTTCTTCCGGGGCCGGTACTTGCCGTAGGTGCCCCGCCAGATCTTGCCCCTACGGGTGCGACGGTCGCCCTTACCCATGCCTCCTCCTTAGGCGCTAAGCCCCTGGGCGGAAAGGAGCTGGTGGACCTTGCGCATAAGCCGGGACTTCCTCCGGGCGGCGGCGTTCTTGTGGAGGGTGGAACCCTTGGCCGCCTTGTCAATGAGGCTCTCGGCCTTGCGCATGATCTTGAGGGCCTCCTCCGCCTTGCCCTCCTGGGCCAGCTGGATGGCCTTCTTGGCAAGGGTCTTGATGGCCGACTTCTTGGCCTTGTTGCGAAGCCGGCGCTTCAAGGACTGCCGGTGCCGCTTCAGGGCGGAAAGGTTCCTCTTGGGCTTCTTCTGCGCCATCGTTCTCCCCTTTGTGCCCCCAAGGGGCAGACCAGGCCTAAGTGTAGCACACCCCCGCCCTAAGGGGCAAACTTGGTGGCCACCCAGTCGTAGCGCACCTGGCCCTTGGCCTCCTCCAGCTCAAAGCGAAGCAGGTAGTCCCCGGGGGCCACGCCAAAACGCACCTCCTCCTGGAAGGCGCCGCTATACCGCCTTTCCCCCACCTCCCGGCCGTCCTTGAGGAGGACGACCCTTAGCCTTCCCTCGGAAAGCTTGCCCGAGACCTTCACCTTGAGGGCATCGTAAAGCCCCGTGACCCGGACGGGGTACCGGGCCTCTCCCGTGTACTTCCAGTAGAAGACCGGCAAAAAGGGGGGGTAGCCCACGGCCAAGCCGTACCGCTCCGCGTACCAGTAAAGGCCCAGGGCCGCCAAGGCCAACACCAGCAGGCTCCGCATTGGTCTAAGTATACTTGGGCACATGGCAGGCACCGGCCACACCCCGGAAGAGGCCCTGGCCCTCCTCAAGCGGGGGGCCGAGGAAATCATCCCCGAGGAAGAGCTTCTCGCCAAGCTCAAGGAAGGACGCCCCCTCACGGTGAAGCTCGGCGCCGACCCCACGCGGCCAGACCTCCATCTGGGCCATGCGGTGGTCCTGAGGAAGATGCGCCATTTCCAGGAACTCGGGCACAAGGTGGTCCTCATCATCGGGGACTTCACCGGGATGATCGGGGACCCTTCGGGCCGCTCCAAGACCCGGCCCCCCCTCACCCTCGAGGAGACCCGGGAAAACGCCAAGACCTACGTGGAGCAGGCGGGGAAGATCCTAAGGCAGGAGCCCCACCTCTTTGAGCTCCGCTACAACTCCGAGTGGCTGGAAGGCCTCACCTTCAAGGAGGTGGTCCGCCTCACCTCCCTCATGACCGTGGCCCAGATGCTGGAACGGGAGGACTTCAAGAAGCGGTACGAGGCGGGGATTCCCATCTCCTTACACGAGTTCCTCTACCCCTTCGCCCAGGCCTACGATTCCGTGGCCATAAGAGCCGACGTGGAGATGGGGGGCACGGACCAGCGCTTCAACCTCCTGGTGGGCCGGGAGGTGCAGCGGGCCTACGGGCAAAGCCCCCAGGTCTGCTTCCTCATGCCCCTTCTCGTGGGCCTAGACGGCCGGGAGAAGATGAGCAAGAGCCTGGACAACTACATCGGCCTCACCGAGCCCCCGGAGGTGATGTTCAAGAAGCTCATGCGGGTGCCCGACCCCCTTCTCCCGAGCTACTTCCGCCTCCTCACGGACTTGGAGGACGAGGAAATAGAAGCCCTTCTCAAGGCGGGCCCCGTCCCCGCCCATAGGGTCCTCGCCCGCCTCCTCACCGCCGCCTACGCCCTACCCCAGATCCCCGCCCGCATAGACCGGGCCTTTTACGAGAGCCTGGGCTACGCCTGGGAGGCCTTGGGAAAGGACAAGGAGGCGGGCCCCGAGGCGGTGCGCAAGGCGGAAGCCCGCTACGACGAGGTGGCGAAAGGAGGCATCCCCGAGGAGCTCCCCGAGGTGGAAATCCCCCCCTCCGAGCTCAAGGAGGGCAGGATCTGGGTGGCGAGGCTTTTCACCTTGGCGGGCCTCACCCCCTCCAACGCCGAGGCGAGGAGGCTCATCCAGAACCGGGGCCTAAGGATGGACGGGGAGGTGATCACCGACCCGAACCTCCAGGTGGACCTCTCCCGGCCCCGCATCCTGCAAAGGGGCAAGGACCGCTTCGTAAGGGTGCGCCTCAAGGGCTAACCGCCCTCCATGGGCCTCAAGGGCACCTCGTGCCCGGTGGCGTAGAGGGTTTCCCCTTCCGCCTCGAGGCGAAGCCTTGGCAGGGGAAAGCGGGGCGGCCCGTACACTGCCTTTCCCCCCAAAAGGGGGTCAAAGGCCCCGAAGTGGCAGGGGCAGCCCAGAAAGGGCCTCTCGTAGCGGAAGTTGTAGAGGAGGGAAGCCGCCTCGGGGTCGGGGACAAAGTTCACCGTGCACCCCTGGTGGGTGCAGATGCGGCTTAGGGCCAGGTAGTGCTCCTCCCCCAGGGAAAGCCCCCCAGGAGCGGGCTCGGGAAGGCGGAGGAGGAAGGCCTTGAGCTCCCCCAAGGGAAGGGGGTAGGCGAAGGGCTTCGCCTCCCAGACCCCAAGCTCCCCCCGCCGGGCCACGGCCACCCTTGGGCCTTCCTTCCAGGTAGGCTTTCCCGCCTCGGGACGGGGGCGGAAGCGGAGGTTGTAGGTGCGCACCCCGAACCAGGCGAAAAACCCCCCGGCCACCGCCACGGGCAGGTAGAAGAAGAGGTCGCGCCGCTTCATGGCTACAGGCTACCCAGGTAGTCCAAAAGGGCCTTAAGCTCCTCCTCGGAAAGAGGGATGGCGGGCATCGCCCCCCGGCCCTTTAAGACGATCTCCCGCACCGCCTCCGGAGCCTTCAGGATGGGGTTTCCCTTAAGCTTTGGGCCTAGGCCCCCTTCCCCTTGCGCCCCGTGGCAGGCGGCGCAGCGGGCCTGGTAGACGCTCCTCCCGTCCTTTCCCCCTTGAGCTTGGGCCTTGGCCATGGCGATCAGGGCCTCCACCCTTTCCCGGGCCTCGCCTCCGGCCTCCAGGTACTTCTCCCAGGCGGCGATGGCCTCCTCCATCCGCCCTTCCTGGAAGTAGAGGTTCCCCAGGAAAAGCCAGCCCTCGGCGGCCTTGGGGTCGGCGCCCTGGGCGATTTCCAGGAAAATCCGGGCCTCCTCCAGCCGCCCCCCCATGAAGAGGAGGATCCCCACCCGGCGCACCGCCTCCACGTTCTTGGGATCCTTCTTGAGAACCTCTAGGTAGGCCTCCGCCGCCTGGTCAAAGGCCTGGAGCTCGTAGGCCTTACGGCCCCAGGCCAAGAGATCCTCCACCGCCCCCGTCCTTTGGGCCCTTTCCGCCAAAGCCCTAAGCTCCCGGGCCTCGGCCCTTTGGGTGGTGAGGGTCTCCCCGGGAAGCCGGGGCAGGGTGTAGCGCCAAAGACCTACCCCGAGGAAGACCACCGCCCCCAGGACCAGGGCCACGGGCCAAGGGTTGAAGGGCCGGGGGGCGGGGGGGCGGTAGCCCTCCAAGAGCCTTTCCACCTCCACCATGCGGGCGAGGGCCCGCTTCTTTTCCTCTCCCTCCAGGGCCCCCACCTCCTCCTTGAGGACCTCTAGCTCCCGGAGAAGCTCCTCCCGCCTGGGGGGCTCGGGGAAAGGCTCTTTGGGCCCGAGAAGGGGCCTTAGGGCGAGGAAAAGGCCAAGGAGGAAGAGGGCGAGGAAAAGCAGGGTGGCCGTCATCTTGGCGGCTCCTTAAGGCGGCGCTCCGCCTCCTCCAGGAGCTCCTTGGGAAGGGGCCGAGGCCGGAAGTAGGCGAAAAGGCCAAGGCCGAGGAGAAGAAGCCCAAGAAGGGGGAGCACCCAAACCCAAAGGGTCACTCCCCGCCTCGGGGGGGCGTAGAGGATCCACTCCCCGTACCGCTCCACGAAGAAGGCCTTGATCTCCTCTTCCGTTTTTCCTTCCCGAAGCATCTCGGCGATGATCCGGCGCATCTCCGCCGCCACCCCGGAGTTGCTCTCCGCCGCCGACTCCCCCTGGCAGACGGGGCAGCGGAGCTCCCGGGCGATGCGGAAGACCTCCGGGGGAAGGTCAGGGGGTGGCCCTTCCTGGGCCAGGGCGGGAAGAAGCAAGGCCATGAGCAGAAGAACCCACCTCATCGCAAGGCCTCCTCTAGGTAGCGGGCCAGGGTTGCTTCGTCCACGGCCCCGGCGTGCCGGGCCAAAACCCGGCCCTCCCGGTCAATGAAGAAGGTCTCGGGCACCCCGCGCACCCCGTAGTCCACCCCCACCCGGCCCCGGGGGTCGTAAACCTGGGGGAAGGTGAGGCCGAACTGGGCGATGAACCTCAGGGCCTCGAGCTCCTTGTCCTGGAAGTTCACCCCCACGAAAAGGACCTGGTCCCGGTGGCGGCGCCAAAAGGCCTCGAGGACCGGCGCCTCCTCGTAGCAGGCGGGGTAGCACCAGCTGGCCCAGAAGTTGATCACAACGGGCTTTTTCCCCAGGTGATCGGCGAGGCGGAAGGTCTCCCCCCACGCCGCCCGGTAGGGGGGAAGGAGGGGGAGGGCGAAATCGGGGGCGGGCCTCCGCTCTTGGGCGAGGACAGAGGGGAGCTCCCTAGGGTCCCGCTGCATCCCCCACCAGAAAAGGCCCCCAAGGGCCAGGATCAGGAGGAGCCAGAGTCCCCCCCTCACGCCGGGCTCACCCCCTTGGCCTCCTCGGCCCGCGCCGCGGGCCAGAGGATGTAAAGGGTGCCGAGGGCCATAAGCCCCCCCGCCACCCACATCCAGAAGACCAAGGGGGTGACGATGAGCCTCAAGGAGGCCCACTCCCCCTTTTCCCGGTCAAAGTCCATGAGGAGGAAGTAGTAGTCGTTCCCCGGGGTGTAGACCACCTTGGGGGCGGGAAGGGGGCTATTCATCTGGGGGTAGAAGTGGAGCCTGGGCCGGACCTCCCCGAAGCGGTCGGTCTCCAAAAGGGCCTCCACGGCGAAGCGCCGCCCCTCGTCCAGGGCCCGCACCCCCTGGAAGGTGATGCGCACGCCCCCCGCCTCCCAAGCCTCTCCCCGGTAGAGGGTCTTCTCGCTCTCCAAGCGGTAGGTCTGGCTGAAGGCGATGCCAAGCCCCATGAGGGCCACGGCGAAGTGGACCACGAGGCTTCCCACCCGCCTCCGGTTCGCCAAAAAGCCCCAGGGAGAAAGCCCCGCCCGCACCCGGGCCAAGACCCCCTCCCGCGCAAGGAGATAGATGGCGGCGGCGTTGTAGAGGAAAAGCCCCAAGGCGAAGGAGGCCCCCAAGGCGTACCCGCGGGAAAGCCCCAAAAGGGTCCCCAAGGCGAGGGCGAGGAGAAGGACGAGGAGGTTCCGCAAGACCTCCTCCCGGGCCCTGCGCCAAGGGAGGAGGGGCCCCACCCCCATGAGGAGGAGGATCCCCGCCCCCAGGGGGGCGGAAACCTGGTTGAAGAAGGGGGCCCCCACGCTCACCTTGGCCCCGGTGAAGGCCTCCACCAAAAGGGGGTAGAAGGTGCCGAGAACCACCACGAGGGCCCATCCGGCGAAGAAAAAGGCCCCGAGGAGAAGCGCCCCCTCCCGGGAGAGGGGGTGGAAAAGAGCGGTGTCCCGCACCTCCCGGGAGACTCGGGAAAGGAGGCCCAGGCCAAGGCCCGTGGCGAGGAGGAAGAAGCCCAGAAAGGCGGGGCCCACGGGGCCTTCGGCGAAGGCGTGGACCGACTGGATCACCCCGCTTCGGGTGAGGAAGGTGCCGAGGACGGTGGCGGCGAAGGCCAGGGTCACGAAGGCGAAGTTCCAGGTCTTGAAGGCCCCCCGGGTCTGCTGGACGAAGGCGGTGTGGAGGAAGGCCGTGGCGAGGAGCCAGGGGATGAAGCTGGCGTTTTCCACGGGGTCCCAGGCCCAGTACCCGCCCCAGCCCAGAACCTCGTAGCTCCACCACATCCCCGCCACCTTCCCCGCGGTGAGGAAACCCCAGGCGATGAGGGTCCACCAGCGCGTCTCCTCCACCCAGGTCTGGTAGCGCCGGGTGACCATGGCCGCCACGGCATAGGCGTAAGGGACGCTCAGGCCCACGAAGCCCAGGTACATGAGGACGGGGTGGACGGCCATCATCCAGTGGTTCTGGAGAAGGGGGTTCGGGCCCACGCCGTCGGGAGGCGGGTCGGGCAGGGTCTCAAAGGGGCTGGCGATGGTGGCCATGACCCCAAAGAAGAAAACTTGGATGCCGAAGAGCACGGCGAGGACCAGGGAGGCCCGCCAGGGGTCCAAGAGCTTGCGGCTTGCGAGCAGGGTGTAGAGGGTCTGGAGGAGGCCCCAGAGGAGGATGCTCCCCTCCAGGGCCGCCCAAGGCGTCACCAGGGTCACCCAGAGGGGGTCCTTGGTGGAGTGGTTCCTGGCCACATAGGCCAAGGAGAAGTCGTGGGTGAGGAGGGCCCACTCCAGGGCAAGGAAGGCGGCCGAGGCGGCGAGAAAAGCGGGCAGGACCAGGCTTTTTGCCCCCTTCAGGAAACGCCCATCCCCCTGGAGGTAGGCGAGGAGGGAAAGGCCCAGGCCCAGGAGACTAAAGGCCAAGGTGAGGCTCACGCCTAGGTTGCCGAGAAGAGCCGGGGTCATTGGGCCTCCTCAATGAGCTTGCGCACCTCCTCCGGGGTCCAGCCTTCCTTGGGGGCCTGGTAGGCCTCCGAGTGCTTCACCAGAAGGTTGGTCCCCTGGAAGACCCCCTCCTGGAAGCGCCCCTCCACCACCACCCCTTGCCCCTCCTTGAACATCCCCGGGGGCGTGCCCTTGTGAAGGACGGGGACCTCCGCCACCCCGTCGGTGAGGACGAAGCGGAGCTCCAGCCGGTCCTTGTCGTACTGAACGGTGCCCGGCTTCACCAACCCCCCCAGGCGCACAGAGCGGTTTTGGTACCTGGCCTGGTCCTGGAGGTACTCGGAAGGGGTGAGGAAGTAGACCAGGTTCCGCCCAAGCCCCCCGAAGACCATGTACCCCAGGGCGCCCAGGATGACCAGGATGCCAAGAAGGTACTTCCCCCTCACCGCGCCCTCCTATAGCGCCAGAAGAGGTAGGCCAAATAGCCGAAGACGGCGAGGTAGGTGAGCACATAGACCCAGGCGACGAAGACTCCCATCACGCCTCCTCCTTCGCTTCTTCCAGGGCCGCCACCATGGCCCTAAAGCGCGTGAAACCCAGGTAGAGCAGGGTGAAGACCAGGAGGTTGAAAAGCAGGGCCTGGAGCATGGCGGGGTCCATGTGGATCCGGCCCGTGGTGAGGTCAATGGACTGGGTCTGGTGCAGGCTCCGCCACCACTTCACCGACATGTAGCTGATGGGCACGTTGAGGAAGCCCAAAACGCCCACGGCCGCCGCCGCCTTGCGGCGAAGCTCGGGGTCCTCAATGGCCCCCCGCAGGAGGAAGTAGCCCAGGTAGACGGCGAAGAGGATGGCCGTGGTGGTGAGCCTAGGCTCCCAGGTCCAGTAGACCCCCCAGGTGGGCCTTGCCCAGAGCATCCCCGTCACCAGGGCGAGGCCCATGAAGACGAGGCCGATCTCGGCGCTGGCCAGGGCCACCCGGTCGTGGCGGGGGTCCTGGCGAAAGAGGTAAAGGAGGGAGTAGAGGAAGGTGACGAAAAAGGCCAGGTATCCCACCCAGGCGGTGGGCACGTGCAGGTACATGATGCGCACCAGATAGCCTTGGTTCACGTCGGGCGGGGCGGCGAGGGCCAGGTAAAGCCCAAGGGGCAAAAGCAAGAGCCCAAGCCCCAGGAAGACCCAGGTGAGGGCATCGGGGCGGCTCGGCGTTTGCGTCTTCAGCATCTTTTAACCCCCAAAAACCAGCATAGCCAGGTAGGATGAAGCTTCTGTAAACCCCCTTACCCCTCCAGCACCAGAGGAAAGAGGAGGGCGCTGGCGGTGATGTAGACCAGGTCAAAGACCAAAAGAAGCTGCCACCAAGGGGCCACCTCCTCCAGGGGAAGCCCCTCCGCAAGCCCCACCGTGGCCCGCACCGAAGCCAGGACCACGGGCACCACCAGGGAGAAGAGGAGGAGGGGCAGAAGGACCTCCCGCCCCCTAAGCCGGGCCAATAGGCCAGCGTAGAAGGTGGCCACACTGGCGTAGCCCAAGACCCCCAGGGCCAGGGTGAGGAGGAGGGCCGGGGCCCGGGCCAGGGGCAGGTAAAAGAGCCCCGCCGAAAGGAGGAGGGCCAAGGCGGAAAGGGGAAGGAGGAGGAGAAGCTGGAAAAGGAGCTTGCCCAGGTAGACCCACTCCTTGCCCCCGGGGGTGAGGAGGAGGTCGTCTAGGGTGTTTTCCTCCACCTCCAGGGCGAAGGCCCGGGTGGCGAGGAGGGTGCTCATGAAGGCCAAGGCCACCCACAAGACCCCGGGGGCGGCCCGGCGCAAGGGGGCCTCCTCCGGCCCCAAGGCCAGGGCCATGACGAAGAGCATCACCCCGAAGAAGGCCAGCACGGAGAGGACCCCCGCGCGGTCCCGCACCTCGAGGCGGAGGTCCCTAAGGGCCAAAAGCCAGACCCGCCTCACGCCGCCCCCAGCCCCACCGCCCGGTCGGCCACCGCCTCGGCCAAGGCCCGGTCGTGGGTAGCGAGGACCACCCCGGCGTCCCTCCGGGCCTCCTCCAAGACCTCCAGAAGGAGCTTCCGCCCCTCCTGGTCCAAGGCCGTCTCCGGCTCGTCCAAAAGCCAGAGGTCGGGCCTAAGGAGGAGGAGGCGGGCAAGGGCAAGGCGCTTCTTCATCCCGCTGGAGAAGGCGGCGAGGGGAAGGTCCGGGGGGAGGGCGAAGCGGGTCAGGGCCGCCTCCCAGTCCCCCGCCACCCCGTGGAAGCCCAGGTCAAAGAGGAGGTGCTCCCGGGCGGTGAGGCGGCGGTGGAAGGCGGGGGGGTTGGGGAGGAAAAGGGCCCGCCCCTGGCGCACCACCCGCCCCCTCGTGGGCTTAAGAAGCCCCGCCATGAGGCGGAGGAGGGTGGTCTTGCCGCTTCCATTCGGGCCCAAGAGGGCCACCACCTCTCCCCGCTTTAGGGAAAGGCTTAGGTCGCGAAAAACCCAGTCCTGGCCAAAGCGCTTGGAAACGGCCTCGAGGCGCAAGAGCATGCCTCCACCAGTCTAGGCGAAGACTCCGGGGACAAAGGTCCTAGAGGTACCTCTGGAGCCACTCGGGGGTGATGCGCAGGAAGAAGGTGTTGAGGGCGGTGAAGGAGCCGGTGAAGAGGAGGACCCCCACCAAAACCAGGACCACCCCCGCCAGCACCTCCACGTAGTGGGAAAGCCGGCCCGCCCGCCTGAGCCACCCTTTGAGGCGGTCGGCGAAGAGGGCCACCAGCAAAAAGGGCACCGCCAGGCCCAGGATGTAGGCCAAAAGGAGGTGGACCCCGCCCCCCACCGCCGTCAGGGTGAGGATCCCCCCCAGGATGGGGCCGATGCAGGGGGTCCAGCCCAGGCCCAGGGTGGCCCCAAGAAGGAAGGCCCCCAAGGGGCGGGAGGTCTCCCCCTCGTAGCGGAGGGAAACCCCCCACCTGGGCCTTAAGCCCAGCATGTAGAGGCCGAAGAGGACGAGGACCACCCCGCCCACGCGGGCCAGGGTCTGTCGGTGCTCAGAGAGAAGCCCTCCAAGGAGGGTGAAGGGAAGCCCTAGGAGGAAGAAGACCGCCCCAAAGCCCAGGATGAAGAAGAGGGCGTTGAAGAGGGGGCGCCCCCGCTCCCCCCCCAGGTAGAAGAGGTAGGTGGGGACGAGGGGAAGCACGCAAGGGGAGAGGAAGGAGAGCACCCCCGCCAAAAAGGCCGCCGTCAGGGAAAGCGTCATACCCCCATCCTAGGGCAGGGTGAGCCAGATGCTCCTAAACCCCTGACCCCGCCGCCTCTTGAAACGCGCAAGGAGCAAAACTACACTATACCCCGGAGGGTAAAGATGAAGCGGACCCTTGTGGCGCTCCTCCTTCTCGGCGGCCTAGCCCTAGCCCAGGCGGACGGCGCCAAGCTCTACGCCCAGTGCGCGGCCTGCCATCAACCGAACGGCCAAGGCCTCCCCGGAGCCTTCCCGCCCCTGGCCGGGCATGTGGCGGAGATCCTGAACGCCAAGGGCGGGCGGGAGTACCTGATCCAGGTCCTCCTCTACGGCCTCCAGGGGCAGATTGAGGTGAAGGGGATGAAGTACAACGGCGTTATGCCCGGCTTCGGCCAGCTTAAGGACGAGGAGATCGCCGCCATCCTCAACCACATCGCCACCGCCTGGGGGGACAACAAGAAGGTCAAGGGCTTTAAGCCCTTCACCGCGCAGGAAGTGAAGGCCCTGCGGGCCAAGAAGCTCACCCCCCAGCAGGTCTACGAGGAGCGGAAGAAGCTTGGCCTGAAGTAGGGGGAAGGATCCTTGGGCCCGGGGTTCCCCAGGGCCTTTGCTTTAATGGGGGGGTGCTGGAGCTTTCCCTGGAGAAGGCCTTTCCCGGCTTTCGGCTGGCCCTGGAGCTAGGGGTGGCGGAAGGGGAGGTGCTGGCCCTCCTTGGTCCCTCGGGAAGCGGCAAGAGCACCCTGCTTAAGCTGGTGGCCGGGCTCCTCGCGCCGGACCGGGGCTTTATCCGCTTCCGAGGCGAAGACCTCACGCCCCTTCCCCCCGAGAGGCGGGGGGTGGGCTTCCTCTTCCAGGACTACGCCCTCTTCCCCCACCTCACCGTGGCGGAGAACATCGCCTTCGGCCTGGTGGAGGCCCGCTGGCCCAAGGTGGCGCGGGAAGCCCGGGTGGAGGAACTCCTAAAGCGCATGGAGCTCACCCCCCACGCCAGAAAGCGCCCCCAGGAGCTTTCCGGCGGCGAGAAGCAGCGGGTGGCCCTGGCCCGGGCCTTGGCCCCTAGGCCCAGGCTCCTCCTTCTGGACGAGCCCTTGGGGGCTTTGGACCTGAGGCTTCGGGAGGAGCTCCTCTTCTTCCTGCGCCGCACCCTCAGGGAGGAAGGGGTCACCACCCTCCTCGTAACCCACGACCAGGGGGAAGCCTTTCTCCTCGCCCACAGGGTGGCCCTTCTTCGGGAGGGGCGGCTCGTCCAGGTGGGGACCCCGGAGGAGGTCTACGCCCGGCCCAAGGACGCCTGGACCGCCCGCTTCCTGGGGCACAAGAACCTCCTTTCCCCCGGGGAAAGCGCCCGGCTCGGCCTCCCTCCCCACCTCCACCTCCTACCCCCCAAGGCAATGGCCCTGGGCGGCCCCTGGCGCGGGGTGGTGGAGGAGCGGCTCTTCTTCGGGGGCCGGGTGGGGCTATGGGTGCGGGTGCAGGGGGTGAGGCTTTACCTCGAGGTCCAGGAAGGCCCTCCCGAAGGCGCCGAGGTGGGCCTCCACCTGGACCTGGCCCAGGCGGTAACTTTGGAAGGATGAAGCGCTTCGCCCTCCTCTTAGGCGGCCCCCTCCTGGCCACGGAGGCCTTGAAGGAAAGGCTTAAGGGCTACCGCCTCCTGGCGGCGGACTCCGGGGGGCGGCACGCCCTCGCCTTGGGGCTTGTCCCGGAGCTTTGGCTCGGGGACTTTGACTCAAGCCCTCCCTGGCTTCAGGAGGCCCTCCCCGCGCCCAAGGAGGTCCTTCCCCGGGAGAAGGACCTCACGGACGGGGAGGCCCTCTTGCGGAAGGCCCTGGAGATGGGTGCGGAAGAGGTGCTCCTTTTGGGCGCCCTGGGGGGGCGGCTGGACCACACCCTGGCCCACCTGGCCTTAGCCTTCGCCCTGGCGGAGCAAGGGCTCCGGGTGGTCCTAAGCGACGGGCTCGCTTGGGCTTACCCCCTCCTTCCCGGAACCCACACCTTCCCCCTGGCCTCCAAAACCCCCTTCAGCCTCCTTCCCCACCTCGAGGCCACCCTGGAGGTGGAGGGCGCCCGCTGGAACCTTCCCCTAACCCCCTTAAGGGCCACCACCCTCACCCTGGAAAACGAAGCCTTAGGGCCCATCCGGGTGGAAGTAGCCTCGGGACGGGCCCTCCTTTACGTCTTCGGTGCTTGACAATGGGGAAGGGGGGGGGCTAGACTAACCTTTGGCGTTTGGGCCGCTAGCTCAACCGGTAGAGCAACCGACTCTTAATCGGTGGGTTACAGGTTCGAGTCCTGTGCGGCCCACCAAAGCCCCCCGGGGAAGGCCCGGGGGCTTTTATGATGGGGGCGTGGACTGGCCCCAAACCCCCACCCAGCTTTTGGACCTGGACCTGCCCCAGGGTGAACCCTGGGGCTACGCCTTCGCCCAAAGCCTCCTCAAGGCCCCCTGGGCCTGGCGGGCCCTAAGGCCTACTCCGGGGATCTTGGATCTCATCCGGCTGGACCTGGAAGAGGGTTTCCTCAGGCTCCAAGAAAGACGGGAAGCCTTTCCCCTAGGAAGCCTCGGGGAGCGCCCCCCCACCCCGGCGGAGGAGGCGGCGCTAAAAGCCCTCCTCACCCGGGACCCCGAGGCTTTGGTCCAGGTCCTAAAGACCCACGGGCCCTGGCCCTTCGCCCTTTACCGGGCCTTCCGCTTTGACGGGGCGCTCCACCCCATCCCTAGGCCCAGGCTCCCCCGCCCGGACGAGCTTTTGGGCTACGAGGCCCAGCGAAAGGCCCTGGAGCAAAACGCCCGCCGCTTTCTTTCGGGCAGGCCTGCCCTCCACACCCTCCTCTACGGGGCCCGGGGCACGGGCAAAAGCACCGCCGCCAAAAGCCTCCTCCACCTGGAAGGGGCCCGGATGGTGGAGGTGGAGCCCAAGGCCCTAGGCCACCTGGAGAGCCTTTTGGAAAGGCTCTCCCTCCTCCCCCACCGCTTTTTCCTCTTTTTGGACGACCTCTCCCTGGACCCGGAGGGGGAGGCCTTCCACCACCTCAAGGCCCTCTTGGAAGGAAGCCTCGAGGGCGCCCCGGAAAACGTCCTCCTCCTGGCCACCTCCAACCGCCGCCACCTGGTGCGCCGCCTGGGGGGAAACCCCCTGCCGGGGGAGGACCCCAAGGCCTGGGACGAGCTCCAGGACACCCTGGCCCTTTCCGAGCGCTTCGGCCTGGTCCTCACCTTCCCGCCCTTTGACCGGGCCCTTTACCTCAAGGCGGTGGCCCACCACCTGGGCCGCCCCTTGACCCAAGGGGAGGAGGAAGAAGCCCTCCGCTTCGCCCTGCAGAGGGGCTTCTCGGGCCGGGTGGCCCGGCAGTTCGCCCAGACCCTGGCCTAGCCCTGGTAGGCCAAGGCCGCCTCCACGAAGCCCACGAAGGGGGGCGAGGGGCGCATGGGGCGGCTTTTGAACTCGGGGTGGCTTTGGAGACCCAGGAAGAAGGGGTGGTCCTTGAGCTCTATGGCCTCCACGAGCCCCGCCCCCCGGCCCCGCATCCCCGGGGTGGTGGCGGAGACCACAAGGCCCGCCCGCTCCAAGCTGTCCACGTAAAGGGGGTTCACCTCGTAGCGGTGGCGGTGGCGTTCCAGGACCTCCTCCTTGCCGTAGAGGCGGTGGAGGAGGGTGCCCTCCCGGATGCGCATGGGCCAGTCCCCAAGGCGCATGGTGCCCCCTAGGCCCTCCACCTCCAGTTGCTCGGGCATGAGGTCAATGACCGGGTGGGGGGTGTAGGGATCAAACTCCGTGGAGTTGGCCCCTTTGAGGCCCGCCACGTGGCGGGCGAACTCAATCACGGCGATCTGGAGCCCCAAGCAGATGCCCAGGTAGGGGATTTTGCGCTCCCGGGCGTACTGGGCCGCCCGCACCTTCCCCTCAATCCCCCGCACGCCAAAGCCGCCGGGGACCAGGATGCCGGAAACGTCGGCGAAGGCCTCCTCCAGGTCCCCCGCCTCCAGGGCCTCGGCGTCCACCCACTTCACCTCCACCCGGGCCCGGTTTTTGATGCCCGCGTGCTTCAGGGCCTCGAGGAGGGACAGATAGGCGTCCGGCATCTTCACATACTTCCCGGCGATGGCGATGCGCACCGTCCGCTCGGGGCGCTTCAGGATGCGCACCGCCTCCTGCCAGAAGGAGAGGTTGGGGAAGACGGGCTCCAAGCCCAAGGCCTTCTCCACCGCCCGGCCTAAGCCCTGCTCCTCAAGGAGAAGGGGCACCTCGTAGAGGTGCTCCACGTTGGGGCTGGAAAACACGTGGCCGGGGCGGACGTTGGTGAAAAGGGCCACCTTCTTGCGCACCTCCTCCGGCACCGGTTTAGCGGAGCGGAGGACCAGGGCGTCGGGCTGGATCCCCACGCCCCTTAGGGTGGCCACGGAGTGCTGGGTGGGCTTGGTCTTGAACTCCTCGCTGGTCTCCAGGTAGGGGACCAGGGTCAGGTGGATGTAAAAGGTGTTCTCCTCGCCCTCGTCAAAGCGGAACTGGCGGATGGCCTCCAGAAAGGGAAGGCTTTCTATGTCCCCCACCGTTCCTCCCACCTCCACCACCACGATCTCCGCGTTTTGCTCCTCGGAGACCTTGCGGATCCTCTCCTTGATCTCGTCGGTGATGTGGGGGATGACCTGGACCGTCTGGGAGAGGTACTCCCCCCGGCGCTCCTTTTGAATCACCGAGAGGTAGACCTGGCCGGTGGTGAGGTTGTTGCCCCGGGAGAGGTCCATGTCCAAGAAGCGCTCGTAGTGGCCGATGTCCAGATCGGTCTCGGCCCCGTCGGCGGTGACGAAGACCTCCCCGTGCTCGTAGGGGCGCATGGTGCCCGCGTCCACGTTGAGGTAGGGGTCAATCTTGATGGCCGTGACCCTGTAGCCCCGGGCTCGGAAAAGGGCCCCCAGGGAGGAGGTGAGGATGCCCTTGCCCAGGCTGGAGACCACGCCGCCGGTGATAAACACGTACTTTCTGGGCCTTTTGGCCCCTTGGGAAACCCCGCTCACGGGACTCTAGCCTACCACATCTGGCAAAAGGGCCTGGGATGTGGTAGAGTTTCCTTTGGCGTTCTTGCGGGGTCCCCCGATCCCCCGTCAAGAACGGGGATGCGCTTAGAGGAGGGCCTTGGAGATGCTTTCTGAGTTGAACAAGACCTACGTGCCCAAAGAGGTTGCGCCCCGATGGGTCCTCATTGACGCGGAGGGCAAGACCCTAGGGCGGCTCGCCACCCAGATCGCCACCCTGCTCAGGGGCAAGCACCGCCCCGACTGGACCCCAAACCTCCCCATGGGCGACTTCGTGGTGGTGGTCAACGCCGCCAAGATCCGCGTCACCGGCAAGAAGCTCAAGCAAAAGATCTACACCCGTTATAGCGGCTACCCGGGGGGGCTCAAGGAGATCCCTCTGGAGAAGATGCTGGCCACCCACCCCGAGCGGGTACTGGAGCACGCGGTGAAGGGCATGCTCCCCAAGGGGCCCTTGGGGCGGAAGCTCTTCAAGCGGCTCAAGATCTACGCCGGGCCGGACCACCCCCACCAGGCCCAGAAGCCCGTGAAGCTGGAGGTCAAGTGATGGAGCAGTACTACGGCACCGGAAGGCGCAAGGAGGCGGTGGCCCGGGTGTTCCTCAGGCCCGGAAGCGGCAAGGTCACCGTAAACGGCCTGGACTTCCAGGACTACTTCCAGGGGATCGTGCGGGCGGTGGCCGCCCTGGAGCCCTTGCGGGTGGTGGACGCCCTGGACCGCTTTGACGCCTACATCACCGTGCGCGGGGGCGGCAAGAGCGGCCAGATTGACGCCATCAAGCTGGGCCTCGCCCGGGCCCTGGTCCAGTACAACCCCGACTACCGGGCCAGGCTCAAGCCCTTGGGCTTCCTCACCCGGGACGCCCGCGTGGTGGAGCCCAAGAAGTACGGCAAGCACAAGGCCCGCCGGGCGCCCCAGTACTCCAAGCGCTAGACCTCCTGGTCTTCCCTCCCCGGCCTAAGGCCGGGGAGTTCTTTTAGCGCCGCCTCCAGGGCCTCCGGGGAAAAGGGGTGGACCTCCTTTTGGCGGAGGTAGACGAGCCTGGCCTCCGCTTCCACGCCCCAGGCCTGCCGGACCGCCTCCCGGTAGAGGGCGAGCTGGAAGCGGTGGCGGGAAGGGTCCACCTCCCGGTCGGTTTTGTAATCGTCCAGGTACCACCTTTCCCCCACCCGGTAGAGCCGGTCCAGGACCCCGTACCAGACCGTACCCCCCCAGGGGAGGACCAGGGGAAGCTCGGCGTGGTCCTCCGCCCGGGCCTCCAGGGGAGGAAGGGCGCTTCCAAGGAGGGCCCGGTAGTTCCGGAGGAGGGCCCGCACCTCGGCGAGGAGGATTCTTTTCTCCTCGGGGCTAAAGGGAAAGGCCACCTCCTGGAGGAGGAGGGCCTCGAGGGCGGGGGCCTCGGGGTCCAGGTGGCGGGCCAGGGCGTAGTGGACCAGGGTGCCGAGGGCCCGGGCGTAGGCGGAGGCCACCCCCTCCAGCGCCTCCTCCAAGGGCAAAGGGGCCTCCGCCTCCTTTAAAGCGCTCGGGGAGAAGACCTTGGGCCAGGGGGAGGGCCCGGGGGTCCAGAAGGCGTAAGGGGCGGGCTTTGGAGGGGGTTCTGGGGCCGGCGGGGGGAGGTCGGCGGCGCCTTCGGCGAGGGGGTGGCGGCGCACCCAGGGATCCTGCCCCTTGGGCCCAAGGCCCAGCCGGGCCAGGGCCTTGACCCAGGGGCCCGGCCTCGGGGTTTCGCTTCCCGTGAGGAGGAGGACGTCCCTGGCCCGGGAGAGGGCCACGTAGAGGAGGCGGAGGGCCTCCTCCTCATCGGCCGCCTCTTGGGCCCGCTTAAGGTCCCGGTAGGCGGGGGTGCCCCTGAGGGCCACCTCCCCCTCGGGCCCCACCAGGAGGGGGGGTGCCTCGGGGCGGTCCCCCCGGGCCAGGTCAAAGACCGCCACCACCCGCCACTCCAGCCCCTTGGCGGCGTGGACCGTGAGGAGGCTCACCCCCTCCCCCCCCTCGGGGAGCTCCGCGGCCTCGGGGTCTTGGGTCCGCACCTTGAGCCAGTCCAAAAGGGCCTCCAGGTCGGAAAAGCCCTCGGAAGCGGCCAGGAGGAGGAGGGTGTCCAGGTTGGCCCGGGCCCTGGGGGTAAGCCGCCTCAGGAAGGCCTCGTCCCGGGCCAGGCGGCGCAGGGCCTCGAGGGGGCTTAGGGCGGAAAGGGCCTTGAGGGCCTGAAGCCTCTCCTGGACCCAGGGGGGAAGGAGGGGCACGGGGTCCTCCGCCCGCAGGGCCTCGGCCACCTCCCCTAGGTCCAGGCCCACAAAAGGCCCCCGGAGAAAGGCCAAAAGGGAAAGCCGCTCCTCCGGGGAAGGGGGGCCTTCCAGAAGGGAAAGCCTTAGGGCGTGGTAGAGGTCCCGCACCTCGGGGCGGGTGAAGAAGCTCCGCCCCCGGCGGAGGGCGTAGGGCACCCCCGCCTCTCTAAGGGCCCGCTCCAAGGGGGCAAGGCTCGCCCGGTTCCGCACCAAAACCGCCATCTCCCTCCAGGCGTAGCCTTCCTGGGCCAGGGCCATAAGCCGCCCGGCCAAAAGGCGCGCCTCTTGCCGCCGCTTGGCCTCAAGCTCCCCCTCCCCCACCACCCAGTGGACCTCCACCCGCCCCTCCTCCGCCCGCTCGGGGACCACCGGGACCCGCTCCGCCTCGGGGAAGAGGGCCACGAAGCGGTTGAGGAGGCGGGCGATGGTCTTGGCGTGGCGGAAGGTGCGGTCCAGGACCCGGCGCTCGGCCCGGGCCAGGGCCTGGCGGAAGACCTCCACCCGGGCGTTGCGGAAGAGGTAGATGGACTGCTTGGGGTCCCCCACGGCCACCACCTCCACCCCCACCTCCTCCAAGGCCTGGAAGAAGCGGGCCTGGACGGGGTTTAGGTCCTGGTACTCGTCCAGGAAAAGGTGGGAAAAGCGCTCCGCAAGCCGCTTCCTCGCCCCAGGATGCTCCACCAGGCGGAGGGCCAAGGCCTCGAGGTCCGCAGGCCCCAGGGCCTCGGCGAAGCGCCTGCGGTAGGCGGCCAGGGCCCTCTCGTAAAGGGCCACCACCTCCTCGGCCCCGGGCAAAGGGGAGAACCTTGCCGCCAGGGGGCGCTTGCGGTAAAGCTCCCGGAGGAGTTCCTCCCAGGCGGGGTCCTGGTCCTCCAGGTAGAGGAGGCTCCGGACCTCCTCCAGGAAGAAGGCCTCGGCCAGAAGCTCGTCCATGAGGGCGAAGTCGGGGTCCAAGGAGAGGAGCGGGGCGGTGTGGCGGAGGGCCTCGGCGAAAAAGCCGTGGATCGTGGTGAAGACCGCCCCGTAGACCTCCCGGGCGGCCTCCTGGGCCTTGGGGTCATGGGGGTGGGTCTCCACCCAGGCGGCCACCGCCTGGCGGGCCCTCTCCCGAAGCTCCTCCGCCGCCTTGCGGGTGAAGGTGAGGGCGGCCATGCGCCTCAAGGGGACGCCTTGGCGCAGGCGGTCTAGGATCTCTCCCACCAAGGCGGTGGTCTTGCCCGTCCCCGCCGAGGCCACGTAAAGCCTCATAGGGCCTCCTTCCGACAGATGTCGGCGAAGGAACAGGCGAAGCACCGGCTCCCGGGCCGCGGCGGGAAAACCCCCTTCTTCCACCCGGCAAGGGCCCGCTTAAGCTCCTCCCGCACCTCCTTAAGCCGGGGCAGGGGGTCCCCTTTGCGGAAAGGCTTCGCCCGGTAAGGCCTGGGGTCCTCCAGAAAGGGCCAGCTCCAAAGCCAGACCGCCTCCACGTCCTCCCTCCTAAGCAAAAGCCCCAGGGCGTACCACTCCGTCCAGCGCCGCTCCAGGTCGGGCGCCGCCCCCTGGGGGAGGAGGCGGTAGAGGTGGAGGACCCGCCCCTCCCACCGCACCCCGTCCAGAAGGAGGAGGAACCGCTCCCTAGGCCAAGGGGTGTAGAAGCGCATCCCCTCCAGGTGGTCCCGGTGGCGCCGAAGCCAGGGCCCCACCTGGGGATCGGCCTCCAGGGCCTTCCCCTCCCGGGCAAGCCGCCTCCAGGGGCCCTCCTCCCTCCAGGGAAAGCGCTCCAGGTAGGCCCGGAAGGGGCATTCCAGAAAACGCCTCAGGGCCTCGAGGCGGGGAAGCCCATCCCCTCCCGAGGGCCAGGGGGGGGCGAAGCCCTCCCCGGGGAGGGCCTCGAGGGGGGTGCTGGGGGGCAAGGGGTCGGGGCGGCTTCCCCGCCGGAGGGGCAGGTAGGCCCCCCCAGGCCCCGCCTCGGGGTAAAGGAGGAAGTTCTCCTCCCCCCGGGTGGCCAGGGCCTCCCAGAAAAGGGGGTCAAGCCCCCTAAGCCTCTTGGGAAGCCGGGCGAGGAGACCCTCTTCCCGGAGTTCTTCCAAGAGGAAGTAGTCCTCCCGCTCCCCCAGGGCGTAGGCCCCGGGGAGGAAGGAGAGGACGTAGGCCCGCTTGGCCCGCACCCCCATGGCCCGAAGGGGAGGGAGGACCTCCACGCCCCCAGGGGGCCCCGGGGAAAGGGCCTCGTCCAAAAGGAGGCTCCGCCACCAGGGCAAGGGATCCTTGGGGGCCACCCGGAGGGCGTAGCGGAGCCGGTCCAGGAAAGGCTCTTTTTCCCGGATCCCAAGCCTTTCCAGGGCCTCTTCCGCCCAGGCCAAAGGGTCCTCCCCGGGGGTCCGCAAGGCCCTAAAGGCCTCCCACTCCTCAAGAAGCCCCTCCTCCCGGGCCAGGCGGAAGAGGGCCTCCTCCCCCACGAGGCCCAGGCGCAAGGCCTTCCGCCCCAAGGCGGAAAAGCCCAAGGCGAGAAGGTCCCTTCCCGTGGGGAAGGGGTTGAGGAGGGCGAGAAGCCTCGCCCCCTCCTCCGTCTCCCCCAAGGACCGCTCCCGCCCGTCCCAGAGGGGCAGGCCGAACTCCTCCTTGAGGAGGAGAAGCCCGGGGATCCGCGCCTCGGGGGCCACCACCAAGACCTCCTCGGGCCGAAGCCCCTCGCCCCCCAAGTCCTTGGGGGCCAGAGCCTGCTTCAGGGCCCGGAGGAGGTGGCGCACCTCCTCCACGGGGTTGGCCAGGGCCAAGACCTCCTGCCTCAGGGGCCTTCGGGAAAGGGTCTTCCAGGGCCTAAGCCCTTCGGGAAGGAGTTCCAGGGCCAGGAGGACGGGCACCTTTCGGGAAAGCCGCTTCAGAAAAACCAGGTCCAAAGGCCCCACCTCCCGGAACCCGTCCACCACCACAAGCCCGGGCTCGGGGAAAAGCCTTAGGGGCACCTTGCCCGCCAGGTGGCGGACGTCGTCGTAGTCCAAGGCCTTCCTCTTAAGCCGCTCGTAGGCCAGGTAGACCCGCCTAAGCCGCCCCACCTCCCCCTCCTTGGGCAGGGCGAAAGGGGAGAGGCCGAAGCGCTTGAGCTCGGCGATGGCCCGGGCGAAGAGGCGGGCCTCCCCCGGGGCGGGCTCCCCGTAGAGGAGCCGCAAGGCCTCCCCCACCAGGGCCACCCGGCCCGCCCCCGGCAACAGGGGGCCAAGCCTTCCCGCCTCGGCCAAAACCCGGTAGTAAAGGGCCTGGAAGGAGAGGAACTCTAGCCCTAAGAAAGCCCCCTTTTCCCCCAGAAGACGGAGGACATAGGGGCGCTGGTGGGGAAGCCCCACCCAGTAGACCCGCTTCCCCTCCCCCAAAGCCTCTAGAGCGAGCCCTAGGGCGAAGGTGGTCTTCCCAGAGGCGGGCGGACCCAGGACGGGATACAGGCCGGGCTCCATATGAAAGGCATTGTATTCCCGCCTAGGAGAGGGCGCCCTCTCCTAGGGGAGATCGGGCAAGGGGAGGGGGTTAAGGTCCTCCCCCAGGCGCAAGACCCCCACCACCCGGCCCCGGTGGAGGACGAAGCAGCGGTACTCCCTGGGCAGGACCACCACCCGCCGGGCCAGGGAAAGCTCCCGCAAAAAGGGCAGGGGGCGCCTAGCCAGGTGCCTGCCGCGGGGCGGGCCCAGGTAGGGGAAAGGCCTCCCCCCTTCCAAGGCCAAAAGGAGGAGGGGCTTTTCCTGACCCAGGAGAACGAGAAGGGCCCCTTCTCCTTGGTAAAGGGCCTGGACCTCGAGGCCCCGCAACACCCCGAAGCATCGCCCCAAAACGGCCTCCGGCCCAGACCCCTCCCCCAGGGCCAAGCCCAGAAGGGCGAGAAAGAGGGGCCCGAGCCGGCGCATCCTAGCCTAGAACCCCCGCTCCGCCGAGATGAGGGCCAAGGCCGCCCGGGCCAGGAGGAAAGCCCTGCCAGGTTCCTTGTCCAGGCGCCCCTTGGCCTCGGCAACCAGCTCCTTCACCAAGGCGTCCTGCCCCCGGTAGTAGCCGAGCTCCTTCTCCGCCCGGTCCACCGCCCGCTGGGCCCTCGCCGCCAGGCGGGCGGCCCACCCCTCCCCCTGGCGAAGCCCCGGGGCGAAGCCGTGGCGCAGGCCCATGTGGGGGGCCCAGCGGAAGCCCCAACGGGGCGCGGGGGCCTGGGCCTTAGGCTCCCCTTGGGCCGCCCGGAAGAGGAAAAGGGCCGCCTGGGCCTCCCGGGTGGCCTTGAAGTAGGCCTTGGCCTCGTAGCTCTTCTCCGCCCGGGCCTGCACCTCCTTGGCCCAGGCCAAAAGCTTCGCCTCGCCCCCCGCCCCCTGGGCCACCGCCTGGACCCGGGCCAAGGCCGAGGCCGCCCGGGCCGCCTCCCGGTAGTCCACGCCTTGGGCCAAAGCAAGCCCCGCCACGAGAAGGAGGAAGGTGCCTAAAAGGGTCCTTTGCATTCCCATCACCTCCGGGTCCCAGGCTAGCCCTCCTCCCCAAAGGGCGCACCAGGGGAAACCTTAAGGGAAGCCAAAGGCAGGTAAAGCCCCACCGCCGCCCCGCCCCGGTTTTCCGCCACCGCCTTGCCCCCGTGGGCCCGGGCCACCCCGGCCACCAGGGCGAGGCCGAGGCCCGTCCCCTGCCCCCCGTGGACAAAAGGCTCCAGCACCCGGGGCAGAAGCTCGGGGGGAAACCCCGGCCCCGAGTCCACCAGCCATAGCCACACCCCCCCTCCTTCCCGCTCCAAACGAGCCCGCACGGGCAGGCGCCCGTGCCGGCGGGCGTTTTCCAGGACGTTTTCCACCGCCAGGGCCAAAAGCTCCGCGTCCGCCAAGACCACCCCCTCCCCTTCCACCGCCACCCCCCGCTCGGCCAGGAAGGCCTTCAGGTCCAAGGGCCTGGGGTTCAAGGAGGCGGCGTCCAGCTGGGAAAGGCGCAAAAGGCCGGCAAGCCGCCCCTCCAGCCGGCCCACCTCCCGCAAGGCCCCTTCCAGCGCCTTGGGCTCAGGCCTGCGCCGGAGCACCTCCAGGTAGCCCTTGAGGGCGGTGAGGGGGGTGCGGAGCTCGTGGGAGGCGTGGCGGGCGAAGCGGCGGGCCATGGCCTCCTTCTCGGCAAGCTCCCGCAAAAGCCCCGCCACCCTTTCCAAAAGAGCGTTCAAGGCGGCCACCACCGGCCTAAGCTCCGCTAGCCCCGGATCGGGGAGGGGGGCAAGCTCCCCGGGGGCCCGTTCCCTCAAGGCCCGCTCCAGGCGCTCCAGGGGCCTTAAAGCCCAAGCGAAGGCCCAGGCCGACCCCAGGAAGACCAAGAGGAGAAGCCCCCCACCCCAGGTGGCGTAGAGGAGCCAAAGCCTTTGGCCCAGGGCGGAAACCCCCTCCAAGGGCACGGCGAGGCCAAACCCCCCACCCTCCCAAGGAAGGACCACGTAGAGCGCCCCCCGCCAGACCCCCTGGTAGGGGCGGCCCTCCGCCAAGGCCGCCTCGAGGCCTGGGGGCAGGGGCCAGGCCTCCACCTGGGTGAACTGGACCCGCTCCCCCTGGACCCAAAAGCCCACCCCGCCCCCAAAGAGCTGGGCCAGGCGGAAAAGCTCCAAAAGGAGGGCCTCCTCCCCAGGCGCCTCCTCCTTGAGGAGGTAAAGCCGGGTGAAAAGCGCCCGCCTCAGGTCCTCACTGGCGGCCTGGGTGGCCTCCCGGACGGAAAGCCAGGCCAAAGGCAGGAGGAAGAGGATAAGGGCGAAGAGGAGGAGGGCCAGAAGCCTTCCCTTAAGGGAGGAAAAGGCGGTAGCCATGGCCGCGCACCGTCTGGATGGGGCTTGGCTCCCCCAGGGCCTTCCGCAAGGCCGAGAGGTGGACCTCCAGGGTGGCGGGCTCCACCACCTCCCCCCAGACCCTAAGCATCAGGGCCTCCTTGGAAAGGACCTCCTCGGGGGCCTCCAGGAAGGCCTTGAGGAGGAGGAAGGCCTTGGGGGAAAGGTTAAGCCGCCTTTCCCCCCGGTAGGCCTCCATGCGCCGGGGGTAGAGGCGAAGGTCCTTGTAGTTCAAGACCTCCTCCCGCCTCCGAACCCGCCGGTGGAGGGCCTCGAGGCGCGCCAAAAGCTCTTGTAGACTATAGGGCTTAACCAGGTAGTCGTCCGCCCCCTCCCTAAGGCCCTTCACCCGCCAGTCCACCTGGTCCAAGGCGGTGAGCATGAGGACGGGGACCTCCGAGCGGGCCCGGATCTCCTTAAGGAGGGAAAACCCGTCCCCCTCGGGCAGAAGCACGTCCAGGATCACCGCCTCGGCCCAGGGCAGAAGGGCCAAAGCCTCCTGGGGGCGCTCGGCGTGGCGCACCTCGTGCCCCTCCAGGGAAAGCCCCAGGGCGAGGGCTTCCCGCACCCCGGGGTCGTCCTCCACCATAAGCACCCTCATCGGGGGTTCCTCCAAAGGGAAAGGGCCCGCACGGGGGCGTAGGCCTCCAAGGGGGGAAGGGCCGCCCCCGTCTTTAGGTCCAGGCGGTGGATGCGGTTTGCCCCCCGCCGAACGGCGTAGAGGACGCCGTCTAGGGGCAGGAGGTCCACGAGGCTCCGGGGGTCCTCCCCTTCCAGAAGGGGAAGGCTTAGGGAGCCCAAAAGCTTCCCCCCGTAGTCCAGGACCCGCACCTTGGCCGCCTCGGCGTCGTAGAGGTAAAGCCGCCCCTCCCCCGCCCCAACCCCGGAGAGGAGGCGCAAAGCCTCGTCCTCCCGGCCCTTGCGGAAGGCATAGCGGGAGAGGTACTGGCCCTCGAGGCTCAACCGCTGCACCTGCCGGTTGCCGTAGTCCAGGACGAAGAGGAAGCCGTCCGCCGCCACCAGGGCCTTGGGGTCCTTGAAGGTGCCCCGCCCCGGGCCCTGGCCCCCGAAGCGGCCCTGGTAGACCCCCTGGAGGTCAAAGCGGCTCAGGGTGGCGGTCTCCCCGTCCAGGACGAAGAGGGTGTCCTGGACCACCGCCAGGGCCACGGGCAGGAGCACCTCCCCCGGCTTCATCCCGTAAGGGGCGGTGGAGAGGAGGAGGCGGCCCTCGGGGGAGAAGCGGTGGACCAGCTTCGCCCCGTGCTCAAAGACGGCCACCCACACCCCTCCCTCGGCGTCGGCGGCCACGGCCAAGGGCGGGGCGGGGAACTGGCCCGGGGCCGAGCCGATTCCCGAAAGGAGCCTGGCCGCCGTGCCCTCCAGGTCCACAAGGCGCACGCTTCCCCGCTTGGCCTCCACCCCCAGGAGGAGGTAGCAAGGCTTGGGCAGGCCCTTTTCCTCCTCCCAGGGGCCCTCGAGGCCCTGGATCACCTCGTCCAGGGTGGGGCGCTTGGCGGGGTCTTTCTCCAGCATCTTCAGGACCAGGTCGGAAAGGCCCTGGGGGATCTCGGGGCGGAGCTGCTTGGGGGGCGTGGGCACCTGGAAGATCTGCTGGTGGATCACCGTCTCGTACCCCCCGGTGAAGGGGGGCTGGCCGGTCAGGGCCTCGTAGAGGACGATGCCCAGGGAGTAGATGTCCGAGCGGTGGTCCAGCTTCTGCCCCTTGGCCTGCTCCGGGCTCATGTAGACGGGGGTGCCGATGCGGGCCCCGGTGATGGTGAGGCGGGTGAGCACCTTCCCCGCGGCGATGCCGAAGTCCATGAGCCGCACCCCCCTGGGGTCCACCCCCTTCTCCCGCAGGGCCCCCTTGAGGACCATGATGTTCCCCGGCTTGATATCCCGGTGGACGATCCCCTGGGCGTGGATGTGCTTGAGGGCGTCCGCCACCCGGGCCAGGATGGCCGCGGCCTGGTGAAGGTTGAGGCGCCTTTCCTCAATGAGCCGGTCCAGCCCCTCCCCTTCCAGAAACTCCATGGCGATGAAGTGGACCCCGTCCACCTGGCCGTGCTCGTAGACCTTGACGATGTTGGGGTGGTCCATCCGGGAGAGGACCTCGGCCTCCCGGTGGAAGCGGCGCACGAAGCGGGGGTCTCCCAGGAACCGCTCCTGGGGTATTTTAAGGGCCACCAGGCGGCCCGTCTTCTTGTCCTTGGCCTTGTAGACCGTGGCCATCCCCCCCACCCCCACCTTCTCCAGGAGCTCGTACCGCTGGGAGAGAACCTGAACTTCCTCCGAGGTCCTCAGGGTTTTCTTCGGGGCCTTGGGCCGGGGGGGCCGCCGGGGCCGCCTCCTGGGCCCAAAGTACACCCGGGGGGCGAGGAGCCCCCCGAAGAGGAGGGCAAGCCCGGGAAGGACCGCCTCTCCCCGCACCCCCGTGGCGAAGCCCACCCCCAGGAAGAGGGCCAGGAGGAAGGCCAAGGGCCAAGGGGCGAGGCGCACGGCCAAGGCCGCCGTCAGCACCACCAGAAGCACCGAAAGCAACCCCGTCATCCGTCCAACCTCAGGGCCACGGCGGTGACGTTATCGTCCCCGCCCCGGCGGAGCGCCTCGGAAAGCAGGGCCTCGAGGTCCGCCTGCAGGTCCTTGCCCAGGTGCCACTCCGTCTCGGGAACCGCCCCGTAAAGCCCGTCGGTGGCCAAAAGAAGCCCTTCCCCCGGGGCCAGGCGCACGGGGATGAGGTCAAAGCGGGCCTCGGGGAGGCCCAGGGCCCGGGTGAGGACGTGGCGGTAGGGGTGGCGCTCCGCCTCCTTGGGGGTGAGGACCCCCTCCTTAAGCCGCTCCGCCACCCAGGAGTGGTCCTCGGTGAGGCGCACGGGCCTTCCCCCCTTGAGGAGGTAGGCCCGGGAATCGCCGATGTGGCCCACCACCCCCTCCTTGAGCCAGTCGGCGTAGAGAAAGGCGGTGAGGGTGGTGCCCACCCCCCTGGCCCCAAGCTCCTGGGCCGCCTTCTGCACCCGCCTTTCCGCCAGGGAAAAGGCTTTCTCCATCACCCGGGAAAGCCCCACCACGGGCCGGCCGCTCCTCAACTGCTCCCCGTAGGCCCGCACCGCCTCGGAGAGGGCCTCTATGGCCGCCTTGCTGGCCCACTCCCCGGCCTCAAGCCCCCCCATCCCGTCGGCCACCGCCAAGAGGACCAGGTGTCCCTGGGGCACCTCCAAGAGGAGGACCCGGTGGAAGTCCTCGTTGTTCTTTCGGCGGCCCACGTGGGAGACCGCCGCCATGCGGAAGCGGGGGGCAAGGCGCATCGGAACCATTTTACGCCCCCGGCGTGTAGGATGGAGCCGTGGAGCCCCTCGCCCACCTGGTGGACCTCTACGAGTACCGGGTAGAAGACCTCCTCCAGGGGAAGACCCCCAAAGGGGGCAAGCGGGCCCTTTTGGAGCTTCGGGCCTACCTCATCGGGGCCAGGCTCACAGGGCCTTTGGCCAAGCGCTTCCGCCAGGCGGACGCCCGCTTCCGGGCCCACCGGGGCCAAGAGGCCCCGCCCCAAGCGCTCCCCTTAGACCTCCCCCTGGAACTTCCCGAGGAGGTCCCCGAAGCCCCTTCCGAAAGGGATACCTTAAGGCGCCTCGCCCTCAAGGTGTGGACCCTATGGGCCGAAAGGGAGGTGAGGAGCAGAGCCAAAGAGCTCCTCCAAGGAAGGCGGGAGGAACTCAGGCTCATCTACGCCCTCCTGCAAAACTACCAGGCCTACCGGGAAGCGCCCACCTTCAAGCGGGACTTCAACCTCTCCCGCTTCGCCCCCACGATCCCCATCCCCTCCCTCTCGGAAAGCCTTTTGGACCTGGAGGACCCCAAGGTGGCCGAGGCCCTCCTCATGGAGTTTTTGGAGACCGCCCTCCACCTCCCCGAGGACCTCCCCTTGCCCCCCGAGGAGACCCGCACCTATTTCCGCCGCCTCCTCCACCGCCTTTTGGAGTGGGACGAGGCCTTCGGCCTCCCCCCCAAGCGGGACCTCCTCTCCCTAAGAAAGGCCCTGGAGGAGGCGAAAAGCCTGGGGGCCACCGCCCAGGAGATCGCCCGCCTCGAGGAAAGGCTCAAGCGGGAGGCCCAGGAGGAGAGGCGGCGGGAGCTCCTTCTGGAGGAGGAAAGGCGGCGCTTCCGGGTGGCGGCGGAAAAGGTCCTGGCCCTCCTCCACCTCCTCCCCGCCCCCCAGGGGGAAACCCCCCTGCCCGAGGTCCCCGGGCCCGGGGAGGTCCGGGAGGAGGCCCTCACCCTGGAGCCCTTCCCCGGCAAAATCCCCTTGGGGCCTTTGGTCCTCACCCTAAGCCGGGTAGAGGGGGTCTGGCACCTGGGCCTCGGGGGGGAGGACCACCCCCTGGAGGACCGCCTGGTCCTCCCCTGGGAGGACCTCGAGGTCTGGGCGGTGCGGGAGGGCAACCTCCTCCACCTGCGCCTCGAGGCCCGAAGCAGCCTCCGCCTCTACGAGCTTCTGGCCGAGGGAAGGGTCCTGGCCCTCCTCCTTAACCCCCGAGGGGCCTACGCCCACCTGAGACTCCTCAGGGCCCTTTCCGCAAGGCTCAAAGGGGAGTTCCAGCCCCAGGCCTTCGGCCCGGACCTGGCCGAGAAGTACCAAAAGGCCCAGGAGGAAGCCCTTTTAGACTTCGCCCGGAAGGGCCTGGAGCTCACCCTAAAGCGCCTGGGCCCCACCGACCCCCTCCCCCTCCTCCGGGAGGTGGGGCAGGCCCTGGGCCTCCCCCAGGAGGCGGAGGCCTTGGCCCAGGCCCTGCGGGAATACACGGGCCGCCGCCCCCCCACCCGGGAGACCCTGGGGGGCGAGGTCCACCTCCTCTCCCTAACCCCGGAGCCCCAGGCCATCCGGGTGGGGGGCAAGGTGGTCTCCTTACGCCTCAGGGACGAGGTGGTCTACGTGGGCCAGGCAGGGGAGGTGCCCAGGCGGCTTAAGGACCTCTTGGTCTACCGCCTCCCCGAGGGCACCCTCCTCCTGGCCCGGGAGGGGAGGCGGGTGGCCTATATTTTGATCTGATTTTTGGCTATAATCCCCCCAAAAGGGGAGTATGAAGGTTCTCCGAAACCCGGCTTTTTCCGGGTGGCCCTTTTGGTCCTGGTCTACCTCCTCACGGGAAACGTCCTCCGGGTCTCCCTGGTGCTGGGCACCCAGCTCCTCGGCACCGTGGTCTTTTCCCCTCTGCTTTCCGCCTGGGCCGACACCCAGGACCGCAAGACCCTCCTCGTGGCCTCCGACCTCCTCAGGGCCCCCTTGGTGGCCCTGATCCCCCTCCTCGAGGCCCATAGCCTCCTTCCTCATAGTGCTCTTCGTGGGGGCGGCGGGGGTTTTGGTGGCCTGGGTAGGCCCCGCCTACGCCTTCTACCTGGACGCCCTCACCTACCCCCTCTCGGGGCTCATCCTCTTGGGGCTTCCCCCCTTGCGGCCGGAAAAACGCCCCCAAGGGGGTTTCTTCGGCCGGGTGAAGGAGGTCCTCACCGGGGGCATCCCCGCCCCGAGCCAAAGGGCTACGCCTCCTTGAGCCAGCGGGCCGCCTCGAGGGCAAAGTAGGTGAGGATCCCCTGGGCCCCGGCCCGGCGCAGGGCGTAGAGGGTCTCCAAAACGGCTTTCCTCTCGTCCAGCCAGCCCCTTAGGGCCGCGGCCTTCAGCATGGCGTATTCCCCGGAGACCTGGTAGGCGAAAAGGGGCTTGGCGAAGCGCCCTTTAAGGGCATAAAGGACGTCCAGGTAGGGCAGGGCGGGCTTGACCATGAGGAGGTCGGCCCCCTCGAGGTCGTCCAGCCGGGCCTCCCGCAAGGCGTCCCAAAGCCCCGCCCTGGGGTCCATCTGGTAGCCCGCGCGGTCGCCGAACTGGGGGGCGCTTTGGGCCGCGTCCCTAAAGGGGCCGTAGAAGGCGGAGGCGTACTTCACCGCGTAGGAAAGGATGGGAACGTGGGTAAACCCCTCCTTGTCCAAGGCCTCCCGGATGGCCCGCACCTGGCCGTCCATCATGGCGCTAGGGGCCACCACGTCGGCCCCCGCCCGGGCCTGGGAGAGGGCGGTCTTGGCGAGGAGCTCCAGGGTGGCGTCGTTGTCCACGTAAAACCCCAAAGGCCCCTCCCGCACCACCCCGCAGTGGCCGTGGTCGGTGTACTCGCAAAGGCAGGTGTCGGCGATGACCAGAAGCTCCGGAAACTCCCCCTTGAGGAGGCGGATGGCCCGCTGGACCACCCCTTCCTCGGCGTAGGCCCCCTTGCCCCAGGGGTCCTTGGCCTCCTGAGGCAGGACGCCGAAGAGGATCACCCCCCCAAGCCCCGCCGCCAGAGCCGCCTCCCCCACCCGGGGGAGGTCCTTCAAGGGGTGGCGGTAGACCCCGGGCATGGAAGGGACCTCCTCCCGCTCCCCTTCCTCCTTGACGAAAAGGGGCAGGATGAGGTGCCTGGGGGCGAGGTCCACCTCCGCCACCAAGGGCCTGAGGAGGGGGGCGCGAAGCCTTCTTGGGCGCTCCATGCCTTCCACTATACTTGAGAGGGAGAGACGATGAACCTGCAGAAACTGCTCAAGGAAGCCCAAAAAGCCCAGAAGAAGGCGGCGGAAGTCCAGGAGCGGCTGGAAACCATGACCGTGGTGGGCTCCGCCCAGGGCCTGGTGGAGGTGGAGGCCAACGGCCAGGGGAGGATCCTGGGGGTTCGGCTCAAGCCCGAGGTCCTCACCACCTTCCAGGACGACCCCGAAGGCCTCGAGGACCTCCTCCTGGTGGCCATCCAGGACGCCCAAAAGAAGGCCCAGGAGCTCGCCGAGAAGGAGATGGCCCGGGAGCTTGGAAGCGTGGGCCAGATGCTGGGGAAGCTCTTCTAGATGCGCTACCCCGAAGGCCTCCTAAGGGTTTCCCGGGCCCTTTCCCGCCTCCCCGGCATCGGCCCCAAGACCGCCCAGAGGCTGGCCCTCCACCTGGCCTTCCACCGGGAGGAGGCCAAGGAGCTGGCGGAGGCCCTTGAGGGACTTGCGGCCTTGGGGGTCTGCCGGGTGTGCGGCAACCTGGCGGAAGGAGAAACCTGCCCCATCTGCCAAGACCCCTCCCGGGAACGGGGCGTGATCGCCGTGGTGGAGACGGTGGCCGACCTCTTCGCCCTGGAAAGAAGCGGGGAGTTCCGGGGGCTTTACCACGTCCTGGGAGGGGCCTTAAACCCCTTGGAGGGGGTGGGCCCCGAGGACCTCAACCTAGAAAGCCTCTGGGACCGCCTGGAAGGGGTGGAGGAGGTGGTCCTGGCCACCTCCATGACCGTGGAGGGAGAGGCCACCGCCCTCTTCCTGGCGGAGGAGCTGAAACGCCGGGGGGTGAAGGCCACCCGGCTGGCCTACGGCCTCCCCGTGGGGGGAAGCCTGGAGTACGTGGACGAGGTCACCTTGGGCCGGGCCCTGGAAGGGAGGAAACCCCTTTGATGGAGGAGGCGCTCCAGGGGCTTTTGGACCGGGTGGAGGGGGCCTTCGCCGCCGGGCTTGGCACCCTGGAGGGGCTTCTGGTGGAAGGGGTGCGGCGCCGGCGGGTGGACCTGGAGGCGGCCATCGCCGAGCACGCCGCCCTTTTGCGCCAGGCCCGCTCCGCCTACGCGGGAAGCCTGGGAAGCCCCCGGGTGGAGGAGCTCCTGGTGGGGGGGCATCCCGTGGTAGGCTATGCCCGGATGCTGGGCCCTTCCTCCCGGGAGGAGCTCTTTCTCCTCCTCCTCCTAAGCCCCGAGGCCAACCTGGGCCGGGCCCGCCTCGAGGCGGCCAAAACCGCCGGGCGGCTTCTGGAGGTGGTGGGATGGCCTACCTAGAAAGCCTAGCCCCTTTGGGCGTGCGGCGGGCGGTGCTCACCGGGCTGGACGGCCTAGTCATTGAGGCCCTGGGCCGGGGAAGCCCTCCTGCCGAGGTCTTGGCGGCGGAGCTCGCCAGCCTGGTGCGGCACATGACCCCCTTGGCGGAGGCCCTCGCCGGGGAGGTGCGCCGCTTCACCCTGGCCACCGACGACCTGGAGGTCCTGGCCCTGCGGATAGGGCCTTACGTCCTGGGGGCGGTGGTGGAGCGGGGCATGGACCGCAAGGCCATCGGCCAGGAGCTATCCCGCATCGCCCTCAAGGTGCAGAACCTTTAAGGAGGTCCGGCGTGGAGGAGATCCTCAAGGAACTCAAGGCCACCCGGGGGGTTTTGGCGGTAGCCCTCCTCAGCGAGGACGGCTTCGTGGTGGAGGAGCGAAGGGAGGAAACGGCCCCCGAGGCCACCCTCCTCTCCGCCCGGTCGGCCACGGTCCTGGGCGCCGCCAAGGCCCTGGCCCAGACCCTAGGGGAGGAAAAGGTGGAGGAGGTCATGGTAGAGTACCCGGAAGGGGCGCTGGTGCTGGTGCCCCTGCCTGGCCACCACCTCCTCCTCTTCCTGGACGGGGTGCTGAGCCTGGGCCGGGTGCGCCTCGCCCTCAAGAAGGCGCTACCCAAGCTAGAGGAGGCCCTCAGATGAGCGAGATAAAACTGGACATTCAGATTGACAAGGACGTGGCCCTGGGCCGCTACACCAACCTGGCCCTCATCGCCCACACCAAGAACGAGTTCATCCTGGACTTCGCCCTTCTCCAGCCCCAAGGGGGGGCCATCGTGGTGAGCCGGATCGTCACCAGCCCCCAGCACGCCAAGGCCCTCCTTAGGAGCCTGGCGGAGAACGTGGCCCGCTACGAGGAGGCCTTCGGCCCCATCCCCGAGCCGGTGGCGGAAAACCAGGCCTAAGCCCTGAAAGGCGCTTCGGCCGGGATGGGGGGCCGGGTTTCCACCCGGCCCCCTCGGCTTAGAGGTTTTCCCGCCACCAGTCCAGATAGGCCCTAAGCCGGGCCAGGCGGCGGTCGGGCCTACCGGAGCGGGAAAGCTCGTGCCCCTCCTCGGGGACCCTAAGAAAGCGAGCCTTCACCCCCAGGTGGAAGAGGGCGGTGTACCAGGTCTCCCCCTGGTCTATGGGGCAGCGGTGGTCCGCCTCGGAATGGACCACCAGGGTGGGCGCCTTAACCTGGTGGACCAGGCGCAAGGGGCTTTTCTCCCAGAGCACCTCGGGGCGCTCCCAGGGGGTGGCGGCAAGCTCCAGGTAGGTGAAGCGGGGCCCGATGTCGCTGGCCCCGAAGAAGCTGAGCCAGTTGCAGATGCTCCGGTCGGTGACCGCCGCTTTAAACCGCTCCGGGTGGCGGGCGGTGAGCCAGTTCACCATATACCCCCCGTAGCTCCCCCCCGCCACCCCCACCCGCTTGGGGTCTAAGGGAAAGCGGGAAAGGACGTGGTCCAAAAAGCCCAGGAGGTCCCGCTCGTCCCTTTCCCCCCAGGCCCCTTCCAGAAGGGCGAAGTCCTGGCCGTAGCCCGTGGAGCCCCGGGGGTTGCAGAAGGCCACGGCGTAGCCCTGGGCCCGGAAAAGCTGGAGCTCAAGCATGGGGGCGGCCCCGAAGGCGGTGTGGGGGCCGCCGTGGATGTAGAGGACCACCGGGTGGGGGCCCTCCCCCTCGGGCAGGAGGACCCAGCCCGGGACCCGGTGCCCCTCGGGGCTTTCCCACTCGGTGTAAAGGGGCTCGGCCAGGTCCAAAACCCCGGCGTTGGGGTCGTAGGTGCCCAAGGGCCCCTCGAGGCGGGCCGGACGGGTGAAGTCCTCCTTGAGGAGGAAAAGCCCTTTGGGGGTGAGGGCGAAGGAAAGGACGCTTCCTTCCTGGGTTAAGGCCAGGGCCTTACCGTCCAATCCCACCCGGTAAAGCCTCGCCCTCCCCTCCTCGGTGCGCACCAGATAGACTCCGTCCCCACCCCACTTAGGCCCCTGGAAGTGGTGGCCAAAACGGAGGTCGCTATTTAGGGAGTTTAAGAGGCTCCCCGTGAAGAGGACCCGGGCCTCCCCATCCCGGAAGTGGTAGAGCCTGGCCTCCGTCCCCCCGCCCCGCTCAAAAGCGTGGCCCAGGAAGAAAAGCCCCTCCGGGCTCCACTCCAGGCCGAAGATGGGCCCCACCCCGCCCCACACCCGCTCAAGCCGCCCCTCCCGCAGGGCGTAGAGGGTGTCCCGCCCCTCGGCCTGGGCCTTGGCGTCCTCGGGCATCACCAGGTAAAGCCCCTCCGGGGCGAAGGCCAGCTCCTTGGGGGACGGGTAGCGGTCCAGGAGGAGGCGGGGTTCGCCTTCCTCCAGGAGGTAGAGGGCCACCCTCCCCTCGGGCAAAAGCCCCTTGCCGTCAAACTTGAAGGGCCAGCCCTCGTAGACCCGGGGCGCGCCAGGCTTTGGCGCCTCCTTCAAGGCCAGGAAGGCCACCTCCCCCTTCGGCCCCACCCAGTAGTCCAGGACCCCGGGGGTCTTTGTGAGCCTTTCCGCCTCCCCGCCCCTAAGGTCCAGGCGGAAGAGCTCCTGCCTCTCCCCCACCCGGCGCAGGAAGTAGACGTAGGGGTGGGCGTAGCGGGGCTTCTGGGCCTCCTCTTGGGTGAGGAAGCGGAGCCCGCCGTCAAAGAGGGCGAGGCGGGTGCGGTAGCGGGGCGGGTCTTCCTCCTGGATGTCCGTGACCAAGAGGAGGGGAAAACCCTCAGGCCCCTCGGTAAGCCCGGAGAGGAAGGTGATCCGGTAGAGGACTTGGGGTTCCATACCCCTATAATACTGACCGGTCAGCCATCCGCCAGGGCCTCCCGCAGGGCCCGCAGGTTCTCCGCCAAGGGCCTCTCGTTGAAGAGGGCGCTCCCCGCCACGGCCACGTCGGCCCCCGCCCGCCGGGCCTCGGCCACGGTGCCCCGGTTGATGCCGCCGTCCACCACGATGAGGCAGGTGGGGTTCAACCGGTCCCGCAGGGCCTTGAGGCGCCGAAGCCTCTCCGTGGCGGTGGAGATGTAGCGCTGGCCGCCGAAGCCCGGGTTCACGCTCATGAGGAGGGCCAGGTCCAGCTCGGGCAAAAGGGGCTCAAAGGCCTCCAGGGGCGTCCCCGGGTTCACCGCAAGCCCCGCCTTCTTTCCCAGCTCCTTCACCTTCTGCACCGCCCGGTGGGGGTGGTAGGTGGCCTCAAAGTGCACCGTGATGTGGTCCGCCCCGGCCCGGGCGAAGTCCTCGAGGTAGCGCTCCGGCTCCACCATCATCAGGTGGACGTCCAAAGGCAAGGAGGTGGCATGCCGGATGGCCTCCACCACCAGGGGCCCGAAGGTGAGGTTGGGGACGAAGACCCCGTCCATCACGTCCAGGTGGATCCAGTCCACCCCCGCCGCCTCGGCCTCCTGGATCGCTTCCCGAAGCCGGCCAAAGTCCGCCGTCAAGATGGAAACGGCAAACCGCACGGGGAGACTATACCCCATCCCACCGTACCAAGGAGAACAATCCCCTCCACCACGGCCCCAAGCAGAATGTAAGCGGCCCCCAACACCATCAGGACGCCGGCGAAGAGGTAGATGACGGCCTCAACCGGTGCAAGCGCTCCATCAGGGCTTTACCCAAAACTCCTTCCTCGCCCTCCCTTAGCCTGCTTCAAGAGTTCTTGGGTGACTTCAT
>NZ_BMPJ01000007.1 GCF_014647535.1 Thermus composti | reverse complement strand
CGGTACCAGATACGGGCTGCGCCCGCAAGGGGAGATTTACCACGAAACGGAGATGTGGGTAAAGTCCTGGGGAAAGCCCTAGAAGCCGCACCTGGAAGGCGCGGAGGAGGTCTGTCTTGCTGAGGACGCCGATAAGCCGGTCCCCCTCCACCACCAGGGCCCGGGTGTACCCCCGTTCCGCCATCCGCTCCCAGGCGGTAAGGGCCTCCTCCTCGGGGGAGAGGAGGAGGGGGAGCTGGAGATGGCGGGCCACGGGGTCCAGGGGGCTTGCCCCCTCCAGGCCCTCGAGGCCCACCACCCCTAAAACCTTCCCTTCCTCCACCACGGGGAAGCCGGAGACCTTGTAGAGAAGGGCCAGGCGCAGGGCCTCCGCCACGGGGGTATCGGGGGGGAGGGTGATGGGGTCTCGGGTCATGAGGTCCCGCACCTTAAGCCCTTCCAGGGCCTGAAAGAGCAGGGTGGCCTCCGCCTCCGCGCGGGAGGCCATGTAAACGAAGAAGGCGATAAGGATCAGAAAGGGGTTGAGGACCAAAAGCCCGAAAAGCCCCAGGGCCCAGGCCAAGGCCCCGCTCAGGGCCACTGCCTGCCGGGTGGCCTGGAGGTAAGGCTTCCTCAGGGCGAGAAGGGCCCGGTAGACCCTCCCGCCGTCCAGGGGCAGGGCGGGGAGGAGGTTGAAAAGCCCCAGGCTCAGGTTGACCAGGAAGAGGTAGTGGCTTAGAAACCCCCAGGCCCCCTGTGGGGTCTTCAGCAGGTGGAACCCCAGGGCCAGGGCGAAGCTCACCGCAGGCCCCGCCAAGGCGATGGCCAGTTCCTTGGCGGGCTCCCGGGGGATCCTCTCCAACTGGGCCACCCCGCCCAAAAGCCAGAGAGTGATGCGCCGGGTCTTCACGCCGTAGCGCCGGGCGGTGAGGGCGTGCCCTAGCTCGTGGAGGAGGACCGAGAGGAAGAGCCCTAAGGCCGCAAGAAGCCCGAGCACCCAGGGCCAGGGCCCTTCCAAGAGCCTGGGGTCCTGGGGGAGCCCGAAAAGCCCAAGGTACTGGGGCAGGTTCTGCCCGATGAACCAGGCCCAAAAGGGGAGGATGAGGAGGAAGGAGAGGTCCAGGTAAAGGGGGATCCCCGCCAGGCGTAGGAGGTAGATTCCGTGCTGGAACACCACCCAGTATAGGCGCCCGGGGCCCGGCGGGGTGTAATGACCGGTCAGTCAGGGTTAGCATGGAAGGGTGCTGGCGCTCGCCCTCCTCAAGGACCCCCTGTACCGGAGCTACTGGCTTTCCCTCTTCGCCTCCCAGCTGGGCACCTGGATGCAGGCCGCGGCCCAGGGCTGGCTCGTCCTGCTCCTCACGGGAAGCGCCGAGCGGCTCGGGCTGGTGGTGGCCCTCCAGTTCCTCCCCTCCCTCTTCCTCTCCCTGCCCGCCGGGGTCTTGGCCGACCGCTACCCCAAGCGCAACCTCCTCCTCCTCACCCAGGGGGGGATGATGGTCCTGGCCCTCTTGATGGCCCTTCTCGTCTTCACCGGATGGGTGCGTTATGGCCACCTTCTGGTCTTCGCCTTCCTCTACGGGGCTCTAAACGCCATGGACCAGCCCGTTCGCCAGAGCTTCACCGTGGAGCTGGCGGGGCGGGAGCGCTACCCGGGGGCCATCGCCCTTAACTCCTTTGGCTTCAACACAAGCCGCCTCTTAGGCCCCGCCCTGGCGGGGTTTCTCATCGCCCTTTACGGGGTGGGGGTGGCCTACTTGGCCAACGCCCTCTCCTTCCTCCCCCTCCTCCTCGTCCTCCGCCAAATCCCCCCGGGCCTTCGGGAAGAGGAAGGAGACGGTCGGTTCCTCCAGGAGGCTTTGGAAGGGGTGCGCTTCGTCCTGGGGCATCCCTTGGTGCGGCGGGTGGTGGGGCTCGTTCTCTTCGCTAGCCTCCTGGGCATGAACTTCCAAACCCTGGTGCCCGCCTACGCCCGGCTGGTCTTGGGGCTCTCCGCCACGGGCTACGGGTTTCTGCTCTCCAGCGTGGGGGTGGGGGCGATTCTGGCCGCCTTGATCATGGCCTTTACGGGCAGGCCTCGGCCCGCGCGCCTGCTCCTTGGGGTCTACGCCTTGGCCCTAGCCCACCTGGGCCTTTTCTTGGCCCAGCTCCCTTGGGTCTCTTTCTTCCTCGCCCTCGGGGGGTTTGGCATGATCTCCGTCCTCATCAACGCCAACACCCTGGTGCAGCTTTCCGTCCCCGACCGCCTAAGGGGGCGGGTGATGGCGGTTTACAGCCTGGTGATCCTGGGCACGGGGCCCCTGGGCGCCTACCTCACCGGCCTCCTCTTTGAACTCCTGGGCGGGCGGCTCGCCACCTTGCTCCTGGGAAGCGCCGTCCTTGTCGTGGGGCTTTACCAGCTCCGCCCCTGGCCTAAGGACGCCAGTCCTCAGGCCTAGGTCCAAGGCCAAGCCGCCAGGCCACCCCTTTGGCCACTCTTTGGCCCGCCTTCCCGTCCCCGTAGGGGTTCTTGGCCTTGCGCATGCGGGCAAGCGCCTCCGGGCTTTCCAAAAGGGCCTTCACCGTGCGGTAGACCCCCTCGGGGTCGGTGCCCGCAAGCTTCAGGATCCCGGCCTTTAGCCCCTCAGGCCTTTCCGTCACGTTCCTTAAGACCACCACCGGCACCCCCAAGGCCGCCCCTTCCTCCTGAAGTCCCCCGGAGTCGGTGACGAGGAGGAGACTTTCCCGGATGAGGGCCGCCATGGGGCCGTACTCCAGGGGGTCTAAGAGGACGAAGTTCTCCACCCCCTTGAGCACGGGGAAGACCGCCTCCCGCACCACCGGGTTCAGGTGCACGGGGTAGACGAAGGTGAGGCTTGGGAAGGCCTCCGCCACCCGCTTTAGGGCCCGGGCCAGCTCGGCCAGAATAGGCCAGTTCTCCCGCCGGTGCATGGTCACGGTGACGTAGGGCCCCGGGGGAAGCCCTTCGGGAAGCTTCCCCAGCTTCGCCGCCAGGAGGACGGCGTCCACCCCGGTCTGCCCCGTGACCAAAATCCCCTCTTCCCGCTTCCCCTCCTTGAGGAGGTTTTCCTTGGCGAGGGGGGTGGGGGCGAAGTCCAGGTCGGTGAGGACGTCGGTGAGGCGGCGGTTGGCCTCCTCGGGGAAGGGCTCTTTGAGGTTGCCGCTCCTCAGGCCCGCCTCCACGTGGCCCACGGGGATCCCCTCCAGAAAAGCCGCCCAGGCCACGGCGAAGGTGGTGAGGGTGTCCCCGTGGACCAGGACGTAGTCCGCCCCCATCTCCTTCAGGGCCCGGGCGGCCTGGGGGAGGATCCGTGCCGCCAGGTCGGGAAGGGTTTGGCGCTCCTGCATCACGTCCAGGTTTCGGTCCTCCTGGATCCCGAAGAGGCTAAGGGCCTGGCGCAGCTGCTCCCGGTGCTGGCCCGTGAGGAGGACCAAGGGGTTGATCCCCGGGACCTCCTTGAGGGCCAGGTACACGGGGGCCATCTTGGTGGCCTCGGGCCTGGTGCCGAAGGCGAGGACGACCCGCTTCATTCCCCCCTCCATAGCGCTCTAAGCCGCCGGTAGGTGACCCAGCCAAGCCCTAGGAGGGTGGCGAGAAGGCTTGCCAGGATGGCCTCCCAGGGCATCCTCAAGTAGACCATGGCCAGGAGGTTAAAGAGGAGGGCGACCCCCCAAAGGAGGAAGGCTACCCGCCTCTGGGAAAGCCCCCGAGCCAGGAGGCGGTGGTGGATGTGGTCCTTGCCCGGGGTGGAAAGGGGGTTTTGGCCCCTGAGGAGCCTCCGCACCACCACCTGGGTGGTGTCCAGGATGGGCAGGAGGAGGAAAAGCGCCGGGGGGAGGAGGCCGAGGAAGGTGGTGAGCTTGAGGTTGCCGAGGAGGGCGGTGGCGGCCAGGGTGTAGCCCAGGAAGTAGGCCCCGGCGTCCCCCAGGATGATGCGGCTTGGGTGGAGGTTGTGGCGCAAGAACCCCAAGGCGGCCCCCGCCAGGGCCGCCAGGACCAGGGTGCCCGCCGCCCAAAAGGGGAACTGGGCGGAGACGAAGAGGAGGCTTATGGCGCTGATGTAGGCGACGCCGGCGGCGAGGCCGTCCAGGCCGTCCATGAGGTTTAGGGCGTTGGTGATGCCCACCACCCAAAGCCAGGTGAGGAAAAGCCCCAAGGCGGGGTCCAAGGGGGTGCCGAAGGCCGCCTCAAACCGCACCCCCACCGCCACGAGGAGGAGGGCGGCGAGGGTCTGGACGAAGAGGCGGAAGAGGGGGGGAAGCCCGAACTGGTCGTCAATGAAGCCCACCAGCACGAGCCAGGCCCCGCCCAAGAGGATGGCGAGAACCTGGATGAGGACGCTTTCCACCAGGATGGGCCTTAAGAAGGCCGCCGCCACCAGGGCGAGCACCACCCCGGCGTAGACGGCAAGCCCCCCGGCGTTGGGCAAGGGTTCCCGGTTGAGCCTGCGCTCGTTGGGCAGGTCGGCCCAGCCCACCTTCAGGGCGAAGCGGCGCACGTGGGGCAGGAAGCGCCAGGTGAAGAGGAGGGCCAGGAAGAAGACGAGAAGGACGGTAAGCCAGCCCCGACCGTAAGGGTTGGCCACGCCCAGGCGGTGGAGGAACTCCAGCAGGTCACTTGGTGCCATAGATCCGGTCCCCGGCGTCGCCCAGGCCGGGGACGATGTAGCCGTGCTCGTTGAGGCGCTCGTCTATGGCCGCTACCACCACCTCGGTCTCGGGGTGGTCCTTGGCGATGCGCTCAAGCCCCTCGGGGGCGGCCAGGATGGCCATGAGCTTGACCCCCGTGGCCCCCCTTTCCTTGAGGAGGGAAAGGGCGAGGCTTGCGCTTCCCCCCGTGGCCAGCATGGGGTCCAGGAGGAAGACCCGCCGCTCGGCGATGTCCGGGGGAAGCTTCAGGTAATACTGCACGGGGTTTAAGGACTCGGGGTCCCGGTAGAGGCCGATATGCCCCACCCGGGCGTGGGGGATGAGCTTCAGGATCCCCTCCACCATCACGAGCCCCGCCCGCAGGATGGCCACGAGGGCAAGCTTCTTTCCGGAGAGCACCTTGACCCGGGCGGGGGCGATGGGGGTTTCCACCGTGGTCTCCTCCAGATCCAGGTCCCGCATGGCCTCGTAGGCCATGAGCATGGCGATCTCCTCGGCGAGCCCGCGGAAGTCCTTGGGGCCGGTGCGCTTGTCCCGGAGGTGGGCCAGCTTGTGCTGGACCAGGGGGTGGTCCACCAGGGTGATCCTCATCGGCAAGAGCCTACCACGCCCCCCTTCGGGGGAAGAAGTCCCGGAAGAAGGCGAGGGCCTTGGGGAGCTTTTCCTTCAGGGCCTGGGGGAAGCCCTGCGGTTCTTTGGTCCGGAACCAGTGGAGGTCGTGGAGGTAGGTAAGGGGAACGTAGAAGGCGAGGCGCTCCCGGATCTCCTTGGGGTAGAAGCGGGCGATGCGGAAAAGGGTTTCTCGGGCGGCTTCCTCCCCCAGGAGGTCTAGGCTTCCCGTCTTCAGGAGGGCGAGGTCGCGCGCCGGATCGTCTCCCCCGGAGCGCACCCAGTCCACCAGGAAGACCTCGGGGCCTTCCGCCTCCGGCGCTTTGAGGAGGAGGTTTCCCGCCCAGGCGTCCCGATGGCAAAAGCGGCGTTCCACCCCAGCGGCGAGGCCCACCTCCCGCTTCAGGGCTTGGATCAAGGAGAGGGCTTCCGGCTGATCATGGAGGCTCTCGGCGAAGCGTTCCAGGCGCGAAAGAAGCTCCTCTTGGGTGACTTTCCCGGGCTCGGGCAGGCGGTGGAGGGTGAGGAAGAGGTGGGAGAGGGCGGCGAGGGTTTTCGCGGTAAAGGCCTCGGGGGAGAAGGGTTTCCCGGGGAAGCGGCGGGTGACGAGGATGCCCCCATTTTCTCCCTGGATCACGGCAAGGACCAGGCCCCCGAAGCCTGCCCGGGCCATGCGGCGGGCCTCGAGGCCCGCCAGGTGGGCCTCTTCGGGCCTATAGACCTTATAGACCCTTTCCCCGTCGGTATAAACCCGGGCCTCAAACCCCCCTAAGGGGGTGAGGCGGGCGAGGGTTTCCGCGGAGAGGAGGCCCTTTAGGGCAGAAAGCGCCACGGGGCTTATTCTAGCCTTATGGAACTCCTCCGGCCCGAGGCCACGGTCCTTTCCCTGGGGAGGAGGGTCCTCTCCTTTGACCGGGAGGGGAGGCCCTACCACTACTTCCGCGAGGGGGAGACCTTCAAGCGCGCCCTGGACGGGAGCCTCCACCTCCGCTACCGGGAAGGGGAAAGGAGGCGGCGAAGGCTTACCTCCGAGGAGGCCCTTGGGGTCTACCGGGAGATCCTGGACCTGGCCGAGGCCCACCTGCAAGACCCAAAGAGGCGGAAGGAGGTGCTCCGCTGGACCCCGGAGGCCCTTCTTGACCCCACCCCCTACCGGAGGGCCTACGCCTGGCCCATAAGCATCCTTCCCCCCGACGCTTACCTTTCCGTGGTCCTCCAGGCCACCACCGGGTGCACCTGGAACCGCTGCGCTTTTTGCAGCTTCTACCAGGATCGCCCCTTCCAGAAGCGCACCCTCGAGGCCTTCGCCCAGCACGTGGAGCGGGTGCGGGAGCTTCTTGGCAAGGGGCTTCTCCTTAGGCGGGGGGTTTTCCTGGCGGACGGGAACGCCTTGGCCCTGGGAGCGCCCCTCATCCCCCTTTTAGAGGTGGCGGGGAAGGCTTTTCCCGGGGAGCCCATCCTGGGCTTTCTGGACCTCTTCAGCGGGGCCAAGAAGGAGGCCTCCTGGTGGCGGAGGCTTTACGGCCTTGGCCTAAGGCGGGTCTACCTGGGCCTGGAGACGGGGCACGCCCCCCTCCTCGCCCTCCTCCAGAAGCCCGGCCACCCCGAGGAGGCCCTTCCTTTGGTCCGGGCCCTCAAGGAGGCGGGGCTTAGCGTGGGGGTGATCCTTATGGTGGGGGCGGGGGGAAAGGCCTTCGCCGAGGCCCACTTCCGGGATAGCCTCCGCCTCCTCTCCCGGCTTCCCCTAGGGAAGGAGGACGTGGTCTACCTCTCCCCCTTCCATGAGCACCCCGAAACCCCCTACGCCGCCTTGGGCCTAGAGCCCTTGCCCCAGCTGGAAGAGGCGCTTCAAGCCTGGGCCCAGGCGGTGCGCCGCTTAGGGCTTAGGGCCTCCCGCTACGAGATCCGGGAGTTCCTTTACTGAACCTCAAGCGCCCCAGCCTCGGCCCGGAAGCCCATCCTTTTGTGGGTGCCGTCGCAGAAGGGCTTCTCCCCGGAGTGCCCGCAGCGGCAAAGGGCGAGCTTGGCCCTCTCTAGGCGCCTTCCCTCACCGTTCCAGCGGAAGGCCGTCCCCTCGGGCAGGTCCAGCACGTAGGGCCCGTCTTCCCGGAAGCGGAGTCCCATGGCCTTAGCATAAGGGTATGGTCTGCCCCAATAACGGCCGGGAAGGGCTTTTAGTGCCCCTCAAGACGGTGAAAAACTTCCTCACGGGCCAGGCCCTGGCCCGCTTGGACCCCCAAAGCCCCCATTACCTCTGCCAGGACCCCGCCTGCCCCGTGGTCTATTACGGCCCGGAGGGCGTCTACACCCAAGAGGAGGTGCGCTTTCCCGTCTACGACAAGGGGGCTTCCTGGATCTGCTACTGCTTTGACTGGACCCGGGAGGCCCTCCGCCAGGCCCTGGCCCGGGGGCTGGATCCCGTGGCCCAGGTGGAGGAGGGGGTGAGGGCCGGGCGGTGCGCCTGCGAGGTGCGTAACCCCCGGGGGCGGTGCTGCCTTGCCACCCTGCGGGCGGAGGTGGAGGCCCTTGCATCCCCTTGAGGAGGCCTTCCGGGAGCGCCTAAACCGCCTCGCCCCCCAGGACCCCTTGGTCCTGGCGGTCTCGGGGGGCGGGGACTCGGTGGCCCTGGCCCACCTGGTGCGCCGGGCCGGGAGGAAGGGGGTGGTGGCCCACCTGGACCACGCCCTAAGGCCGGATAGCGCCGAGGACGCCGCCTTCGTGCGGGCCTTGGCGGAAAGGCTCGGCTTCCCCTTCTTCGCCGAGCGGGTGGAGGTGGGAAGGATCGCCAAGGAGAGGGGGGAGAACCTCGAGGCCCTGGCCCGGGAGGTGCGCTACGCCTTCCTCCACCGGGTGGCCAAGGCCGTGGGGGCTAAGGCCATCCTCACCGCCCACACCCTGGACGACCAGGCGGAGACCGTCCTCCTAAAGCTCCTCCAGGGCACCGCCCGGGGGCTTGGCATCCGGGAAAAGGAGGGCCTCGTGGCCCGCCCCCTCCTCCCCTTTAGCCGCGAGGCCCTGCGGGACTACCTCCTTTCCCTGGGGGAGGCCTGGCGGGAAGACCCCAGCAACCAGGACCTCGCCTGGGACCGGAACTACCTCCGTTTGGTGGTCCTTCCCCTGATCCTCGCCCGCTTCCCCCGGGCCCGGGAGGCCCTTTCCCGCTTCGCCGGGGTGCGGGAGGCGGAGGACCGCCACCTGGAGGCGGTGGCCGAGGCCCGGCTCCTCCCCGACCCCCGCTTCTTCATCCCCGCCTACCGGGTGGCCCCCCTCCTCCACGCCCCGCAAGCCCTCCGCCATAGGGCCCTGAGGAAGGTCCTGGAGGGGCTTGGCTTAAGGCCCGAGGCCCGGCTCATCGCCCTCTTGGAAGGGGCCTTAAAGGGCCAGGCGGCCACCCTGCCCGAGGGGCACCTGGCCCGGAGGAAGGGGGGGACCCTTTTCCTCATCCCTCCGAAGCCCCACCTTCCCCTCCCCCCGGGCTTCCGCCGCCCGGAGCCAGGGGACTTCCTGGCCATGCCCTTCGGGCAGAAGCGCCTCCTGGACTTCCTGGCGGAAAAGGGGGTGCCCAAGGAGCTCAAGGGGCTTTGGCCGGTGCGGGCCGAGGGAAGCCGGGTGGTGGAGGTCTTGGGCCTCTATCCCCCCTCGGAGGCGGAGCGCCTCATGGGGCTCGCCCTGGAGGAGGCCCGGAAGGCCTTCGCCCAAGGGGAGGTGCCCGTGGGGGCGGTCTTGGCGGTGGGGGAGAGGGTTTACCGGGCCCACAACCGGGTGGAGGCCACGGGGGACCCCACGGCCCACGCGGAGATGCTCCTTTTGAGGGAGGCGGGGAAGGAGGCGCGGGGCGGGCGGGTTTACGTGACCCTCGAGCCCTGCCTCATGTGCCAGCACGCCCTGGGGGAAGCGGGGGTGGAGGTGGTCTACGGGGCGGAAAACCTGAAGGAGGGGGCCCTGACCCGCTTCGGGGTGCGGGGCAGGGTCTTGGGTGGCGTCCGGGAAGGGGAGTGTGCTAAGCTCTTAAGGGACTTCTTCGCCCGGCTCAGGGAGGGGTGCCGGAGCGGTTGAACGGGCCGGTCTCGAAAACCGGTGTGCCCCTTCCGGGGCACCGCGGGTTCGAATCCCGCCCCCTCCGCCAAAGGCCCTAAGGGGCCTTTTTTTTAGACCACCTGAAACCCCCACCGCCCCCCCAGGACCCCCAGGGCCTGAAGCTTAGCCTCCACCCCCGGGCGGTCCTCCGGAAGGCCCGTGAGGAGGAGGTAGAGGAGGCCCGCAAGCTCCCCCAAGACCAGGAAGCCGAAGCGCCTTTGCTCCTCTTCCCAGAGGGCTTCCATCCTGAGGCGGGCCATGCGCCAGGGGACGGGGAGGAAGTGCCCCTTGGGGGCCTTGGCCTCGGGGGCGCAGAGGCTTGGATCTCCTTGGGTGAGGAGGCCCCGGCAGGCGAGGGGCCTATGGGCGTAGACCCCGCAAAGCCCTCCTTCCAGGAGGGGGCAGGGGGTGCGGCTTCGGAAAAAGCGGCTGGGGAAGTCCTCCTGGTCCTTGCCCTGGGCCAGGAGGGCAAGCCGCCTGGGGCCTTCCTCCAGGAGGCGGGCCTTCTGCGCCTTTGTGAGGTGGGGAAGGAGGGCCTTGGCCTCGAGGCGGGAGAGGCTTACGAGGCCATAGCAGCAGGCGAAGCACCCTGCCCGGCAGGAGGGCGCAACCCCCTTCCTCGCCAGGTAGTCGGCCAGGTCCTGGTCCAAGGCGCGCCAGGCTTCTTCCGGGGTCATCGCCGCCTTAAAGGCCCCGCCTGGGGTCAAGGGTCCGCAGGTCTAGGGCGTTGTAGCGGTTGGCGCAGGGCGGAAGCCCCTTCTCGGCCCAGCAGAGCACGGCTTCTTTGGCGGCCTCCAAGACCCGTTCCACCAGGGGAAGCTCCTCGAGGGCGAAGGGGGAGAGGACGTAGGCGGCGCCCAGCTCCTTGCTTGGGGGCTTGCCGATCCCGATCCGCAGGCGGTGGAAGTCCAGGGTGCCCAGGGCTTGGGCGATGGAGGCCACCCCCCGGTTGCCCGCGGGGCTTCCCCCCGCCTTCAGCCGGAGCCGGCCTAAGGGCAGGTCCATCTCGTCGTGGACCACCAGGATCCTTTCGGGGGGGATCCCGTGCTGGCGGACGAGGGGCGCCACCGCCTCCCCGGTGAGGTTGTAGTAGGTGAGGGGCTTGAGGAAAAACCCCTCCTCCGCCCCGATCCGGGCCCGGGCCAAAAGGGCCTTCCCCTCCCGCCTAAAGGGGAGGCCCAGCCGGTCCAGGACCTGGAAGCCCACGTTGTGCCGGGTCCTCTCGTACTCCGGCCCCGGGTTGCCCTGTCCTACCACCAAGAACATGGCAAAAGCGAGGAGGCGGGCGCCTCCCCAGGAGGGAAAAGGGGGTTATTCCTCCTTTTCCTCCTTGCCCTTCTTGATGACCTCGGGCTCGGCGGGCGCCTCCGCGGCCTCGGCCGCCAGGCGCTCCACGTCCTCGGGGGGCACCACGGCGGCGATGGTCTCCTCGGGGGGCATGGCCAGCTTTACCCCCTCGGGAAGTTTGAGGTCGGAGGCGTGGAGGCTATCCCCGATGCCCAGGCCCGAGACGTCCACCTCAATGAACTCGGGGATGTTCCGGGGGGAGACCCGGACCAGGATGTCCCGGTGGATCTCCTGGAGCACGCCGCCTTCCCGCACCCCCTGGGGCGTGCCCACGAAGCGCAGGGGCACGTACATCTCCACAGGCTCGTCGGAGAGGACGAAGAAGTCCACGTGCTCGGGGCGGCGCTTCCTTTTGTTGAGGCTCACCTGGCGCACCAGGGTGGGAAGCTTCTGCCCGTCGGGCAGCTCCAGGACGATCACATGGTGGATGGAGGCCTGGCGGAAGACCTTGTCAAACTCCGCCAGGTCCACGTAGATCTTGCGGTTCACGTGCTTGTTGTACATGACCGCGGGGAGCTTGCCCGCTTGCCTTAGGGCGTTGGGCTTTTCCCCTTCCCGGTAGTAGGCCTTGAGGTAATACTCCATGGTTTCCTCCGTGGACCCTTGCCCCTTTAGGGGCACACGAAGAAGAGGATACCACAACCCCTTTTCCCTAGATAAGGGCGCTTACCGACTGGTTGGTGTGCACCCGGCGGATGGCCTGGGCGAGAAGCTCCGCGGTGGAAAGCACCGTGTAGCCCCTGTCCTCTAGGGGGATGGTGTCGGTGAAGACCACCTCCCGGATGGCGGGGTGGGCCAGGTTAGCCCGGGCCTCCCCCACCAGGACGGGGTGGGTGGCCAGGACCACCGCTTCGGGCAAGGCCCCCGCCTTTAGGAGGGCCTCCACCCCCCGCCGGATCGTCCCCCCGGTGGAGACGATGTCGTCTATGAGGAGGGGTCTTTTTCCCTCCACCTCCCCGATCACGTAGGTGACGGAGGTCTCCTTGGGGCCGTGGCGGCGCTTGGCCAGCATGGCGAAGGGAAGCCCCAGGCGTTCGGAAAGCCTCCGGGCCTCCTCGGCCCGGCCGGCGTCCGGGGAGACCACCACGGCGTTTTCCGCGTAGCCTTTTTCCCGGAGGTAGCGGGCGAAGAGGCCCACGGCGGAAAGGTGGTCCACGGGGATGTCAAAGAAGCCCTGGATCTGGGGGGCGTGGAGGTCAATGGCGATGACCCGCTCCACCCCCACTTTTTCCAAAAGCCCCGCCACCAGCTTGGCGCTGATGGGCTCGCGGCCCTCGGTCTGCTTGTCCTGGCGGGCGTAGCCGAAGTAGGGGATGACGGCGTTGATGCGCCCGGCGGAGCTCCTCCTGGCGGCGTCCGCCAGGAGGAGGAGCTCCATCAGGTGGTCGTTCACCGGGGGGCAGGTGGGCTGGATGAGGTAGACGTCCTCCCCGCGGACGCTTTCTAGGAGCCTAACCCGGATCTCCCCGTCGGGAAACCGGTCCACCAGGGCCTGGCCCAAGGGAACCCCTAAGGCCTCGGCGATCCTTTGGGCCAGAAGGGGGTGGGCGCTCCCCGTGAAGAGCCGGATGGCCATGGGCGGCCTCCTCCTTTACTCTACCAAGGCCCGGGCCAGGAGGCCGAGCCGCCTCGAGGCCGCCTTTAGGAAGGCCTGGAAGTCCCCCGTGGCCCCTTCCCCCGCCCCGTCGGTCACGGCCCGCACCAGGGCCATGGGGTGGCGGAAGCGGTAGGCCACCATGAGGGCGGCGGCCCCCTCCATCTCCACCGCGTCCGCCCCGTGGAGGGCGCGAAGCCTTTCCGCCTCCTTCCGCTCCGCCAGGAAGCGGTCCCCCGTGGCCACCACCCCCCGCCGCGCCGGAAGGCCCAGGGCCCTGGCCGCCCTTTCCGCCCGCTTTAGGAGGCCCGGGTCGGAAGGGAAGAAGCGCACCCCCAAGGCGGTCTCCCCCGGGGCGCGGCCGAAGGGGGTGAGGTCCACGTCCCACTGCACCGCCCGCTCGGCCAAAAGGAGGTCCAAAGCCCGCAAAGAGGGGTCCAAGGCCCCCGCCACCCCCAAAAAGAAGCTTTCCGAGGGGCGGAAGCGGGTGAGGACGTGGGCCACGGCCATGGCCGCCGCCACCTTGCCCACGCCCGTTTCCGCCACCAGGAGCCCTTCCCCCCGGTGGAGGGGAAAGGGGGCTTCTAAAGCCTCCCGGGCGGCCAGGGCTTCCCTTAGGGCCTCCGCCTCCTCGGGCTCGGCGGCGAAGAAGGCGATCACCTCGCCTCCAGGGGGATGGTGGGCTGGACCCGAAGCCCCGCCTTTAGCACCTTCTCCGCCCAGGCCTTGGCCCCAGGGAGGTCGTGGTCCCGGTAGTTGCCGCACTCCTTAGGGCTTGCCCCGGGGATGGGGCCCTGGTGGGTGAGGACGTCCCGCAAGGCCCTTTCCCAGGCCACCAGGACCCTTTCCTCATCCAAAGGGCCTTCCACCACCAGGTAAAACCCCGTGCGGCAGCCCATGGGGGAGAGGTCAATGACCCCCGGGAGGTGGTCCCGCAAGTAGCCCGCGAGGAGGTGTTCCAAGGTGTGCAAGGCCCCCGTGGGCAGGGCTTCCCGGTTGGGCTGGGCGAGCCTCAGATCGTACTTTTCCACCACGCCCCCCGCGAGGGCCTTCCTCCCCGCCAGGCGCACGTAGGGGGCCTTTACCTTGGTGTGGTCCAGGCTGAAGCTTTCCACCTCGGCCATGCCCCCATTACACCAAAGCCCCGGGGCAGAATGGGAGTATGGACCGGCCAAGGCTGCAAAGCGCCCTGGAGCTTTCCGCTAAGGCCCCGCCCCTGGAAGGGGTGCCCACGGGGGTGAAGGGCCTGGACGAGCTCTTCTTCACCCTGGACCCCAAGACCCTGAAGCCCAAGCCCCTGGGGGGCTTCCCCCGGGGGGCGGCGGTCCACGTGACCGGGGTCTCGGACACAGGGAAAAGCCTCCTCGCCGAGCAGTTCGCCCTGAAGCAGGCGGAGCGGGGCGAGGGGGTGCTCTTCGTCACCACCGAGGCCCCGGCCCCCCTCCTGGTCCAGGGGCTGAAGCTTCGGGCCCGGGCCATGGGCCTTAAGGAGAAGGTGCTGGAGCGGATCCTCATCGCGGACGCCGCCACCCACGCCGTGCTTCGGGAGGACCTCCCCACCCTCTTCGCCACCCTCGAGGAGGGCCTCCAAAGCGGGGCCCGGCACCTGGTGGTGGACTCCCTCACCGGCCTCTACGAGGCCAAGGAGATCGCCGCCCGCCAGGTGGTGCGCCAGGTTTACGCCTTCAGCAAGCGCTTTGGCCTCACCGCCCTCATGGTGAGCCAGAAGCGCTCCGGCCACGAGGAGCTTTCCGCCGAGGCGGCGGGGGGCTACGCGGTGAGCCACATCCTGGACGCCACCTTGGTCCTCGCCAAGGTTCTGGTGATGAGCCCCGCCCTGGCCAAGCTCTACCGGGTGGGCCTGGGAGAGGTGGTCCGCCTCCTCCGCATAGACGGCTGCCGCCTCTCCGGGCACGACACCCGCACCCACCTCCTCTACATCCGCCCGGAGGGGCTTTTGGAGGTGGGCCCGCCCTTGGGCGAGCATTAACCAGGCAAATTTCATGCTAAGCTAGATCTAGAGGAGGTGAGCGTATGGTGCTAACTCCTAGGCCCTTGGAGGAGCGGGACCTCGAGGCCACCGTTCTCCGCGTCTTCCTCAAGGTGATTGACCTGGTGGGCGGGCCCAAGGCCCTGGCGGAGAAGAAGCGCCTCACCTGGGCGGGGAGCCTCATGACCGCCGCCTACGCTGTGGTCCTCGCCCAGGAGGGGATGAAGGGGGAGGAGGCCATCGCCAAGGAGCTCGGCCTCTCCAGCGCCGCCGTGCGCCAGATCCTCCGGGCCGACCCCGAGGCGGCCCTGAAGCGAATCCAGGAACTTGGGGAAGGGGAAAAGCTCAGGACGCACGTGGCCGGGGGGCTCGCCAAGGCGGCCTACCGGGCCATCCGCCAGGGGCAGGAGGAACCCCGGGTCCTGGGCTACTTCCTGGAGCGCTTCGTGGAGATGATGGGCATCCCCTGGGCCGTCCTGGTCCTCAAGGCGGTGAAGGGCTTAGACTTCCCCGCGGACAAGGAGGCCCTCCTGGCCAGGCTCAAGGGCCTGCGCCTTTTGGACCAGCCCGCCGAGGCCCTCCTGGAGCGCCTGGAGTACCCGGTGCGCAGCCCCGCCGACCTCCTGCACCAGCTCAGGCTTCACCTGGAGGCGTAGTAGACTCTTGGCGTGGTTCTGGTCCTGGATTTCGGTTCCCAGTACACGCGGCTCATCGCAAGAAGGCTTCGGGAGCTAAGGGCCTTCTCCCTCATCCTCCCCGGCGACGCCCCCTTGGAAGAGGTCCTAAGGCACAACCCCAAGGCCCTGATCCTCTCCGGGGGGCCAAGAAGCGTCTTTGAGCCCAATGCCCCCCGCCCCGACCCCAGGGTTTTCGCCCTGGGCCTTCCCGTCCTAGGCATCTGCTATGGGATGCAGCTTCTGGCCCAGGAGCTTGGGGGGAGGGTGGAGCGGGCAGGCCGGGCGGAGTACGGCAAGGCCCTCCTCACCCGCTACCAGGGCCCCCTTTTCCGGGGCATCGAGGGGGAGGTCCAGGTCTGGATGAGCCACGCCGACGCCGTCACCGAGCTTCCCCCGGGCTGGCGGGTCTCGGCTTCCACCGAGGAAAACCCCGTGGCGGCCATGGAGGCCGAAGACGGCAAGGCCTTCGGGGTCCAGTTCCACCCCGAGGTGGCCCACACCCCCAAGGGGATGCAGATCCTGGAAAACTTCCTGGAGATCGCCCATGTCCCCCGGGACTGGACCCCGGAGCACATCCTGGAAAGCCTCCTAAAGGAGGTGCGGGACCGGGTGGGGAAGGACCGGGTGCTCCTCGCCGTCTCCGGGGGGGTGGACTCCTCCACCCTGGCCCTCCTTTTGGCCCGGGCGGGGGTGGACCACCTGGCGGTCTTCGTGGACCACGGGCTTTTGCGCCTGGGGGAAAGGGAGGAGGTGGAAGGAGCCCTAAAGGCCCTTGGGGTGAACCTCCGGGTGGTGGACGCCAAGGAGCGCTTCCTGAAGGCCTTAAAAGGGGTGGAGGACCCCGAGGAGAAGCGCAAGGTCATCGGGCGGGCCTTCGTGGAGGTCTTCTCCCAGGTGGCCCGAGAGGAGGGGCCTTTCCGCTTCCTGGCCCAAGGGACCCTTTACCCCGACGTGATTGAGTCCGCCGGGGAGAAGGGGGCGGCCAAGATCAAGAGCCACCACAACGTGGGGGGGCTTCCCGAGGACCTCTCCTTTGAGCTTTTGGAGCCCTTCCGCCTCCTCTTCAAGGACGAGGTGCGGGAGCTCGCCCTTCTCCTGGGGCTTCCCGACCCCTTGCGCCTCCGCCACCCCTTCCCGGGCCCTGGCCTCGCCGTGCGCATCCTGGGAGAGGTGACGGAGGAGCGCCTCGAGGTCTTAAGGCGGGCGGACGACATCTTCGTAAGCCTCCTTAAGGAGTGGGGGCTTTACGAGAAGGTGGCCCAGGCCCTGGCGGTCCTCACCCCCGTGAGGAGCGTGGGGGTTGCGGGGGATGAGCGGAAGTACGGCTACGTCCTCGCCCTAAGGGCCGTGACCACCGAGGACTTCATGACCGCGGACTGGGCAAGGCTTCCCCTGGAGTTTCTGGACGAGGTGGCCCGGCGGATCACCCGCAGGGTGCCGGAGGTGGGCCGGGTGGTCTACGACATCACCTCTAAGCCCCCGGCCACCATAGAATGGGAGTGATGGGCGAACCAGCCCGGCTTAGGCGGCTTTCCCCCGAGGCCTACCTGGAGGAGGAGGCCCGCTCCCCCATAAAGCGGGAGCTCGTGGAGGGGGTCCCGTACGCCATGGCCGGGGCGAGCCGGGCCCACAACCTCTTGGTGGGGAACCTCCACTACCTGCTTTACCCCCTGGCCCGGCGAAAGGGTTGCCGCCTCTACGTGGCGGATATGAAGCTTAGGGTGGGGGAGGCCACCTTCTACTACCCCGACCTCATGGTGGTTTGTGCCCCTCCCCCGGAAAACCCCTTTTACGAGGAGGCCCCTTGCTTTGTGGTGGAGGTCCTTTCCCCCTCCACCGAGGGCATAGACCGCCGGGAAAAGCTTGGGCGCTACCTGGCCCTTCCTTCCCTGAAGGGCTACCTCCTGGTGGACGCCACCGCCCGCCGGGCCGAGCTTTACCGGAAGGAGGCCGGGGAGGTCCTCTACGAGGCCTTCGCCGAGGGGGCGGTGCCCTTGCCCTGCCTGGAAGACGCCCTCCCCTTGGAGGCGGTCTACGCCGGGGTGGAGCTGGAGGCCCGCCCGGGGTAGACTTAGGGGGAAAGGAGGGAGGATGCCCACCTTTATCGTCTTGAGCACCCTGACCGACGACGGGGCCGAGACCCTGGTGAAAAACCCCGAGCGCATCAAGGAGGTGAACCAGGAGCTGGAGCGGGACTTCGGGGTGAGGGTGGTGGCCCAGTACGCCGTCCTCGGGCCCTACGATTTCGTGAACATCGTGGAGGCGGAGGACGCCGCCACGGTGGCCCGGGCCATGCTCCACCTGGCCTCCCGGGGGAGCGTGAAGACGGTGACCCTCGAGGCCATCCCCGTGGCCGACCTCATCGCCCGGCTCAAGTAGTGGAGGTCCTGGAAACCTCGGTCTACGCCAAGGACCTGGAGAAGGCCCGGGCCTTCTACGAGGGGGTCCTGGGCCTTCCCTGCTTCCAGTACAAGCCCCCCCGCCACGCCTTCTTCCGGGCCGGGCGGGGGGTTTTTCTGGTCTTCAACCCCGAGCTCACCGAGAAGGATCCCGCCCTCCCCCCTCACGGGGCCAAGGGAAGCGTCCACGTGGCCTTCCGGGTGAGGGAGGAGGAGCTTCCCCTCTGGGAGGCGCGGCTTAAGGCGGCGGGCTATCCCGTCTGGTGGGCGGAGTGGCCCAAGGGGAAAAGCCTCTACACCCGCGACCCCGAGGGCAACCTGGTGGAGCTGGCCCCGGCGGAGATCTGGGGGCTATGAGGCGGGTCCAGATCTACACCGACGGCGCCTGCCTGGGCAACCCCGGCCCCGGGGGCTGGGCGGCCCTTCTGCGCTACGGGCATCACGAGCGAATGCTCTCCGGGGGCGAGCCCTGCACCACCAACAACCGCATGGAGCTCAAGGCGGCCCTCGAGGGCCTGAAAGCCCTCAAGGCGCCTTCCGAGGTGGACCTTTACACCGACAGCCAGTACCTCCAAAAAGCCTTCACCGAGGGCTGGCTGGAAAGCTGGCAGAAAAGGGGCTGGCGGACCTCGGAAGGCCAGCCTGTCAAGAACCAGGACCTCTGGCGCGAGCTCCTAAAGGCCATGGCCCCCCACCGGGTCCGGTTCCACTTTGTGAAGGGGCACGCTGGCCACCCGGAGAACGAAAGGGTGGACCGGGAGGCCCGTCGCCAGGCGGAGGCCCAAAGGGGCGTTCCTTGCCCCCAAGAGGGCACGCTTTTTCCCCCTTAGGCGAAAAAGCGTTATACTTAGGCCATGCTGGAAACCGCCCTGCGCCCGGAGGACCGGGAAAGCCCCACCTTCAAGGCCAACAAGGACGCCTGGGTGGCCCTGGTGCGGGACTTCAGGGAAAGCCTGGAGAAGGTGCGCCAGGGAGGGGGCCCAAGGGCCATAGAGCGGCAGCACAAAAAGGGCCGCCTCACCGCCCGGGAGCGCATCCAGCGCCTCATAGACCCCGGCACGGAGTTCTACGAGCTTATGGCCTTCGCCGGCTTTGGCATGTACGAGGAGTGGGGCGGGGCCCCGGCGGGGGGGGTCATCGCGGGGATCGGCCGCATCCAGGGGCGGGACTGGATGATCATCGCCAACGACGCCACGGTGAAGGCGGGGGCCTTCTTCCCCATCACCGCCAAGAAGGTGATCCGGGCCCAGACCATCGCCCTGGAAAACCGCATCCCCACGGTCTACCTGGTGGACTCCGCCGGGGTCTTCCTGCCCCTCCAGGACGAGGTCTTCCCGGATCAGGACGATTTTGGCCGCATCTTCTACCTAAACGCCCGCATGTCCGCCCTGGGCATCCCCCAGATCTCCGCCATCATGGGGAACTGCGTGGCCGGGGGGGCCTACCTTCCCGTGATGACCGATGCCCTTATCATGACGGAGGGAAGCGGCCTTTACCTGGCGGGCCCCGCCCTGGTGAAGGCGGCCATCGGCCAGGAGGTCTCCTCGGAGGAGCTCGGGGGGGCCAGGATGCACCACGAGGTTTCGGGGACCGTGGACTTCTACGAGCCCACGGACGAGGCGGCCTTGGAGCGCATCCGGCAGCTTGCCGCCCTCTACCCGCCCCCCCGCCTCGCCCCTTGGGCGGAAGGGCGCAAGGAGCCCAAAGAACCCCTCTACCCCATTGAGGACCTTTACGGCCTGGTCTCCCCCGACGGCTCCCGCCCCTACGACCTCAGGGAGGTGATCGCCCGCCTGGTGGACGGCTCGGAGTTTCTGGAGTACAAGGGGGGGTACGGGGAGACCCTGATCACCGGCTTCGCCCGGATTGGCGGCTTCCCGGTGGGGATCGTGGGCAACCAGCGCCTCGTCCTCAAGAAGCGGGGGCGGATTGAGGTGGGCGGGGTCATCTACGCGGAGGCGGCGGACAAGGCGGCCCGGTTCATCCTCGAGGTGAACCAGATGAATATCCCCCTCCTCTTCCTCCAGGACGTGACGGGCTTCATGGTGGGGAAGGAGTCGGAGCAGGCGGGGATCATAAGGCGGGGGGCCAAGCTGGTGAACGCCGTGAGCAACTCGGTGGTCCCCAAGATCACCCTGATCCTCGGGGGGTCCTTCGGGGCGGGGAACTACGCCCTGGCGGGCAAGGCCTACGCTCCCCGCTTCATCTTCGCCTGGCCCAGCGCCAAGTACGCCGTCATGGGCGGGGCCCAGGCGGCGAAGACCCTTTTGGAGCTTGAGGTGGAGAAGCTCAGGCGGGAGGGGAAGGAGCCCTCGGACGAGGAGCTCAAGGAGCTTTACGAGCGCATCAAGGGGCGCTACGAGGAGACCCTAGACCCCCGCTACGCCGCCGCCAGGCTCTGGGTGGACGGGGTGATCTTCCCCCACGAGACCCGGAAGTGGCTCATCAAGGCCCTCGAGGCCTGCGCCCTGAACCCGGAGCGGGAGCCTTTCCGGGTCGGGGTCTTCCAGGTGTGAAGGAGGCGGCATGGTCAAGTGGGTGGAGTGCCCTAGGGACGCCTGGCAGGGGTTTTTCCGCTTCATCCCCACCGAAGAGAAGGTGGCCTTCCTGAAAAGGCTTTTGGAAGTGGGCTTCGCCCACCTGGACCTCACCAGCTTCGTCTCCCCCAAGTGGGTGCCCCAGATGCAAGACGCCGAGGAGGTGCTAAGGGCCCTTCCGCCCCCCGAGGGCAGGACCTACCTGGCCATCGTGGCCAACGAAAAGGGCCTGGAAAGGGCCCTGGCGGCGGAGAACCTCACCCACGTGGGCTACCCCTTCTCCCTCTCCGAGACCTTCCAGCGGAGGAACACCCACCGGTCCATAGAGGACTCCTGGCCCTTGGTCCGGGAGATGGTGGAAAGGACCCGGGGGCGGCTTGGCCTCGTGGTCTACCTCTCCATGGCCTTCGGCAACCCCTACGGGGACCCCTGGAGCGTGGAGGGGGTTTTGGAGGCCATCGCCCGCCTCCGGGAAATGGGCGTGCGGGAGATCGCCCTCGCCGACACCTACGGGGTGGCGGACCCCAAGCGGATCCATGAGGTCTTGAAGGCCGCCGTGGACCGCTTCGGCCCCGAGGGGATCGGAGCCCACCTTCACGCCCGCCCGGAAGGGGCCTTGGCAAAAGCGGAGGCGGTCTTGGAGGCCGGGGTCTCCTGGCTGGAAGGGGCCCTGGCCGGGGTGGGGGGGTGCCCCTTCGCCGGGGACGAGCTGGTGGGCAACCTGCCCACGGAGGTGGTCCTGCCCCACCTGGAGGCCAAAGGGCTCCGCACCGGCATAGACCTAAGCCGCCTCCCCCTTCTCGCCGAGGAGGCGGCCCGCCTCAAGGCCCTCTACGCCTAGAAGGTGAGGACGATCTTCCCCCGCCCGTGGCCCGAGTCCATGCGGGCGTGGGCCTTCCTCAGGTTTTCCAGGCTGAAGGGGAGGACCTCGGCGATGAGGGGCCTCGCCTGGCCCCGTTCAAAGAGGGGGCGCATCTCCAGAAGGCGCTTCCTCTCCCGCGTGAGGAAGACGCCGTAGAGGGTCTGGTTCTTGGTGTAAAGCCCGGCCAGGTTCCCCTGAGGGGGCAGGATGGTGGCGATGCGGCCGAAGGGACGCACCACCGGGATGACCCGTTCCACCAGGCCCTCCCCGGCGGTCTCAAAGGCGGCGTCCACCCCCTGGCCCTCCGTGGCCTTGAGGACCTCCTCCTGCCAGGGGCCCCGGTAGTCCAGGGCCAGGTCCACCCCCAGCTCTTTGAGCACGGGGAGGTTCTCCGCGCTCGCCGTGGCGATCACGTAGGCCCCCGCCGCCTTGGCAAACTGGACGGCGAAGGAGCCCACGCCCCCCGCCCCGCCCATCACCAAAACCGCCTCCCCGGGGCGCACCGCCAGGCGGCGCACCACCGCTTCCCAGGCGGTGCCCCCCGCCAAGGGAATGGCGGCGGCCTCGGCGAAGGAGAGGTTCTTGGGCTTCCTGGCCACGATTTCCGCGGGCACAGGGGTGTACTCGGCGTAGGTGCCGTGGGGGTTCCCGAAGATCTCGGGGGTGTAGTAGACCTCGTCCCCTTCCTTGAGGTCCTTCACCCCGGGGCCCACCTTGGCCACGACGCCGGCGGCGTCGTACCCCAGGACAAAGGGGGGTTCCACCCCCGCCCAGCGCCCCGCCGCCCGGATCTTAGCGTCCACGGGGTTCACGGCGATGGCCAGGTTCTTCACCAGAACCTCCCCGGGCCCGGGCTCGGGCACGGGAAGGTCGCGCTCCTCCAGCATCTCCAGCCCGCCAAAGCCCTTGAGCACCACCGCGCGCATACATCACCTCCCGAAAAAGCTTAAGGGAGGCCTTGCGCCTCCCTTTGTGAAGAAACTTCCTAAGCGGCCTGCCTAAGGTAGATCCCGGGGTCCGTGGGGTTGGCGATGGCCACCACCCGCCTCACCAGCTCCTCCGGGGGCAGGTCCAAAAGGGCCGTCATCTCTCCGGGGGAGACCACCGCCTCGTAGAACTTCCTCGCCCCCTGAGCGAGGAGAAGCCTCACCAGCTCGGAAAGCGCCTCCTCCCCCCCGGGGAAGGCGGGGCCGAAGGCGTCGGGGACCAGGAGGTCCTTCTTGTCCGTGTGGAGGAGGAGGGCGTAGCGGGCCCGGTCCCTTTTGCCCTGCCAGTCGGTGATCAGGTAGACCTTGGCCTCGGAGAGGCGGAGGCCCTTCAAGGCCTCCTTCAAGGCCTCCAGGCTGACCCGGGGGGCGCTCCTCAGACCCACGCGTTCCATGCCCTTATCTTAAGCCCAAAGCAAGGGGCAAGCGCCCCGCCCCTATGGGGCCCACGGATCAGAGGAGCTTGCGGGCGTAGATGACCTGGCCGGCGTGGTGCTGGGCGTGCTCCACCAGGTGGTGGAGGACGTGGGCCCTGGGGGCCTCCGTCCCCAGGTGGCCCACCGGGACCGCCTGGCCCAGGTCCTCTTCCCGCACCGCCTTAAGGGCGGAAAGGAGCTTCTCCCAGGCCTCCTTGAAGCGGGCCACCACCTCTTCCTTGGGCTCGGGTTCCCCTAAAAGCTCCCACTCCCTGCCCCTTTGGGCCCACGCGGGTAGCTCCAGGCCTAGGGCGTAGTGGGCGAGGCGCAGGGAGCTTCCCGTGATGTGGCGCACCAGGCCGCCGATGGGGTTGGCCCCCTCCTTGGGCCGCCACCAGAAGGCTTCCTCGGGAAGGTCAAAGGCCCACTTTTCCAGGTGAAGGGCCACCTCCTTAAGGCCCTTGATCCAGGCGGAGACCGCCGGGGCGACCCCGGGCTCTAGAGGTTCTAAGAAGGGTGCGGGCATGGGTCCAGTTTAACCCAAAAGCCCTCTTGGGGCGTTCCGGGCTCCCGGACCCGGCCCCGGTATACTGGCGGCGTGTACGGGGTCTTGGTCTGGCCTCCGGAAGACCTCAAGGCCTTCTTGGAGGGCCTGCAGGCCCAGCACGGGGTGAAGGGTTTCGGCCCCCCTCACCTCAACCTACGCCAGCCCTTTGACTGGCCCTACGAGGAGGAGGCCCTGAAGATCGCCCTGGAGGGGATCCTCCGGGGGCATGAACCCTTCCGGCTTCGGCTTGGGGGATGGCGGTACTTCCCCCAAGGGGTGGTCTACCTCAGGGCCTACGGGGGGACCCCTTTCCGCAGGCTCTACCATGCCCTGGAGCCCCTGGCCCCGCCCCTCAAGGAGATTGAGGGGCCGAGCTACATCCCCCACCTCACCCTGGCCCTGGGGCTTTCCGAGGAGGCGGCCAAGGCCTTGGTCCAAAGCCTTCCCCCTCCACCCCGGGGCTCGTTTTGGGTGCGGGAGGTGGCTTTGGTGAAGGACGAGGACGGGGACCGCCTGGTGGAGGTGGCCCGCTTCCCTTTGGGACCTAGCCCAGAGCGATGAGGGCCATGGCCAGGAGGCTAAGGCCCACCCCCATAAGCCGCCCCCGGGAGAGCCTCTCCTTCAGGACAAGCCAGGCCAGAAGGACCGTGAAGACGGGGTAGAAGGAGGAGAGGACCGCCGCCACGTCCAGCCGCCCGGCCTGGGCCGCGAGGAGGAAGAAGAGGTTCCCCCCGGCGTCCCCCAGGCTTGCGAGGAGGATCCACGGGGCCTCGCGCCTCCCAGGCCAGGGCCTGGCCTTGAGGGCGGCGGGGAGGACCAGGAGAAGGGCGGCGAGCTTGGCCCAGGCGGCGGGGTAGAAGAGCCCCTCCACCCGGTCCATAAAGGCGTAGAACCCGCCGAAGCCGAGGCCGGCGAGGAGGGCGAGGCCCAGGTTGCCCGGGCGTGCCCGGCCTTCGGGCCGGGAGACGAACCAGACCGCGAGCAGGCCCAGCCCCATGCCCAAGGCGGGGAAGAGGCCCGGCCACCCCTCGAGGAAAGCCCCCAGGGCTACGGGGAGCGCCGCCCCCACCACCCCGGCCACCGGGGCGGCGAGGCCCATCTCCCCTTGGGCCAGGGCCCGGTAGAGGCTGAGGAGGCCGAGGGTCCCGGAGGCCCCGCCCAGAAGGGCGAAGGGGAGGTCCCGCCCTGAGGGCGCTTCCCCATAGGCCAGAGCCAGGAGAAGGAAAAGGAAAAGGCCGATGCCGGAAACCCAAAGGACCACCGCCTGGGGGTGGGCCCGGCGGGAGGCCATCCCGCCCCCGAAGTCCCCGGCCCCCCAGGTAAGCGCGGAGAGGAGAGCGAAGCTTAGGGTGAGGAGGATGTGGGCGTCCAATGGCGTTCCAGAAAGCGCCCGCACCGGGTCGGGTGCGGGCCGGGGCGAGAAAGGCTCAGTCCAGGAAGTCGCGGAGCTTCCGGGTGCGGGACTCGTGGTACTTGAGCTTCCTCAGGGCCTTGTTCTCAATCTGGCGGATCCTTTCCCGGGTCACGCCGAAGTAGGCCCCCACCTCCTCGAGGGTGTGCTCCCGCCCGTCAATGAGCCCCTTGCGGAGCTTCAAGACCATGGCCTCCCGCTCGGAGAGCTTGGAGAGGGCCTTTTCCAGCTCCTCCGCCAGGAGGCTTTGGGCGGCGGCGTCCACGGGGGAGGGGAGGTGCTCGTCGGGGATGAAGTCCCCGTAGAAGCTGTCCTTCTCGTCCCCGATGGGGGTCTCCAGGGAGACGGGTTCTTGGGCGATCTTCAGGGTCTCCTCCACCCGCTTGGCGTCCCAGCCCGGGCCCATGGCCTCGGCGATCTCCTCGTAGGTGGGCTCCCGGCCCAGCTCCTGCTGCAGTTGCCTTGCGGTGCGGGAGAGCTTGTTGATGGTCTCCACCATGTGGACCGGGATGCGGATGGTGCGGGCCTGGTCGGCGATGGCCCGGTTGATGGCCTGCCGGATCCACCAGGTGGCGTAGGTGGAGAACTTGAAGCGGCGCTTGTACTCAAACTTCTCCACCGCCCGGATCAGGCCCTGGTTGCCCTCCTGGATGAGGTCCAGGAAGGAGAGGCCCCGCCCCGTGTACTTCTTGGCGATGGAGACCACAAGCCTCAGGTTGGCTTCAATGAGGTGCTGCCGGGCCGCCTCCCCTTCCCGGGCGATGTGGAGGTAGCGCTTCAGCTCCTTGGGGAGGCTTTTGAGCTTCTGGTCAATCTCCTCCACGGTCTTGGGGTCCAGCTTTTCCTTTAGACCGGGGATGTTCTGCACCCGGGCGGTGCCCAGGATCTTGGCCCGCACCACCTCCCGGATGAGGTCCTGGTCCAGCCCCGTGGCCTCGGAGAGCTTCTTGATGGCCTCCATGCCCTCCTCCACCTTCCGGGCCAGCTCCACCTCCTCCTCGAGGGTGAGGAGGGGCACCTGGCCGATCTCGTGGAGGTACTGGCGCACGGGGTCCGAGGTGGAGAGCTTGGGGATCGGGAGCTCCTCCTCTTCCAGGAACTCATCCCCTTCCCCCTCGGCAAACTCCCCTTCCAGGGACTCGTCCAGGTCCTCCAGGCCCTCCTCCAAGAGCTCGGGGTCGGGCTCGGGGAGGTCCTCCTCGGGAAGCTCCTCCTCGGGGAGGGCCTCGAGGGTAGCCAGCTGGGCCTCCTCGGTCGCCTTCTTGTTGTTCTTCTTGGCCTTCTTCATCTTGCCTCCTTCCGGGCGAAGAGCACCTTGTAGTCCTCTACCAAGAGGGTCTGGAAGCCGCCGAAATGGGCTTCCAGGAGGGGTTCGTACTTCAGAAAGGGGTTGGCCACCAGAAAAAACCCACCGCCCGGCTTGAGCCGGGCCGCAGCCGCCATCACGAAAGCCTGGGCCACATCCAGGATGACCGCACCCCCCACGTGGAAGGGGGGGTTCGTTACTATGATGTCAAACCGGGCTTCCCCTGTCAAGGCCTGGTCCACGTCGGAATGGAGGGCGTGGGCCTGGAGGCCGTTTTCCGCCAGGGACCTTTCCAAGGAGCGCACCGAGACCAGGTCGTCTTCCACGGCGAAGACCTCGGCCCCCATCCGGGCCAAGGGCAGGGTGAGGGCCCCGTAGCCCGCCCCCAGGTCCAAGACCCGCTTTCCCCGCACCCCTTCCGGGCCGAGCTCCCGGGTTAGGGCCTTAAGGAGGAGGAGGGAGGCGGGGTCCACCTTGCCCGCCGAGAAGACCCCAGGGAGGTGCCAGAAGGCGTAGGCCTCCCCCAGGATCCGGGCGGAGAAGCGCCGCCAGAGGGGAGAAAGGGGAGGGGCTTCCCTTTCCTTCTCCAGGAGGGCCACCCGCACGGGGCCTTCCCGCCGCACCACCTCCCCGTAGCCCAGGATCCTTTGGGCGGTCTTGAAGTAGCGCTCAAAGCCCTTGTTCTTGTCCCCCGCCAGGTAAAGCCGCCCCCCCGTCCTCAGGCCCCGGGCGGCGGCCACCAGGCTCGCCTCCACGTAGGCGGTGCCCCGGCCTGCGGGCAGGGCCAGGACCACCAGGTCGTAGGCCCCTTCCGCCGCCTCCCAGGGCGGGGCGAGGCGGGCCCTGAGGCCGCTTGCCCTGAGGCAGAGGAAGGCGGCCATGGAGGTCTCCAGCCTTTCCACCTCCATTCGCCCCTCCAGGGGGAGGCTTCCCCAGCCCACCCCGGGGTTTAGGTCCAGGGCCCTTTCCCCGTAAGGTTCAACGGTCTTCTGCAGGAGGTCGTACACGGGGTCGCGGTAGCCCCGGGCCCCCGGCTTCACGTAGAGGACCCCGCCGGGGCGGGGCAGGGGGGTGGGGCGGTGGTAGGCCTCGAGGGTCAGGCTCACGTCCTTTCAGGATACGGGGCTTGGGGAGGAAGGGCAAATGTGATAGTATGCCTTTTCAAGCCGCCCTTGGGGGCGGGAAGGAGGTGGGCGTGGCCCTCGTGGTTCAGAAGTACGGCGGCACTTCCGTGGGTGACCTGGAGCGCATCCACAAGGTGGCCCAGCGCATCGCCCATTACCGGGAGAAAGGGCATCAACTTGCGGTGGTGGTCTCGGCCATGGGACACACCACCGACGAGCTCATCGCCCTGGCCAGGCGGGTGAACCCGAGACCCCCCTTTAGGGAGCTGGACCTCCTCACCACCACGGGGGAGCAGGTTTCCGTGGCCCTCCTTTCCATGCAGCTTTGGGCCATGGGGATCCCCGCCAAGGGCTTCGTCCAGCACCAGATCGGCATCACCACCGACGGGCGCTACGGGGATGCCCGGATCCTCGAGGTCAACCCGGCTAGGATCCGGGAGGCCCTGGAGGAGGGCTTTGTGGCGGTGATCGCCGGCTTCATGGGCACCACCCCGGAAGGGGAGATCACCACCTTGGGCCGGGGGGGGTCGGACACCACCGCCGTGGCCATCGCCGCCGCCCTCGGGGCCAAGGAGTGCGAGATCTACACGGACACCGAGGGGGTTTACACCACGGACCCCCACCTGATCCCCGAGGCGAGGAAGCTTTCCGTCATCGGCTACGACCAGATGCTGGAGATGGCCGCCTTGGGGGCCAGGGTCCTCCACCCCCGGGCGGTCTACTACGCCAAGCGCTACGGGGTGGTGCTCCACGTGCGCTCCAGCTTTTCCTACAACCCCGGTACCCTGGTGAAGGAGGTCGGTATGGAAATGGACAGGGTGGTGACGGGCGTGGCCTTGGACCTGGACCACGCCCAGATCGGGCTCATCGGCATCCCCGACCAGCCGGGGATCGCCGCCAAGGTCTTCCAGGCTTTGGCCGAACGGGGGATTGCCGTGGACATGATCATCCAGGGAGTGCCCGGCCACGACCCCTCGAGGCAGCAGATGGCCTTCACGGTGAAGAAGGACTTCGCCCAGGAGGCCCTGGAGGCCTTGGAGCCTGTTCTGGCGGAGATCGGGGGCGAGGCCATCCTGAGGCCCGATATCGCCAAGGTCTCCATCGTGGGCGTGGGGCTCGCCTCCCAGCCGGAGGTTCCCGCCAAGATGTTCCAGGCGGTGGCCTCCACGGGGGCCAACATTGAGATGATCGCCACCAGCGAGGTGCGCATCTCCGTGATCATCCCCGCCGAGTACGCCGAGGCGGCGCTTAGGGCTGTCCACCAGGCCTTTGAGCTGGACAAGGCCTAAAAGGGTTGGCCCCCGCCGGGAGGCCCCGGCGGGGGCGGTCCCTTGGCCCTAGATAAGGCCCAGGGCCTTCACCTGCTCCATCTCGTCCAGAAGCTCCTTTGCGGTGATCTCCATGCGCTTCCGGGCGAACTCGTTGATCTCCAGGCCCTCCACGATGCGGTACTCCCCGTCTTTGGTGGTCACGGGGAAGGAGTAGACGATGCCCTCGGGGATGCCGTACTCCCCTTGGGAGGGGACGGCCATGGAGACCCAGTCCCCTTCCGGGGTGCCCAAAGCCCAGTCCCGGATGTGCTCAATGGCGGCGTTGGCGGCGCTGGCGGCGCTGGAAGCCCCCCGGGCCTGGATGATGGCCGCCCCCCGCTGGGCCACGGTGGGGATGAAGGTCTTCTCGTACCACTCCATATCCACGAGCTCCAGGGCGGGCCTGCCGTCCACCTCGGCGTGGAAGAGGTCGGGGAACATGGTGGAGGAGTGGTTGCCCCACACCGTCATGCGGCGGATCCGGTCCACGGGGACGCCGGTCTTTTTGGCCAGCTGGGCCTTGGCCCGGTTGTGGTCCAGCCGGGTCATGGCGGTGAAGTTCCGGGGGTTGAGCCCAGGGGCGTTTTTATAGGCGATGAGGGCGTTGGTGTTGGCGGGGTTGCCCACCACCAGCACCTTCACGTCCTTCTTGGCCACCTCGGCCAGGGCCCGGCCCTGCTCGGTGAAGATCTTGCCGTTCACCTCCAGGAGGTCCCGCCGCTCCATCCCCGCCTTGCGGGGGGCCGCCCCCACCAGAAGGGCGTAGTCCGCGTCCTTGAAGGCCACCTTGGGGTCGTCGGTGGCCTCGAGGCCCGCAAGCAAGGGGAAGGCGCAGTCCTCCAGCTCCATGACCACGCCCTCGAGGGCTCTCATGGCCTGGGGGACCTCCAGGAGCTTGAGGATGACGGGTTGGTCCTTGCCCAGCATCTCCCCCGCGGCGATGCGGAAAAGGAGGCTGTAGCCGATCTGGCCTGCGGCGCCGGTGACCGCCACGCAAACGGGACGCTTCATGCTTTCCCTCCTTTGGGCCTCCGCCCAGGGGGCATTTTACCCGAGGCCCCGGTAGATCCGCCTTTCCGCCTCAATGGCCTGGTCCAGCTCGTGGATCTCCTTGAGGAGCTCGAGGTCGGCGGGGTTTTGGCGGAGGGCTTCCTTGAGCTTCTGCCGCCTTTCCAGGAAGTAGGCCTCCCTTAGCCGGGCCAGGGTTTTCTCCAACCGCTCCCCGAACCTCGGGTCCTCCGGGGACCGGACCAAAAGGAGCTTTTCCAGAAGAATCCCCCCGGCCTCCTTGCGGCTTAGCACCTGGCGCAGGTAGTCCCGCCGGGGCTCTTTTTGGGCGAGCTCCAAAAACTCCGCCAAAAGGGAACCCTCCGGGGGCCAGACCTGGTCGGCCACCCGGCGCACCCCTTCCCCGAACCGCTCTGGGGGAAGGGAGAGGAGGAGGGCGATGACGTCCAGCTCCAGGAGGAGGACCCGGTTCTTGGGCTCGGTTTTGGGTGGCGGGGAAGGCGGGGGGCTTCCCCGCTTTAGGCTCCGGAGGAAGTCGGCAAGCTCCCGCGCCGAAAGGCCAAGCCGCTCCACCACCAGGGCCTTGAGCCGCTCGGCCACCGGGTCAAAGGGCTCCGGGGAGAGCATCCTGGGGGCCAGGGCCAAAAGGACCTTCCTTCGGTGCTCCGGGCGGTTTAGGTCCAGGCCCTTGGCCGCCTCCTGGAAGCGGAAGTCCACCTCGGGAAGGGCTTCTTCCAGGGCTTTTTGGAAGAGGGCGGGGCCATCGGGAAGGAGGAGGAGCTCCCCCGGGTCCTTGGCGGGGAGGCGCACGGCGTAGAAGAGGAACTTTTTGGCGAGCTCCAGGTTGAGGCTCTGGAGGGTGGCCTTCTGCCCGGCCTCGTCGGCGTCAAAGGCCAGGTAGACCTCCCGCACCTCCTGGGCCTTGAGGAGGGCGGCCTGCTCCTCGGAAAGCCCCGAGCCCAGGACGGCCACGGTCTCGGAGAAGCCCATCTGGTGGAGGGCGATGGCGTCAAAAAGCCCCTCCACCACGATGGCCCGGCCCCTTCTCAAGGCCTCCTTGGCCTCGGGGTAGGCGAAGAGGACCTCCCGCTTGCGGAAAAGGGGGGTCTCCGGGGTGTTGAGGTACTTGGGGGTTTCGTCCCCCAGGGCCCTTCCCGTGAAGGCCACGATCCGCCCAAGCCGGTCCTTGATGGGGAAGGTGATCCGGTGGCGGAGGCGGTCGTGGAAGCGTCCTTCCCTTTCCGAGAGCACCCCGGCCCGCGCCCCCTCCTCCGGGGGGATGCCCCTTTGGGCGAGGAAGGTGAGGAGGCCGTCCGCCGCCGGGGGGGCGTAGCCTAGGCCGAAGCGGGCGATGCTCTCCTGGGAAAGTCCCCGGCTTGCCAAATAGGCCTGGGCTTCCTTGGAGGCCCTAAGGCCTTCCAGGAAGTAGGCCTGGGCCAGCTTGAGGACGTCCAGAAGCTCCCTTTTGCCTTGGGGCTTTCCCTTTTGGGTGATCTCTAGGCCCGCCTCTTCCGCCAACCGCTCCACCGCCCCCAGGAAGTCCAGGCCCTCGAGGCGCTCCACAAAGGCGATGAGGTCGCCTCCCGCCTTACAACCGAAGCAGTGGAAAAGCCCCTTCTCCTCGTCCACGTAGAAGGAAGGGGTCTTCTCCTGGTGGAAGGGGCATAGGCCCTTCCACCGCCCCCGGCCCGCGGGCTTCAGGACCACGTACCGGGAGACCACCTCCTTAAGGGAGAGGCGGCTTTTGATGGCCTCCACCGCTTCGCCTAGGTCCATGGCGAACCCCTGCCCAGAGGTGGGCGATCCACCTTCCCAGGATACCGTACCCCCTAAGCTCCCTCCCCGGGGCCTCCCCCGCCAAAACCCGCTGCCAGACCTGGGTTAGGGGCGTTGAGGGGACGAAGACCAGAAGGTGGTCCACCCGCTCCCCCTCCTCCAAGAGGAGCTGGGCCCTAAGGAGACGGGCGATCTCCAGGTGCACGGCGAAGCCCGTGCGGTGGGTCTGGTAGAGGAGGTGCTGGGAGAGGGCCTGCGCCTTCCTCGGGGCCTTGGGCCAAAGGAAGAGGGCCAGGGTGGCCAGGGCCAAGTGGTGGACGTAGGGGTTGGAAAGCTTTCGGGAAAGGACCAGGGCTTCTTTCAGGAGGTGCCTGGGATCGCGGCCCGTTTTCCAGGTGTGGAGGGCCAGGGCCAGGACGGCCAGGCTCTTCCCGTCGGGGTGCTTCTGGGCCTCCCGGTAGAGGGCTTCGGGGAACCGCCCCCTTAGGGCCTGGGCCCCGAGAAGGCTCGCCGCAAGCCAGGGGTGGGGGTTTTGGGCGTAGTAGGCCTCCCCCTCTTCCAGGGCCTCGGGAAGCCGGCCCTGTTCTAGGAGGAAGCGGAGGCGGGTGGCGTGGAAGCGGGCGTGGGCCTCCCGATCCCCTTCCGCAGGCCCTGCCAGGAGGGCTTCGGCCTCCTCGTAGCGGCCCAGGTCCATGAGGAGGCTCGCCCTTAGGGACCGGTAGTGGAGGTGGAGGCTTGGGGGAAGGTGCGGGTGGAAGGGGGTGAGGAACTGGAGGGCGGCCTTGGGGCGGAAGGCCCGCCAGAGGGCTCCCGCTAGCTCTAGGCGGGCCTGGGCCTCCTCCAAGGGGTAGGGCCTTAGGTGGGGGAGGAGGGCTTGGAGGGCGAGGGGGTCTTTGGCCTGGCGGAAGGCCTTAAGGACGGGGTCTTCGGCCCTGGGTCCCGCTTCCGTCTCCGGGGCTTGGCCCAAGGAGGCCCGGGCGTCCTGGAGCTCGGCCTCCAGGGCGGGCTTTAGGCCCTCGGGGGCCAGGGCCAGGGCCTCCTCGTAGAGAGGGATGGCCTCTTCTAGGCGGCCTTTCCTCCAGGCCCCTTGGGCCAGGACCCGTAGGGTTTGAACGGCCTCCCGGGGCTTCCCCCCTAGGGCCAGGTGGCGGGCCATGGCCCGGGGGTCTCCGTGCTTTTGGTGGTACCGGGCGGCCTCCAGGTGCCAGGCCCCTTGCTCCTCCTCGAGGACCAGGGCCCGGGCGGCCCGGACCACCGAGGGGAGGGGCCTTTCCCCCTCTAAAAGGCCTTCCTCCCAGAGCCTTTCCCAAGAGAAGGGGCCCGCAAGCCCTTCCGCCAGGTCCTGGGGCGCCTCCCCCAGGACCCCGAGGACCAGAAGCCCCCGTTTTTCCGGGAAAGGGAGGCCGTCCAGGGCGGGCTGGAGGGCGAGGAGGGGAGGGATGGGCTTTTCCTTGAGGAGAAGGGCGGGTTGGAAGAGGGGTCTGCGGCTTTCCACCGCCAGGCGGAGCTGGGGGAGGGGGCGCCCGAGGAAGCGGAGGAGGGTGGGGTCGGGGGCGTGGAAGTCCTTGAGGACCAGGAGCAGGGGCTCGGAGAGGCTCTTTAGGGCCTCTTCCCAAGCCTCGAGGATGGCCTCCTCCAGCGCCTCCCGGGGCCAGGGGGGGCGGGCCTCGAGGCCCAGGCTATAGCGGAGGGCCCGGTGGAGGTGGGGGGCCAGGGGCAGGTGGAGGAGGGTTTCCAGGCCGCCGAAGGCCTTTTGGGCGGCCTCCTGAAGGCTTAGCCGCAAGGGGGTCTCGGGCCCCATGCGCTCCAGGACCACGGTCCTCAAGGGGGCTTTCCGGACCAGCTCGGCCAGGAGGAGGCTTTTGCCGCTTCCCGGCGGCCCCACCAGGTTAACCCTGCCCCCGGGTTCAAGAAGCCGCCTTAAGGCCTCCTCGAGGAGGGAAGCCTCCTCGGGCCCCAGGGCGACCCCCACCGCCTCCACCCGGAAGGCCTCCACCTCCCCAAGCCCCTTGAGGGGCCTTGGGCCTAAGGGGATGGCCCGGGTCCCCGGGGCCGCCCCCAGGGTCTTCCCGTCGCAGACCACCTCCTGGGGGGCGGCCACCTTGGAGAGCCGCTCCGCCCGCACCGCCGGCGGGCCCAAGGAGGTGGCCTCCCCCGCCTGCCCCTCCCCCAAGGGGGCCCAGAGCACCTCCCCGCTGGCCACCCCGGCCCTTGCGGGAAGGCCCGCCGCCTTCACCATGGCCTGGGCGGCCTCCAGGGCCCGCCAGGGCTCCATCCCCTGGGCCCTAGGGGCCCCGAAGAGGACCATGACCGCATCCCCCAGGAAGCGGTGGACGAAACCGCCCCGGAGGCGGGCCTCCTGGGCCGCCCGCTCCAGGGCGGCCTGGATCTCCCGGTAGGCGGCCTCAAGGCCCCCCTGAAACCTCGAGGTGGAGTCCACCAGGTCCAGGAAGACCACGCTCACGTGGCGGCGCTCCTTGAGGAGGGGGCTGCCCAAGGGGCGGCCGCAGCCCATGCAGAACTGGGCCCCAGGGGGGTTTTTCTGGCCGCAGAGGCACCGCACCTTCACTCCCGGAAGAGCATGAGGGGGGGCCAGAGGCGCACCCAGGCCCTGGGCGGCAGGGGGGTCTCGGCGTGGAGGAGAAGGGGGAAGGGCTCCTCCAAAAGGTAAAACCCCTCCCCCAAGGGGCGCACCCGCCCTCCCAGGCGGTAGCCCGCCCCTTCCCGCCTTAGGAAGGCCTCCCCTTCCCAGGGCCCCGCCTCCCGCACCACCCCGTGGAGAAGCCCCCGCACGGGGCCCGTGGGGGCCGGGGGGGCGCCCCGGTCAAAAGCGTAGACGATCTGCCCCGCCACGCCCACTTCCAAGAGGGGGCTCCCCCAGGGCTCGGGGAAGAGGTGGACCTCGAGGGCGTAGGCCTGAAAGCGGGCGAAGAAGGCCTCGGGGCTTTCCTCCAAGGAGGCGGTCATGAGAAGAGTTTAAGGGCCCGGGGAGGGCCCTGGGAAGCCTAGGTTTGGGTGGCCAGCCGCCAGGCCAGGGCCTTGGCCAGGAAGAGGGCCGCCTCCTTGTCCAGGTACTGGTTGCCGTTGCCGCACTTGGGGGAGAGGACGCACCGGGGGCACCCTTCCTGGCAGGGGCAGGCCAAAAGGAGCTCCAGGGCGGCCCGCACCCACTCGGGAAACCTTTGGGCGGCCCGCCGGGCGTAGCCCACCCCGCCGGGGTAGCCGTCGTAGATGAAGACCGTGGGGCCTTGCCCCGAGGGCAGGGGCCTGGGGTAGAAGGGGTAGGAGATCCCCCCGATGTCCTGCCGCTCCGCCAGGACGAAGAGGGGAAGAAGCCCGATCAGGGCGTGCTCCAGGGCGTGGATCCCCCCGGGGATCCGGTGGGGGGGAAGGGCCTCGGGGGGGTGGAACCAGAGGGCCTCGGTGGGGAAGGTGATCTCGGGGAGTTCCAGGGGCACCTCTTCCAGGACGCTCCCCGTGTAAAAGCGCTTCTTCACGTAGCCCACCACCCGCTCCCTCAGGACCACCCGCCCCACCCAGACCCCGTGGCCTAGGGGCTCCCCCGAGAGGACCTCCAGGTCCGTCTCCGCCCGGGGCTCGGTGTAGTAGTCCTCGAGGGCGGGCAGGAGCCAGACCTCCCGCCGCCCGGGGTCTATGTTCCGCACCAGGTAGCTTTCCCCCCCGTGGAGGTAGATGGCCCCCGGGTGGGCCTCCCAGTAGGCCTGGCGCTCGTCCAGGTAGCCCAGAACCTCCCCTTCAGGCCCCCTCAGGGTGAAGGTGGCCCCAAGGCCCCTGAGGGCGATGGCCCGGTGGGGGTGGCGCCTTGGGGTGTAGAAGAGGCCGTCTTTTTCCTTGAGCTCCGAAAGGGCCTCGGGGCAGAGGACCTCCTCCTTGGTCAGGGGCTTCTCCCAGGCGGCGGCGTGGAGGTGGAGGGGGCAGAGGACCGGGTTTTGCGGCTCGGCCACCGCCTCCTCGGGGGGGGTTTTTAGGAAGAGCTCGGGCCTTTGCAGGAAGTACTCGTCCATGGGGTCTTCCCGGGGGATGTAGACCACAAGGGCCCGCCTTTCCCCCCGCCCGGCCCTTCCCGCCCGCTGCCAGAAGGCGGCCATGGAGCCGGGGTAGCCCACCAGGACCACGGCGTCCAGCTCCCCGATGTCCACCCCGAGCTCCAGGGCGCTGGTGGAGACCAGGACCCGCACCTCCCCCCGCTTCAGGGCCTCCTCCAGCCTGCGCCGCTCCTTGGCGGTGTACCCCGCCCGGTAGGGGCGCACCCCCGGGTGGGCGGCGTAGCGGGCCAAAAGCTCGGCGCTTTTCCGGGCGTTGACGAAGACGAGCCCCCTAAGCCCCGCCTCCGCCAGGGCCCGGGCCAGGTAGGCCCCTTCCAGAAGGGGGCTTCGCCGCCTCTCCCCTTTGGGGTCCAAAGGCTTGGGGAGGAGGACCAGAAGCTCCCGCTCCGAGCGGGCCACCTCCTCCCGGAGTTCCACGAAGGGGAGGCCCGTGAGGGTTTCCGCGTGCTCCTTGGCGTTGGCGATGGTGGCGCTGGCAGCGATGACCTGGGGGTCTGCCCCGTAGTGGCGGGCCAGGCGCAGGAGGCGGAAGAGGACCAGGGCCACGTGGGTGCCGAAGACCCCCCGGTAGGCGTGGAGCTCGTCCAGGACCAGGTACTTAAGCCGGGCCAAAAAGGAGGCCCAGTCCCCGTGCCGGGGCAGAAGGCCGAAGTGGAGCATGTCGGGGTTGGAGAGGAGGACCCTTCCCCCTTCCCGGGCCCGCCTCCGGGTTTCGCTGGCGGTGTCCCCGTCGTAGGGGAAGACCCCGTCCAGCCCCAGGGCCTGGGCCATGGCCTTGAGGCGCCGGAGCTGGTCGTGGGCTAAGGCCTTGGTGGGGAAGAGGAGGAGGCTCGTTTGGCCTTCCAGGGCGGCCTTGAGGACCGGGACCTGGAAGACGAGGCTTTTCCCGGCGGCGGTGGCGTAGGCCATGACCACGTTCTTTCCCTCGGCCACCCGGTCTAAGGCCTCCTGCTGGTGGCGAAAGGGCCTAAGGCCCAAGGCCTCCAGGACCCCGGCGAAGGGCCCCCGGGGCGGGACGGGCCTGGGGGGGGTTTGGGGAAGGAGGTGGGCGAAGACGATGCGCCCCCGGAACTCGGGGTCGGCCTCGAGCCACGCCCGGTAGTTCTCCCACCCCCTTAGGGCCTCGGGCAACACGCCTTTATTATGGAGGCATGATCCTGACCACCACGCCCGAGGTGGAAGGGCGCCGGATTGAGGCCTATCTGGGCATCGTCTTCGGCGAGGCCATCGTGGGGGCGAACCTCTTTCGGGACCTCTTCGCCCAGATCCGGGACATCGTGGGGGGGCGGAGCGGGGCCTACGAGGCGGAGCTTAGGCGGGCCCGGGAGATGGCCCTAAAGGAGCTTGAGGAGGCGGCCAAAGCCCTTGGGGCCGACGCCGTGGTGGGGATTGACGTGGACTACGAGGTTTTAGGCCAGGGCAACTCCATGCTCATGGTCACCGCCAGCGGCACCGCCGTGCGCCTTTCGCCCTAAAGCTCCTTTACCCAGACCTCGTGGATCACCGGGTGGCCGTGGTAGGGGGCCCAGAAGGGGCTCGCCTTCTTGGCATAGAGACGGAAGCCCAAGCTTTGGTAGAGTCTCCGGGCCGCCTGGTTGGCCCGGGTGGTGGCGAGCTGGACTCCCGGCACCCCCTTGGCCCGCAGACAGTCCAGAAAGGCCACAAGGAGGAGCCTACCCACGCCCTTGCCCCGGGCCTCGAGGCCCACGGCGATGTGCAGGTGGGCGGGGTAGCGGCCCAGGGGGGCCTTGGGACCCGGGAAGCGAAGGAGGCGCAGGAGGTAGCGGAGGTGGGGAAGGGGGGGGCCATAAACCCCTAGGCCGATCCGCAGGAGGAGCAGGGGAAGCCGGGGCAAGAGGTCCCAAAAAAGGGCGAAACCCGAGCAGGCCCCCAGGATGTAGCCCAAAACCTTCCCTTCCTCCTCGGCCACCAGGTTGCAGCACCCCGCCCGCAGGTAAGGGGCCACGAAAACCTCCCCCCAAAGCCTTTCGCTGGGAAAGACCCAAGGGGCTTCCCGCCCCAAAAGGAGGGTGGCGTGGGAAAGGCGGGCGATGGCGGGGAGGTCCTGGAGCGTGGCTGGCCGCAGGGTGGGCACCCCTTCCAGTCTAACCCGGGTAGAATGCCCTCCCGTGAGGCGCCTTGCCCCCTGGCATTGGTTTTTGCTCCTCCTTGGGGGCTACTTTCTCCTTACGGAGGCGGTGCGGCTTTGGCTGGGCCTCCTCTGGGCCGAGCGCCTGGCGGTGGTGCTGGCCGCCTTGGGGGTCTGGGCCTTCGTCAACGGGCGGTTCCTCTTCGCCTACTACCACGCCTTCTTGGCCTCCTTGCGGGTTCGCCGCCTTCCCCCCTTGGCCTTAGGACCCGGGGAGCACCTTCTGGTGCTGGCCCCCCATCCCGACGACGAGGTTTTGGCGGCGGCGGGGCTCATGGCCCGGGTGGCCCGGGAGGGGGGGCGGGTGAGCGTGGTCTACCTCACCTCGGGGGATGCCTTTGACCTGGCTGCGGGAAGCCCCCTTCCCTCCCAGGAGGCCCTGCGCCGCCTGGCCCTAAGGCGCATGGTGGAGGCCAGGCGGGGCCTACAGGCGCTGGGGCTTTCCCAGGACTCGGCCATTTTCCTGGGCTTTCCCGACCAGGGGCTTTTTTCCCTCTTCACCACCCACTACTACCTGCCCTGGGAGAGCCCCCACACCGGGCTTAGGGCCGTGGCCTACCCGGGCGCTTACCGCCCGGGCCTACCCTACACGGGCAAGGCCCTGGAAGGGGTCTTGGGGGAGCTTTTCCGGGAGCTTGGGCCAAGCCGCATCCTCCTGCCAAGCCCCCTGGACGCCCACCGGGACCACCAGGCCACCGCCTACTTCGGCATGCAGGTGGCGGCCGCCTTGGGGATGGAGGACCGCCTCCTCTTCTACATCGTCCACGGGGGGTACCAGTACCCCCTGCCCAAGGGGCTCCACCCCCGGCTTCCCCTCTACCCGCCCCCGAGGGGCCGGGGGCTTCCTTGGCGGCGCTTTCCCCTGTGGGAGGAGGAGGTGCGGCTTAAAGAGAAAGCCATCCGGGCCCACCGGAGCCAGATGCGCCTTCTGGGCCGGTTTCTTCTAGCCTTCGTGCGCCAAAACGAGCTTTTTAGCCCCCTTCCCGTCCCGGCCAAGGAGGTGCTAGCCGCGGAGGAGGAGGGGTGGGCCCCCTTCCAGGGGCGGGAGGTCCTCTAGGCTTTCCAGGCCGAAGACCTCGAGGAAGCGCTCCGTGGTGCCGTAGAGCTTGGGGCGGCCCGGGGCCTCCTTCTCCCCCACCACCCGGATGAGCCCCCGTTCCAGGAGGCTTTCCAGGACGCCCTCCACGCTCCTGCCCCGCATGGCCTCAAGCTCCGCCCGGGCGATGGGCTGGTGGTAGGCGATGAGGGCGAGGACCTCCAGGGCCGCCTTGGAGAGCTTTGGGGGCGAGGGCTTGAGCACCTTCTCCACGGCGGGCAGGGCCTTCTCGTGCACCACGAGCCGCCACCCCCCCGCCACCCGCTCCAGGGCCACCCCCAGCGCCCCGCCTTGGAGGTCGGCCTCGAGGGCCTTCAGGGCCCTTAGCACCGCCTCCTCCGGGTGGCCCAGGGCCTTAAGCTCCTTAAGGGCCACGGGCCTTCCCGCGGCGAAAAGGACCGCCAGGATCTCCGCCTTGAGGCTAGGGCCTGCCATCTAGGCGAGGTAGGCCAGCAGGGCTTCCTTGGGGATGGCCCCTTCCCTTAAGACCTCCCCGGTGCGCAGGTCCACCACGCTGGAGGCGAGCCCTCCCGCCTCCCCGGGAAGGACCAGGTCCACGGCGAAGGCCTTGGCCTCCTCGGCGGTGCGCACCGGGGGCTCGCCGCTTTTGTTGAGGCTGGTGGCGGCGGCGTACCCCCCCACCCGGCGGAGCACCTCCCGCACCAGGGGGTGGTCGGGCATCCGGAGGCCCACGGAGCCATCCCGGCTGATCCAAGGGGGGATGCCCCACCCGGGGACTACCACGGTGAGCCCCCCGGGCCAGAAGGCCTCGGCCAGGCGCAGAAACTTTTCCTTAAGGGGTCCAAGGTCGGCGAGCCTCAGGGCGCTTTCCAGGTCCGCCACCAGGACCTGGAGGGGCTTGTCCTCGGGCCGCCCCTTGACCTCGTAGATGCGGCGGCAGGCGGCCTCGTCCTCCATCCGGGCCAAGACGCCGAAGACGGTGTCCGTGGGCAGGGCCACGAGGCCCCCCGCTTTGAGGGTTTCCGCTGCCCTTTGGGCCATCCGGTATACTTCTTCCATGCCGGTCTACCAGTATAAGGCCCGGGACCGCCAGGGCCGCCTGGTGGAGGCCACCATTGAGGCTGAGGACCTCCGCACCGCCGCGAGGCTCCTCCGCGACCGGGGCCTCTTCGTGGCCGAGATCAAAGAGCCCGGGAAGGGCCTGCAGGCGGAGGTTCGGATCCCCGTCTTGGAGCGGGGGCCAGGCCTTAAGGACCTGGCCATCTTCTCCCGGCAGCTTGCCACCATGCTGGGGGCGGGCCTCACCCTCCTCCAGTCCCTGGCCATCCTGGAAAAGCAGACCGAAAACAAGAAGTTCCGAGAGATCCTCAAGCAGGTCCGGACGGATATTGAAGGGGGCATGGCCTTTTCCGAGGCCCTGGCCAAGCACAAGCTCTTCTCCCGGCTTTACGTGAACCTGGTGCGGGCGGGGGAGACCTCGGGGGGGCTAGACCTCATCCTGGACCGGCTTGCGAGCTTCTTGGAAAAGGAGCTGGAACTAAGGGGCAAGATCCGAAGCGCCATGACCTACCCCGTCATCGTCTTCGTCTTCGCCGTGGGCGTGGCCTATTTTCTCCTCACGGGGATCGTGCCCCAGTTCGCCCAGATCCTCACCGACTTAGGCTCGGAGCTACCCCTCCTCACCCGCTTCCTCATCGCCCTTTCCGACCTCTTGAGGGCCGCCACCCTGCCCCTTCTCCTCCTCGCCGTGGTCCTCTACTTCGTCTACCGCTGGTACTACGGCACCCCCCAGGGGCGGAAGGTCATTGACCGGGTCAAGCTCCGCCTTCCCGTCTTCGGCAACCTGAACCGCAAGACCGCCGTGGCCCGCTTCTCCCGCACCCTGGCCCTCCTCCTCGCCAGCGGGGTGAACATCGTGGAGGCCTTGGACATCACCAAGGGCACGGCGGGCAACCGCGTGGTGGAGGAGATCGTGGAGGCCGCCAAGCTCAAGATCCAGCAGGGCGACCCCCTGAACCTCACCCTGGCCCAGCACCCCTTCGTCTTCCCCCCCATGGTGAGCTCCATGGTGGCCATCGGCGAGGAGACCGGGGCCCTGGACACCATGCTTTCCAAGATCGCCGACTTCTACGAGCGGGAGGTGGACGAGGCGGTGGCGAGCCTCACCGCCGCCATAGAGCCCCTCATGATCATCTTCCTGGGCGTCATCGTGGGGATGATCGTGGCGGGGATGTTCCTGCCCCTCTTCAAGATCATCGGGACCCTCTCCGTGCAATAAGGGCCTTCGCCACCTCCGGGGGAACCGGCATCACACTAAGCCGGTTCCCCCGCCTTACCAGGGGGTGGTCCCTGGGGAAGAGGGCCTTGAGCTCGGCGAGGGGGACGAGGGGCCACTTCTCCACGAAGGCCACCTCCACCGTGTACCACCGGGGCTTTTCCGGCGTGGCCTTGGGGTTAAAGTAGGGGCTTTCCGGGTCAAACTGGGTGGGGTCGGGGACCTGGGTGCGCACCACCCGGCAAAGCCCGGCGATCCCCGGGGGGGTGGTGCTGGAGTGGTAGAAGAAGCAGAGGTCGCCCTCTTGCATCTGCATCAGGTAGTTGCGGGCCTGGTAGTTCCGGACCCCGTCCCAGATCGCCTTTCCTTCCCGCTCCAGGTCGGCGATGCTGTAGACCTGGGGCTCGGATTTGAGGAGCCAGTAGGCCATGGCCTAAAGTCTAAAGCCCCCTTTAGCGGGGCGTCACCCCGGGGGATAGGGCTGGGCCTTACCTTGGGATGTATGTGGGCGCGTTTAGGGTTGTTGCTTCTTGGGGCGCTCCTTGGGGGGTGTGCGATCGTCATCACCCCCCTTCCCCCGGAGATCCGGAACCTCTGGAGCCAGGACCGCTACTGCACCTATAGGACCACCCGGGTGGACTTCGGCTTTGACTTCTCGGGGTTGATAGACCGCCTCGAGGTCTACCTCCTGGCCGAGGGCCAGCACCCTTGGGAGGCCCGCCCAGGGCAGAAGGTGGCGGACCTCAACACCTTTATCCTTGGCGAGGGCCGGGTCACGGGGTACGTGGACGTGACCCCTTCCCAGACCCAGCAGTCCCTAAGCCCTCAGGGCATCATCGTGGAGCCCGTGGACAACAAGGTGCTTTGGGTAAGGGGGTTCCACGGGGGCGCAGCCTCGGACTACGTGCGAAGCTCCGTGGTCATGGTCCCCGACAGCTCCTCGGGATGCGACCCCTACGAGACGGCGCCCTAGTAGCCTAAAGGCATGGTGGCCTCCCCCAAGGCTCTGTTGGACGAGCTCAAGCGCCTCTTCGGCCCGAGGGTTCTCCTTGCCCGCCCCGAGAAGGCGGTTTACCGCTACGACGCCATCCTGGTGGGCGAGGAGCCCTTGGCGGTGGTCCTGCCCGAGACCCGGGAGGAGGTCCAGGCCTTGGTGCGCCTTTCCCGAAATTTCGGCGTTCCCCTGGTCCCCCGGGGGGCGGGAAGCGGCCTGAGCGGGGGCTCGGTGCCCTTGGAGGAGGCCATCGCCGTGGCCTTCACCCGCATGACCCGCCTCGAGGTGGACCCCCGCACCCAGACCGCCTGGGCCGAGCCCGGGGTGACCACCGCCCGGATTTCCGAGGCGGCGAGGCCCTTCGGCCTCTTCTACCCTCCAGACCCCGCCTCCTACCGCACCAGCACCCTGGGGGGGAACCTGGGGGAAAACGCCGGGGGGCCCCTTTGCTTTAAGTACGGGGTCACGGGGGACTACCTCTTGGAGCTGGAGTGGGTGGACGCCTTTGGGGAGGTCCACCGCTTAGACCGCAAGGCCTACGACCTCCCCGGGCTTCTGGTGGGCTCCGAGGGGACCTTGGGCCTCATCACCGGGGCCAGGGTGAGGCTCCTCCCCTTTCCCAAGCACCGGGCCACCCTCATGGCCCTCTTTCCTCAGGTGGAGGCTTTGGCGGAGGCGGTCTCCCGGGCCATCGCCTTGGGGGCGGTCCCGGCCAGGCTGGAGTTTCTGGACGCTTCTTGCGTGGACGCCGTGGAGGACTACCTCCATATGGGCCTTCCCCGGGGGCACGCCCTCCTCCTCGCCGAGACGGACGGGGACGACCCCGAGCTGGTGCAGGAGGAGCTCGCCCTTCTGGAGGAGACCGCCTTGGCTCTAGGGGGAAAGGTGCGGCGGGCCCGGGACGAGGGGGAGGCGGAGGCCCTCTGGCGGGCCCGGCGGGCGGTGAGCCCCGCCTTGGGCCGGATCCGCCCCAAGCGGGTGAACGAGGACATCGCCGTGCCCCGCTCGGCCCTGCCCCAGGTGGTGCGGGAGATTGAGGCCCTGGGAAAGGCCTTCGGCCTCGTGGTGGTCCAGTTCGGCCACATCGGGGACGGGAACCTCCACCCCAACATCCTCTTTGACCCCAGGAGGGAGAGCGAGGAGAAGGTCTGGGAGCTCGCCCACGAGATCGTCCGGGTGGCCCTAAGGCACGGGGGGGTGCTTTCCGGGGAGCACGGCATCGGCTTCATGAAGCGGAAGTTCATGGGGGAGGCGGTGGACCCCGAGACCCTGGGGGCCCTCGAGGCGGTCAAGGAGGCCCTGGACCCTTGGGGGCTTCTGAACCCGGGGAAGGTCCTGCCCTAGGGTTAGCTTTCACAGCTTTTACACACCCCTCGGTAAAAATGCCTCCATGGACCGCTGGGCGAGGGGATTGTACGCGCTGGCCTGGCTTGGTCTTCCCTTGGGCGTCGGCCTTCGGCTCCTTTTTTCCCCGCCCCAGGGGCCTTGGGTTTGGGCCGCCTACGGGGTTTTCGCCCTCCTCTTCCTCCTGGCCTTGCGCCAGGGGCCGAGGCGGGCCCCCAAGCTTCTGGTCCACGCCCTTGGGGCCTACCTCCTCTTTGAGGTTGGGAGGGCCGGGGAAGACTGGCCCGTGGTGGGGTTCTGGTCTTCCGCCCTCTACCTCCTCGCCGCCTTCGCCTACCCCTGGCCCCGGTCCTTGGCGGTGGGGGGGTTTTGGGCCTCGCTCCTGGCCCTGGGGCCGGTGCTTCTGGGGAAACCCTTGGGGTTTTTCTACGGGTACTTCGCCCTAAGCCAGCCCGTGCTCCTCGCCCTCACCCTCCTCCTCGCCCGCTTCCGGGAGTTTTACGGCCAGGTGCGCTTCTGGCGGGAGCAGGCCCTCACCTGCTCCCTCACCGGGCTTCCCAACCGCAGGGCCCTGGAGATGGCCTTGGAGCGGGAGGCAGCCCGGGTGGAGCGGGGCGGGGAGCCCTTAAGCCTGGTCCTCTTGGACCTGGACGACTTCAAGAAGATAAACGACGAGAAGGGCCACCCCGAGGGGGACCGCCTCTTAAGGGAGGTGGGGCGCTACCTTATCGCCCACGTGCGCCAGCAGGACCTGGTGGGCCGGTGGGGGGGCGAGGAGTTCGCCATCCTCCTCCCCAGGACCTCCGGGGCGCAGGCGACGCACCTGGCGGAAAGGCTCCGGGAGGGGCTAAAGGCCCTGGGGATCACGGCGAGCTTTGGGGTGGCCACCTACCGGGGGGACCTTCAGGACCTCTACCGCCGGGCGGATGAGGCCCTTTACCGGGCCAAGGCGGGGGGCAAGGACCGGGTGGCCCGCGCCACGGAGGAGCTAGGGTAGCCGGTAGCCCGCTTCCCTTAGCACCGCCTTAGCCGTTTCCCGCTCCTCCCGGGTGGCGAAGGAAAGCCTTAGGGCCCCCGCCGTCTCCCGGATGGTGAGGACCTCTATGTCCTTGATGTTCACCCCGGCCTCCCCCAGGGCGGTGGCGATCCGGGCGATCTCCCCGGGGCGGTCCGGCACCTGGACCACGAGATCGTGCATCTCGGGGAGGAGGCTTCGGCGCACGATGGGGAGGCTATCCCGGGTGCGCTTGGCCTCCTCGGCGGCCTTTAGGAGGGCCTCGGGGTTTTCCAGGAGGCCTTCTAGCTCCAGGAGGACCTCCCTTAGCTCCTCTATGGCCCCTTTTAGGGCCTCCTTGTTTTCCACCACCATGTCCCGGCTCATCCTGGGGGAGCCGGAGGCCACCCGGGTGAGGTCGCGGAAGCCCCCGGCGGCCAGGAACATGAGGAGGTCCTTGTGGGGGCTATGGGCCACCAGGCGGTTTAGGGCCACGGCCAGGAGGTAGGGGAGGTGGGAGATGCGGGCCACCAGCTCGTCGTGGAGGAGGGGGGGGACCTCGAGGGGATAAGCCCCCAGGGCCTCCACCAGCCTGGGGATCCCTTCCTTGGCCTTGGGGCTCGTCCTCTCCGTGGGGGTTAGCACCCAGACGGCGTTTTGCAAAAGCCCGGCGTGGGCGTTTTCCACCCCCGCCCGCTCGCTTCCCGCCATGGGGTGCCCCCCCAGGTAGTGGGGGAGGAGGCCTTCTAGGGCGGCCACCACCTTGGCCTTAACGCTTCCCACGTCGGTCCAGAGGCTTTGGGGATGGGCCCAAGGGGCAAGGGCCTTCCCGAGCTCCGGTAAGGCCCCCACGGGGGCCGCGAGGATCCCCAGGGAAAGCTCCCCCACCCAGGGGCCTAGCTCGGTGTGCACCCGGTCCGCCACGCCGAGAAAAAGGGCCTTTTCCAGGGCCAGGGGGTCTTGGTCGTAGGCGTGGACCTCCTCGGCCAGGAAGCGCTCCTTGAGGCACAAGGCCACGCTTCCCCCTAGAAGGCCCACCCCGAAGATCCCTACCTTGCCGAAAAGGGGCTTCATCCTAAGACGGGGGCGGCGAGGTGCTTGCCCAAGGCGGCTGCCAGGCGGCGCACCTTCTCCATGAGCTCGGCGAACTCCTCCTCGTGGAGCTGCTGGGCGGCGTCGGAGAGGGCCTTTTCCGGCTCGGGGTGGGTTTCCACGATGAGGCCGTCCGCCCCCGCGGCAAGCCCCGCCAAAGCCAAGGGGATGACCCAGTCCCTTTTGCCCGCCGGGTGGGAGGGGTCTATCCAGACGGGGAGGTGGGTCCAGCTTTTTAGGACGGGCACGGCGGCCACGTCCAGGGTGAAGCGGGTGGCCTTCTCAAAGGTGCGGATCCCCCGCTCCACCAGGATCACCCGCATGTTGCCCCGGGAGAGGATGTACTCGGCGCTCATGAGGAACTCTTCCAGGGTCATGCTCATCCCCCGCTTGAGGAGGACGGGCTTCCCCGCCTCCCCCACCGCCTGGAGGAGGGGGAAGTTCTGGGCGTTGCGGGCCCCGATCTGGAGGACGTCGGCGTACTGGGCCACGAGCTCCACCTGGTCCGGGGAGAGGACCTCGGTGACGATGGGAAGGCCCGTCTCCCTCTTGGCCTCGGCCAGGATCTTCAGGCCCTCCACCCCAAGCCCCTGGAAGGCGTAGGGGCTCGTCCTGGGCTTGAAGGCCCCGCCCCGGAGCATGTGGCCCCCGTGGGCCTTCACGTAGCGGGCGGCCTTAAGGGTCTGCTCCAAGGACTCCACCCCGCAAGGCCCCGCCGCCACCATCACGTGGCCGCCCCCCGTCTTGCCCGTGGGGAACTCCAAGACGGTGGGGAAGGGCTGGACCTCGAGGCTCGCCAGCTTCCAGGGCTTGGAGATGGGGATGACCTCGGCCACCCCGGGAAGCGCCCGGAAGTGCTCCATGAGTTCCGGGGTGGGCCCCCGGCCGATGGCCCCCACCAGGGTGGTCTCCACCCCTCGGGAGACGTGGGGCCGGTAGCCCACCTTCTCAATCTCCCGGATGACCTCCTCTAGCTCCGCCTCCGTGTGGCCCCGCTTCATCACGATCAGCATGGCTTCCCTCCCAAAAACCTCGGGCGCCCCCTTTTTGGGGGCGCCCTTTTTGCGGTACGGGCCTACGCAGACCGCAGGGCGCCCCCGGCGGGATAATAAAAGCCGAAGTAGCGCCCTAGGGTCCGCATAGTTGGGTTAGAGTCTAAGGGGAAGGGGGGCTTCCGTCAAGACCTCCGCCAAGGCCCCGGTGGGGTCCCGAAAGGCCCCGGGGGCCACGCCGGGAGGGGCGAGGAGGGTGTAGCCCAAAAGCCCCGTGGCCCCTTCCTCCGCCTTGCGCCTCCCCGCCCAGGTGTTCGCCCCCACGTGGTGGTGGTAGCGATCCCAGGCGAAGAAGAGGGCCCCGGGGTAGGTGCGCAAGGTGACCTCCATGCCAAGCCTCCCGGCGAAGAAGGCCTCCGCCGCCGCCAGGTCCTCCACGTGGAGGTGGAGGTGGCCGAGGAGGGTTTCGGGGGGAAGGGGGGCGGGCCTAGGGTTTTCCCGAAGGAGCTTCTCCAGGTCCAGGGGTGCCGTGAACATCAGGGGCCCTTTGGGCCATTCCCCCTGGGGGCGGTCTCGGTAGAGCTCGAGGCCGTTTCCCTCGGGGTCGCGGAAGTAAAGGGCCTCCGAGACCCCGTGGTCCGCCGCCCCCTCAAAGTGGGCCCCCGCCTCCAGAAGCCTGCGGAAGACCCCGGCCAGGGCCTCACGGTTCGGCAGGAGAAGGGCGAAGTGGTAGAGCCCCACCGAGGGGTAGGGCCTTAGGGGGGCCTGAGGGTCGTGGATTAGGTCTAGGAAAAATCCCTTCCCCTCCGGGAAAAGCCGGTAGCGGGGTGGGTCCGCCTCCACCTTTAGGCCCAGGAGGTCCCGGTAGAAGAAAAGGGCGGCCCCGAGCTCCTTCACCCTAAGGCTTAGGCCGAGGAGCCGCCGGGGAAAGGCCATTACTGGGCCACCGCCTCCTTCACCGCCTGGGTGTCCACGCTGAAGCGGACCTCCTCCCCCACGAGAAGCCCCCCGGCCTCCAGGGGCATGTTCCAGGTGAGGCCGAAGTCCTTCCGGTTCAGCTTCCCCTCAAAGTGGGCGGCGATGCGCTCGTTCCCCCAGGGGTCCTTGGCGGGGCCATAGGTCTCCACCTCAAAGGAAAGGGGCCGGGTCACGCCCCGGATGGTCACCTCCCCTTCCACCCGGTAGCGGCCCTCCCCCAGGGGGGTGATCTTCTCGCTCTTGAACACGATCTCCGGGTGGTTGGCCACGTCCAGGAAGTCGGGGGAGCGCAGGTGGTTGTCCCGGTCGGCCACGCCGGTGTGGATGCTGGCCGCGTCCAGCCGGGCCTCCACCCGGATAGGCTTCCCGGTCTCGTCGGTTTCCACATAGCCTTCCTTGAGGTTGATCGTCCCCTTCACCGTGGCGATCATCATGTGGCGCACGGCGAACTCCACACTGGTGTGGGTCGGGTCCAGCTTCCAACGCACGGCGCACCTCCTTTGGGCCAGAGGCCCAGGGGGCATGATAACCAAAGCGCTATAAAAAGTCAAGCGCTATCCAGGGTAATAGACCGGCCGGAAGGGGAGGCCCAAGGCCTCGGCGAAGGCCTGGAGGCCCAGGCGGTCGGGCTCCTCCAGGTGGTAGCGGAAGTTCCAGAGGTAGTGCTGGAGGAGGGCTGGGTGGACGCCAAGCCTTTGGGCCTCGGCCTCGGCCACCTCCCTAAGCCGTCCCAGGCCCTCCCGTCGGGCTTCCCTAAGGGCTTGCACCAGGGGCTTGGGGGGTGGGTTTTCCCGCCTATAGGCCCAGACGGCGAAGACGAAGGGGAGGCGGGTCCTTTGAAACCACAAGGTGGAGAGGTCCGCCACCTCTACCTCCCCGAAGCGGGTGGGGAGGGTGTGGGGCGTTTCGGGGACTTTTGGGAGAAGGGCGGCGTAGGCCCTGATGGCCCGGTCGCCGATGAGGAGAACGCCGTCGTAAGCGGAAAGGAGCTCCAGCTCTCCCTCGGCCCGCTCGTAGGTGGGTTCCAACCCCCTTTCCTTTAGGAGGAGCTTTAGGAGGGCCACGCTGGTGGCGCTTTCCGTGGTGAGGGCGATGCGCTTTAGGTCCTCTAACCGCCCCTTGTGGAAGAGGTTCACCGAGTAGACCCTCCCCAGAACCGCCACGGAGAAGTCGGGAAGGAGCCCCAGGGCCTCCTGGTGCTTGAGGTAAAAGTAGCTGGACACCAGGGAAAGCCCCACCTCTCCCGATAGGAGAAGGCGGTTGAGCTCGGCGGGGACGGCGTAGCGCACCTGGAAGCCCTCGGGTTTAAGGAAGTGGTGGAGGGGGGAGACGTTGGCGTAGCGGGGAAGGCCGAGGACGTAGCCCATCTAGGCCTCCACCCGGTCCCAGATGCGGATCTCCCGGTAGAGGGCGTCCCGCTCCACGGGAAGGCGCCCCGCCTTGAGGATGATCCGGGCCAGCTCCCGCTTGGTGAGGCCCTGGGGGGTGGGGCTTCCCGCCATGTGGACGATCCTTTCCTCAATGAGGGTCCCGTCTATGTCCGTCACCCCCCAGTCCAGGGAAACCTGGGCGAGCTCGGGGGTCAGGGTGGCCCAGTACCCCTTGATGTGGGGGATGTTGTCCAGGTAAAGCCGGGCCACCGCCAGGTTCCTAAGGTCGTCCAGCCCCGTGGTGAACTCCCTTTTGCCCAGTTCCCGGGCGAGCTGGTTCCCGTCGGGCTGGAAGGCCAGGGGGATGAAGCTCATGAACCCCCCGGTCTCGTCCTGGAGGCGGCGCAGGCGGTCCATGTGGTCCAGGCGCTCCTCGAGGGTCTCTATGTGCCCGTAGAGCATGGTGGCGTTGGTGGGGATCCCGAGCTCGTGGGCGATGCGGTGGATCTCCAGCCACCCTTCCGCCGAGACCTTGGCCCGGGCGATCTTTTTACGCACCCGCTCGGCGAAGATCTCCGCCCCGCCCCCGGGCATGGCGTCCAGGCCCGCTTCCTTTAGCGCCTGCAGCACCTCCCGGTAGGGCAGGCGGGCGATCTTGGAGAAGTGGTGGATCTCCGCCGCCGTCCAGGCCTTCACCTGGACCCCGGGGAAGTTCTCCTTGAGGGCCCGCACCAGGTCCAGGTAGTAGGAGAAGGGCCTTTTGGGGTGGTGCCCGGCGGTGAGGTGGATCTCCGTGAGGCCCGGCTGGTAGCGCTCCTTCACCCAGGCCACCACCTCCTCCACGTCAAAGTCCCAGGCCCCTTCCTCCCCGAAGCGCCTTTGGAAGGCGCAGAAGGTGCACCCCACGTAGCAGATGTTGGTCTGGGAGACGCGGATGGAGTGGACGAAGTAGGTCTTGTGCCCGTGCTTTCTCTCCCGCACCCGGTTGGCGAGGCGCATGAGGGTGGGGAGGTCCTGGGTCTCGTAGAGGACGAGGCCGTCCTCAAAGGAAAGCCTTTCCCCCGCCTCCACCTTCTCGGCGATGGGGATAAGCCTTGGGTCCCGGATCCCCTTCACAAGGGGGAGTCTACTCCCCGCCTAGGCGCCTGACCAGGGCCTCCACCTCTTTTTGCCGCCCGCCCACGCTCCTTTCGGGGAGGAGGTTTCGCAGGTAGCGGTCGGTGAGGAGGAGGTCCACGTAGGGGTAGACCGTGGCCGCCATGACCGCGTCCAGGAGGTCCGAGGGGCGGGGCTTGCGGGTGAGGTCGCTTTGCATCCGGGCGAGGAGGTGGGCCAAAAGGCGGGTGAAGGGGACCTCCTTAAGCCCCGTGCGCCCTTGGATCTCCCGGATAGCCCTTTCCCGGGCTTCCGGGTAGGGAAGCCCCCGGAGCTTTTCGGGAAGCCCCAGGAAAGGGGAGAGGTCGGCCGGGGTCTCCCAGTCCCCTCCCCGCCAGAGGAGGTCCTCCCGGTAGAGGCCCCGCCCCTGCCGCCAGGCCACCTCCTGCCAGGGGCGGACCCAGTACCCTTCCGAGAGGGCGGCGAAGACCTCCTTGAGGGCGGGGAGGAGGTAGCCCGCCTTCTCCTCGGGGCCCCTTTGGGGGTAAAGGGTCTCCAGGACGTGGAAGGGGCTTGGCGGGGCGAGGGCTTTACCCTTTAGGGCCTGGAAGAGCTTGCCGAAGGCCTCGTGCCCCCTTTGCCCTAGGAGGTGCTTGGCCATGCGGCTTGCGTGGTTTTGGTCCAGGTAGACCAGCACCCTCTAGGGCACGTAGGGGGCGGAGGGGGGGGTCGCCGTGGAGGCGCGTTCTATGAGGAGGGGCTCAAAGCGCACCTCCCGGGGCGGGCCCTTGTACCCCTCCATCCGCTCCAAAAGGAGCTGGGCCGCCCGGGCCCCCATGGCCTCCACGGGCTGGGCGATGGTGGAAAGCCCCACCTCCTCGGCGAAAGGGTGGCCGTCAAATCCTAAAACCCGCACCTCCTTCCCCGGGGTGAGGCCCAGGCGCTCCGCCTCCTCCAAGACCCCTAAGGCCACCTGGTCCGCCCCGGCGAAGACGTTCAAGGGGGGCGAGGCCTTCTCCAGGAAGTACCGCAGGGCAAGTCTTCCTCCCTCCGGGGAAAGCCGGGTGACGAAAAGGTGCTCCTTGGGGAAGGGGCGCCCCTGGGCCGCCAGGGCCTCGAGGAAGCCCGCCATCCTTTCGCTGAAGACCGTGTGGCGGAAGGCCTTGTCGGGCTCCTCCTCCACCTTGATGGCGAAGATGGCCCCCGGGAAGCGGGCCAGGTACTCCCCGGCAAGCCGCCCTCCCAGGTGGTTGTCCAGGTAGACGGAGTCGTAGCGGGGGCTTTTGGCGTCCACCAGGACCACGGGCCGGTCGGTGGGGAGGCGCCCCCCCTCAAAGTGCTCCGTGAGGTCGTAGGAGGCGAGGATGAGCCCGTCGGTGAGGTAGGCTAAGGTGGTGCTTTCCAGGTAGCGCTTAAGCCGCGCCTGGGAGAGGATGGGGAAGAGGGCTAGGTCGTAGCGCTTTTCCAAAAGCACCCCCTCCACCCCTTCAATGAGCCTTCGGTAGAACTCCGTGGCCACGAAGGGGAGGAGGACGCTCACCGTGTAGCTCCGCCCCCCGGCGATCCGGCGGGCGTGGGGGTTGGGGGTGTAGCCCAGCTCCTCAATGGCCCGGAGCACCCGGACCCGGGTCTCGGGGCGCACCGCCGGGTGGTTGTTCAGGACCCGGCTCACCGTGCCCAGGCCCACCCCGGCCCGGGCGGCGACCTCGTGGATGGTGGGTTTCTTCCTCTTCATGGCTTGTGGAAGCGCTTCATGGAAACTTCCATTCTCAGGATACGCCACCCGGGGGGTTTTCTGCAAGAATGGGGGCGTGGCCTACCTGGTCCTGGCCTACCTCCTGGGCTCCTTGGTGGGAGGACTTCTCTTTTTCCCCGAGGTTCAGAAGAAAGACCTCCCCGGGGGCTCCGGGGTCTTCCGCCGCAAGGGGCCCTGGGCCGCCTTGGCGGTGGTCCTTTGGGACGTGGGGAAGGGGGCCCTTGCCGCCTGGCTCACCCCCTGGGCCTTGCGGCCTTGGGCGGGGGTGGCGGTGGTGGCGGGGCACTGCTGGCCCCTTTTTTTTCGCTTCCGGGGGGGTGGGGGCATCGCCCCTTCCCTAGGGTTTTTCCTGGTGTGGCTCCCTAGGGAAACCCTTCTGGCAAGCGCCCTGGCCCTCTTGGTGGCGGGGCTATACCACCTCCTTTGGTGGCGGAGGCGGGGGGGGATCTACCCCATTCCCTTCGGGGCGGTCTTCGGCTACCTCTACCTCCTCCTCGCCGCCCCTCCGGAGGGGCAGCTTGGGGCCTTGGGGGTGGCGGGGGTGGTGGCCTTGCGGGGCCTGCAAATTCTAAGGGGAAGGTGGTAGCCTTTAGGGCATGAAGATCCTGCGGTTTAACCAGGGAAGCTGGGGCGTTTTGGAGGGAGAGGTGGTCCTGGAGACGGACGGCCCCGGGGGCAACCCCACGGGGAGGCGCTACGATCTCGCCTCGGTGCGCCTTTTGGCCCCCGCCGTGCCCAGCAAGATCGTCTGCGTGGGGCGGAACTACCGGGAGCACATCCGGGAGATGGGGCACGACTTCGGCCAAGACCTGCCCCAGGAGCCCGGGCTTTTCCTGAAGGCCCCCAACGCCTTGGCCCACCCGGGCAACCCCATGGACCCTTGGAACACGGGGGATGCGGTGCCCTACCCCTTCTTCACCCAGGAGCTCCACTACGAGGGGGAGCTGGCCGTGGTCATCGGCGACCGGATGCGGAACGTTCCCCCCGAGAAGGCCTTGGACCACGTCCTGGGCTACACCGTGGCCGTGGACATCACCGCCCGGGACGTCCAGAAGAAGGACCTGCAGTGGACCCGGGCCAAGAGCGCCGACAAGTTCCTGCCCCTGGGCCCCTGGCTGGAGACGGACCTGAACCCCCAGGACACCTGGGTGCGCACCTACGTGAACGGGGAGCTCCGCCAGGAGGGGCACACCTCCCAGATGATCTTCAGCGTGGCGGAGATCCTCTCCTATATCTCCACCTTCATGACCCTCGAGCCTTTGGACGTGGTCCTCACCGGAACCCCGGAAGGGGTGGGGGCCTTGAAGCCCGGGGACCGGATTGAGGTGGCGGTGGAGGGCATCGGCACCCTCCACACCCGCATCGGCCCCAAGGAGGAGAGGCCGTGGTAAAGGTTTTGGACCTCCGCTTCCAGGGGGCCCCCCGGGTCATCGCCAGCTTCCTCCTCAAGACGGAGGCGGGGCCCATCCTCATTGAGACGGGGCCGGAAAGCTGCTACCCCCGCCTGGTGGAGGCCTTGGGGGAAGAGGGGGTGGCCCCCGAGGAGGTGCGCCACGTCTTCGTCACCCACATCCACCTGGACCACGCGGGGGCCGCCTGGCGCTTCGCCGAGCTTGGGGCCACGGTCTACGTCCACCCCAAGGGGGCGCCCCACCTGGTGGACCCCTCGAGGCTTTTGGCCTCGGCGGAGCGCATCTACGGGAACCTCCTCAAGCCCCTCTGGGGAGAGCTTAAGGGGATCCCCCAGGAGCGGGTCCGGGCCCTGGCGGACGGGGAGACGGTGACGGTGGGGGGGGTGCGGGTCCAGGCGGTGGAGACCCTGGGCCACGCCATCCACCACCACGCCTACCGGGTGGAGGGCCTCCTCTTCACCGGGGACGTCGCCGGGGTGCGCATCGCCCCGGGGCCCGTCCTGCCCCCCACGCCCCCGCCCGACATCCACCTGGAAAGCTGGTACCTCTCCTTGGACCGGATCCGCGCCTTGGCCCCGGAGGCCCTCTACCTCACCCACTTCGGGGCCTTCGGGGACGTGGAGGACCACCTAAGGGCCTTGCGGGAGGCCCTCGAGGCCTGGGCGGGCTGGACCCTAAGCCGCCTCAAGGAGGGCCTTTCCCTCGAGGAGATGACCCGGCGGTTTGAAGCCTACTGGCGGGAAGGCCTCCTTAGGGCGGGGGTGGGGGAGGAGGTCTTGCGCCTTTACGAGCTTGCCGACCCTCCCTACATGAACCTCCAGGGCCTTGTCCGCTACTGGCAGAAGCACCACCCCGAGGCGCTGGAGGGCTAGATGGCCTGGCCTTTTCCCTTGGGCCGGAGGGCCCGCCTGGCGGTCCTGGCCTCGGGGCGGGGGACGAACCTGGAGGCCCTCCTCCAGGCCTTCCCCCCGGGAAACCCCTTGGGGGAGGTGGTCCTGGTCCTCTCCGACAACCCCGAGGCCCTGGCCCTGGAGCGGGCCAGGCGGCGGGGCGTGGAGGCTTTCGCCCTCCCCTGGCGGGGGCGGAAGGCCTTTGAGGGGGAGGCCTTGGGCCTCCTTCGGGCCCGAGGGGTGGACGCCGTCCTCCTGGCGGGGTTCATGCGCCTCCTCTCCCCCTCCTTTGTGGAGGCCTGGTACGGCCGCCTCCTCAACATCCACCCCTCCCTCCTCCCCGACTACCCGGGGCTAAACGTCCACCAGAGGGTCCTGGCGGCGGGGGAGAAGGAGACAGGCTCCACCGTCCACTTCGTGGACCAGGGGATGGACACGGGGCCTATCCTCCTCCAGGGGCGGGTGCCCGTCCTCCCCGGGGACACCCCGGAGGCCCTCGAGGCCCGGGTCCTCCGCCTGGAGCACCGCCTCTACCCCAAGGCGGTCCGCCTTCTCCTCCTGGGCCTCGCCCGCCCCCCCGAGGCCTTCGGGCCCCTGGCGGAACCCCTAAGGGCCCTCCCCCCCCGGGAAAGGCCCCTCTACGCCCGGGCCCTAAGCGCCCTGGCCCTTTGGGGCAAGGAGGCCCTCTGGCCCAAGGCCTTTTCCGAGCCCCAGGACCCCTGGGTGCGGGGGGCCTTACTCCTCGCCCACCTCCTCGCCTGCCCCCACCCGGCCCTAAGGGAGGAGCTTTCCACCTTGCCCGAGGGGGTGCGGGAGGCGGCCTTGGGGCTTTGGACCCGGGTAGAATCCCCCTTATGAAGGTCTTGGTGGTGGGGAGCGGGGGGCGGGAGCACGCCCTCCTCTGGAAGGCGGCGCAAAGCCCCCTGGTGGAAAGGCTCTACGCCGCCCCCGGCAACGCCGGCATGGCGGCCCTGGCGGAGCTCGTCCCCTGGAACGGGGACGTGGAGGCCCTGGCGGACTGGGCCCTGGCCGAGGGGATTGACCTCACCCTGGTGGGGCCGGAAGCCCCCCTGGTGGAGGGGATCGCCGACGCCTTCTTGGAAAGGGGGCTAAGGATCTTCGGTCCCACCCAGAGGGCGGCCATGATTGAGGGCTCCAAGGCCTTCGCCAAGGGCCTCATGGAGCGCCACGGCATCCCCACGGCCCGCTACCGGGCCTTCCAGGACCCCCTTCTGGCCCTGGAGTACCTGGAGGAGGTGGGGGTGCCCGTGGTGGTCAAGGACTCGGGGCTCGCCGCCGGCAAGGGGGTGACGGTGGCCTTTGACCTGCACCAGGCCAAGCAGGCGGTGGCCAACATCCTGAACCGGGCCGAGGGGGGGGAGGTGGTCATAGAGGAGTACCTGGAAGGGGAGGAGGCCACGGTCCTCGCCCTCACCGATGGGGAGACCATCCTCCCCCTCCTCCCCTCCCAGGACCACAAGCGCCTTCTGGACGGGGACCAGGGCCCCATGACCGGGGGGATGGGGGCCATCGCCCCCTACCCCATGGACGCGGCCACCCTAAGGCGGGTGGAGGAGGAGATCCTAAAGCCCCTGGTCCGGGGCCTAAGGGCGGAAGGGGTGGTCTACCGGGGGGTGGTCTACGCCGGGCTCATGCTTACCCGGGAAGGCCCCAAGGTCCTGGAGTTCAACGCCCGCTTCGGCGACCCCGAGGCCCAGGCCATCCTTCCCCTTCTGGAAAACGACCTGGTGGACCTGGCCCTAAGGGTGGCCGAGGGAAGGCTTGCGGGGACGGAGCTTTCCTGGAAGGAGGGGGCTTCGGCCTGCGTGGTCCTGGCCGCCCCCGGCTACCCCGAAAGCCCCAAAAAGGGGATCCCCCTCCACATCCCCGAGCCCCCGGAAGGGGTTCTGGTCTTCCACGCGGGGACCCGGCGGGAAGGGGGGCACCTGGTGAGCGCCGGGGGCAGGGTCCTCAACGTGGTGGGCCTGGGGAAGGACCTGAAGGAGGCCCTGGAGCGGGCCTACGCCTTCATCCCGCAGGTGGGCTTCCCCGGGGCGGTCTACCGGAAGGACATCGGCAGGAAGGCCCTCAGTAGCTAAGCCGGGCCAGGGGGAGTTCTTGGCAGGCCTTGAGCACCTCCCCCAGGGTGCGGTACCCCTTTTGCCGGAGGAGGGGGAGCATCCGGGCGAAGACCTCGGCGGTCATGAGGGCGTCCCCTAAGGCGGTGTGCCGCCCCAGGATGGGCACGCCGAAGCGCTCCGCCAGGGTCTCCAGGCGGTGGTCCTTGAGGTCGGGGAAGAGGAGGTGGGCGAGGAGGAGGGTGTCCACCAAGGGGGCGGCCTCGAGGCCCGCCCTTCGCAAGAAGGCGAGGTCAAAGGCCCCGTTGTGGGCCAGGGGCACGGTGTCCGCCAGGAAGGCCCGGAAGGCGGGGAGGATTTCTTCCAGGCGGGGCTTTCCCTTGAGCATCTCCCAGGTGAGGCCGTGGACCTCCGTGGCGGCCTTGGGGATGGGGCGGCCGGGGTCCACCAGGGCCTCAAAGGTCTCGTGGTGCAAGACCTTCCCCCCCAGGAGGTGGACCGCTCCTAAGGCGATGATGGCGTCCTTGGCCGGGTCTAGGCCCGTGGTTTCCAGGTCAAAGGCGGTGTAGAGGAGCCCTTCCAGGGGGGCTTCCTCCAGGGCCTCGGGGACCTGGAGGAGGGCGGGGTCCACCATCTCCGCCCTGGGCGGGGGGGCCTGGGGGGCCCGGAGCCGGGCGGCCTTCCTGGCGGGGAGGAGGAGAAGAAGCCGCCTTCCCTCCACCCAGAGGCTCCCCGAGGCGCTTTCCACCGCCTGGACCAGGTCCTTGGGCGGGGAGGGCGCGGGTCCGGGCAGCTCCACAACCAGGCGGAAGAGCCCTCCTTCCGCCTCGGCCCGGAAGAAGGCCTCCTCCGTCTCGGAAAGGAGGGCGGCCAGGCCCCGGGCCAGGGCGTAGGTGTCCGCCCGGACGAGAAGCCCCCGGGCCTCCTCTTCCAGGGCGAACCCGGGGGAGACCCCGGCCTCCCGCTCCAAGGCCCCGGCCAGGAGGGAAAGGAGGTCCTCCGCCACCACCTCCGCCGCCCTGGGTTCGGGGGCCAGGGTTTGGACGAGGTCGGCAAGCTCCTTGGCGGTGGTCTGGGCGGTCTTTGCCAGGGGCTTTAAGGGTTCCGGGACCTCCCTTTCCAGGGTCTCCACCAAGGCCTTCAGGCCCGAGAGCTTGTCCTTTAGGCGGAAGTAGAGGGCCTCCTTGGCCTTGCCCCCCTCTTGGGCCTCCTCCAGGAGGACCACAAACCCCCCCTCCCCTTCCAAGGGCACCACCCGGAGGGCCAGGGGGCCTTTAGGGCCTTGGGTCAGGAAGCGCTCCCCGGGAAGCCCCAGGGCGTGGGCCAGAAGCCCCCGGTCCAAAAGGCCAAAGAGGCTTTTCCCCGCCCCCAGGCCCTCCCCCAAAAGCCGCCGCGCCGGAGGGTTGTAGAGGAGAACCTGGCCTTTGGGGTTGGCCAGCACCACCCCTTGGGGCAGGTGGCCGATGAGGGCGGAAAGCTTCCGCCTTTCCTCCTCCAGGAGGGCCTTGGCCTGGGCGATGCGGGCCTCCACCTCCTTTTCCAAGGCCTCCTTCTCCTCCGCTAAGCGGTTGATGAGTTCCGCCAGGGACTGGAGCTCTAAGGGCCCACGGGGCCTCAGGCGGTGGCGGGGGTGGCTAAGGAGGACCTGGGCCTCCTGCCCCAAGGCCCGGGTGGCCGCCAGGTAGCCCAGGAAGAGGGGATGGAGGAGGGCGGCGAGGACCAAAAGGAAGAGCGCCCCCACGAAAAGGAGGAGGGGGAGCTTTTCCTGGGCGAGCCGGAGGAGGGCTTGGGCCAGTTCCCGTTCCCCTTGGAGGAGGAGGAAAAGCCCCAGGGCCCAGGTGCCCCCCACCAGCAGGGCCCCCAGGAGGAGGGCCCCGGCGAAGCGAAAGGCCTCCCTCATCCTTTCCCCAGGAGGGCCCGGATCTCCTCGAGGAGCTCCCGGGTGCCGAAGGGCTTGGCCACGAAGGCCTCGGCCCCCAAGGCCTCCGCCTTGGCCCGGTCCGCTTCCCGGCCCCTTGCGGTGAGGACCAGGACCTTGGGGGGGCGGGGAAGGGCTTTGAGCTTTTCCAGGACGGCAAAACCATCTATCCCCGGGAGCATCAGGTCCAGGACCACCAGGTCAAAGGGTTGCTCCTGGGCCGCCTCCAGGGCCTCTTCCCCTGTCTGGGCCAGGGCCACCTCATGCCCCTCCTTCCTCAGGAGGAACTCCAGGGGAACCAGGATGCTTTCCTCGTCGTCCACCACCAGGATCCGCATCGTCCACCTCCAAGGGCAGGGTAAAGGCGAAGCGGCCGCCTGGGCCTTCTTCCAGGAAGATGCGCCCGCCTAGGGCCTCGAGGATCCGCCGCGCCAGGTAGAGCCCAAGCCCGGTGCCGCCCGAAAGGCTCCGGAAGGGCTCAAAGATCAGGGGGCGGAGGGCATCGGGGACCCCGGGACCGTCGTCTTCCACCCGGAAGAGGGCCTCTTTGCCCGCGGGGGTGAGGGTGAGGCGCACCCGGGTGCGGGCGTGGCGAAGGGCGTTTTGCAGCAGGTTGAGGAGGACCTGTTTGAGGCGGTCGCCGTGGGTTCGGGCCCACACCTCTTCCAGGTGCGCTTCCAGTCTAATCTCCCGGGCCTCGGCCAGGGGCCGGACCAGGTCCAGGGCCTCCTGGGCCAGGGCCTTCAGGTTCACCGCCTCCCTTAAGGGGGCTTGGGCCTCGAGGGCGGCGAAGGCCAGGACCTCCTCCACCAGGCGGGCGAGCCTCTGAGCCTCCTTGGCCAAAAGAGCCGCGAAGCGCTCCCGCTCCTCGGGGGAAAGCCCGGGGTTGTCCCGGAGGATCTCCGCCAAGGCCCGGACCGCCGTGAGGGGGATCTTGAACTCGTGGGCCAGGGCGGCCAGCATCTCGTCCTTGGCCTGGTCCAGGGCCTTGAGGCGCTCGTAGGCCTCGGCGAGCTCCCGCCGGGCCCGTTCCAGGGCCTCGGCGTAGGCCCGGACCTCCCGGCTCTCCCGGGCCGCCGCCTCGAGGAGGGCCTCCGGCGGGGGCTCCCGGGTGGCGGCGTGGAGGAGGAGGCAGGCGGTGGCGGGCCCCACCGCCGCCGAGAGGAGGCCCTCGGCCAGGAGGGTGGCCTCCTGGGGGGGAAGGTCCTTGGCCCTTTCCAGGAAGGTCCTTTGGGCCTCCTCCCCCAGGGCCCGGCCCAAGACCTCGGCCAGGGCTTCCTTCTCCCCGAGCCGGTGGGGGGCCTGGGGCGCCGGGTTTAGGAAGAGGGAAACCCCTAGGGTCAGGGCCAGGTTGACCCCAAGGCTCGCCAGAAAGCCGTGGGTCACGGGGTCCAGGCCCTCCACCCCCAGAAGCCCCTCGGGCCTTAGGAGGGGGTGGGGACCCTGGAGGAAGCCCTCGGGCAGGACCCCGGAGCGGGCCAGGGCCGGGAGGAAGAGGGTGTAGAGCCAGACCAGGGCCCCCCCCAGAAGCCCCGCCAGGGCCCCTTCCCGGGTGGTCCCCTTCCAGAAAAGGCCCAGAAGGACCGCCGGGGCCAGCTGGGCCACGGCCACGAAGGAGATGAGGCCCATCCCCACCAGGGCGTAGGCCTCTCCCGCCAGGCGGAAGTAGAGGTAGGCGAGGAGCATCACCCCCAGGATGGCCACCCGCCGCCAGAGGAGGAGGCTTCCTAGGGCCTGAAAGCGGAGGAGGAGGGGGGAGAGGAGGTGGTTGGAGATCAGGATGGAAAGGGCGAGCCCTTCCACCACCACCATGGCCGTGGCCGCCGAGACCCCGCCCAAAAAGGCCAAGAAGGCGAGCCCGGGGCTTCCCAGGGCTAGGGGAAGGCCCAGGACGTAGAGGTCGGGGTTCTCCCCGGGGAGGAGGATCCGGCCCCAAAGGGCCAGGGGCACCGTGGGCAGGGTGATGAGGAGGAGGTAGAGGGGAAAGGCCCAGGCGGCGTGGGGGAGGTGGCGGGGGTCTTGGTTCTCCACCACGCTCACGTGGAACTGCCGGGGCAGGAGGAGGAAGGCCAGGCCCGAGAGGGCCACCAGGCTCACCCAGGCCACGTGGCCGGTAAGCCCCTCCGGGGGGAGGAGGAGGGGGTGGAGTTCCGGGCGGCTTGGGGCCTCGAGGAAAGGATTCCCCAGCCGGGAAAGGGCGTACCCTCCCACCAGGAGAAGGGCCAGGAGCTTCACCGAGGACTCAAAGGCCACCGCCAGCACCAGCCCCGGGTGCCTCTCCGAGGGGTCCAGGCGCCGGGTGCCGAAGAGGATGGCGAAGAAGCCCAAAAGGAGGGCGGTGAAGAGGGCCACATCCGCCAGGGGCTCCTTCTTTTCGCTTAGGTAGAGGAAGCTTTGGGCGATGGCCTTGAGCTGCAGGGCCAGGTAGGGGAGGAGGCCCACCACCAAAAACCCCACGGCCAGGGGGGCTAGGGGGCCTGGCCCGTAGCGCAGGAAGAGGTAGTCGGCCCAGGAGGTGAGGCGGTGGGTCCGGGCTAAGGCGAGGATCCGGCCGTGGAGCCAGGGCCAAAGGAGGAGGACCAGGGTGGGGCCCAGGTAGATGGGCAGGAAGGTGGCCCCCTCGGTGGCCGCCCGGCCCACGCTTCCCAAAAAGGTCCAGGCGGTGGCGTAGACGGCCAGGGAGAGGGCGTAGGTCCAGGGGCTATGGGCCAGGGCCTTCCCCCGGCCCTCCCCGAAAAGGGCCACCAGGAAGAGGAGGCCTAGGTAGAGGAGGAGTCCCAGGAAGAGTGCCCAAGGGTTCATGGCCTTCGCCCCAGGCGGTGGGCCAGGAGGATCACCAGCCCCCAGGCCCCGTAGAGGTAGAGGTAAAGGGGGGGAAACCCCCAGGCCACGGGCTCCTTTGGGAACAGGTCCAAGGGAAGGGTGAAGAGGCCAAACCCAAGGAGGAAGAGGGAAAAGGCGCGGGCCTTCATCGCAGGGAGAACCGGACGGCCGTGCTCTCCTGGATCTCCTGGAGGAGCCTAAACCCCTCCAGGGCCTCCTTCCTTTCCCTAGGGGAGAGGGCGGCCCAGAGGACGCGGTTTTCCACGGGGCGGCCCTCCTCCAGGGCCTGGAGCTGGTGGCGGAGGCGGAGGGCGAAGAAGAAGCGGAAGGCGGCCTCGAGGCCCTCGGCCCCTTCCCGGCTCAAAGCCCCTCCTTCCGCCGCCGCCCTAAGCCTTTCCACCGTTCCCTTGGCGAGGCTACCCACCTGGAGGGCGTAAAGCCGGGCCAGGGCCACGATGGGGGCTAGGGCCGAGCGCTTGAGGTCCACGAAGCCTTCCTCCGTGCGCACCCGGCCGAAGAGGCCCAAGGGGGGCCGGAAGGCCAGGGCCGCCTGGGCCAGGTGGTAGAGGAACACCCCCTTCCGGCTTCCTTCCAGGAAGGTCTCCTCCAGGGGCCTTAGGGAGAGGGCCCCCGCCACGCCCCTCAGGTCAAAGAAGATCTGGGTCTCCAGGAGGGCCTTGGGCTCGGGGGCCTCCATCCACCTGCGGAAGGTGGCCACCCACTCGGGGAGGCTCTTGCGCCAGCGGGTGGCCATGTACCCCCCCTTGCACGCGGGAATGCCCGCTTCCAAAAGCCCCCCCACCACCCGCTCCGCCAGGGCTTGGAAGTAGCCCTCCTCTCCTTCCTTCTCCAGGACCAGGGCGTTGTCCTGGTCGGTGAGGAGGGCCTGCTCCTTCCGCCCTTCCGAGCCGAAGACCATGAAGGCGTAGGGCGCAGGGGGCTTTCCCAAGGCGGCCTCCGCCTCCTTCACCAGGCGGCGGATTAGGGCGTCGTTCAAGGAGGCCACCACCCTGCCGATCTCCAGCCCCCCAAGGCCCCTTTGGAAGAGGCCTTCCACCAGACGGGCCACCTCGAGGCTATACCGGGAAAGCTCCAGCCGTTCTATGCGCCTTAGGAGAAGAAGGGGGCTTTGCGCCTGGTGGAGGAGGAGGTCGGTGTGGGTCACCACCCCCACGATCCTTTCCCCTTCCGTGAGGGGCAGGTGGTGGATGCCCCGTTCCACCATGGCCGCCACCGCCTCGTAAAGGGGGGTGCTGGCGGGAAGGGTGAAGAGGGGGGCGGTCATCACCTCCGCCACCGGGGTGGAGGGGGGGCGGTTCTCCGCCAGGACCCGGTTCCTCAGGTCCCGGTCGGTGAGGATGCCCGGGGGCTCCGAGGCCACCAGGAGGCTGGAGACCCCCGCCTCCCGCATCCTCCGGGCCGCTTCCGCCGCGCTGGCGGAAGGGGGGATGAAAAGAGGTTCGCGCCGGATGAGCCTTCCCACCGGGGCGAAAAGGGAGAGGTCGGGCAAGGCCCTAAGCCTCACCCGCTCCGCCAGGCCTTGGCCGAAGAACCGGGCCGCCTCGGGGTAGGCCAAAAGCTTTCGGAAGGCCTCCTCGGGAAAGCGGAGGATCCTTACCGGCGTCTTGGCCACCACGCTGAAGGCGGGGGGCTCCCCGGAAAGGAGGGAAGGGTACCCGAAGAACTCCCCGGGGCCCAAGACCCCCACCTCCTGTTCCCCGTCCAGGAGGGCCACCTCCCCCTCCAGGACCAGGTGGAGGGCCCGGGCGGGTTCCCCCCCCTGCTCCAGGAAGCGGGTGCCCGGGGGGTGGCGCTCCTCTTTCGCCTCCCCCAAGAGGGCTTCCCGTTCAGCCTCGGGGAGGGTGTTCAGGGGGGGCACTTCTTTGGGGTCCATAGTCCGGGGTGAGCCAGGCGAGGAGGGGCACCAGGAAGGGGAGGGCTACCTGGGCCTGGAAGAGGACGAGGAGGCCGATGCCCAACATGAAGGCGGGAGGGAGGAGGACGAAAAGCCGCACCACCCGGCCAAGCCCGGGTGGGGGCAGGGGCCAGAGGCGGTGGTAAAGGGCCCCAAGCCCCACCCCCACCCCCGCCCCCAGGGCCAGGTGGAGGAGGGTGGTGGGGGTGGGGAAGGGGAAGCCCAAAAGGTAGTGGCCGAGGAGGTAGAAGGCAAAGAGGGCGGAGAGGCTTCCCAGGTAAAACCTAAGGTAAAGGAGGAGCATGGCTTCAGTTTAGGGCCCCATCCCGGGAAGCCGGGATGGGACCTTTCCCCAGGGCTTAGTGCTCCAGGGCCGCCCCGCTTCCCTTGGGCACGCGGATTTCGTCCACCAGTTTTTGGACCTCCGCAGGGGGAGGGGGAGTGGCCCGGGAGACCAGGTAGGCCACCAGGAAGTTGAGGAGCATGCCGATGGCCCCGATGCCCTCGGCGGTGATCCCGAAGATGAAGTTGGGCCAGCCCAGGTACTTGGTGCCGATGATGTAGGTGGCGGTGAAGACGAGGCCCACCAGCATCCCGGCCACCGCCCCTTGCATGTTCATCCGCCGGTCAAAGATGCCCAGGAGGATGGAGGGGAAGAAGGTGCTGGCGGCGAGGCCGAAGGCGAAGGCCACCAACTGGGCGATGAAGGCGGGCGGGTTGATGCCAAAAGGCGCCGCCAGGACCACCACCAGGAAGATGACCACCCGGGCGATGAGGAGCTTGGTGGCCTCGGAGGCCCCCGGGTTGATGAGCCGGGTGTAGAGGTCGTGGCTGATGGCGCTGGCGATGACGATGAGAAGCCCCGCCGCCGTGGAAAGGGCCGCCGCCAGGCCTCCCGCGGCCACCAGGCCCACGATGAAGGGGGCCAGCTTGGCCACCTCGGGGGTGGAGAGGACGATGATGTCCTGGTCTATGGTGACCTCGTTGACCTCGGGGTTCCCGCTCATCTGCAGGATCCCGTCGCCGTTCTTGTCCTGGAATTTCAGGAGGCCCGTCTGTTCCCACTTCTGCACCCAGTCAATCTGGCGCACCTCCTCCAGGGGCTTGTTGACCAGGGTGTTGAGGAGGTTGTACTTGGAGAAGACGGCCACGGCGGGGGCGGTGGTGTAGAGGAGGCCGATGAAGAGCAGGGCCCAGCCCGCGCTCCAGCGGGCGTCGGAGGCCTTGGGCACCGTGTAGAAGCGGATGATCACGTGGGGCAGGCCCGCCGTCCCCACCATCAGGGTCAGGGTGATGAGGAAGACGTTGAGGGCGGAAAGGTTCTGGAAGGGGGCCACGTACTCCTTGTAGCCAAGCTCCACCTGGAGCTGGCTCAGCCGCACGGCGAAGTCGCTGAAGGTGAAGGCGAGCTGGGGGATGGGGTTGCCGGTGAGGAGGTTGGCGAGGGCGATCCCCATGATGAGGTAGGCGGTGATGAGCACCACGTACTGGACCACCTGGGTCCAGGTGATCCCCTTCATGCCCCCCAGCACGGCGATGAAGGCGGTGACCAAGACCGCCGCCCAGATCCCCGTGGCCACGTCCACCCCCAGGTAGCGGGAGAGCACGATGCCCACACCCCGGATCTGGGGCACGGCGTAGACGAAGGAGACGAAGATGGCGGCGATCACCGCCACCACCCGCGCCAGGTTGGAGTAGTACCGGTCCCCGATGAACTCGGGCACCGTGTACTTCCCGTACTTCCGGAGGTAGGGGGCGAGGAGGAGGGCGAGGAGCACATACCCCCCCGTCCAGCCCATGAGGTAGACCGCCCCGTCAAAGCCCAGGAAGCTGATGAGGCCCGCCATGGAGATGTAGCTCGCCCCCGACATCCAGTCGGCGGCGGTGGCGGCCCCGTTGGCCACGGGGGGGACCCCACGCCCGGCCACGTAAAACCCGGCGGTTTCCCGCACCCGGGCCCAGTAGCCGATGCCCAGGTAGAGGGCGAAGCTTAGGATGACGATGGCCCAGGTCCAAGCCTCAACGCTCATGGTTCCCTCCTAGTCTTCAACGCCGTACTCCCGGTCCAAGGCCTGCATCCGCGCCGCGTAGATGAAGATCAGCACGATGAAGACCCAGATGCTCCCCTGCTGGGCGATCCAGAACCCTAAAGGGGGCCCGCCAAAGAGCCGGATGCCGTTTAGGGCCGGGGCCAGGATGATGCCTAGAAGGTAGGCCACCACGGCCCATACCACCAGCAGGTTGCGGATCAGGGATAGGTTCTTCTGCCAGTACTCCTCTAGCCGTTCCATAACTCCCTCCCCCGCCAAGGAAAGCGCTTTGGGACGCCTCCTATAGGCCTTTTCCCTGGCGGTTAGGGGCAATCTTAGGGAAGCATGAGGGGTATGTCAAGAAACCCTGGGTTTGCGATCATGCGCAAAAGGCGGTGTTTCCCAAAGGAAAATCCCCGCCCTTGGGTGGGGGAGGAGGGGAAGGAGGTTACTCCTCGAGGGTGGACAAATCCCCTGGGTCCAGGCCCAGCTCTTTGGCCTTGAGAAGCCGCCTCAAGATCTTGCCCGAGCGGGTCTTCGGAAGCTTATCTAGAAAGACCACCTCCTGGGGCGTGGCAATGGGGCCCAGCTCCCGGCGCACGTGCTGGATCAGGCTTTCTTTTAGCTCCTCCGAGGGGGCGTGCCCGGCCCTCAGCACCACGAAGGCCTTGATGGCCTCCCCCTTGAGGGGGTCGGGAATGCCGATCACCGCCGCCTCGGCCACGGCGGGGTGGGAGACCAGGGCGCTTTCCACGTCGGCGGTGCCGATGCGGTGCCCCGCCACGTTCAAGACGTCGTCCGCCCGGCCCAAAACGCTGAAGTAGCCCTCCTCGTCCTGGCTCGCCACGTCCCCGGCGGCGTAGACGCCTCCCGGGACCTCCCGCCAGTACTGGAGGTAGCGCTCACGGTTCCCCCAGACGGTGCGCATCATGTGGGGGAAGGGCCGCTTGAGGACGAGGAGGCCGCCCTGTCCTGGGGGAACGGGCCTGCCCTCCTCGTCCACCACCTCCGCCTCCACCCCAGGGAGGGCCACCCCGGCGAAGCCAGGCTTGGCGGGAAGCACCAAAGGCGTGCCCAGGGTGGGTCCTCCCAGCTCCGTCTGCCACCAGTTGTCGGCCACGAAGCCCCGCCTCCCCCCGTCCGCCAGGTGCTGGTAGGCCCACCTTAGGGCCTCGGGGTTTAGGGGCTCCCCGGCCACGGCGATGAGGCGCAAGGAGGAGAGATCGTGCTTCTTCGGCCACTCGGGCCCGTACTTCATGAACATGCGCACCGCGGTGGGGGCGGTGAACATGACGTTCACCCGGTACCGCTCCACCACCTGCCAGAAGGCCCCGGGGTCGGGGTGGTCGGGGGCGCCTTCCCGGAGGACGGAGGTGATCCCCTCCAGAAGGGGGGCGTAGACGATGTAGGAGTGGCCCACGATCCAGCCGATGTCGCTGGTGGCCCAGAAGAGGTCCTCGTCCTTGGCGTCAAAGAAGGTGCGGAGGTGGTAGGTGGTCCCCACCATGTACCCTCCGTGGACGTGGACCACCCCCTTGGGCTTCCCGGTGGAGCCCGAGGTGTAGAGGATGAAGAGGGGGTGCTCGGCCTCCACCATCTCCGCCCGGGCCTCAGGGGGGTGGCTCCAGAGGAGCTCCTCAAAATCGTAGTGCCCCTCGGGAAGCTCCGCCTTGTAGGCCCTCTGGAACCAGACCACCTTTAAGGGAAGGTCCCGGAGGGCCTCCTCCGCGATGCTCCGCAGGTCCACCCCCTTGCCCCGCCGAAAGCCCACGTCCCCGGCGATGAGGAGCTTGGCCTGGGCGTCCAGGATGCGCTCCCGGAGGGCAGAGACCCCAAGCCCGGCGTAGACCACGCTGTGGATGGCCCCCAGGTAGGCGGTGGCCAGCATGGCGAGGACCCCTTCCAGGGTGAGGGGCATGTAGATCACCACCCGGTCCCCCTTGCCCACGCCCAAGGCCTTTAGGCCCGTGGCCAGGCGGCGGACGCGGTCCAGGAGTTCCCCGTAGGTGAGCTTCTGCTCCTGGCCGTCCTCGGAGAGGTAGAGGAGGGCCACCTTGTGGCGCAACCCCCTTTCCACGTTGCGCTCCAGGGCGTTGTAGACGGCGTTGGTGGTGCCGCCCAGGAACCAGCGGTGCTCGGGGAGGTTCCACTCGTAGACCTTCGCGAAAGGTTTCTCCCAGTAGAAGCGCCGGGCCCACGTCCCCCAGAAGCCCTCGGGGTCTTCCAGGCTCCTTCGGTACTCCGCGGCGAAGTCCCGCAGGTTGGCCTGCTGCCGAAGGCTTTCCGGTGCCCAAAGCCTCTCCTCTGTCTTAAGCAGTTTCTCCAGGGACATCCTCCACCTCCATGCCCGAGGTATCCCCCGGGTCTAGGCCCAAAAGCCGGGCCTTTAGGAGCCGCCTTAAGATCTTGCCGCTGCGGGTGCGGGGGAGGCTTTCTGCGAAAAAGATCTTGGGCGGACGCACCGGCCCCAGGTACCGCAAAAGATGCCCTTTGAGCTTCTCCGCCAGGAGGGGTTTGAGCTCCTCGGGCACCTCCTTTCTGGGCACCACGAAGACGGCGATCTCCTCCCCCTCCTCCCCGGGGATTCCGATGGCGGCGGCCTCCGCCACCTGGGGGTGGGTGAGGGCGGCGGCCTCCACCTCGGCGGTGCCGAGGCGGGCCTCCCCCACCTTGATCACCTCATCGGTGCGGCCCAGGATGCGGAAGTACCCTTCTTCGTCCATCACCGCCAGGTCCCCGGTCCAGTAGAGGCCCCCTTGCCAGGGGTCCTTTCCCCCCAGGAGGTCCACCATCTGGGCCGGGCCCGCCCGCACCAGGACCAGGTGGCCCTTTTCTCCCGGGGGGAGGATCTGGCCCCTTGGGTCCACCACCCGGGCCTCCACCCCGGGTAGGGGCACCCCCACGAAGCCCGGCTTGGCGGGCAGGGTGAGGGGGGTGGCCAGGGCCGGGGCCCCCAGCTCCGTCTGCCACCAGTTGTCCAGGGGCCAGGCCAGGCGCTCCCGGGCCCAGCGCCACACCTCGGGGGCTAAGGCCTCCCCCACGCTCCCCACCAGCCTAAGGGCCGTGGGCCTTGTCTCCCCGTGCCGCCTTAGGGCGCGGAGCACCGTGGGGGAGGTGAGGAGGACATCCACCCCCAGGCGGGCGAGCCGCTCGTAGAAGGCGGCGGGGCTTGGGTGGTCGGGGGTGTCCTCCACCAGGAGGCTCGTCCCCCCTAGGAAGAGGGGAGCGTAGAGGCCGAAGGAGTGCCCCACCACCCAGAAGAGGTCGGCGGTGGTGTGGAAGACCTCCCCCGGCTTCAGGTCAAAGAGGTAGCGCAGGGCCCAGGCCACCCCCACCATGTACCCCCCGTGGCCGTGGACCACCCCCTTGGGCCTTCCCGTGGAGCCCGAGGTGTGGAGGAGAAAAAGGGGGTGGTGGGCGGGGAGGGGTTCCGCCTCGAGGGCCTTCCCCTCCAGGGCCCGCTCCAAGAACTCCGTGGTGCCCCGGGTGTGCCACAAGACGGGGATCCCCAGGCCCTTTAGGGCCGCCTCCACCACGGGCCGAAGGGGGATAAGCCGCCCCCGGCGGTAATGGCCGTCGGCGGCGATGAGGAGCTTGGCCCCGGTCTGGATCAGCCGCTCCCTCAGGGCCTCGGGGCCCAGGCCCACGGGCAGGGCCACGTGGACCGCCCCCAGCCGGGCCAGGGCCAGAAGGGCCAAGGCGGCCTCCGCCCCTGTGGGCAGGTACAGGGCCACCCGGTCGCCCTTTTGCACCCCCAGGCCTTTTAAGAGGCCTGCCAGCCTCCGGGAGGCTTCCCACAGCTCCTTGTAGGTCCACTTCTCCAGGTGCCCTTCCCCGTCTAGGGCGAGGAGGGCCACCTGCTGGGCCTTCTCGGGAAGGTGGCGGTCTAGGGCGTTCAGGGCGGCGTTGGTGGTGCCTCCCAGGAACCAGCGCCTTCCTTCGGGGTCGGCCACCGCCCGCCAGGGCTTTTCCCAGAGGAACTCCCGGGCGAAGCCTCCCCAGAAGGCCTCGGGGTCCTTGAGGCTTGCGGCGTAGGCCTCCTGGTAGTCCTGGAGGTTGGCCTTTTGGGCCAGGGTCTTGGGAGGGAGGACTGGCCGCACCTCCACCCGGGCCTCCGACGGGGGTGGAGGGGGCGGGGGGTCTTCGGCCTTGAGGTGGGGAGGGATCTGGGCGATCTCGGAAAGGGCCCGGGCCAGGCGGCCGAAGGCGAAGGGGAAGCGGCGGGCGGGAACCTTCACGCCCAAGGCCCCAAGGAGCCGCCCCTCGGCGTCCAGAAGGGGCACCGCCAGGCCCGAGATGCCCAGGGCGTACTCCTCCATCTCCACGGCGAGGCCTGAGGCCCGCACCCGCTTAAGCTCCTCTTCCAAGGCTAGGGGGTCGGTGAGGGTGTAAGGGGTCTTGGGGGTGAGGGGGGGGAGGGGAAAGGCGCCGAAGGCCAGGAGCACCTTGCCTAGGGCCAGGGCGTGCCACTCCGGGGGGAAGGTCTCCCCTAGGGGGTGGGGCTGGCCCTGGCGCCCCCGGGTTTTGAGCCGCACCCCTTCGGGGGTGAGGAGGACCAGGTAGCACCGCTCCCGGGTGCGGAGGTAAAGCTCCTCCAGGGCTTCTTCCAAAGGGGCAGGCTCCGGGGGCACGGGTTTGGCGCTCCCTAAGCGGTAGCCCCGTCCTCCCTTGACGGCGAAGCCTTCCTCCACCAGGCTGTTGAGGAGAGCGTAGGCGGTGGAGAGGCTTTTCCCAAGAAGCCGGGCCACCTCCTTCACCTCCACCCCCTCCGGGTGCTCCGCCAGGTAGGCCAGGGTGCGCAAGGCCGCCTGGACGGTGGAGAGGCTTCGCTTATGGGCCATTTAGGTCTATGATGCCCTTGGGTAAGCGGTGTTTGTCAAGAAAGGGCCCCTTTGGCAAATGGTGAAAAACCCCCTTTTTCTTGACCCCGCCCCCGGCTCCTCCTATTCTCTAGGAACAAAAGGAGGGAGCATGGACCGGATTGAAGGCGTTCTCAAGGAGGAGCGGGTCTTCTACCCCAGCGAGGAGTTCCGGAAGCAGGCCCACATCCAAAGCGAGGAGGAGTACGAAAGGCTCTACCGGGAAAGCCTCGAGGACCCCGAGGGCTTCTGGGGACGGGTGGCCTCGGAGCTCCACTGGTTTGCACCCTGGCAGAAGGTCCTGGAAGGGGACCTTCCCCACCCCAAGTGGTTCGTGGGCGGCAAGACCAACCTCGCCTACAACGCCCTGGACCGCCACGTGAAGACCTGGCGCCGCAACAAGGCGGCTATCGTCTGGGAGGGGGAGCCCGGGGAGGAGCGGGTCCTCACCTATTACGATCTCTGGCGCGAGGTACAGAAGTTCGCCAACGTCCTCAAGCGCCTGGGGGTGAGGAAGGGCGACCGGGTCACCATCTACCTCCCCATGATCCCCGAGGCGGCCATCGCCATGCTGGCCTGCACCCGGATCGGGGCGGTGCACTCCGTGGTCTTCGGGGGGTTCTCCGCCAACGCCCTAGCCGAGCGCATCAAGGACGCCGAGGCCAAGGTCCTCATCACCGCCGACGGGGGCTTCCGCCGAGGCGGGATCGTGCCCCTGAAGCAGAACGCCGATGAGGCCCTCAAGGACGCCAAGAGCGTGGAGCACGTGGTGGTGGTGCGCCGCACCGGGGAGGAGGTCCCCTGGACCCCAGGCCGGGACCACTGGTGGCACGAGCTCATGGACTCGGTGCCCGATCGGTGCGAGGCCGAGCCTATGGAGGCGGAGGAGCCCCTTTTCATCCTCTACACCTCCGGCTCCACGGGGAAGCCCAAGGGGGTGTTGCACACCACGGGCGGCTACATGACCTACGTCTACTACACCACCAAGCTGGTCTTTGACCTGAAGGACGAGGACGTTTACTGGTGCACCGCCGACGTGGGCTGGATCACCGGCCACTCCTACGTGGTCTACGGGCCTCTCCTCAACGGGGCCACCACGGTGATGTACGAGGGGGCCCCCAACTGGCCCGAGCCCGACCGCTTCTGGCAGATCGTGGACAAGTACGGGGTCACCATCCTCTACACCGCCCCCACCGCCATCCGCAGCTTCATGAAGTGGGGCGAGGGCTGGCCCAACCGGCACCGCCTGGACACCTTGAGGCTCCTTGGAAGCGTGGGCGAGCCCATCAACCCCGAGGCCTGGCTCTGGTACTACCACGTGATCGGCAAGGGGCGCTGCCCCATCGTGGACACCTGGTGGCAGACGGAGACGGGGGGCATCATGATCACCACCCTCCCCGGGGCCCACGCCATGAAGCCGGGGCACGCCGGGAAGCCCTTCTTCGGGGTGAAGCCCGAGATCCTGGACAGCGAGCACCGGCCCGTGGAGAACCCCGAGGAGGGCGGGCACCTCTGCATCACCCGTCCCTGGCCCAGCATGCTCCGCACCGTCTGGGGGGACCCGGAGCGCTTCATCCAGCAGTACTTCAGCCAGCACCCCGGGGTCTACTTCACCGGGGACGGGGCCCGGCGGGATAAGGACGGCTACTACCTGATCCAGGGCCGGGTGGACGATGTCCTTAACGTGGCCGGGCACCGCCTGGGCACCATGGAGATTGAGTCCGCCCTGGTGGCCCACCCGGCGGTGGCCGAGGCGGCGGTGGTGGGCCGGCCAGACCCCGTCAAGGGGGAGGCCATCGTGGCCTTCGTGACCCTGAAGGAGGGGCACGTCCCCTCGGACGCCCTCAAGGACGAGCTCAAGGCCCACGTGGCCAAGGTGATCGGCCCCATCGCCCGCCCTGACGAGATCCGCTTCACCGACGCCCTACCCAAGACCCGCTCCGGCAAGATCATGCGCCGCCTCCTGCGGCAGATCGCCGCCGGGGAGAAGGAGATCAAGGGGGACACCTCCACCCTCGAGGACCGCTCGGTGGTGGAGCGCCTCAAGGAAGAGGCTTAGGGAGCTCCTTAGCCCCGTGCCGGGCTAGGTCCGGCACGGGGGCTTTATCCTGCCGGGCTTTTGTGGACGTGGACCACCTTCCAGCCCTCGGGGAAGCGCACCGCCACCCGGCTTTCGTTCACCGCTTGGTGCCGTAAGCCCTCCTCCTCTTCCACGGTGAGGAGGAGGGTGTAGCTGAAGATGGCCACGTCCCCATACCGCTGGAGGCGCTTTTCCAGGAGGTCCAGCCGGTAGGGCCTTCCCCTCGTGGCCCAGTTCTTCTCCACCATGAAGCGGTGGAAGTCTAGGCCGTCCAAGCGGTGGGGGGTCACGAACCATTCATAAAGGGAAAGCTCCTCGTGGGTGGTGGCCTCGTAGGTGGCCCAGTCGCCCTCGTAGATGCTCTTAAGGTGCCTCTCCAAAAACCCCCAAAGCTCGGCTTCGCCCTCCATAAACCCCTCCTAGCGGGAAGGCTGGTACTCCCCCCATTCCTCCCTCAAGACCCCGCAGACCTCCCCCAGGGTGGCCCGGCGGCGGAAGGCCTCCAGCACGTGGGGGAAAAGGTTTTCCTGGCCCCTGGCCGCCTCCCTTAGCCGTTCCAGGCCTACCCTTACGCTCTCCCCGTCCCGGTTCGCCTTGAACCGGGCGAGCTCCCGCTTGCGCCTTTCGTGGAGCTCGGGGTCAATCCGCTGCACGGGGACGGGCTCGTTGAGGGGGCTATTGGGGTCAAAGAAGCGGTTCACCCCCACGATCACCCGCTTCCCCTCCTCCACCTCCTTCTGGAACTGCCAGGCGGACTCCTCAATGGCCCGCTGGAAGTAGCCCGCCTCCACCGCCGCCACCGCCCCCCCGAGGGCGTCTATCTCGGCGATGAGCCGCTCCGCCTCCTTTTCCAGCTTGTCCGTGAGGTGCTCCACGTAGAAGCTTCCCCCTAAAGGGTCTACGGCCCGGGTCACCCCGCTCTCGTAGGCCAGGATCTGCTGGGTGCGGAGGGCCAGGAGGGCGCTCTTTTCCGTGGGCAGGCCCAAGGCCTCATCGTAGGCGTTGGTGTGGAGGCTTTGCGTCCCCCCGAGGACCGCCGCCAGGGCCTGGTAGGCGGTGCGCACCACGTTGTTGAGGGGCTCCTGGGCGGTGAGGGTGGAGCCCCCGGTCTGGGTGTGGAAGCGGAGCATCCAACTTTTCGGGTCCTTGGCCCCGAACTCCTCCCGCATGATCCTTGCCCAAAGGCGCCTCGCTGCCCGGAACTTGGCGGCTTCCTCAAAGATGTCCCCGTGGGCGGTGAAGAAGAAGCTTAGCCTTGGGGCGAAGCGGTCCACGTCCAGGCCCCGCTCCAAGGCAGCCCGCACGTAGGCCTTGGCGTCCGCCAGGGTGAAGGCGATCTCCTGGGCGGCGGTGGCCCCCGCCTCCCGGATGTGGTAGCCGGAGATGCTGATGGTGTTCCACTTGGGCACGTGCTGGGCGCAGAACTCAAAGATATCCGTCACGAGGCGCATGGAGGGGCCGGGCGGGTAGATGTAGGTGCCCCGGGCGAAGTATTCCTTGAGGATGTCGTTTTGCACCGTGCCCGAGACCTTGTCCCAGGAGACCCCCTGTTCCTCCGCCACCAGGAGGTAAAGGGCGAGGAGCATCATGGCGGGGGCGTTGATGGTCATGCTGGTGGAGACCTTGTCCAGGGGGATGCCTTCAAAGAGCTTTCGCATGTCCTCGAGGGTGGCGATGGACACCCCCACCCGCCCCACCTCCCCCACGCTCATGGGGTGGTCGGGGTCTAGGCCGAGCTGCGTGGGGAGGTCAAAGGCCACGCTTAGCCCCGTCTGGCCCTGGGAGAGGAGGTAGCGGTAGCGGGCGTTGGACTCCTCGGCGGTGGAGAAGCCCGCGTACTGGCGCATGGTCCAAAGCCTTTCCAGGTACATCCGGGGGTAGATGCCCCGGGTGAAGGGGTACTCCCCGGGGCGGCCGAGCTTCTCCCGGTACCCCTCGGGGAGGGACTCAAAGAGGCCTTCCATAGCTTAGTTTTACAGGAAAAGCCGGAGGAGCAAGAGGAAGAGAAAGAGGACCCCCAGAATCCCCAGGAGGGGTGGGAGGAGGAGGCTGTAGGCGGCCAGAACCAGGGCCAGAAAGTCCTTCCATTCGGGCTTAGGCTCCTTCTCCACGCCCTTTAGGATACGCCTTGGCTTCCCGGCTTCCTAGCAACATCGCCTTTTGATAGCATTAGGCCATGGCCCTATCCAAGAACGCCCGCAAGGTGCTCAAGGTCCTGGCAAGGCGGGGGGCGCCGGAAGTGCTTTTCGCCTTAAGCCGGGGGGCTTCCCGCTTCTCTGACCTGGAAAGCCTTCTGATCCTCTCCCCCAGGACCCTGGCGGAGCGGCTTCGGGAGTTCCACCTTCTGGGCTTCGTGGAGCGGCGGGCCTACCCCGAGGTGCCGCCCCGGGTAGAATACACCCTGACCCCGCGGGGCAAGCGGGTGCTGGATTTCCTGCGTGGATTGGAGGAAGTATTGGAGGCCAAGCAGGAGGGGGTGACGTGAAGGCAAAAGCCATCGTGGTGACATCGGGCAAGGGGGGCGTGGGGAAGACCACCACCACCGCCAACCTGGGGGCGGCCTTGGCTAAGCTGGGCGAGAAGGTAGCGGTCATCGACGTGGATGTGGGCCTACGCAACCTGGACGTGGTTATGGGCCTCGAGGGCCGGGTGGTCTTTGACCTCATTGACGTCCTCGAGGGCCGGGCCAGGCTCCGGCAGGCCCTCATCCGAGATAAACGGGTGGAGAACCTCTTCCTCCTTCCCGCCTCCCAGACCAAGGACAAGGAGGCCCTGGACCCCGAGCGCTTCAAGGAGGTGGTGCAGGTCCTTTTGGAGGAGGAGGGGTTTGACCGGGTGCTCATTGACTCTCCGGCCGGGATAGAGAAGGGCTTCCAGACCGCCGTCGCCCCGGCGGAAGGGGCTTTGGTGGTGGTGAACCCCGAGGTTTCCAGCGTCCGGGACGCCGACCGGATCATCGGCCTTTTGGAGGCCCGGGAGGTGCGGGAGAACTTCCTGGTCATCAACCGCCTGCGCCCCAGGATGGTGGCCCGGGGGGATATGCTCTCCGTGGAGGACGTGGTGGAGATCCTGGGCCTGAAGCCCATCGGCATCATTCCCGAGGACGAACAGGTGATCGTCTCCACCAACCAGGGGGAGCCCCTGGTCCTCAAGGGGACGGGTCCCGCCGCCCAGGCCTATATGGACACGGCGCGGCGCATCCGAGGAGAAGAGGTGCCCTTCCGTGCCCTCGAGGACGCCCAGGGCTTTCTCGGGGTGCTGAAGCGCCTCTTTGGGGGTCGGTGATGTGGTGGCGCAGGAGGAGCAAGGAGAAGGCCAAGGAAAGGCTCAAGCTCGTGCTGGCCTACGACCGGGCCAGGCTTTCCCCGGGGATGGTGGAGAGCTTGAAGCGGGACCTCCTGGAGGTCCTCCGCCGCTACTTCCCCGCCCAGGAGGAGGGGCTTTCCGTGGCCCTGGAGGAGCGGGGGGAGAAGGTGGTCCTGATGGCGGACATCCCCTTGCGCTAGCGGGGTAGGCTGTGGCGCCCGCGCGGCCCAACTGGCTGGCCTACGACTGGGGCCTCGTTTTCCTGGTGGCGGCCATCGTCGCTTTGGGCTTCGTCAACCTGGGAAGCGCTGCCCCAGATCCGGTCCTCCTCTACCGCCAGAGCGTGGCCCTGGGGTTAGGGCTCCTCCTCGCCTTGGGCCTCCAGTTTCTCTCCCGCCGCCGCCTCTTCGCCCTGGCCTATCCCCTCTACGGGGCCTCCCTCCTCCTCCTGGCCTTGGTCCTCGTGGCGGGCCGGGAGATCAACGGGGCCAAGGCCTGGTTCGTGCTGGGGCCCTTGCAGTTCCAGCCCTTGGAGCTCGCCAAGCTCGGCCTCCTCCTCGCCCTGGCCAAGGCCCTCGAGGAAAGGCCCATCGTCCGGGTCTGGGACTACGCCCTTCCCGCCCTCCTCACCCTCCCCGTGGTGGGCCTCCTCCTCCTCCAGCCGGACCTGGGCGGGGCGCTGGTGGTGCTCTTCGGCGCCTTCGTGGTGGTCTTCGTTCGCGGGCTTCCCTGGCGCCACCTCCTCGTGGGCCTGCTGGCCCTCGCCCTCCTCGTGCCCACGGCGGTGTGGCCCAACCTCAAGCCCTACCAGAGGGAACGCGTTCTCATCGTCCTGGACCCTTACCGGGACCCTTTGGGCCAGGGCTTCCAGGTCATCCAGTCCACCATCGCCATCGGCTCGGGGGGGCTTTTCGGCAAGGGCTACGGCCAGGGCACCCAGGCCCAGCTGGGCTTCATCCCCTTCCGCCACACGGACTTCGTCTTCGCCGTCTGGGCGGAGGAGTGGGGGTTCGTGGGCGTGGTGGGGCTTCTGGGGCTTTACGGCCTCCTTCTCGCCCGCCTCTTCGCCCTGGCCCTCGCCTGCCCGAGGCTTTCCGACCGGCTTTTCCTCTCGGGGTTCGCAGGGATGCTGGGCTTTCAGGTGGTGGTGAACCTGGGGGTGGCCCTGGGGGTGATGCCCGTCACCGGCCTCACCCTTCCCCTCTTCTCCTACGGCGGGTCCAGCCTCATCGCCACCCTGGCGGGCTTGGGCCTCGCCCTCCTCGTGCACCGGGACCGCTACCAGGACTGAGTTTTGGGCAGGGGTTCTTTCCAGGTGCCGGGTTTGGGGTTGCCCTCCAAGGCGGTGCGCCCTAAACTGGGCGCCGTGGCCGAGGTACTGGTGCGTCTCCAGGGGGTGCAGAAGCGCTACGAAACCACCGTGGCCCTGGATGGGGTGGACCTCGAGGTCCATAGGGGCGAGTTCTTCAGCCTCCTCGGGCCCTCGGGGTGCGGCAAGACCACGCTTTTGAGGCTCCTCGCCGGGTTTGAGACCCCGGACGCGGGCCGGATTGAGATCGGCGGCCGGGACATGGCCCGGGTCCCCCCCTACGAGCGCCCGGTGAACACCGTCTTCCAGAACTACGCCCTCTTCCCCCACATGACCGTGGAGGCCAACGTGGCTTTCGGCCTCCGGATGAAGGGCCTTCCCTCGGAGGTCATCCGAAAGAAGGTGGCCTGGGCTTTGGAGCTCGTGGACCTTCTGGGCCTGGAAAAGCGCTACCCCAGGGAGCTTTCCGGGGGGCAGAAGCAGCGGGTAGCCCTGGCCCGGGCCTTGGTGCTAGAACCCCAGGTCCTCCTCCTGGACGAGCCCCTTTCCGCCCTGGACGCCAGGCTCCGCCAGGACCTCCGGGTGGAGCTCATGCAGCTTCAGAGGCGGCTTGGCACCACCTTCATCTTCGTCACCCACGACCAGGAGGAGGCCTTGGTCATGTCGGACCGCATCGCCGTGATGCGCGCGGGGCGGATTGAACAGGTGGGGCTTCCCGACGAGGTTTACGAGCGCCCTAAGAACCGCTTTGTGGCGGCTTTTCTGGGCCGTTCCAACTTCCTTCCCGCAAGGCCCCACCCCTTGGGGGCCGAGACCCCTTTGGGCCTCTTGCGCCTGAAGGAGCCCCTGGGGGAGGCGGGGCTTTTGGCCATCCGCCCGGAGAAGATCCGCCTCTACAAGAAGGACGGGGCCCCGGCCCGGGACAACCTGGTGCGGGCGGTGGTGGAGGAGATCGTCTACACGGGGGCGGAGAACCAGTACTACCTCCGGGCGGGGGAGGTGAGGCTTCTGGCCTACACCCTGAACCAGGACCTGCAGGAGCCCGGGGCGGAGGAGTTCGGCTATGGGGAGGAGGTCCTCTGCTACCTCCCCCCGGAGAACCTGGTGGTGGTCCATGAATGAGGCGGCGACACCCCTACAGCGGCTTTTCCGCATCCTGGTCACCGTGGGCCCGGGGGCCCTTTGGCTTTTCCTCTTCGTCCTCTTGCCCACCTTTCTCGTCCTCCTCGCCTCCTTCATGAGCCGGGGGCCTTACGGGGAGCTTTCCGGCCCCTTGGGCTTCCACAACTACCTCCGGCTCCTCGAGGCCCCCTACCTCAAGGCCTTCGCGCAAAGCCTCCTCCTCGGGGCCCTCACCACCTTGCTCGCCGCCCTCCTGGGCTACCCCCTCGCCTTCTACCTTGCGGGCCACCCCCGGCGGGACCTGCTCCTCCTCCTTCTCCTCCTGCCCTTCTTCACCAACTTTCTCATCCGGGTCTACGCCTGGCTCGTCCTCCTGCAGCGGGAGGGCCTGGTGAACGCCTTCCTTCAGGCCTTTGGCCTCGGGCCCCTTAGCCTTTATCCTTCCTTCCTGGCGGTTCTCCTCGCGAGCCTCTACACCTTCCTGCCCTTCTTCGTCCTCCCCGTCTACGCCAGCGTGGAGCGGATTGACTGGCAGCTTCTGGAAGCCGCCTACGACCTCGGGGCGAGGCCCTTTAGGGCCTTCCTCCACGCCGTCTTTCCCCAGACCTACCCGGGGCTTTTTGCGGGAAGCGTCCTCGTCTTCATCCCCGCCATGGGCACCTTCGTGGTGGCGGACCTTTTGGGGGCGGGGCGGGTGGTCCTCATCGGCAACCTCATCCAGCAGCAGTTCGGCCTCACCCGGGACTGGGCCTTTGGGGCCGCCCTAAGCGTCTTCCTCATGGGGTTTGTGCTTCTTAGCCTCTACTTCTACGCCCGGCTTCAGGGGGAAAGGGGGCTTGAGGACCTGGTATGAGGCGGCTTCTTTCCTTCCACGCCCTTTTGGTCTACCTCTTCCTCTACCTGCCCATCCTGGTCATCGTGGCCCTCTCCTTCAACGAGAGCCGCAGGGGGGTCCACTTTACCGGCTTCACCCTGAAGTGGTACCAGGGCCTCTTCCAAGACCCAAGGGTCCTGGAGTACTTCCTGAACACCCTCACGGTGGCCCTGGTCTCCACTTTGGTCTCCACGGTCCTCGGGACCCTGCTCGCCCTGGGCCTTGTGCGCTACCGCTTCCCCGGCAAGGGGTTTTTGCGCTACCTCCTCTACGTCCCCGTGGTGGTGCCCGACGTGGTCATGGGGATCTCCCTTTTGCTCCTCTTCGCCTTTTCCCGTGAGCTTTTGGGCTTCCCCCGGCTTTCCCTCCTCACGGTGATCCTGGGGCACATCACCTTCCAGATGGCCTTCGTCACCCTGGTGGTGCGCTCCAGGCTTCTCCTCCTGGACCCCGCCCTCGAGGAGGCGGCCCGGGACCTGGGGGCGAGGGGCTTTCAGACCTTCCTTTACGTGACCCTCCCCCTGGCCTGGCCCGGGGTGGCGGCGGGGGCCCTCCTCGCCCTCACCCTTTCCCTGGACGACTTCGTGGTCACCTTCTTCACCGCTGGGCCCGGGGCCACCACCCTGCCCCTTTACATCTACTCCAGCGTGAAGCTGGGGGTGAGCCCCAAGGTCCACGCCCTCTCCACCCTCATCATCGGCCTTAGCGCCTTCTTCCTGGCTTTGGGGTATGCTCTTACGCGGAGGAAGGTATGAGGCGGATCGGGATTCTTCTGCTTCTGGTGGCGCTTGTGCTTCTAGGCGTGCTCCTCTTCCGGCCCAAAGGCCAAGGGGCGGATACCCTTTACCTCCTCAACTGGGCGGACTACATCCCCGAGGAGCTGATCCAGAAGTTTGAGGCGGAAACCGGGGCCAAGGTGGTCCTGGACACCTTTGAGTCCCCCGAGGCCATGCTGGCCAAGCTCAAGGCGGGGGCGGACCAGGAGTTCTCCCTGGTGGTGGCCCCCGACTACTACGTGTTGCAGATGGCCCGGGACGGCCTCCTCGCTCCCCTGGACAAGGGGAAGCTGAGGAACCTGGCCAACCTAGACCCCTTCTTCCTGGACCCTCCCTACGACCCCGGCCTGCAGTACTCCGTGCCCTACCTCTGGGGCACCACGGGGATCGCCTACCGGGAGGACCTGGTGACGGGCCCCGTGGACTCCTACGCCGTCCTCTTTGACCCCGAGGCCCAGGTGGGGCCCTTCCTCCTCCTGGACGAGATGCGGGAGACCATCGGGGCCGCCCTCAAGTACCTGGGCTACTCCGTGAACACCACCGACCCCGAGGCCTTGGAACGGGCCAAGGAGCTTCTCCTCGCCGCCAAAAGGCGCTCTGTGGGCTTCGCCGGGGGCCTCGAGGCCCTGAACCGGATCCTGGCGGGGGACGCCGCCCTAAGCCTCGCCTACTCGGGGGACGTCCTCCAGGCCCGGGGAGAGGATGAGCGCCTCCGCTACACCCTGGCCAAGGAGGGGGGGACGCTTTGGACGGACGCCATGGTGGTCCTGAAGCGGGGCCCCGCCCAGGAGCTGGCCTACCGCTTCATTGACTTCCTCCTGGAGCCGGAAAACGCCGCGGCCTTGGCGGAGTACACCCGCTACGCCACCCCCGTGGCCAAGGCCATCCCCCTTCTCCCCGAGGAGATGCGGAACGACCCCACGGTCTTCCCCCCGGAGGAGGTGCGGGCCAAGCTTGAGTACCTCAAGGACCTGGGTCCGGACATCGCCCTATTTGATCGCATCTGGACCGAGATTAAGGCCCAGTAAAGCCTAGGGGATGCGGGGTAGGCTATACTGCTTACATGAAGCGGAGCCTGGCGCTCCTCCTCCTCTTGGCCTCCTTGGCCTTGGGCCAGGGGGAGGTCCTCTGGAAGCGCCTCTGCGCCCAGTGCCACGGGGATCGGGCCCAAGGGGTTAGGCCTTATCCCGGCCTCGAGGGGGTGGCCCCCTTCTTCGCCACGCCGGAGGGACGCCGCTACCTGGTCTTGGTGGTCCTCTACGGCAAGAAGGGAGAAGGGGGCCTCATGCCGGGGTTTTCCCAGCTTAAGGACGAGGAGCTCGCCCTCCTCCTCAACCACCTCCGCGCCCTGCTTGGGGCCAAGGGGGAGGCCTTTACCCCGGAAGAGGTCCGGCGGGAGCGAGGCTTGAACCTCACCCCCGACCAGGTGAAGCGCCCCTAGAAGGGGTCTTCCAGGACCGCCCCCTCGTCCGCCTGGCGCACCAGGGCGGCGTAGCGGGCGAAAAGCCCGTGGGTGAAGGCGGGGGGGCGGGGCTTCCAGCGGGCCTTGCGCTTTTCCAGCTCCTCCTCGGAGAGGAGGACCTCTAGAAGGCGGTTTTCCACGTCAATCCGGATCCGATCCCCCTCCTCCAAAAGGGCGATGGGGCCGCCCACGAAGGCCTCGGGGGCGATGTGGCCGATCATGAGGCCCCGGGTGCCCCCGGAGAAGCGGCCGTCGGTGAGGAGGGCCACCTCGGGGCCTAAGCCCTCCCCCACGAGGGCGCTCGTCACCGAGAGCATCTCGGGCATCCCCGGGGCCCCCTTGGGCCCCACGTAGCGGATCACCACCACGTCCCCGGGGCGGATCTCCCCTTGGAGGACCTTCTCCATGGCCGCCTCCTCCGAGTCAAAGACCCGGGCCGGGCCCTCAAAGTAGGTGCGCTCCGTTCCGGCAAGCTTGAGGACCGCTCCTTGGGGCGCCAGGTTACCCTTAAGGATCACGAGCCCCCCGTGGGGCTTCAGGGCCTTCTCCACGGGGAAGACCACCTGCTGTCCCTCCTGTTCCCGGTAGGCCTGCTCCACCTCCTCCGCCAGGGTGCGGCCCGTCAAGGTCTTCTCCTCCCCGTAGAGGAGCCCCGCCTCCAAAAGCCGCTTGAAGACCAGGGCGGTGCCCCCGGCCTCGTAGAGCTCCCAGGCGGTGTAGGTGCCCCAGGGCCTCAGGTCGGCGATCACCGGGGTCTTGCGGGAGACCTGGTCAAAGTCGTCTAGGCTTAGCTCCACCCCCGCCTCCTTGGCCATTGCCAGGAGGTGGAGGACGGCGTTGGTGCTCCCCCCCGTGGCGGCCACGGCGGCGATGGCGTTGAGGAAGCTTCTCCGGGTGAGGAAGTCTTTGGGCTTCCAGTCGTGTTCTATGGCCCAGGCGAGGATCCGCCCCGCCTCCTTGGTGGCCCTTGCCTTCTCGGGGTGGACGGCGGGGATGGCGTTGTAGCCCATGGGGGAGAGGCCCAAGGCCTCCAGGGCCATGGCCATGGTGTTGGCGGTGTACTGGCCGCCGCAGGCCCCGGGGCCGGGGATGGCCCGGCGCTCAATCTCCAAAAGCTCCTCGTCGCCGATCTTTCCCGCCGCCCTTTGCCCCACCGCCTCAAAGACCTCCACGATGGTGAGCTTCCGGCCCCGCCACTCCCCGGGGGCGATGGTCCCCCCGTAGAGGACCATGCCGGGGACCCCGCTCCGGATCACCCCCATGGCGGTCCCGGGGATGGTTTTGTCGCAGGCGGAAAGCCCCACCATGGCGTCGTAGAGGTAGCCTTGGGCGATGAGCTCCACGCTGTCGGCGATGACCTCCCGGCTCACGAGGCTTGCCCGCATCCCCGGGGTGCCCATGCTGATCCCGTCGGAGATGGCGGGGGCCCCGAACTCAAAGGGAAAAAGCCCCGCCTCCTTGAGCCCGGCCTTGAGGTAAAGGGCCAGCTCCCGCAGGTGGAAGTTGCAGGGCATCCCGTCGGTGAAGGTGTTCACCACCCCCACGAAGGGCTTCCCGAAGTCCTCGTCCCCCACCCCCACCGCCCGGAGCATGCTGCGGGCGGGGGCCTGCTTGAGTCCCTTCTTGATCTGGTCCGATCTCATGCGTCCCTCCAGGTGGCGATCTTGCCGTGGAAGGCCCTGGCCTTGGAAAGAAGCCGCACCAGGGCCTTGGCCGCTTCCTCCGGCGTGAGCAAAAGGCCTTCTTCCTTGTAGCCCCTAAAGACTCGGTGGAGCACGGCCGCGGCGCTTCCCTGGGCCTCCCGGGCCTGGCGCTGCATGGCCGTCTCCACCACCCCGGGCCGGTAGACGAAGCAGGTCACTTCCGGTGCCTCGGCGGCGAGCTGCCTGGCCAGGTGCTCCTCCGCCGCCTTGGCCACGGCGTAGGCCCCGATGCCCGGGAGGTTGGTCTCCGCCGCCCCCGAGCCCACGTAGACGGCGAGGCCCTCCCCTTTGCGCCTAAGGGCGGGGTAGGCGAAGCGGGCCAATTGGTAGCCTGCGAGGAGGTTGGCCTCGAGGACCTCCATAAAAAGCTCCTCCGCAAGCTCAAAGAGGAGAGGCCCCGGGTGGAGGACCCCGGCGTTATGGATGTAGCCGTGGAAGTTCCCGAGAGCCTCGGCCCTCTCCACCAGGGCCCGGGCCACCTCCCCCTTCCCGACGCTTCCCGCCACGTGGGCGGCCTTGGCCCCCAGGGCCTCCACCGCCTGGGCCACCTCCCTTAGGGGGCCTTCCGAGCGGGCGTTTAGGACCAGGTCGTAGCCCGCCTTGGCCAGCTCCAGGGCCAGGGCCCTTCCGATGCCCCGGCTTGCCCCGGTGAGGATCAGGGTCTTTCTCATAGGAGTTCCTCCGCGGGGATCTCCACCCCCAGGAAGGAAAGCCTCGCCCCAGGCCCCAGGGTCTCCACCTCCCGGTAGGCCCCGCCCTCCGGCTTCCGGTGGACGAGGACCCTCTTCCCCTCGAGGTCCACCACCCAGACCTCGGGGATGCCCGCCTTGGCGTAGAGGGGGAGCTTCACCTCGAGGTCGTAGCGGAGGGAGGTCTCGGCCACCTCCACCACCAAAAGGGCGTCCTTTCCCTCGGGCAAGCGGTCCCGGTACTGGTTTCTTGGGGGCTTTAGGAGGACCAGGTCCGGGTAGACCTCGGTATCCGGAGAGAGCACCAGGGGGTTTTGCACCGAGAGCACGGCCCTTCCCGCAAGGGAGCTCAAAAGGTCCACGAGAGCGTTCACCACGTAGGCGTGCCGCTTGCCGATGGGGCTCAGCTCCACCACCTCCCCCCGGATGAGCTCCACCCGGTCGTCCTCCCCCAAAATCCCCGCCTCGGCCATCTTGTGGAAGTCCTCGGCGCTGAAGCGGTGCCGGATCATGTTCCCATCTTAGGCCAGGTGGCGGAGGACCTCCCCGGTGAAGGCCTCCGTCCCCGCGCTTCCCCCGAGGTCGGGGGGCGGGGTCTCCACCAGGGCCTTGGCCACGGCGGCCTCCACCTTCCTTGCCAGCTCCACCAGGCCGAAGGCGTGCTCCAGCATCATGGCCGCGGAGAGGATGGCGGCGGTGGGGTTGGCGATGCCCTTGCCGGCGATGTCCGGGGCGGAGCCGTGCACCGGCTCAAAGACCGGGGTGCCCCGCCCCAAGGAGGCGGAGGGGAGAAGGCCCAAAGAGCCCGGGAGGACGCTCGCCAGGTCCGAGAGGATGTCCCCGAAGATGTTCCCCGTGACCACCACGTCAAAGCGGGCGGGGTTTTTCACCAGGTGCATGGCCATGGCGTCCACGTACTGGTGCTCCAGGGCGATGTCGGGGTAGCCCCGCCCCACCTCCTCCACGGTCTTGCGCCAGAACTCCCCCACCTCGAGGACGTTGGCCTTGTCCACGCTCACCACGTGCTTCCGGCGCTTCCTCGCCGCCTCAAAGGCCACCCTGGCCACCCGCTCCACCTCGGGCTTGCTGTAGCGCTCCGTGTTCCAGGCCTCGGCCTCGGACATCCCCCTGGGCTCGCCGAAATAAATCCCCCCGGTGAGCTCCCGCACGATGAGGACGTCCACCCCCCGGGCTACCTCCTCCTTCAAGGGGGAAAGCCTTTCCAGCCCGGGGAAGACCTTGGCCGGGCGGAGGTTGGCGAAGAGGTCCTGGCTTTTCCGTAGGGCGAGAAGCCCCGTCTCCGGGCGGATTTTGCGGGGGAGGTGGTCCCACTTGGGCCCCCCCACGCTCCCCAAAAGCACCGCCTCCGCCGCCTCCACGCCCTTTCGGGTGGGCTCGGGGAAGGGCTCGCCGAAGGCGTCTATGGCCGCGCCGCCAAAGGGGAAGACCTCGTAGGCGAGGCCAAGCCCATGGGCCTCGTCCAGGGCTTTGAGGACCCTTAGGGCGGCCTCCGTGACCTCGGGGCCGATCCCGTCCCCCGGGAGCACGGCCACCCTCATTCCGCCCTCCTGGGGTAGGGGAGCTTCTGGTCAAACTGGTCCAAAAGCTCCCCGGCTTCCAAAAGCTCCCCGATGGGGTCCCAAAGCCCTTCCACCAGGGCCTCCCGGGCCTCTTCCCGGAGGAAAAGGGGCGCCACCCGGTCCCCGAAGCGCACCTCCTTGTTGACCAGGTCTATCTCAATCTCCAGGCTGGGGTCTTCCTCCACCCTTTGGAAGAGGACGCCCAGGTCCTCTGGGGCGAGGGTCACGCAGGGGAGGCCGATGGCGGTGGCGTTGCCGAAGAAGATCTCGGCGAAGCTTTCCCCGATGATGGCCCTAAACCCCGCCCGCTTGATGGCCTGGGGGGCGTGCTCGCGGCTACTTCCAGAGCCGAAGCCCGACTCCACCAGAAGGATCGTGGCCCCCTGGTAGCGGGGGTCGTTCAAGGGGTGGGGCTTGGGGTTCCCCTTTTCGTCAAAGCGCTCGTCGTAGAAGAGGTACTGGCCCAGGCCCTCAAAGGTGAGGACCTTCATGAAGCGGGCCGGGATGATGCGGTCCGTGTCAATGTCCTCGCCCCTCAGGGGCACCGCCCTGCCGCGGATCACGGTGAACTTCTCCAGCATGCTTACCTCCTTAACGGGCACCCACCACGCCGAAGACCTCCCGGGCGTCGGCGATCTCCCCGGCCACCGCTGCCGCCGCCACCATGAGGGGGCTCATGAGGACGGTGCGGCCCCTTGGGCTTCCCATGCGGCCCTTGTAGTTGCGGTTGGAGCTAGAGGCGCAAAGCTCGTCCCCCTCGAGGCGGTCTGGGTTCATGGCCAGGCACATGGAGCACCCCGGCATCCGCCACTCAAACCCCGCCTCCCGGAAGACCTCGGCGATCCCCTCCTCCTCGGCCTTCTTCGCCACCCACTCCGAGCCCGGCACCACGAGGGCCCTTACCCCCTTCTTCACCTTGTGCCCCTTGAGGTAGCGGGCCACCTCGCGGAGGTCGGAAAGCCTAGCGTTGGTGCAGCTTCCGATGAAGGCCACCTGGATGGGCACCCCCTTGATGGGCTGCCCCGGCTTGAAGCCCATGTAGGCCAGGGCCTCCTCGGCCACGGGGCGCTCCTCCTCGGGGAGTTCCTCCAGGAGGGGGATCCTTCCGTCAATGGGGATGGCCTGCCCTGGGGTGATGCCCCAGGTCACCGTGGGGGCGATCTCCTCGGCCCGGAAGGTGACCACGTCGTCGTAATGGGCGTCGGGGTCGGAACGGAAGGAAAGCCACCGCTTCTTGGCCTCCTCCCACTCAGGCCCCTTGGGGGCGTAGGGGCGGCCCTCGAGGTACTGGAAGGTGGTCTCGTCGGGGTTCACGTACCCCACCCGGGCCCCGCCCTCAATGGACATGTTGCAAAGGGTCATGCGGCTTTCCATGTCCATGGCCTCCACGGCGCTTCCCCCGTACTCGTAGGCGTAGCCCAGGCCCCCCTTGACCCCCAGGTGCCGGATGATGTGCAGGATCACGTCCTTGGCGTAGACCCCGGGGGAAAGCTTGCCCTCCACGTTGATGCGCCGCACCTTGAGCTTTTGCGCCGCCAGGGTCTGGGTGGCCAGCACGTCCCGCACCTGGCTCGTGCCGATGCCGAAGGCCACCGCCCCGAAGGCCCCGTGGGTGGAGGTGTGGGAGTCCCCGCAGGCGATGGTCATCCCGGGCTGGGTGAGGCCAAGCTGGGGCCCGATCACGTGGACGATCCCCTGGTTGCCGCTTCCTAAGTCAAAGAAGGTGATCCCGTGCTCCCTGGTGTTCGCCCTGAGGGCTTCCAGCATGCTTTGGGCCAGGGGGTCCTGGAAGGGCTCGGTGCGGTCGTGGGTGGGGACGATGTGGTCCACGGTGGCGAAGGTGCGGTGGGGGTAGCGTACCCGAAGGCCCAGGTCCTTAAGCATCCCGAAGGCCTGGGGGCTCGTGACCTCGTGGAGGAGGTGGAGGTCAATGAAAAGCTGGCTTTGGCCGTTTCGGAGCTTCCGCACCTCGTGGGCTTCCCAAACCTTCTCGTAAAGCGTTTTCCCCATGGCTCCCTCCCTATAAAAATCCCCCCGGGTCTTTGGGGCCCGGGGGAAAGCGGAAAGGCCTCCCTAGACCGGGCCCGCCCGGCCTAGGTCTAGCAGGATGCCCCGCCGCATTGCCCCTTAGCCTAAGGGGTTTGGCCCTTGGGGTCAAGCTTGACGGAAAGCCTTGGCCCCCCTACAATAACCCTTGCGTCTGCCGGGGTGGCGGAATTGGTAGACGCGCATGATTCAGGGTCATGTGCCCGCAAGGGCGTGCGGGTTCAAGTCCCGCCCCCGGCACCAAAGGGCCCCCGCAAGGGGGCCTTGGCTTTTGCTACACTTAGGCCATGAAACGGGTGCTTTCCGGCATCCAGCCCTCGGGGGAAATCCATATCGGCAACTACCTGGGGGCCATCAAGCAGTGGGTGGCCATCGGGGAGAAGCTGGGCCGGGACGCCTTCTTCTGCATCGTGGACTACCACGCCCTCACCAACCCCCTGGCCTACGACCCCAAGACCTTGGCCCAGCGCACCTTTGAGGCCGCCCTGGTGAACATCGCGGCCGGGCTTGACCCGGAGCGGGTCACCCTCTTCGTCCAGTCCCACGTGCCCGAGCACACGGAACTTTCCTGGGTCTTCACCACCCTGACCCCTTTGGGGGACCTCACCCGCATGACCCAGTTCAAGGACAAGGCCAGCAAGCAGGAGACCGTCTGGTCCGGCCTCCTCATGTACCCCGTCTTGCAGGCGGCGGACATCCTCATCTACAAGGCGGACACCGTTCCCGTGGGGGAGGACCAGGTGCAGCATATTGAGCTCACCCGGGAGATCGCCCGCCGCTTCAACCACCTCTTCGGGGAAACCTTTCCCGAACCCCAGGCCCTCCTAAACCCCGAGGCCCCCCGGGTGCCGGGCATTGACGGCAAGGCCAAGATGAGCAAGTCCTTGGGCAACACCATCGGCCTTCTGGAGCCCGAGGAGAGCATCTGGCAGAAGATCCAGCACCTCCCCGACGACCCCCAGAGGATCCGCCTTTCCGACCCCGGGGACCCCGAGCGCACCATCGTCTTCACCTACCTTTCCTACTTTGCCCCCAAGGACCTGGTGGAGGCCCTGAAGGAGGAGTACCGGAAGGCGGGGGTGGGGACCTACGTGGTGAAGCGGATCCTCTTTGACCACCTCATGGAGACCCTGCGCCCCATCCGGGAAAGGGCCGAGGCCCTGAGGAAGGACCCGGACTACGTGATGGACGCCCTCCTCGAGGGGGCCAAGCGGGCCAGGGCCGTGGCCCAGGCCACCATGGAGGAGGTGCGGGAGAAGGTGGGCCTTCTTTTGCCCAGGAAGCGGCCGGTGCTCTCGTGATCCATCTGGAGTTCCCCGGTTTTTCCGGCACGCCGGAGGCCCTTAGGGAGGCTTTGCGCCGGGGAAGGCTTTCCCCGAGAGGCCTACCCGTCCTCCTCATCGTGGAGCAGGCCCTGGCCCAGGTGCCCGAGGACCTGCGGGCGAAAAGCGAGCTCCTTCCCCTTTTGGCCGAGCTTTTGGTGCTGAAGCTTTCCCCGGAAAAGGCCCTTACCCCAAAGGAGGAAGGGGAGGAGGCCCCCCTGGTCCAGGTCCTTTTGGACCTTTCCGAGACCGTGGCCTTCCTCGAGGCCCGCCTTAAGCGGCGGGCCCGCCTCCTTCCCGTCTCCCCACCCCCTTTGCCCAAGCCTTCCTTGAGGCTTTCCCCAAGGGCCCTGGCCGAGGCGGCCCGGGGCTTCCGCAAGGCCGTCCTCCACCTGCCCCCTGAGGCCTTTGGCCTAAGGGAGGCCTGGGAAAGGATAAGGGCCTTCCTCAAAGGGCGCGTGGCCTTCCACGCCCTCCCCCTCGCCACCTGGTCGGAGAAGGCCGTGGGCTTCGCCGCCCTCCTCGAGGCCTCCCGCTTGGGCCGGGTGCGCCTCTACCAGGAGGCTCCCTTCGCTCCCCTTTACGTGGAGCCGGGGGAGGGGCTCGAGGGGGAGCTGGAGCGCACGGCTTAGCGGAGGAGGGTGAGGAGGGCAAGCCCCGCCGCCAGGGCGGTGAAGTAGAGCATGAGGCGGTTGAGGGCGGTGTTGATCTCGGCCTTTACTTCCTGGCGTAGGCCCGCCATCACCTGCCGGAGGTCTGCGATCTCGGCCTTCACCTCCTGGCGCAGGCCTGTCATCTCCTGGCGTAGGTCTGCGATCTCGGCCTTCACCTCCTGGCGCAGGCCTGTCATCTCCTGGCGCAGGTCCGTGATCTCGGCCTTTACTTCCTGGCGCAGGCCTACCATCTCCTGGCGTAGGTCTGCGATCTCGGCCTTCACCTCCTGGCGCAGGCCTTCTATCTTGGCCTCTAGCCTGGCCATCTCCTCCCGCACTTCCTGGCGGAGGAGGTCCATACGGTGCTCCAAGGAAGAGACCCGGTCGGGAAGGGTGGCCATGACCCCTTCCACGATCCCCTCCAGCTTGTAGAGGCGCTCCTCCGTGGTCATTGCCCTTAGGGTAGCACAGGGCCTGGGGCGTAGAATGGGCCTTATGGGAGAGGCAGCCGAGAGGCTAAAGCTCCTTTCCCCCGAGGAGTACCTGGCCTGGGAGGAGAGGCAGGCCGTGCGGCACGAGCTTTTGGAGGGCGTGCCCCACGCCATGGCCGGGGCAAGCCGGGTGCATAACCTTCTGGTGGGCAACCTCTACGTCCTCCTCAGGCCCCTGGCCAGGGCCAAGGGGTGCCGCATCTACACGGAGACGGTGAAGCTCCGCATCGGGAGGGCCACCTTTTACTACCCCGACCTCATGGTGGTCTGCCAGGGGGAGCCTCCCCACAGCCACTACGAGGAGAACCCCTGTTTGCTGGTGGAGGTCCTTTCCGAGGCCACCGAGGCCATAGACCGGCGGGAGAAGCTTTGGCGCTACCGGGAGATCCCTACCCTCCAGGGCTACCTCCTGGTGGATAGCCGCGCCCGGAGGGTGGAGGCCTACACCCGGGAGGGGGAGGAATGGCTTTACCGGGTGGCGGAGGCGGGGGAGCTGGAGGTGCCCTGCCTGGGGGGGAGGCTTTCCCTGGAGGCGGTCTACGAGGGGGTGGGGGTCTAGCTGACCGGGTGGCTTCAGGCGGGGCCAGCAGGGCGAGTGCCAAAAGGAGTTCTAAAAGACTCAGGCCAGCTTGGGATAAAAGACCGCCCCTCCTAGGAGGGGCGGTACGTTTAGCCTCTAGATCTTTAAGGGAAAGTTAGACCTTCGTCAGTAGCGCCGCCCCAGCTAATGGTCACAGTCTGGGTAGCGGGGTCGTAGTCAACGGTACAATCCGTGAGGGTTGCCGGTGCGGTCCCGGCATCGTAGTTGCCTACCGTGTAGCCGGGCTTGCAGTCAAGGTCAACTTCTTTCTCATCAATGTTAGGATCCTCGGCGATTGCAGCGTTGGCCACCTTGTAGACGTTTTGGATGTAGGCCTGTTCGGCCCGGATCTGGGCCGTGCGGCGGGCGTTGAGCAGGTTGGGCACCAGCACCGCCGCCAGGATGCCGATGATGGCGATGACGATCAGAAGCTCAATCAGGGTGAAGCCTTTAGCGTTCCGCATACTTCTTTCCTCCTAACCCCCCTTTCGGATATTCACCCGCATATCCATTGACACGCCAATAAAGAAGGGGGCTTGGGTAAA